>NZ_JBIVHY010000002.1:0-22857 GCF_044749445.1 Pseudomonas sp. NPDC089408
TGATCCCATCCCGAACTCAGCAGTGAAACGATGCATCGCCGATGGTAGTGTGGGGTTTCCCCATGTGAGAGTAGGTCATCGTCAAGATTCATTTCGCAAAACCCCTATCTGCGCATGCAGGTAGGGGTTTTGTCTTTGTGGTGCAAAAATCTCAAGCCGTACGCAGATCTCCGGCCATGCCCGATTCCCAGTGGGAGCGGGTTCACCCGCGAACACCGGCAACGCCGGTGCCATCCACCGCATCGCCTGCTTCGCGGCTAAAGCCGCTCCTACATCGATCGTGATGTTGTCTCCAACTGCGACAATATTCCCGCCACATCAACGTGACTTTCTCGCGCCCACCCTACGTCAAGACTTTGGTTCGGGGCATTCCTGCCCCGTGCTGAGCGATGCCAGCGTACCGTGCTGCGCATTTCTGGACTTCCACCGTCCCATCACTTGAGGTAGCAAGCAAGATGGCCAAGGCCGCCGATGTCGTTGTGCAATGCCTGGAAAACGAAGGTGTCGAATATGTGTTCGGCATTCCCGGTGAAGAAAACCTCGACCTGCTCGAATCGCTGCGCAAGTCGAAGATCAAGCTGGTACTGACCCGTCACGAGCAGTCTGCAGGTTTCATGGCTGCCACCTACGGTCGCCTGACCGGCAAGACCGGCGTCAGCCTGTCGACCCTCGGCCCTGGTGCCACCAACCTGGTTACCGCCAGCGCCTACGCCTACCTGGGCGGCATGCCGATGATGATGATCACCGGCCAGAAGCCGATCAAGAAGTCCAAGCAGGGCCGCTTCCAGATCATCGACGTGTGCGGCATGATGGACCCCATCACCAAGTACACTCACCAGTTCGCCTCGGCCGACAACATCCCGGCGCGCATGCGCGAAGCGTTCCGCCTGGCTGAAGAAGAAAAGCCGGGCGCCGTGCACCTCGAACTGCCAGAAGACATCGCCGCCGAGCAGACCGACGCGCTGCCGATCCCGCGCAGCTTGCACCGTCGCCCGCTGGCTGAGCACGTGGCCATCCAGGCGGCCGTTGAAAAACTGCAAAATGCCCGCAACCCTATCCTGGTGATCGGCGCCGGTGCCAACCGCAAGATGACCGCCAAGGTCCTCAAGCAGCTGATCGACAAGACCGGTATCCCGTTCATCACCACCCAAATGGGTAAAGGTGTGGTCGACGAGCGTCACCCGCGCTTCCTGGGTAACGCTGCGCTGTCGTCTGGTGACTTCGTACACCGCGCTGTCGAAGCGGCCGACCTGATCGTCAACATCGGCCACGACGTAATCGAGAAACCACCCTTCTTCATGGTCCGTGGCGGCACCGAAGTCATCCACATCAACTTCCGCTCCGCCGAAGTCGATGCGGTTTACTTCCCGCAAGTGGAAGTGATCGGCGATATCGCCAACGCCGTATGGCAGATCGGCGAAGCCCTGACCGACACTTCGCACTGGGACTTCACCCGCCTGATGGCCATCCGTGAAGCCAACGAAGCTCAGATCGCCGAAGGCGCCGACGACAACCGCTTTCCGGTCTACCCGCAGCGCATGGTTGCCGACATCCGTCGCGTGCTGCCGTCCGAAGGCATCGTTGCCCTGGACAACGGCATCTACAAGATCTGGTTTGCCCGTAACTACAAGGCGCACAAACCGAACACCGTGCTGCTGGACAACGCCCTGGCGACCATGGGCGCTGGCCTGCCATCGGCGATGGCGGCGCACCTGGTGCACCCGGACCGCCCGGTAATCTCGGTGTGCGGCGACGGCGGCTTCATGATGAACAGCCAAGAGCTGGAAACTGCAGTCCGTTTGGGCATGCACATCACCGTGGTGATCCTGCGTGACGACGGCTACGGCATGATCCGCTGGAAGCAGGCCAACATGGGCTTCACCGATTTCGGCCTGGACTATGGCAACCCGGACTTCGTCAAATACGCCGAAGCCTACGGTGCCAACGGCCACCGCGTGGAAAGCGCCGAAGGCCTGCTGCCGCTGCTGGAGCACTGCATCAAGACCCCGGGCGTGCACGTGATCGACTGCCCGGTCGATTACAGCGAAAACGACCGCATCCTCAACAGCGAGCTGCGTGAGCGCGCGCTGGCGGTGTAAACCCTGAGGCCCGGCGCCAACCGCAATGGCTGGCGCCGATCCCCCTGTGGGAGCGGGCGAGCCCGCGAACACCGGCGCAGCCGGTGCCATGCACCGCGTTGGATTCTTCGCGGGCGCGCCCGCTCCCACAGGTACTGTGCTGGCTTCAGGCTGACGCGATCCCTGTAGGAGCGGCTTCAGCCGCGAATACCGGCAAAGCCGGTGCCATCCATCGCGTTACCCGCTCAGCGGGCAAGCTCGACATCCTTGATATCAGCAACCGGGTCGAGAATCGCCGGGTCGACGCTGCCAGCGGCTGCTGATTGTTCACCTTGGCGCGTAGCGGCGTGCCAGTTTCTGCTGCGCTCCGGGGAGGGCGTTTCCTGGGCTGCTCGCTGATCGCCGGTAACAATGGCTGGCCCATTGGTGAGGTTGCCAGTGCAGAGGACGAAGTCATTTTGTACGCCGATGTCGACCTCAGTAGCGCACGTTCGGCACCGATCTGGAACACCTTGAACGACCTGCCGCGAGACCGCCGCATTGATCTCTACGATGCGACTCTTGGCTATCGCCTGCCGCGTTGAGGAGTCGCAGATGAACACGCAACCCTTCATGAACCGGCAGCGTTCACCGCTATTGGGTGTTTACCAGTTCGCTGTTGGGGCTGCTGGTGAGTCACGCTGTGTGGGGCTGGACATTGGCCGCTGGCAGCTGGCAACCGACCTTCGTCGCTTTTGTCTCGCTGCCGGCAGTCATTGTGCGGCCAGTCATCCGGGTAGCGACGGCCCGGCCATATTGTGGAGGGCGTTGTGGTGTACAGGCTGCCGCCTCGCCGCAAAGAAGTATTGCCATTACCCCACCACATCGAGCATCGCGTTGCATTACTGGAAGCGTGCTTGGACGCCGACACGGCATTGTTGCAGGGCGTGGCTGCTCAGGGCTATCAGGGGCTGGTCGTCGCAGGCTTTGGTGCGGGCCACGTTTCCGCAGCGTGGTCGACAGTGCTGGGCCAGCTTGTCGCCGTCTTGCCGGTGATTGTTGCAACCCGCAACAGGCAGTGGCCCGACGGCCTCGGCCTCCTACGACTTTGCGGGTGGCGAGATCGATTTGCAGGCCAAAGGGCTGCACATGGCGGGGCGATTGTGCCCGCGCAAATGTCGCATTCTGTTGTGGCTATTGATTGGAACTAGCAGGCAGCATTTGCTGAACAAATGGTTACCTTGGTGAGTAATCTGTCCGCGTCGCTGTATGCGCGGGCAGCCCTTCGTGAATTGCATGTGCTAGGGTGCACACACTTTTGCCTCACCAGGATCCCCACCTCATGCTCCCCGCTCTCAGCGAAAAAGAACTCGACCGCCTCGAAGACCTGCTGATCACCTACGGCAATGATTACTCGGTGCTCAACCTGGCCGAGCTCAATGGCTTTTTCACTGCACTGGCCAGTTCGCCGTCCACTGTCACCCCGGAGCACTGGTTGCCCGCAGTGGCTGGCGGCAAGGTACCGAAGTTCAAGAAGCCAGCGCATGAAGAGGCCTACGTGGCGCTGATGCTGCGTTATGCCAGCCAGGTGAAAGAGGCGTTGGACGACAACGTTGACCAGTTCGAGCCGCTGTTCGAGGAAAGCGAAGGCGAGCAGGGCACCGTGATCGTCATGGAAGAGTGGTGCTTCGGCTACATGCGCGGTACCCAGGTTGCCGGCTGGAGCGAGTTGCCGCCAGAGCAGGACGCACTGCTCAAGGCCATCTCGCTGCACGGGCTGGAGGATAACTTCGAGCTGCTGGACCAGATGAGCGAAGAGGATATCCAGGCCTGTGTGCCGCAGGTGATCCAGGCTGCGCGCCAGCTTTACAGTTACCATCGCCTGAAAAATTGGAACCTATGAACAGCCCGATAACCGACCAAGAGCTGGACAAGCTGGGTGAGCTGCTTTTCAAGTATGGCAACGATGACGCCATACTTGATATCAGCGAGCTAGATGGCTTCGTGAATGCACTCTGCAGCTCTCCGCGCCTGGTGCCACCAAGTGAATGGATCCCAGAGGTTTCTGGTGGCAAACTGCCTCGGTTCAGAAGCAAGGCCGAGGCGCAGCGCTACACCGATTTGCTCATCAAGTTTTACAACACCGTCGTGGTGATGCTCGGCGAAGCCACGGATGGGCTGGATTTACTCTTTGAGGTCAGGGATACCCCGGAGGGCGAAATCGTGGTGCTTGAAGAGTGGTGCTTCGGATATATGCGGGGCGTTCGTTTGGGGCAGTGGAGTAAGTTGCCTGCACGTCTTCAGAAGTATCTTGATGCGATAGCTATGCACGGTCTGGAGGAGAATTTTTCCGTCCTGGACAAAATGAGCCTGGAACAACACCAGGCTACTGTGCCGTTGGTAGTTGATGCCGTGCATGTGCTTTATCTCCACCAGCGTCAGCAGCAATTGGGTTGATTGACCCGTTCGGGTTGTTCATTCTGGAAATCGGTACTGGCTTCTTCGCGGGCACGCCCGCTCTGATAGAACTGCACATAACTCATTATCTAGCTGCGCCATGTAGGAGCGGGTTTACCCGCGAACACCGGCGCAGCCGGTGCCATGCACCGCGCTGGATTCTTCGCGGGTGAACCCGCTCCCACAGGGTGTGCGAATCGCCTACGAACTCAGTTCTCTGTGGTCTCTGGGGAGTGGACTTACCCGCAAAAATCGTAGAAACCAGTGTGCATTATTCCGCCCCGCGAAATTATGGTTTCCCCGCCACACGCATTCTGCTGTCCGCCGATCCAGTGCAGCATGTGCTCCATCAGCCCACCCCGGTGCTGACCAGGAGCCAAGCCCATGTCGAACCCGATCAAGCTCTACAACTTCCCCAAGTCTGGCCATGCCCACCGCATTGAGCTGATGCTCTCGCTGCTGAAACTGCCCACCGAACTAGTGTTCGTCGACCTCGCCAAAGGTGCGCACAAGCAGCCGGAGTTCCTCGCCCTCAACCCGTTCGGCCAGGTGCCGGTCATTGATGACAACGGCACGGTGATCGCCGATTCCAATGCCATCCTCGTCTACCTGGCAAAAAAGTACGACAACGGCACCTGGCTGCCTGAAGAACCTGCCGCCGCGGCCCGCGTACAACGCTGGCTTTCCGTTGCGGCCGGCCCGCTAGCCTTTGGCCCGGCTGCCGCCCGCCTGGTTACGGTATTCGGCGCCTCGTTTAACACCGACGAAGTGATCGGCCGCGCCCACACCCTGCTCAAGGTGATCGATGCCGAGCTGGCCAGGTCGCTCTTCCTTGCGGGTGATACCCCTACCATCGCCGACATCGCCAACTACTCGTACATCGCCCACGCGCCAGAAGGCAACGTGTCGCTGGAACCCTACGCCAACGTGCGCAGCTGGCTGGCGCGAATCGAGGCACTGCCAGGCTTCGTAGCCATGCCACGCACCGTGATCGGGTTGCAGACCAGCGCCTGATACCCCGCCACCGCGAGGAACGCCACCATGCAACAGTCCCCGGACCATCGCCCCTCGCCCTGGCATGCGGGCGAGAAAAGCTTGCAGGAAAAGGCCGGTGTAGCAGAGCGCATGGAGGCGTTCGGGCAGAAGGTCATTCGTGACTACATGCCCGACCAGCACCGCATTTTTTATCATCAGTTGCCATTCATGGTGGCCGCCAGCGTAGATAGCCAAGGCCGGCCTTGGGCGACGTTACTGGAAGGGCCGGAAGGGTTTGTGAGTTCGCCGAACCCTCGGCAACTGATGATTGATACCACGCTGGCTGCAGACGACCCCGCCACCCCGGGGCTGGCTGCCGGGCAGGCGGTCGGCCTGCTGGGTATCGAGCTGCACACTCGACGGCGCAATCGTATCAACGGGCAGATCCAGCAGATAGCACAAGGCCAGTTGCAGGTAACCGTGGAGCAATCGTTCGGCAACTGCCCGCAATACATTCAGCTGCGTGACTACACCCGTGTCGCTGAGCCCAGCCAGACACGTGTCGATACAACCACACTCGATGCCATGGCCATCAGCATGATCGAGGCCGCCGATACTTTCTTTGTCGCCAGCTATGTCGAACATGACAACGGTCAGCGCTCGGTGGACGTTTCCCACCGAGGTGGACGGCCCGGGTTCGTCAAGGTCGAAGGCAATCGACTGACCATTCCCGACTATGCTGGCAACCTGCACTTCAACACCCTGGGCAACCTGTTGGTCAACCCGCAGGCAGGCTTGCTGTTCATCGACTTCAGCAACGGCAATGTGCTGCAACTTTACGGGCGTGCCGAGATGCTGCTGAACAGCCCGGCCATTCAGGCCTTCGAAGGCGCTGAACGGCTATGGACCCTGCAGGTTGAGCAGCTGGTACGGCGCCCGGCTGCGGTTTCCCTTCGCTGGGCCTTCAAGGCGTACGCGCCGACCAGCCTTAGCACGGGCACCTGGGCCGAGGCCGAGGCGCGCTTGCAGCAGCGCCTGCAACAGCGGCAATGGCAGGCTTGGCGCGTGCTGCGGGTGGAGCAGGAAAGCCGTGATATCCGCTCGTTCTATCTCGAACCACCAGCAGGTAGCCGCGTGGCCTTTTTGCCAGGCCAGCACCTTCCCGTGCAGGTGCCGCGTGATGGCGAGGCAGCGCTGATCCGCACCTACAGCTTGTCCAGTGCACCCGCCGATGGCTACCTGCGCATCAGCGTCAAAGCCCAGGGGCCGGCTTCGCAGTATCTGCATGAGCGCGTTGTGGCCGGTGATGTGTTGAATGTACGCCCGCCCATGGGCAGCTTCACGCTTGATCAGCAAAGCGTGCGGCCGCTGGTGTTGATCGGCGCAGGGGTTGGCATTACGCCGCTGCTGGCCATGTTGCGCGAGCAGGTGAGCACGGGGTCGGCGCGACGCATTCATCTGTTTCATGGCGCGCGCAGCCTGGCTGACCTGCCGTTCCAGCAGGAACTGGCGAGCTTGCGGCAAAAGGCCGGCGATCTGCTGCAGGTTCACCGGGCCCTGAGTCAGCCAGAAGAGCAAGCGCTGGTCGGTCGTGATTATGAGTTTGTCGGCCGGTTGGGCATTGAACAGGTCAAGGCAACGCTGGCGCTGGACGACTACGATTTCTACCTGTGCGGGCCGGGTAGCTTTACCCAGGAACTGTATGAAGGGCTGCGCGCGGTGCATGTGCCGGATGCGCGGATCCATGCTGAAGCCTTTGGCCCGTCGACGCTGCGCCGGCACACCGACGATGACCAGCCCGCACTGCAACAGCCACCTGCTGCCAGCGAGCCAGTACCGGTGTACTTTTCGGCTTCGGCCAAGGAGGCGCGTTGGGCTCCTGGCAGTGGCACGCTGCTGGAGCTGGCCGAGGCGCGTGGGTTGGCACCGGAGTTCAGTTGCCGCGGTGGTTCGTGTGGCACCTGCAAGACTCGGCTTGTCAGTGGGCAGGTGCATTACCCCAATCCACCGGCCGAGATGCCAGAGGCGGGGTCGGTGCTGATCTGCTGTGCTGTTCCGGCGAGGGTGGAAGAAGGAGGGCAGGCGTTGGTGCTGGATGCCTGATTTACCTGTACAGGCCTCTTCGCGGGTGAACCCGCTCCTACATTCAGAGGTGATCGATTGTAGGAGCGGGTTTACCCGCGAAGAGGCCAGCACAGGCAACACAAAACTTTCAGATGAAAGATAATCCCGCTACCTCATCCCCCCAGGAGCCCGCATGGACCAGATCCACCTGATGAAGGTGTTCGTCGCCGTCGGCGAACTGGAAAGCTTCGCCGCGGCCGCGCGCCGCCTGGACATCTCACCGGCCGCCGTCACCCGCGCCGTCAGCGCCCTGGAAGACCAGCTCGGCGTCAAGCTGCTGCTGCGCACCACCCGCAGCGTGCGCCTGACCGAAGCGGGTGGCCGCTACCTGGAAGACACCCGGCATATCCTGGCCAGCATCCACGAAGCCAACGAAGCCGCGGCCGGCATCAACGCCACCCCAAAGGGCGACCTGGCGGTGACCGCGCCGATCCTGTTCGGCAAGAAGTTCGTCATGCCGTCCATTGTTCGCTACCTGCAGCAGTACCCGGACGTCGATGTATCCGCCTACTTCCTCGACCGCGTGGTCAACATGGTCGAGGAGGGCATGGACGTCGCCGTGCGCATCGGCCCGTTGCCCGATTCCGGGTTGAGGGCGCTACGAGTGGGAAGGGTGCGGCGCATGCTGTGCGCCTCGCCCGATTACCTGGCGCGCCATGGCGTGCCGAAGCACCCTTCGGACCTGGCCGCCCATGCGGTGATCGGCACCACCAACCTTTCACCGCGGGCTGGCTGGCGCTTCGGAGTGACCGATGAACCGACCCTGGTGCGCATGAAACCGCGGCTGACGGTCACCAGCAACGATGGGGCAATCGCTGCCGCCAGCGGCGGGCTGGGGATCGCCCGGTTGCTGTCGTACCAAGTGGCAGATGAGTTGGCCAGCGGGCAGTTGCAGGTAATCCTGGCCGACTATGAAGAGGCGCCTTGGCCGATCCATGTATTGCACCGCGAGAGCAAGTACGGTTCAGCCAAGGTAAGGGCTTTTATTGACATGCTGGCGCAGACACTTCGTGCCCAGCAGCTCGATTGAGGTCGTACAACAAAGGCAAAAACATCCTGAAATAATAAATGTTGTACGATGACCTATGTCGTGGCACTCTTTCGCCTGAAACAATTTGTCGCAAATAGCCTCTGCCGGCCTTTGCGCAAATCACCCGCATCTCTAAAAACAAAAATTCAGGTGAACCATGAAGATGAAAGGCATCCGTTGGTGGATGGTCAGCCTTGTCACGGCTGGGCTCGTCGTCAACTACCTCGCCCGCAACACGCTCTCGGTGGCTGCCCCCACCCTGATGACCGACCTTTCCATCAGTACCGAGCAATACGCCAAGATCGTCGCCGCCTGGCAGATCTGTTACGCCCTCATGCAGCCGGTTGCCGGCTGGTTCATCGACTTCATCGGCACCAAGCTGGGCTTTGCCGTGTTCGCCATGGCCTGGTCGCTGGCCTGTGCCGGCGCGGCCCTGGCCAGCGGCTGGCAGAGCATGGCGTTCATGCGCGGGCTGCTGGGCATGACCGAGGCCGCCGGCCTGCCGGCCGGGGTCAAGGCCACTACCGAGTGGTTCCCGGCCAAGGAGCGCTCGGTGGCGATCGGCTGGTTCAACATCGGCTCGTCGCTCGGCGCCTTGCTGGCGCCGCCGCTGGTGGTATGGGCGATCCTGCACAGTGGCTGGCAGTTGGCCTTCGTGATCGTTGGCGTTTCCGGCATCGTCTGGACCCTGCTGTGGATGCTGCTGTACAAACACCCACGCGACCAGAAGCGCCTGAGCGATGAAGAACGCGACTACATCCTCGCCGGGCAGGAAGCGCACTTCAAACAGGAGGCCCGCGAGAAGGGCGCGTGGAAACGCATTTTCAAAACCCGTAACTTCTACGCCATCGCTTCGGCGAGGATCCTCTCCGAGCCGGCCTGGCAAACCTTCAATGCCTGGATCCCGCTGTACCTGATGACCGAGCGCCATATGAACATCAAGGAAGTGGCGATGTTCGCCTGGCTACCGTTCCTGGCGGCCGATATCGGCTGTGTGCTGGGCGGTTATCTCAGCCCGCTGTTCCACCGTTACTTCAAGGTGTCGCTGTTCACTTCGCGCAAGATGGTGCTGGTGTTCGGTGCCAGCTGCATGATCGGCCCGGCCTGCATCGGCTTGGTGGAGAGCCCGTACACGGCGATCCTGCTGCTGTGCATTGGTGGCTTTGCCCACCAGACGCTGTCGGGGGCGCTGTACTCGATTACCTCGGACTCGTTCAGCAAGGATCAGGTGGCGACGGCGACCGGTATGGGTGGCATGTGCGGTTACCTGGGTGCGGCGGCGTTTACCCTGGTGTTCGGGGTGCTGGTGACGCAGATTGGCTATAGCCCGCTGTTTGTGGTGCTGGCGGCGTTCGATATCGTCGCGGCGGTGCTGGTGTGGAAGGTGGCGCGCGAGGTGCGGGGGGATGTTGCTGCCAAGCCGATGGTGGGGGCTGGCGAGGCATTGGCCTAAGGGCTGAGAATTTTGGGGCCGCTTTGCGGCCCATCGCGACGCAAGGCCGCTCCTACAGGGGACCGCGTGGCATGAGCTGACGCGGTCCCCTGTAGGAGCGGCCTTGTGTCGCGATGGGCTGCAAAGCAGCCCCAACCCAGGCAACACCATCACAACGCCCGATACTGCATCCTAAACCCCAAGCTCATCCCTTCCCCCCGCTGCAACAGCCTCAACCCCGGCCGCCCCGGCAGGTGATGCGCATTGACCGGGTGGCTAACCGGTTCAAAGCAGAAAAACCCTTGCCCCTGCGGGCAGAACAGCAAGAAGTGCTCGGCCCCGCTGGCGCTGCACGCCAACCGATACCCGGCCCCCGGCTGTTCGATCACACACTCGCCCGGCCAACCACTGAAGGCGTGATCAACCACGGTCTCTGGCAGGCTGCCCAATGTTTCAAACCGCCACTGCTCCGGCACCTCGGCCTGATAGGACGGCAGCCGCCCGGGCTCGGCCAGCCACACCTGGCGGGCCGCCGCATACAGCCTGGTATCGGGGTAACGCGGAAAGTAAGGGTGCAGCCCCAACCCGTACCAGTTGGCCGATTCATCCAGGTGCGTTACATGCAGGTCCAGGTTCAGGCAGCCTTCCTGCAGGTGCACATCCAGCGTGGCCTGGTAGGCAAATGGCACAGCACTGGCCAGGGTCAACCGTGCGCGGCGTTCGCTGTGATGCTCCACTTGCCAGGCCTGCTGCCAGGCGCTGCCATGAATCGGGTAAGGGTCGTGCCCGGTGTTCGGCGCCAGTGCCTGCCAGCCCTCGGGCCGGGAAAAGCCACCCTCGGCAATGCGATTGGACCATGGCGCCAGCGGGTAGCAAGCCAGGCGCCGCGGTGTGCCACTGGCCAGGGCGTCGGCATCTGTGTGGCGCAGCAGCGCCTGGCCGGTCGCCTTGACTTGCCAGTTGACCAGGCTGGCGCCCAGCTCCGGGGCCAGGCTCAGGCGGGTCAGGCGGTCCTGCAGGTACAGTTCGGTCACAGCCATTCAAGGCTCCTTTGCAAAAGCGTCAGCCGGGGCGCCGGTAAGTGAGCAGCACGATGCCGCACACCACCACGGCACCGCCGAGTAGTTGCAGGGTACCCAGCTGCTGGTCGAGCAAGGCCCAACCCAGCAGCAAGGTCGCGATAGGTTCCACGTTCATCACCGGCGCGTTCTGTGCCATGTTCAGCCGCGGCACGCAGACGAACAGCAACGTGAAGGCCAGGCCATACAGCACCACCAGGCTCGCCAGCGCCGCCCAGCCGCTGCCGCTGCCCGGCAGCGACAAGCCGGACGGCATTACGCCACTTGCGCCTGCGACCAGCATGCTGGAGAACACGATCAGCAGGGTCAGCAGGCTGCGCACCGGGCCGCGCACGGCAGCCAGCTTGTGGTCGGTGATCCACAAGGCGCAGGCGAAGGCACAGGCGGCGGCGAAGGCCAGGCTGACACCCAGTGCCCAGTGCGGGTTGGCGCCGCTGCTGTCGGCCAGGCGTGCCGGCACGTCCAGCGCCAGAACCAGGCCGCACAGGATCAGGCCCATGAACAGCACGGTGCGGCCGGTGGGGCGTGCACCGCCCAGCGCCCAGGTCAGCAGTGCCAGCAGCATCGGGAAGGTGTTGCCCACCAGCAGCGCCAGGGCCACCGGAATGCGCGCCACCGCCGAGTACAGGCACAGGCTCTGGGTGGCGATCAGCAGGCCAAGTAACAACTGCCAGCGACGGGTGCCAGTGGGCAGGGCCAAGGCCTGGCGTTGCCACAGCAGCAGGCCGGCCAGCACCAGGAAGGTGATGCCCGAGCGGCAGAGGATGGCCAGCAACACGCCGGTGCCGTCATCGAAGGCGATACGTGCGGCGATGTGGTTACCGGCGAACGAGCAGGCCAGCAACGCCAGCAGGGCGATGGCCAATTTGCGTGGGAATAGAGGGATAGCAGAGGAGGGGACAGCCATGTGCAGGATCCGTTTGCAGGTAGATTTTCCAGCCGCATCACGGTCGTTGTAGGAGCGGCCTTGTGTCGCGATCGGGCCGCGAAGCGGCCCCAGCACTATCAGCATCAACGCCGAAATCCTGGGGCCGCTTGGCGGCCCATCGCGACACAAGGCCGCTCCTACAGGGACCGCAAGTGCAGTTACAGCACCACGCTAGGCAGCCACAGCGAGATGGCCGGAATGTAGGTCACCGCCATCAGCACCAGGAACAGCGCCAGATAAAACGGCAGCAACGCCTTCACCGTCGATTCGATACTCACCTTGCCAATTGCGGAGCCGACGAACAGCACCGCCCCCACCGGCGGTGTGATCAGCCCGATCCCCAGGTTCACCAGCATGATCATGCCAAAGTGCACCGGGTCCACGCCGATACCGGTAATCACCGGCAACAGGATCGGGGTAAGGATCAGGATCAGCGGCGCCATGTCCATTACCGTGCCCAGCAGCAACAGCATGAAGTTGATGCACATCAGGATCACGTAGCGGTTATCCGACAGGGTCAGGAACGCCGTGGTGATCTTCGACGGGATCTGCATCAGCGTCATCACGTAGCCAAAGCTGGCGGCGAAGCCGATCAGGATCATCACGATCGAGATGGTGCGCACCGTGCGGTGCATCAGCTTGGGCAGGTCGCGCCACTTGTAGTCACGGTAGATGAACATGGTCACGAAGAACGACCACACCACCGCCACGGCCGCCGATTCGGTTGCAGTGAACACCCCCGAAAGAATGCCACCCAGGATGATAACCATGGCCATCAGCCCCCACAGCGCCTCACCGGCAATCTTCAGCGCCTGGCGCATCGGAATGACTTCGCCCTTGGGGTAGTTGCGCTTCTTGGCGAAGATCAGGCACAGGCCCATCATCACCGCGCTCAGCAGCAAGCCGGGCATCACCCCCGCCATGAACAACGAGGCAATCGATACCGTGCCGCCCGCTGCCAACGAATACAGCACCGAGTTGTGGCTGGGCGGGGTCAGCAGCGCCTGTACCGAGCCGCTGACGGTGACCGCCGTAGAGAACTCGCGCGGGTAACCCTTGCGCTCCATCTCCGGGATCAGCACCGAACCCACCGAGGCAGTGTCAGCCACCGACGAGCCGGAAATTGCACCGAAGAACGTCGAGGCCATGATGTTGACCAGCGACAGCCCACCACGCACGAAGCCCACCAGCACCCCGGCAAATGCCACCAGCCGTCGTGACATCCCGCCTTCGGCCATGATCGCACCGGCCAGCACGAAGAACGGAATTGCCAGCAGCGAAAATTTGTTAACGCCACTGGCCACCTGGATCATCATCGCCTGCAACGGGATGTCGATCCACCAGGCACCGACCAGCGCCGCCAGGCCCAGGGCGTAGGCCACCGGCATGCCCAGCAGAATGAGCACAATGAAGCTGCCCAACAGAATGAACGCATCCATTTATGCCGCTCCTTCGCTTTCTTCCAGCTGGTCGAAGCGCACCACTTTGCGGTGGCTCTGGTCGCCCAGCAGCAGTTTCTCCAACACGAACACCAGGGTCAGCACGCCACCGACCGGGATCGGCGCATAAGTCATGCCCACCCGCACACCCGGCAGAGAGGCCAGAAACTGGTTCCAGGTAGTGATGCACAGCTTGGTGCCGTAGTAGGTCATGAACACGCACACCAGAATCATCAATACCTGCACCAGCAGCGCCACTAGCCGGCGCTGCAGCGGCGGCAGGCGGTCGGTGATCATCGCCACCGCCATGTGCGCACCGGCGCGGTAGCTGGCGGCGGCGCCGACGAAGGTGAACACCACCATCAACAGAATCGCGACCGGTTCCGGCCAGCTAGCGCCGGTGCCGAGCACGTAGCGGGCGAAGATGCCCCAGGGGATGATCAGCGACATGGTCAGAATCGACAGGCCGGCGACCCAGATACAGGCGCGGTACAGCGTGTCGTTGGCACGCAGAAAGAGGTTTTTCATGGGCATCACCAAAGCGGCAGAGCGGCGGGCGCCGCACTGCCGAGGTCGTTCAGGAAAGGGCCGCGCTTACTGGACGGCGTCGATGCGCTTCATCAGGTCGGCGTACTGCGCGCCGTATTTCTCGCGCACCGATGCGGTGGCGTCGTAGAACGGCTTCTTGTCGACGGTGATAAACTCGACACCGGCGGCCTTTAGCTTCTCTTCGCTGGCAGCAGACTTGGCATCCCACAGCGCGCGCTCTTCCATCTGCGCTTCACGTGCGACTTTCTTCACCAGCACTTGCTGCTCGGGGGTGAGCTTGTCCCAGGTGGCCCTGGACATCACCACCGGCTCCGGCAGGATCAGGTGGCCGGTCAGGGTGTAGTACTTGGCGCTCTGGAAATGGTTGTGCTCAAGCAGGGTCGGCGGGTTGTTCTCGGCACCGTCGATTACCCCGGTCTGCAGGGCGCTGAAGATTTCCCCGGTGTCCATGGCGATGCCGTTGCCGCCCATGGCATTCATCATGTCGATGAACAGCGGGTTGCCCTGCACGCGAATCTTCATGCCCTTGAGGTCTTCCAGGCTGCGCACCGGCTTTTTGGTGTAGATGCTGCGCGAGCCGCCGTCCATCCAGGCCAGGGCCACCAGGTTGAAGTCGGAGTTGGTGATCTTGTCGAGGATCTCCTGGCCGATCTCGCCGTCGATGATCTTGCGCATGTGGTCATGGTCGCGGAACACGAACGGCATGTTGAACACGTTCACATCCGGCACCACCGGGCCGACGATCCCCAGGCTGACGCGGGTCATTTGCACGGCGCCGATCTGCGCCTGCTCGATCACTTCCTTCTCCGAGCCCAGCACACCGCCGGCGAACATCTTGAAGGTGATTTCGCCATTGCTGGCTTGTTCCAGCTTTTTGCCCATGTTCTGTTCGGCGACCACGGTCGGGTAGCCGGCAGGGTGGATTTCGGCGAACTTGATGTCCAGCGCCGAGGCGGGCATGGCCACGCTGAAGGCAAACGGGAGTACGGCAAGAAGCAGCTTGCGTTTGAACGTCATGATGAAACTCCGTGGTTTTTATTATCCGGTTTCGGGCGTGCAAAGAGTGTTGTGGTATTGGCAGTGGGGTTCAGCCCCGGTAGACAGGTTCCTCCAGGCCCTGCGTGCCAGGGTCGAGGGCAAATACCCCGCCAGCCAGTGGCTGGTCGCTGAGGTCGATGCCCGCTGGGCGGATCGAGGTGACATACAGGGTGTCGAGGTTGGCGCCGCCGAAGGCGCACATCGCCGGCTTTTTCACCGGCACGCTGAGCGAGCGGTCGAGGCGGCCGTCGGGGGTGAAGCGGTGGACCTGCCCGGCGTCATTGCCGCAGATCCAGTAGCAGCCGTCCTGGTCGATGGCAGCGCCGTCGGGGCGGCCGGGGTAGCCGCGCATGTCGACGAACAGCCGCTTGTTGTGCGGCGTGCCGCTGTCGGTGTCGTAGTCGAAGGCCCAGACCTTCTGCACGTTGGGGTGCGAGTCGGACAGGTACATGCGCTTGCCATCGGGGCTGAAGGCCAGGCCGTTGGGCACGATCATGCCGTCTTGCTGCAGGTGCAAACGGCCTTCGCCGTCATGCCGGTACAGCGCGCCGACATGCGCGCCTTGCTGCATGTCCAGCAGCATGCTGCCGGCCCAGAAGCGGCCTTGGCGGTCGCAGCGGCCATCGTTGAAGCGCATGCCGGGCTGGGCATGCTGCACGCTGCTGAGCAGGTGGCTGTGCAGGCTGCCGTCGGCTTTTGCCTGGAGCTGGAAAATGCCGCTTTCCATGCCGGCCACCCAGCCGTCGCCGCTACGGGCGATGCAGGCCAGCATCTCGTCGCCTTGCCAGACCTGGTGCGTGCCATCGGCCGTTTGCCAGCGGTGCAGCTGGCGTGCGGGAATGTCGACCCAGTACAGGGCCTGTTCGCTGGGGTGCCACACGGGGCTTTCGCCGGTGCCGTTGCGGGCGTCGACGATCAGTTCGCAATTCATGGCCGTGCCTCCTGGCGTGAGTGGGGTCAGTTGAACGGGCCGGCCACGGCGAAGGCGCCGCCCTGATAGACCATGCTCGGGTCATCGGCGGCGGGCGCCGGTTGGGCTTCCACGGCGGCGCGGAAGGGTTCCGAGCTGTCCTTGGGGGCATAGCCGAGGTGCTCGGCATGGCGGTTGTCCCACCATACGGTACGGTTGTCGGAGGCGCCGTAGACGATGGTGTGGCCAACGTCGGGGGTGAACAGCCCGCGCTCGATCAGTTGCACCAGGTCGTCATAGCTCAGCCAGGTGCAGAGCATGCGCGGGTTCTGTGGCTGCGGGAACGACGAGCCGATGCGGATGCTGACGGTCTCGATGCCGTAGCGGTCGAAGTAGAAGCTGGCGACATCCTCGCCATAGCATTTCGACAACCCGTAGTAGCTGTCGGGGCGACGCGGGGAGTGGGCGTCGATGCGCTCGTCCTGGCGGTAGAAGCCGATGGTATGGTTGGAACTGGCGAAGATGATGCGCTTCACCCCATGCTTGCGCGCCGCCTCGTAGACATGGAACACGCCGCAGATGTTGGGGCCGAGGATGTCTTCGAAGGCATGTTCGGTGGACACGCCTCCGAAGTGGATGATGGCGTCGACGCCTTCGACCAGGGCATGTACCGCAGCTTTGTCGGCCAGGTCGCAGGTGACGACCTCTTCATGCGGGCCAGCAGCAGGTGCCATGGGGCTGATGTCGGAAAGGCGCAGGACCTCGGCGTAGCCTTGCAGGCGTTCGCGAAGGACCTTGCCCAGGCCGCCTGCGGCTCCGGTGAGCAGCAGGCGATTGAGGGGAGTAGTGGTCATGGCCGGCTCTTGTTGTTAATTGTTGTAGGTTGTCGTATGACTATTGTGATTATTGGCGGTGCGATTCATTGTTGTCAATGACAACTCAATGTCAGTTTGGAGTCATGCGCGTCCCCTGTAGGAGCGGCCTTGTGTCGCGAAAGGGCCGCAACGCGGCCCCGGCGAATCATGCGGCGAAGCTGCAATCCTGGGGGCGCTTCGCACCCCTTTCGCGACACAAGTCCGCTCCTACAAAGGCCTGCGTAAAGCCTTACAGCAACGACAACGGATAATTGAAAATCAACCGGTTCTCATCAAACTCGTTATTGCTGTAATCCCGACGAATCGACGAATTGCGCCACTTCACACTCAAATCCTTGAACGCCCCGCTCTGTATCACATAGGCAAGCTCGGTTTCACGCACCCATTCCTTGCCATCGGTCACCACCCCGCTGTGCACGTCTTGCCCGCTGATATAGCGGTTCATCAGGGTCAGCCCCGGCACCCCGACGGTGACGAAGTTGAAGTCATGGCGCACCTGCCACGAGCGCTCGTTGGCGTTGTCGAAGCTGGAGTTGTAGCTGTCGTTGGCCAGGGTGCCGCCACTGGTGCCGTTGACCCGCATCCAGGTATCGCCATCAACCTTCTGCAGCCCGACCCAGAAGGTGCTGCCACCGTACTTGGCCGAGAACATCCCCGAGTAGGTCTTGTTGTCCAGCTCGCCGGCACGTTTGGAGCCGTCGTCATCGCCATGGAAGTAACCCAGGTTGGCGCCCAAGGTCCACTCACCCACCGGTTGGCTGTGGCTCAGTTGCAGGTACTGCTGTTGGTACACATCCTCCAGCACCGCATTCCACAGCCCGACCAACGTACGGTCCTGATTGAACTTGTACTCGCCACCGACAAAGTTGAAACGGTCCGACACCCCACCGCCGTAGCTCATGTCTTCCATGCTGGCGTCGTTGCGCGGGCTGTTGCCGCGGAATTGCCCGCCATACACCGTCAGCCCGGCAATCTCGTTGGAGGTCACCTGCCCGCCGCGGAACGTTTGTGGCAGCGATCGCCCATCGTCCGAACGCAGAATCGGTAGCACCGGCATCCACTCACCGATCTTCAACTCGGTCTTGGAAATCCGCGCCTTGCCCGCCACCGCCAGGCGCCCGTAGTCATCCGCAGGCTTGCCATCGTCATGACGCGGCAGCAATGCCGTGCCGTAGGTACCGCCACCACCATCCAGCTTGACCGACCACAGCCCCAGCACATCCACACCGAAGCCGACCGGCCCCTCGGTGAACCCCGAACGGGCATCGAGGATGAAGCTTTGCGTCCATTCCTCGGCCTTGCTCTGCGGGTTGCTGGGGTTGGTGAAGTTGCGGTTGATGTAGAAGTTGCGCAGGCCGAGGGTGGCCTTGCTGTCCTCGACAAAACCCGCAGCCAGGCTGGTGCCCGGCAAGCCGGCGATAACCCCGGCGCCAAGCAGGGCGAAGGGCAGGGTGTGGCAGATTTTCATTATTGTTGTGCTCCCGAAGGGTATGGCAGCCCGTCCACCGGGCACGCGCAAGCGGCCTGCGGCAGGGGCGGGTAAGTAACGGGCCGGTCAGGGCCAGAGGTAAAAACGCGGTAACCGGGCGCTAGGTACTCGAGGGGGTACGCCAGCAGGCCGTGGGAAGAGGGGTATGCAACAGGCGTGGGTGCAGCGGGATGGGTGTCGACATGGGTTCGTCCACTGATTGTTGTTTTTGTTATGTGTTGTCGTACAACTGTGAGCGATTATTAGCAAGGGAGAGAGGGGCTGTCAACGCATAATGGCCTAGTGATTAAAGGCAAGACCCTCGTAAATTAACGCGTAGAGGCTCTATCGCGTACTTTGTAAAGACATACGATGACATGGGGAGGCATGCAAACCTGTGGAAGCGGGTTCATCGAGGCGTCGAACCGCCGCGAACACCGGCACAGCCGGTGCCATCCACACCGACTGATTTACAGCAAAGCCGGACACATGATTTACAAATCAATTTGACCTAGCAGTGGACCCCGCCACTCGCCTGCGCTATCTTCAAATCAGGCCTCGCCCTCGACCACGTAGACTGGCATGTCCAGTCCCGGCATCCTCGTTGGTGCCGTACCCCCCTTGTCGGCGTGGGCGGGGCCCCTTTATTCACGGCGCGCCTGACCGGATGAGATCGAGCGCTCCCTGGCCCCACGGGGGTGCCCAAGCAAGGTGGGCCGAGGCGATAAGCCGAAGCAGTGTCCGGACCTTTTTACCAACCGTCGATCAAAGCGCCCATGGCGCTTTTTTCGTTTCAGGCCCTGGCGGATTCCTGCCAGCAATCGCCACGCAAATCTCCCGTAATACGCGATCCCATGTGGGAGCGGCCTTGCGTCGCGAAAGGGCCGCAAAGCGGCCCCGGCGATTCCAAAGGCTGTGGATTTTAGAGGGCCGCTGTGCCGCTGTGCAGCCCTTTCTGACCTGTCCGGCACCCCAGCAAGGTCGCTACAGCGGTTGAGCTAGGTACTCAGAAGTGCATGAAGCTGTGGCCACTGCCGGCAGAAAAATCGCCATTGCAGAATCATCAGGACAAGTGCATTGTAATGACAAACGTCTTTACCTGAGGGCCAAGCCATGGCTTCCATCAACATCCGCGTCGACGACGATCTCAAAGCCCGCGCCTACAAAGAGCTTGAGCGCCTCGGCGTAACCCCCTCCGAACTCATGCGCCAGGCCCTGCAATATGTGGCAGAGCGGGGCAAGCTACCCTTCCGGCCGGTCCTGATGACCGAGGAAGATGAAGACCTCATTGCCACTGTACAAGAGCGGCTTGCTTCTCCGCAGCGCGTGAGGGTGCAGCTGGATGACCTATAGCCTCGACTTCGATTCCCGTGCATTGAAAGAGTGGAAGAAGCTGGGCGACACCGTGCGTCAGCAGTTCAAAAAGAAACTGGCAGAGGTTCTGCTGAATCCTCGGGTTGAAGCCAATCGCCTTCACTCCCTACCAGACTGCTACAAGATAAAGCTGCGCAGCAGCGGGTATAGGCTGGTCTATCAGGTCATTGATCAAGAAATCGTAGTCTTTGTAGTTGCTGTTCATCGTCGTGAAAAAGATCAGGCATACAAGAAGGCTGCCGACCGGCTCGAATAGACTTCGTAGATTTGCAAACCTGTGCTCTCAAAATACAGCTCACTTCAAATGCTTGCACTGCACCTGTGGGAGCGGGCGCGCCCGCGAAGAATCCAGCTCGGTGCATGGCACCGGCTTCGCCGGTGTTCGCGGGTAAACCCGCTCCCACAGGTCTGGCGCCAACTCAAATAGCGCATTATCAAGGCAAGTAGCGACCTGCTCTTGGCCGGCTAAGCAAGCCATTCCAGCAGACTAAGTCCCCCTGTGGGAGCGGGTTCACCCGCGAAGAAGCCCTCACAGGCAGATCCGCCAGCTAAACCCCATGCATCCGCAGCGCCCGCTGCGCACACTCCCGCCAACTCAACTTGCGCTTCTGCACCGGCCCCAACGCGTCCACCTCCCCAGCCAGCACCACCGGCATATCCCGCATCCTCACCCAAGGCTCACTCTGCCAATACAACAACGTCGCCGTCCGCCCCCCAGGCCAGCACATCTGCCCCAGCCGCGGTGCATCCTCAACCCCGTCCGCCTGCCCATCACGCAGCACCGCCACCACCTCATGCGTCAGCCACTTGCGCAAATGGCGGTTCTCCGGCACATGGTGATGCGCCAACAAGGTATAGGCCCCGGACTCACTGACCATGGTGGTCTCCTGGTACTTGCCATAGCGCAGCAGTTGCACCGTGCGGTACTGGTCCGGGTCGAGCTTACGCATGCAGTGTTCGTCCAAGAAGTGCCCGCTCAGCCGGCCGAGTTCGTGGGCGCAGAACCAGGCTTGGATTCCAGCCAGAGGGTGTGGAGGGGGCGCTTGTGGCGGGTGAAGAGGGTGGGTGTTTGAAGGTCAGTCATGGCTGGCCTCCGTGGTTATTGGAGATTTGAGCAGGCATGACGCATGTGCGAAGAGCCTGGAATTACTGGATTTGGTAGGCATTTCCATTACCTCTACGTGATTTTCCAGCTTTCTTAGGGCTGGGTGTCGGGAGCTAAGAAATCCCACGTAGCGGACCGGACGTATTCCCCTTGCGGGTCTTGTATTAGTCCACTCCCGACATAACACGTTTTCTGCGCGCAGGATTAAACCACAGGCAAAAAAATGCCGCATCTGTCGGGGCGGATTGACCGCTACGTGAGGCGTTTCTTAGGCGCCAAAATCACACTACAAAATAGAGGTGCCTTCGTCAAGGTTAAAACTTGTAGGAAGTTTCCTTTATTTATTTACCGTGTATTAGAGTCAATAATCCATTTGGATCATCTTTATGACTTAGTGCTGTCTTGTACTCGCTTTGAGTAAGATTGTAGATGCCGAAGGAGGTTGGAGTGCTGCCATCATCCCAGATGAAGGTGCCGTCATCTTGCAAATCCATGGCTGACTCAATTATTTCAAAGTCCATCATGCCGTACCTTCGCTCTTTATTGATTCGAACGACAAATGAGCAAACGTTTTGGAGGTGTTCATCTGAAGAGGACTTATTGAAGCAAATGTTATAGCCATCTTTATCTTTTACGCTGGGGAAGGCTATTCCGTTTGCAGGCGCTTTTTGATAAATAAGTTTGCCAAGAGTCCGTGTGCGCAAATAGTTCTCATGAGATGCATCAACATTGGCCAGTGTGTATGCGAGAAATTTATCGGTGTAAATAATTGCTTTAGCGATCTCTTTTGGTGTGTCATTCAACATCTTGGTGATAGCCAGCTCTGGATCCGATCCGAACAATCGCGAGCGGCCTGTCTTTTGAATATGAGCGAAATCACCAATGGTAGAGATCTTCAACTCTCTATCAGGTTGTATCCTGAAACCAGCTATTTGAATCAAATCTCCCGCCTTAGCGGAAATTTCAGATAATGCTGTTTCTTGTCTGAGTGAGGTGTAGAGTACTTGCTCACCAATATCATTCAGTCTTCCGTATCCGACGTATTCGGCAGGAGGATAAAGTAATTCCGATATTTTGTTATAGCGTGTCGAGCTAATCTTTCGGGCTCGCCATAACATGCTGCCGCGCTCGATCTTGAAGGAAAGGATTCTATAGTTTGCTAACAGGTCGAGAAAGCCTTGCGTAATGTCTCTTTCCGATTTTGCTTGGTCTAATTCATCAAAAATATTTTCTACGTAATCTAGATACATAGTGCATCCTGAAAATGTACCGTTTAATATAAAAAAGGCTGCCCTAGAGCAGCCTTTTCAGGGATGTCAGTCCCAGCTCAACGCCCCACCCGTCTGATACTCAATCACCCGCGTCTCAAAGAAGTTCTTCTCCTTCTTCAAGTCCATGATCTCGCTCATCCAAGGGAACGGGTTGGTAGTCCCCGGGTACTCTTCCTTCAGGCCAATCTGGGTCAGGCGACGGTTGGCGATGAACTTGAGGTAGTCCTCCATCATCGCTGCGTTCATGCCCAATACCCCGCGTGGCATGGTGTCACGAGCGTATTCGATCTCCAGCTGGGTCCCTTGCAGGATCATCTGGGTCGCTTCTTCCTTCATCGCCGCGTCCCACAGGTGCGGGTTCTCGATTTTGATCTGGTTGATCACGTCGATACCGAAGTTCAGGTGCATCGACTCGTCACGCAGGATGTACTGGAACTGCTCGGCGACGCCGGTCATCTTGTTGCGGCGGCCCATCGACAGGATCTGGGTGAAGCCGCAGTAGAAGAAGATGCCTTCCAATACGCAGTAGTAGGCGATCAGGTTGCGCAGCAGCTCTTTGTCGGTTTCGACAGTACCGGTGTTGAATTCCGGGTCGGAGATGGCGCGGGTGTACTTCAGGCCCCAGGCGGCTTTTTTCGCGACCGACGGGATCTCGTGGTACATGTTGAAGATCTCGCCTTCATCCATGCCCAGCGACTCGATGCAGTACTGGTAGGCGTGGGTGTGGATCGCCTCTTCGTAGGACT
>NZ_JBIVHY010000002.1:22867-308533 GCF_044749445.1 Pseudomonas sp. NPDC089408
CGCAGGATGTACTGGCGGCACTCCGGGTTGGTGATCAGGCGGTACACGGCCAGGGCCAGGTTGTTGGCAACCAGCGAGTCGGCGGTGGAGAAGAAGCCGAGGTTGCGCATGACGATGCGGCGCTCGTCTTCGGTCAGGCCGTCCTGGCTCTTCCACAGGGCGATGTCGGCGGTCATGTTGACCTCTTGCGGCATCCAGTGGTTGGCGCAGCCGTCCAGGTACTTCTGCCAGGCCCAGTCGTACTTGAACGGGACCAGCTGGTTGAGGTCGGCGCGGCAGTTGATCATGCGCTTTTCGTCAACGGCAACGCGGGCCGAGGAGCCTTCCAGCTCGGCCAGGCCTTCGGCAACGTCGAGGGCGTCCAGGGCGGCCTTGGCACGCTTGACGGCTTCGGAGTCAGAAGCGGTAGCCGCACGGGCTTCCAAGGCGGCAGCACCACCGGCGCTGTCCAGCTTGTCGAGGGTAGCGGCGGCAGCGGCCTGCGCAGGGTTATTGCCTTTGGCGGCTACTTCGCCGTCTTCTTTGTCGAATTCGTCCCAGCTCAGCATGGTTTGGCTCCTGCTTGAGGGTTGCCCTGGGGCAACCGCTTGGATTTAAAGAATGTGATGCCTGACGCACGGCCAATGGGCAAATGATCAGCTCGAGAGGCTGACTCTCGTTTACATCTGAATGTGTTCTGGCATGTACCTGGCCAGGCCTCGGGGAGGGGCCAGGACAATCGAATGGTGCTCTTTTCAGAGGGGGCGAAGTATATAGGATTTCGCCTTGGATCGGGGCGCGTCTCTTGCGGGCGAGGGTAAGTTTTTCGACCGGAATTGCGTGCGTCCGTTCACCGGGTTTGTGTTGTTACTACGGGGATGGAGTGTAGCGGTAAAAAGCGGGAGGCACTACATGTTGTAGATTTTTATTTTCAGAACACATCATGTGGGGTTGGCGCGATCCTTGTAGGAGCGGCCTTGTGTCGCGATAGGGCCGCCTAGCGGCCCCGTCGATCCATGCTGCGAAGCTGAAATCGTGGGGGCGCTTCGCACCCCATCGCGACACAAGGCCGCTCCTACAGGGAACGAGTCAACTCGCAGCTAGCGAGTCGGGTGCAGCGTTTCGACGATGTGTGTCTTGGGGTGCTTGCGTGCCTGCTCGACCGAGGTGAAGCGGCCGGTTTCAGCGTTACGACCAATCTTGCGAGATGCCACTTTTTTCCGCGCCATGGGCTTACGTCCTTTTTTGAGAGGTCCTGTTCTTTTACCGAGCTGTGCGAGCGCTGGGCAAAGGGCAAGGTTTCTCCGTGGCGCAGATACAAAAATGCCGCGCGGGGCACCCAAGGGCACCCGGCGCGGCATTCAGGCCTTACTGGCAGGCTTCGCAGTCAGGCTCGTCGATCGCGCAGGCCTTCGGCACTGGCGCAGGGCCGGCTGCCTGGACCGGGGCGCTGTCGCCACCGCTGGAAACGGCGTTGAGCTTGCCGGTGTTGATGGTCGACTTCTCGGTGCTGGTCGCGGCCAGGGCACGGAGGTAGTAGGTGGTTTTCAGGCCACGGTACCAGGCCATGCGGTAGGTCACGTCCAGCTTCTTGCCCGAGGCGCCGGCGATGTACAGGTTCAGCGACTGAGCCTGGTCGATCCACTTCTGGCGACGGGAGGCTGCGTCGACGATCCACTTGGTTTCAACTTCAAACGCAGTGGCGTACAGGTCTTTCAGCTCTTGCGGAATGCGCTCGATCTGCTGCACCGAACCGTCGTAGTACTTCAGGTCGTTGATCATGACCGAGTCCCACAGGCCGCGGGCCTTCAGGTCGCGAACCAGGTACGGGTTGATCACGGTGAATTCGCCCGACAGGTTCGATTTCACGTACAGGTTCTGGTAGGTCGGCTCGATCGACTGCGACACGCCGGTGATGTTGGCGATGGTCGCGGTTGGCGCGATGGCCATGATGTTCGAGTTACGAATACCTTTCTGTACGCGGGCACGAACTGGCGCCCAGTCCAGGCTCTCGTTCAGGTCGACGTCGATGTACTTCTGGCCACGGGCTTCGATCAGGATCTGTTGCGAGTCCAGCGGCAGGATGCCCTTGGACCACAGCGAACCCTGGAAGGTCTCGTAGGCGCCACGCTCGTCGGCCAGGTCACACGAAGCCTGGATGGCGAAGTAGCTGACCGCTTCCATCGACTTGTCGGCGAACTCGACGGCAGCGTCGGAGCCGTAGGCAATGTGCTGCAGGTACAGCGCATCCTGGAAGCCCATGATGCCCAGGCCGACAGGGCGGTGCTTGAGGTTCGAGTTACGCGCTTGCGGCACCGAGTAGTAGTTGATGTCGATCACGTTGTCGAGCATGCGCACGGCAGTGTTCACGGTGCGTTGCAGTTTGGCGGTGTCCAGCTTGCCATCGACAATGTGGTTCGGAAGGTTGATCGAGCCCAGGTTGCAGACCGCGATCTCGTCCTTGTTGGTGTTCAGGGTGATCTCGGTGCACAGGTTCGAGCTGTGGACCACGCCCACGTGCTGCTGCGGCGAACGCAGGTTGCACGGGTCCTTGAAGGTCAGCCACGGGTGGCCGGTCTCGAACAGCATCGACAGCATCTTGCGCCACAGGTCTTTGGCCTGGATGGTCTTGAACACCTTGATCTTGTTGTACTCGGTCAGGGCTTCGTAGTACTCGTAACGCTCTTCGAAGGCCTTGCCGGTCAGGTCGTGCAGGTCTGGCACTTCCGAAGGCGAGAACAGGGTCCACTTGCCGTCATCGAAGACACGCTTCATGAACAGGTCAGGGATCCAGTTGGCGGTGTTCATGTCATGGGTACGACGGCGGTCATCACCGGTGTTCTTGCGCAGCTCGATGAATTCTTCGATGTCCAGGTGCCAGGTTTCCAGGTAGGCACATACAGCGCCTTTGCGCTTGCCACCCTGGTTAACGGCAACGGCGGTGTCGTTGACCACTTTCAGGAACGGCACGACGCCCTGGGATTTACCGTTGGTGCCCTTGATGTACGAGCCCAGTGCACGGACCGGGGTCCAGTCGTTGCCCAGGCCACCGGCGAATTTCGACAGCATGGCGTTGTCGTGGATCGCGTGGTAGATGCCCGACAGGTCGTCCGGCACGGTGGTCAGGTAGCAGCTGGACAGCTGCGGGCGCAGGGTGCCGGCGTTGAACAAGGTTGGGGTCGAGGCCATGTAGTCGAAGGACGACAACAGGTTGTAGAACTCGATCGCACGGGCTTCCTTGTCTTTCTCTTCCAGCGCCAGGCCCATGGCTACACGCATGAAGAACACCTGTGGCAGCTCGAAGCGCACGCCATCCTTGTGGATGAAGTAGCGGTCGTACAGGGTCTGCAGGCCCAGGTAGGTGAACTGCTGGTCGCGCTCGTGGTTGATCGCCTTGCCCAGTTTTTCCAGGTCGAAGTCGGCCAGGGCAGGGTTCAGCAGTTCAAACTCGATACCTTTGGCGACATAGGCCGGCAGGGCCTTGGCGTACAGGTCGGCCATCTCGTGGTGGGTGGCGCTGTCGGCCACGTCCAGGAAGCCCAGGCCTTCGGCGCGCAGGGTGTCCATCAGCAGGCGGGCGGTAACGAACGAGTAGTTCGGCTCGCGCTCTACCAGGGTACGGGCGGTCATCACCAGGGCGGTGTTGACGTCCTTGATGGCCACGCCGTCGTACAGGTTCTTCAGGGTTTCGCGCTGGATCAGGTCGCCATCGACTTCGGCCAGGCCTTCGCAGGCTTCGCTGATGATGGTGTTCAGGCGGGCCATGTCGAGTGGCGCCAGGCTGCCGTCGGCCAGGGCGATACGGATGGACGGGTGCGGCTCGACCACGGCGTCGGTGTTGGCGCGGGTGGCACGTTCCTTGGCACGCTGGTCGCGGTAGATCACGTAGTCACGGGCAACTTTCTGCTCGCCGGCGCGCATCAGGGCCAGTTCGACCTGGTCCTGGATTTCTTCGATGTGGATGGTGCCACCCGATGGCATGCGACGCTTGAACGTGGCGGTAACCTGCTCGGTCAGGCGCGCGACGGTGTCGTGGATGCGCGACGAGGCGGCGGCGGTGCCGCCTTCAACTGCAAGGAACGCCTTGGTGATGGCAACGGTGATCTTGTCGTCGGTGTACGGGACGACAGTGCCGTTACGCTTGATCACGCGCAGTTGGCCAGGGGCGGTGGCAGCCAGATCCTGGTTGGAATCGGCGGCCTGCGGCACCTGGGCCTGCGGGTTCTCGCGAGTTGTGTCGGTTTGCATGGGTGGGTGTCTCCACAGTTTCTATATTGTTCAGGCGCCTTTTGGGCGCCCACCGTTCCGTCCACTTGCTCGATAACCTCGCGGGGATGCGCAATGGCATGCGCATCCGCCCGCGCGGGCGTACCGACTTCGGGACAGACTCAGGAATAAGGGGCAATAGCTTGCCGCTCCCTGGCCGAAGTCAAAGGTTCTGGGCCGGGGCCCAAAAACTGTTGCTGATGGATGCCAGGCCTGGCCTGCAACACCCATACCCGAACAAGGCCCCGGAAGGGCTTGCCTCGGTCGCCTCCGCAGGAGCGGTTTGGCTGCTGAAATCACCTGAAGTTCCACCGGCAAAATCGCTTGATCTTGCGGGTTGACTTTTGTGTGTGATTTTGCACGAACCCCTATATCTAGTGGTTCGCTGCGATCGGGATACAAGATAATGCGGTATTGGGGGCTTTGCAAGGCGAGCGCCTGTGGATAACTTGTGTGTACTTTGTGAGTGAATGGTGGGTATTCGCTGTAGGCCTTGTGCCAAGTGGTTTGCAGTATTTTTCTGCGCCTTGGTGCCCCGAAGCAGTTTTTTTCGGGGGCGCACCCTACCACAAAAAACGGTTCAGTCGAGGGGGTAGCTGGCAGGTTGGCAGTACCTGAGGCGGGACGTAGTATCCGAGGCAGATGTTGCCTTTTGGTTAAAGGGTCGCATTGCCTGTGCCGGCCTCTTCGCGGGTGAACCCGCTCCCACAGTTGTTGTGCAGATCCTGTGTAGGAGCGGGTTCACCCGCGAAAGGGCCGGCAAAGGCAACAGAAAATAACAAGCAAAGGCCAAAGCCATGGACCACCCCGCACCCCGTATCCTCATTGTCGAAGACGACCAGCGCCTGGCCGAACTCACCGCCGAATACCTGCAGGCCAACGGCTTCGAGGTCGCGGTGGAGGGCGATGGCGCCCGCGCCGCTCGGCGCATAGTGGACAGCCAGCCCGACCTGGTCATCCTCGACCTGATGCTGCCCGGCGAGGACGGCCTGAGCATCTGCCGTCGGGTGCGCAGCCAATACCCCGGCCCGATCCTCATGCTTACCGCCCGCAGCGACGAACTCGACCAGGTTCAGGGCCTGGACCTGGGCGCCGACGATTACGTGTGCAAACCGGTGCGCCCACGCCTGCTGCTGGCGCGCATCCAGGCCCTGCTGCGCCGCAGCGATGCGCTCGACAGCAAGCGCCACGACCTGGCCTTCGGCGCACTGCGCATCGACAACCGCCTGCGCGAGGCGCGCTTGGGCGAACAGTTGATCGAACTGACCGGCGCCGAATTCGACCTGCTCTGGCTGCTGGCCAGCAACGCCGGGCGGGTGCTGACCCGCGAGCAGATCTTCACCGCGTTGCGCGGCGTCGGCTACGACGGCCAGGACCGCTCCATCGACATCCGCATCTCAAAGATACGCCCGAAGATAGGCGATGACCCCATCCAGCCCCGGCTGATCAAAACCCTGCGCAGCAAGGGCTACCTGTTCGTCGGCGAGGCGCCATGAACAATTCGATCTTCCTGCGTATATACGGCGGCATGCTGGCCGTGCTGGTGCTGGTGGCCCTGCTTGGCGTGCTCAGCCTGCACTTGGTCAACGAAGTGCGCGCCGCCCAGCACCGCGAGGGCCTGGCCCAGGGCACCTTCAGCTTGATGGCCGACAACCTGGCCATGCAGAACGACACCGAACGCAAGCGCTCGCTGCTGATCTGGGAGCGCCTGCTCGGCGTGCCACTGACGCTGCAGCCGATGACCGCGCGCAGCCTCGACGGCGGCCAGCGAGCACGGTTGTACCGTGGCCTGGTGGTGGTCGAGAAGACTGGCCCGCATGCGGCACAAGTGCTGCGCAAGGTCGGCCAGGAAGACCTGATGCTGGTGGCACAGATCAAACAGATCAGCGAGCAGCTGGCGCGGGCTACTCTTTACCTGCTGACCGACGAACTGGTGCGTTACCCGGTAACCGAACAGCAGCAGCGTCTGGCACAGATAAAGCAGGAAAAGGGCTTCGGCTTTGGTGTTGCCCTGCAGCGCATCGAGCGGGTCAGCCTGGACGATGACCAGCGGCGCCGGGTCGAGGAAGGTGATACGGTGATGGCGCTGGGCAGGGATGGCGATTCGATCCGGGTGTTCGCCGGGCTCGCCGGCTCGCCCTGGGTGCTGGAAATCGGCCCGCTGTACCAGCTCAACCCATACCCGCCGCAGTTGCTCATCCTGATCGCGTTCCTTGGCTTGTGCCTGATCGGCCTGGTGGTCTACCTGCTGGTGCGCCAGCTGGAGCGCCGTGTGTCTGGCCTGGAAATGGCCGCCACGCGCATCGCCCAGGGCAGCCTGGACACCCGCGTACCGGCCGGCGACGCCGACTCGGTGGGGCGGCTGGCCGCTGCCTTCAACGGCATGGCCGAGCACCTGCAGCGCTCGCTGACCATGCAGCGCGAACTGGTGCGGGCGGTGTCCCATGAGCTGCGCACGCCGGTCGCACGCCTGCGGTTTGGCCTGGAGATGATTGAAAGCGCCAGCACCGAGCAGGCGCGCGCCAAGCACCTGGCCGGCATGGACGGCGATATCCAGGACCTCGACAAGCTGGTTGACGAGATGCTCACCTACGCACGCCTGGAGCAGGGCGCGCCGGCCTTGCAGTTCCAGCGGGTCGACCTGGATGCCTTGCTTGACCGGGTGATCGCAGAGCTGGCGCCACTGCGTGCCGATGTGCGCGTGGTGCGCGGTGAGTGTCAGGGCGCGGATGCCGACGGCGCCTGGGTCGAGGCCGAGCCGCGCTACCTGCACCGGGCGCTGCAGAACCTGGTCGGCAATGCGATGCGCCATGCTGAATCGCAGGTGCGCTTGAGCTACCAGTTGGGGCAGCAACGCTGCCGCATTGATGTGGAAGACGACGGCCCAGGCATACCTGAAGGTGTCTGGGATCGCATCTTCACGCCGTTCACCCGCCTTGACGACAGCCGTACCCGTGCCTCGGGCGGGCATGGCCTGGGTCTGTCGATTGTGCGGCGGATCATCTACTGGCACGCCGGGCGGGCCACCGTGGGGCGCAGTGAAGCGCTGGGCGGTGCCTGCTTCAGCCTGAATTGGCCGCGGCAGCAGGCGCCGCTGTAAAAGGTCAGACGCTGACCAGGCTGAGCAGGTGGCCCTCCTGCAGGCAGAACTGGCCTTGCAGCTCTGCGCCCTGTTGCCATTGCGGTGACAGGTCGGTGAGCAGGCGCAGGCGTGCCAGGCCGTTGGCGGACCAGTCGAGCACTTCGGCGTGTTCGAAGTAGAAGCGCTGACGGGTCAGCGGGTAGAGGGTCTTGAACAGGCTTTCCTTCAGCGAGAAGGTCAAGGTGACCGTCAGCCCGACCTGGCGGCGGTCGAGGCGTTCAAGCTCGGCCGGGGTGAGGATTTCACCCATCAGCCGCTCGGCGCGCTCATCATCGAGCAGGGCTTCCTGGTCCAGCCCCAGGCCTTGGCAACTGCCCTCGGCGGCGACCACCGCGGCGGCCCAGCCTTTGCCGTGGGTAATCGAGCCACGAATGCCGCTGGGCCAGATGGGCGAGCGGTCTTCGTGGGTGCCGGGTACGTAGTCGCGGCCGTCCAGGCGCTGCAACGCGGCGCGGGCGCATACGCGGCCGGCCAGGTACTCGGCCTGACGCTTGGGCACTGAGCGTTGCAGGCTGGCGCTGGGGACGATGCCGGCACGCTGGAAGTCGTCAGGGGCCAGGTGGGCGGGGTCGAAGGCGCAACTGACCAGCACTGCGCCGGGCAATGGGCGGGGCAGGGGCCAGTGATGCAGGAGCGGGGCGCAGCAGGCGGGGAGTGTGTTCATGGGGGCTATTGTGCCAGCTGTGCAAGCACTGCGGGAGCAGGCGTGGCAACTCGGTCCTGTAGGAGCGGCCTTGCGTCGCGAAAGGGCCGCGCAGCGGCCCCGGCGATCTTGCAGGGTGGCTGACATCCCCGGGGCCGCTGCGCGCCCCATTCGCGACGCAAGGCCGCTCCTACAAAGATCGCGCGAGCCTTTGGATTTGCTTTATTTGAACACTTTCTTGAAGAACGCCTGCATATCCGCCCACGAACGCTCGTCCGCTGCCTTGTTATAGCCAATGTCCGGCCCGCCATGTTCACCATGGCTCAAGCGGTCCGCATCCGGGTTGGTAAACCCATGCTTGGCCCCCTCGATACTGACAAACTGATAGTTGACCTTGGCTGCATCCATCTCGGCCTTGAACGCCTCTACCTGTTGCGCGGTAACCATGCTGTCCGCCGCACCATGCTCGACCAGGATATCCGCGCGCACCACGCCCGGCTTGGCCGGGGTCTGTGTGGCCAGTGGGCCATGGAAGCTCACCACACCGTCCAGCTTCTCGCCACGGCGCGCAGCGTCCAGCACCACCTTGCCGCCGAAGCAGTAGCCGACGGCGCCCAGCTCATGTTTGTTGGTATTTGGTTGCAGCTTCAGCAGCTCAAGGCCGGCGTCGAAGCGCCTGGCCGCCGCCGCAGGCTCTTTCATCGCCGCCGCCATGAACGCCTGGGCATCCTGCGGGTGCTCGGTGTGCTTGCCGTCGCCATACATGTCGATGGCTAGCGCGTTGTAGCCCAGCGCTGCCAGATCGCGGGCGCGGCGTTTGGCGTAGTCGTTCAGCCCCCACCACTCATGCACCACGACAATGCCGGGGCGTTTGCCTTCGACGGCATCGTCGTAGGCGTAATAGCCGACCAGGCGGTTGCCGTCGGTGTCCTGGTAAGGAATTTCGCGGGTTTGGACCGCCGCCTGGGCGAGGGCGGCGCTGCACATCAGGGTCAGGGCCAGCAGGACACGCATGGGCACTACTCCTTGTTCGGCAATCAGTTCGTTCAGCCGAGGTTCAGTCAGGGTTCAGTCGCGGTTCAGGGTGCCCTGCTTACTCTAGCTTCCAGACCGAAACAGCGCACCCAACTGGAGTAACCTGCCATGAAAACCTTCAACACCCTGCTTGCCGCCATGGCCGTCTGTGCCGCTGGCATCACCACCGCCCAGGCCGCCGACGACAACTTTGCCAGCCTGACCTACGGCCAGACCAGCGACAAGGTTCGCAAGTCCGGCCTGCTGCAGCGCAACACCGACAACCTCAACGCCGACGGTATCATCGGCAAGGATGACACCTGGGGTGTGCGAGTGGGCAAGATCAATGATCAGGGCCGCTACTACATGACCTATGACAACGTCTCGGGCGACCACAGCGGCCTGAAGCTGCGCCAGGAAAACCTGCTGGGCAGCTATGACCTGTTCCTGCCGGTGGGTGATACCACCAAACTGTTCGGCGGCGGCAGCCTGGGCATGACCAAACTCACCCAGGACTCGCCAGGCGCCAGCCGCGATACCGACTACGGTTATGCCTACGGCCTGCAGGCCGGTGTGATCCAGGACATCACCGACAAGGCCTCGGTCGAACTGGGCTACCGTTATCTGCGCACCAATGCTGCGACCGAAGTGGGTGCGCATGGCGGGCCGAAGGACGGTACCCTGCGCCTGACCAGCAGCGCGCAGACTTACCTGGCTGCTTCCTACAAGTTCTGACGGGCGAGTCGCGTTATCCTGTGGCGGCCTCTTCGCGGCTAAAGCCGCTCCTACAAAGGAGTGCGTTTCCCTTGTAGGAGCGCCTTTAGCCGCGAAGAGGCCGCCACAGGCAACACAAATCAAGGAGCTGCACATGAAACTGCTGGTGGTCGAGGACGAAGCCCTGCTTCGCCATCACCTCTACACCCGCCTGGGCGAAAGCGGCCATGTGGTCGAGGCAGTCGCCGATGCCGAAGAGGCGCTGTACCAGGCCGGGCAGTACCACTTCGACCTGGCCATCATCGACCTGGGCCTGCCCGGCATCAGTGGCCTGGAGTTGATCACGCGCTTGCGCAGCCAGGACAAGACTTTCCCCATTCTCATCCTTACCGCCCGTGGCAACTGGCAAGACAAGGTCGAGGGCTTGGCCGCCGGGGCTGACGACTACCTGGTCAAACCGTTCCAGTTCGAAGAGCTCGAAGCGCGCCTGAATGCCTTGCTGCGCCGCTCCAGCGGCTTCACCCAGTCGACCATCGCCGCCGGCCCGCTGGTGCTCGACCTCAACCGCAAGCAGGCCACCCTCGACGAACAGCCCCTGGCGCTGACCGCCTACGAGTACCGCATCCTCGAATACCTCATGCGCCATCACCAGCAGGTGGTGGCCAAGGACCGCCTGATGGAGCAGTTGTACCCGGGTGACGAGGAGCGCGACCCGAATGTGATCGAGGTGCTGGTCGGCCGCCTGCGGCGCAAGCTTGAGGGCGAACATGGCTTCAAACCGATCGATACCGTACGCGGCCTGGGCTACCTGTTCACCGAGCGCTGCCGATGATCCGCTCGCTGCGCGTGCGCCTGATGCTGGCCGCCGCCGTGTTGGCGCTGCTGTTCATGCTGGCCTTGCTGCCTGCCTTGCAGAAGGCCTTCAGCCTGGCCCTGCAGGAATCGATCGAGCAGCGCCTGGCTTCGGATGTGACCACGCTGATATCGGCCGCGCGCATCGAGCATGGCCGGTTGCAGATGCCCACGCTGTTGCCGGACGAGCGCTACAACCTGCCGTACACCGGCTTGCTCGGGTATATCTTCGACCGCGACGGCAACCTGGTCTGGCAGTCGCGTGCCACTGCCGACCGGCACATCAACTATCGCCCGCGGTATGACGGGCGCGGCAACGAATTTGCCCGCATTCACCAGTCCGATGGCGAAGAGTTCTTTGTCTACGACGTCGAAATCAAACTGCTGGGTGGCCAGAGCGCCGCCTACAGCATTGTCGCCCTGCAGCCGGTGAGCGAGTACAAGGCCACCCTCAATGGCCTGCGCGAAAAGCTCTACCTTGGCTTTGGCGCGGCCTTGTTGGCGCTGTTGGTATTGCTGTGGGCCGGCCTGACCTGGGGCCTGCGCTCGTTGCGCCGGCTCAGCCATGAGCTGGACGAGGTGGAGTCGGGCGCCCGCGACGGCTTGAGCGGCGAGCACCCTCGCGAGTTGCTGCGCCTGACCCGCTCGCTCAACCGCCTGCTGCGCAGTGAGCGTGAGCAGCGCACACGCTATCGCGATTCGCTGGACGACCTGGCGCACAGCCTGAAAACCCCGCTGGCGGTGCTGCAGGGCGTAGGCGAAAGCCTGCAGCAGCGCAGCGGCGAGCGTGAGCAGGCGCGGGTGCTGCAAAGCCAGATCGAGCGCATGAGCCAGCAGATCGATTACCAGCTGCAGCGCGCCAGCTTGCGCAAGAGTGGCCTGGTTCGCCACAGCGTGTTGTTGCGGCCGTTACTCGACAGCCTGTGCAGCACCTTGGCCAAGGTTTACCGCGATAAACGGGTAGATGTGCTACTGGAATTGCCCGACGCGGCTCAGGTGCCGATGGAGCAGGGCGCGTTACTGGAAATGCTCGGCAACCTGCTGGAGAACGCCTACCGGCTGAGCCTGAGCCAGGTGCGGGTAAGTTTGGAGCAGGCACCGGGGCGGTTGACCTTGCGTATCGAGGACGACGGGCCGGGTGTGCCGGCCAATCAGCGTGAGCGGATTCTTGAGCGTGGCGAGCGGCTGGACAGCCAGCACCCGGGGCAGGGGATCGGGTTGGCGGTGGTCAAGGATATTGTCGACAGCTATGACGCCGAGTTGAGCCTGGGGGATTCGCCACTGGGCGGTGCTGCCTTCAGAATTACTTTCAGCCTGGAGTGATTGACTGGTTTTGCCGGCCTCTTCGCGGGTAAACCCGCTCCTACAACGATCGCGTACCGTTGTAGGAGCGGGTTTACCCGCGAAGAGGCCGGCACAGGCAACCCACAAGGGCGGATTCCCGCGAAAGGGCCGGCACAGGCAACCCACAAGGGCGGATTCCCGCGAAAGGGCCGGCACAGGCAAACCACAAAGGGCGGATTCCCGCCACACCTCCCTGTACAAATCCCGCCACGGGGCGGAAATCCGCCAGCCTTCCTCAGCCAAATCGCCCTGTCGTTGGGCATTTATCCCAGGCAAACATGGCCTTTGCACCCTTGATGGGCATTTTGGCACCACCCTTGCTATTGATCTTCGCAGAGGCCTGCCCAGGCAGCTCGAACACAACGACAAATCCCTCCGGGTGCAGGAGGGTTAGCGATTCAGGTGCCCCATCACCCTGGGAAGGGTGAACCGGCACACTTGAGGAAGATTAGCCATGACGACACGTCAGCCGCTGTACAAATCCCTGTATGTCCAGGTGTTGGTCGCCATCACCATCGGCATCCTGCTCGGCCACTTCTACCCCGAAACCGGCGTTGCCCTGAAACCGCTGGGTGACGGCTTCGTCAAATTGATCAAGATGGTCATCGCCCCGATCATCTTCTGTACCGTGGTCAGCGGCATCGCCGGCATGCAGAGCATGAAGTCGGTCGGCAAGACTGGCGGCTACGCGCTGCTGTACTTTGAAATCGTCTCCACCATCGCCCTGATCATCGGCCTTGTCGTCGTCAACGTGGTCAAGCCAGGCGCTGGCATGCACATCGACGTCAGCACCTTGAACGCCAGCAGCGTGGCAGCCTACGCCGCCGCTGGCGCGCAGCAGACCACCGTCGGCTTCCTGCTAAACGTCATCCCCAACACCGTGGTCGGCGCCTTCGCCAACGGCGATATCCTGCAAGTGCTGATGTTCTCGGTACTGTTCGGCTTCGCCCTGCACCGCCTGGGCAGCTACGGCAAGCCGGTGCTGGACATGATCGACCGCTTTGCCCATGTCATGTTCAACATCATCAACATGATCATGAAGCTGGCCCCGATCGGTGCCTTCGGTGCCATGGCCTTCACCATTGGCCAGTACGGCGTGGGTTCGTTGGTACAACTGGGCTACCTGATGGCCTGCTTCTACATCACCTGCCTGCTGTTCGTGCTGGTGGTGCTGGGCGGTATCTGCCGTGCCCACGGCTTCAGCGTGATCAAGCTGATTCGCTACATCCGTGAAGAGCTGCTGATCGTGCTGGGCACGTCCTCGTCGGAATCGGCCCTGCCACGCATGCTGGCCAAGATGGAGCGCCTGGGTGCCAAGAAGTCGGTCGTTGGCCTGGTCATCCCGACCGGCTACTCGTTCAACCTGGACGGTACCTCGATCTACCTGACCATGGCTGCAGTGTTCATCGCCCAGGCCACCGACACCACCATGGACATCACCCACCAGATCACCCTGCTGCTGGTGCTGCTGGTGGCGTCCAAAGGTGCTGCCGGCGTTACCGGTTCGGGCTTCATCGTCCTGGCTGCCACCCTGTCGGCCGTTGGCCACCTGCCGGTAGCCGGCCTGGCGCTGATTCTTGGCATCGACCGCTTCATGTCCGAAGCCCGCGCCCTGACCAACCTGGTCGGCAACGCCGTTGCCACTGTGGTCGTGGCCAAGTGGGTCAAGGAAATGGACAACGACAAGCTGGCTTCGGAGCTGGCCTCCGGCGGTGCACCGCTGGTCGATACCCGCCCGACCGACGACCTGGGCGTGGCGGAAGGCCCGGCGCGTTGATAGCGTTGCGGTAAAAACGAAAAAGGCGACCTTCTGGTCGCCTTTTTCATGCCTGCGCGGTCCCCTTGTAGGAGCGGCCTTGTGTCGCGATCGGGGCGCGTAGCGGCCCCACGATTTCCGCCATCCTGCAAGATTGCCGGGGCTGCTACGCAGCCCAATCGCGACGCAAGGCCGCTCCTACAAGGGACCGCGACCAGGCTTGGGTCGTGGTCAGGCCAGCACCACCTCCAACACCCGGATCTGCTCCGGCTGCGGGTAATGCCACCTCACCTGCACATCCCAGAACCTTACCCCATACACCCGCTCCGCCGGTGGCACCTGGTAGGCCGGGCGTGGGTCCTGCGCCAGGCATTGCTCAATCAGCTCCACCAGCGGCTCACCCAACCGAAGCGCATGCTCGCGGGCCTGGGGCAGGGCGCTGTCGGCCCACTGCACGGCAATGGCCGCAGGCGCGGCGCTTGCCATCTGGTTGCGGGCGTCGGCGATGCTGTCGGCATAGGGCACATAGGGCTTGATGTCCAGCACTGGCGTGCCGTCCAGCAGGTCGATCCCGGACAGCAACAGGCGCCCAGGCTCGACGCCCTCCAGGCGCACCACCGACTGGCCGATGCCATTGGGCCGGTGGGTGGCGCGGGTGGCGAACACGCCCATGCTCTTGTTGCCACCCAGGCGCGGTGGCCGCACCTTCAGGCGCGGCTTGTCTTCAAGGGCCTGATGGAACAGAAACAGCAGCCACACATGGCTGACCTGCTCCAGGCCCTCTACTGCATCACCCTGGTCAAACGGCGGCAGCAGCTCCAGCACACCGCGCGCGGCGGGGGCCAGCTGCGGTTGCCGCGGGATAGCGAACTTCTCCTTGAAGCACGAGCGGACGATGCCGACCGGGGCAACCGTATGCTGCATGGCCACCTAGCCGCGCACGCGCAAGGTCAGGCCCTTGAGGAAGTTGCGCAGCAACTGGTCGCCGCACGGGCGGTAGTTGTCGTGGCCGGCCTTGCGGAACAGCGCGCTGAGTTCAGGCTTGCTGACCGGGAAGTTGACCGCCTTGAGGATCGCGTGCAGGTCGTCTTCCTTGAGTTCGAAGGCAACCCGCAGCTTCTTGAGGATCAGGTTGTTGGTGACGGGTAGCTCGACCGGCTGTGGCGGGCGGCTGTCGTCCTTGCCGCGGCGGTAGATCACCAGGCCATCGAGGAAGTGCGCCATCACCCGTTCCGGGCAGCGCACAAAGCCTTCCTCTTCCTCTTTTTTCAGGTAGGTGGCCAGCACCAGGGGATTCACTTCAAGCCCGGAGAGCCCGATGATCTCGGCCATCTTGGCGTCGTTCACCTTGAGCATGTAGCGCAGGCTGCGCAGGACGTCGTTGTGGTTCATTGCTGCAAAATCCTGTTCAGTAGCCGCGCGTTCCAGCGCGGCGTTTTGCTTAGAAACGTTCGGTAGTGACCAGGTAGCGCCATTGGCCCAGCGGCAACTTGCCCATTGACACGCCACCCAGGCGAATACGGCGCATGCTGACCAGCTCAAGGCGCAGGTAGGCGCACAGCTCGGCGATCTGACCAGGCTGCGGGTTTTTCAGGGCCATGCGCAGGTGGGTCTCGTTCTGCCAGCTGGCCTTGGCCTTGGGCAACTCGCGGTCATTGCGGGTGGCGCCGCGGGCCAGGCGTTCCAGCGCCTGGGGCGTGGTTTCGCCGCGTACTTCAACGACGAACTCCTGCTCCAGGCGGCGCAGGTCGGCTTCGACCTTGCGGGTTACCCGCCAGTCCTGGGTAAACACCTGCAGGCCGCTGGCACCGCGCTCCAGCGGCGCTATGCAGGCCTGACGGGTAAAGTGCCCGTGCAAGGCGCGCACGCCTTCACGGTGAGCTTCGCTGAGGCTGCCCATGTTCATGCTGGCGCGGGCGGTTTCGCTGTCCATGCCGGCAGGCTGGTTCAACAGCAGGGTTACCGGCTCGAGGGTTTCGGCACGGGCACCCGGCAGCAATTCGACGCGCTGCTGCTCGACCTTGAACTGCGGTTGCTCGACCACCACGCCATCGACCGTTACCCAGCCTCCTTCAATGTACTGCTCGGCCTCGCGGCGGGAGCAGCCAAGTTGCTCGATGAGGCGTTTGGACAGGCGGACGGGTTCAGACATGGGGTAATTCGCAAAGGCAGGGAAAGACCACCATTGTACCTGCCCCTACGCGGTTGATGATGGGAATCTGTGTCAGTTGCGCCATTTTGCCGACCTGCCGCGGCATATTCAGTCGCCACTTCAGGTGGGTGTACGCATCAGCCTCATGTGTAGCAAGGGGTAGGGTTGCCCCAGGCCGTCGGTGGCTGAGCGGCCGATCACTTCGAAACCTTCATGCAGGTAGAAGCCCAAGGCTTGTGGGTTCTGCTCGTTGACGTCAAGGCATTCGGCATTCAGCTCGTTGATGGCATAGCGCAGCAGGCGCTTGCCAACCCCTTGGCCACGGTAGGCCGGTGCGACGAACAGCATGTCCACCCGGCCATTGGCGACCCCGGCGAAGCCACAGATGCGTTGGCGGTCCTTGCAGCAGATCAGCATCACGGCGTCGAGGTAGCGGCGCAGCACATGTTCTCGCAACAGCAGGATGTAGCTCTCTGGCAGGAAGTCGTGCGTAGCGCGTACCGAGTCCTCCCACACCTGGACCAGTTCGCTGTAGTCGCTCAAGCGCGGGGTTTGCAGCGTCAGTGGCGCAGGCATGCCGAGTTCCTCCGTGGCGATAGGGAAAACATAGCAGGCCAACCACTGGTCGGCTTGTTCGCGCGGCGCTTGAATGCCGGGCTGGCGGGGTCTATTAATTTGATGTGGGAAAAAATCCCACGCGGTGAAAAGAACAAACTGACAATAGAATTCCTGACTGACTTGGCGTTCTCGTGGCGAAGACCTGGAGACGGACTATGCAAATCCACCTGCTATTCAAGAAGGCTCTGCTCGCGGCTGCCGTAGCTGGCGTGCTGTCGGCGTCAATTGTGTTGATCCCTGACTCGATTTCCCATGGGTCCAGTGCCTATGCCAAAGACGGTGGTGGTGGTGGTGGTGGTGGTGGTCATGGCGGCGGTGGCGGTGGCGGTGGTGGCGGTGGTGGTCATGGCGGTGGCGGCGGTGGTGGTCACGGCGGTGGTGGTGGCAGCGGTGGTGGCGGTGGCGGTGGTCACGGTGGCGGCGGTGGTGGCGGTGGCGGTGGTCACGGTGGTGGTGGCAGCGGCGGCGGTCACGGTGGTGGAGGCGGCAGCGGTGGTGGCGGCCACGGCGGTGGTAGCGGCAGCGGTGGTGGCCACGGCAGTGGCGGCGAGGGCGGTGGGCATGCCGGCAACAGTGGCAGCGGCCATGATGGCCAGGGCCACGACGGCAACTCGAACTCCGGGCGCAGCAGTAGTCATGCTGAAGCGGGTGACGATCATGGCAATCACGTTGGTGACGATCACGGCAACCACGTTGGCGGTGAGCCCGGTGACGATCATGGCAACCATGTTGGCGGTGAGCCCGGGGACGATCATGGCAATCATGTCGGCGGCGAGCCTGGCGATGATCACGGCAATCATGTTGGCGGTGAACCTGGTGATGATCACGGCAATCATGTGGGTGGTGAACCGGGTGATGACAACAGCAGAAGCTGATTGGCGCTGACTTGCAGCAGCACATGCAAAACCCAGCGGACGGGTTTTGCGTGAGCAGGTGCCGGCCTGCCTGGCCCTTATCATGTCCTGGCGATGAGCGCCGACAGCCTTTTCTGGTCCCTTTCGGGAAATGGCTGCAGTGGGTGTGGGATGTTTTCCCGCGTCGTATACTCGGTTCCTCTGTCAAGGAATGCGCTCGATGCAATCGCCTGCCTTGCCCCCGTCGATGTTAAGCGCACTGCGGCGTGTCATGCGCCCGCTGGTACGCCTGATGCTGCGCAAAGGGGTTACCTATACGGTGTTCGCCGACCTGCTCAAGGAGGTGTTCGTCGATGTGGCCCACCGCGAGTTTCGCCTGAACGACACCCCCCCAACCGACAGCCGCATCAGCCTGCTGACAGGCGTACATCGTAAGGATGTCCGGCGCCTGCGCAGTGACGCCGGAGTGGCGTGCGAGTCCCTCCCGGAAAACATCACGCTGGGCGCACAGTTGGTCACTGTCTGGACCACCAGCCCGCCATTCTGTTCGCGTCCAGGGCAGGCGCTGGCGTTGCCGCGGCTGGCGAGTGTGGGAGGTGATTGCTCATTCGATGCCTTGGTGGCCAAGGTCAGTACGGATATCCGCGGACGGGTGGTGTTGGATGAGTGGTTGCGCCTGGGGGTGGTGCGGCTTGATGAGCAGGATTGCGTGCACCTGGAAGCCCAGGCCTTCGTGCCGCAGAAGGGCTTTGATGAAAAGGCCGCATACTTCGGCCATAACCTGCATGACCATGCCTGCGCTGCGGTGCACAACCTCAGTAGCGAAGGCCCGCCGTTTTTCGAACGCAGCGTGCACTACGATGCCCTGAGCCCGGCCAGCGTCGAACAATTGCGAGAAGTGGTTGCGAAGGATGGCATGCAGGCACTGCTTGCCATCAGCCGGCTTTCTGCAGAGCTGGAAAGCACGGATGCGCCCAGCGCCGAACAACGTCAGCGCATCACTGTCGGGCTTTATTTCTACACTGAAGCAACCGACCCTGAATTGTCGAAGACACCCGGCCCATGACCCTGTTTGCGCGCTGCCTCAGTGCCGTCACGTTCGCCCTGGTTTTCGGGGTGAACCTGCTGACGCCTGCCGAGGTGGCGGCAGCGCCGGTATGCGTCAGCCGTGACGAAGTGGGTATGGCCGGTGCCGCAAGCTTGCAGTTCCCTGGCGGTACCGGTGGTACCGGCGGCAGGGCGGGCGGGGTCGGCGGTACAGGTGTACGCAGTGACAACGGCGGTGTTGGCGGTACCGGCGCGCCACTTCCTCAGCACCCCGGTGGCACGGGCGGTACGGGGGCGGTGGCCGACGGTGTGGACGGCGCCTACCTCGACCACAGTCACGGTGGTGTCGGGGGGACTGGCGCCCCGATCCTGCGCCCTGGCGGTACAGGGGGTACCGGCATCGTCGGCACCATCACCGGCTTCGCCTCGATCTGCGTCAACGGCATGGAAGTGCACTATGGCAAGGACGTGCCGGTCAGTGAAAACGGCGCACCCGCCAGCAGTGGCCACCTGGCCATCGGGCAGGTGGTGGCGGTAGAGGCATTTGCTACCCAGCGTGGCCTGCAAGCAGGGCGCATTTCGATCCTCAACGTGTTCGAAGGACCGTTGACGGCGTTGCCCAATGCCTCTGCACCGCTGCGGGTCATGGGCCAGCCGGTGCGGCTTGCCGCTGGCGCACGGGTGGCCGAAGGGCTGCGCCCGGGCGAGCCGGTCAAGGTCAGCGGCCTTCGCGATGCCCGTGGCGAAGTAGTGGCTACCCGTATCGAACGGGCGCCCGGCCTCAGGGAGGCCAGTGCGATTGGCGCGATCGACAGCCCAGGCAACCTGCAGGGGCTGAGGCTGGGCACCCGCGTAGCCCCTGCCCGGGAGGTGCTGGTGCGTGGCCAGTGGACGGGGCGTCAGCTGGAGGTGGCGCAAACCCGCCCAGACCCGAGCCTGCCGTTTGCAGGCCGTGTGCAGCAGGCGGTGGTCGAAGGGCTGGTGCAGCGTACACAGGCGCGGCAACTGGTGGTCGCTGGGATCAATGTCACGCTGGGGCAGGGGACGGTGATCGTCGGCAAGCAGGCGCTCGATCAGCGCGTACGGGTGAGTGGGGTGCTCAGTGGTACTCACGAACTACGGGCAACTCGCGTGGAGTTCCAGGATGATCGGGGTGACACTCCGCACAGGGACCATTCGGGACATGGCAGCGGGCATGACACGGACGACTCCGCAGGCGCTGGCAGCAACGGGCATGGCAGCGGCGCTTCGACCGACGTGCGCAGTGAAAGCAGTGATGATCACCGCGGGCGCAGCGCCGTTGAGGACTCCTCTGGGCTTGGCAGTTCTGAGCGCGTAGACAAGTCTGGCAAGTCGGAACCTGTCGAAACCGTGGAGCGAGCCGAAGGCAGCAACAGTGGCCGCTCCGATCGGGTGGAGAGGGTCGAAGTCGAAAAGGTAGAAAAGGTCGAGAAGGTCGAAAAACCGGAAAAAGTCGAGAAGGTAGAGAAAGTCGAGAAGGTAGAGAGGGTCGAAAAAGTCGAAAAGGTGGAGAAAGTCGAAAAGCCTGAAAAGGTCGAGAAAGTGGAGAAGGTAGAAAGAGTCGAAAAGGTTGAAAAGGTCGAGAAACCTGAGAAGGTCGAAAAGGTAGAAAAAGTGGAGAGGGTGGAGAAAGTCGAGAAGGTGGAGAAAGTCGAGAAGGTCGAGGCTCCCGAAAAAATCGAGCATCCGGAGCGATCCGGGCGTTAGCCAACTAGGCTGGGTAAGTCCGACCACACTTCCCGAAACGTCCTGAGGTGCCGATGAGACCCGCGCTCCCTCTTATCGCCTGCGTGTTGTCATGTACCAGTGCGTCGGCCCTGGCCGATACCTTCAGCATTGCCACGGGCGTGGACTATTCAAGTGGTGACTATGGCACGGGGACGACGTCGGAAATCTGGTACGTCCCGCTGGTCGGCAAATATGAGACCGGCCCCTTGACCTACAAGGTCACCGTGCCCTGGTTGCGCATCACTAACCCCGAAGTCGGCCCCAATGGTGACCCCCTGCCAGGCGGTTGCCATGATGTAGAAAGCGGGTTGGGTGACACGGTTGCCAGCGCCGGGTATGCGCTACTCGATGGCAGTGACGGCGGCCTGATGCTCGACCTGATCGGCAAGGTCAAATTTCCCACGGCCGATGAAGACCAATGCCTGGGCACCGGTGAGTACGACTACACCGCCCAGGTCGATATCACCAAAGGCTTTGGCCCGGTCACCGGTTTCGCCACGCTGGGCTGGAAGAAGTTCGGTGACCCGCCCGACAGCGATTTCGACGACCCGATCTTCGCCAGCCTCGGTTTCGCCATACCGGTGGCGACGGGCACTTCGGCAGGCGCCTCCTACGATTGGCGGCAGAAAGTGGTCTCGACGGGCTCGCAAATCCAGGAACTGACCCTGTTTCTCACCCACAAGCTCAACCAGCAGTGGAAAGTGCAGCTTTACGCGGTCAAAGGGTTCTCTGATGCCAGCCCGGATGCCGAAGGCGGGTTGATGCTGTTTCACACGTTCTGACGAAAAAGCCCCTGCGCCGCACATTCCCTGTGGGGAACGCCGGGGCAGGGGCTTTTCAGGTTATAGCCGTTTTAGACAGGCTCAGCCCACATGTCGTACTCGTCGGCATCCACCACACGGCAACGCACTTTGTCGCCTGGCTTGAAGCCGTGGTCGCCATCGATGAACACACTGCCATCGATTTCCGGCGCATCGAAGAAGCTGCGGCCAACCGAACCTTGCTCTTCCACTTCGTCGATCAGCACCTCGATTTCCTTGCCGATGCGCAGTTGCAGGCGGGCAGTGCTGATGGCCTGCTGATGGGCCATGAAGCGGTCCCAGCGTTCCTGCTTGACGTCGTCCGGTACTTCGGCCAGGCCCAGGTCGTTGGCCGGGGCGCCTTCTACCGGCGAGTACTGGAAGCAACCGACACGGTCCAGCTGGGCTTCAGTCAGCCAGTCCAGCAGGTACTGGAAGTCTTCTTCGGTTTCGCCCGGGAAGCCGACGATGAAGGTGGAGCGAATGACCAGTTCAGGGCACTGCTCGCGCCAGTTCTTGATGCGTGCCAGGGTGCGGTCTTCGAACGCCGGGCGCTTCATCGACTTGAGCACTTTCGGGCTGGCGTGCTGGAACGGGATGTCCAGGTACGGCAGGATCTTGCCGGCGGCCATCAGCGGGATCACGTCGTCAACGTTTGGGTACGGGTACACATAGTGCAGGCGGACCCAGGCACCCAGGCTGCTCAATGCTTCGCACAGTTCGAGCATGCGGGTCTTGACCGGGCGGCCGTTCCAGAAGTCGGTCTTGTACTTGACGTCGACGCCGTAGGCGCTGGTGTCCTGGGAAATCACCAGGATTTCCTTGACCCCGGCCTTGACCAGGCGCTCTGCCTCGCTCAGCACTTCGCCTACCGGGCGGCTGACCAGCTTGCCGCGCATCGACGGGATGATGCAGAAGCTGCAGCTGTGGTTGCAGCCTTCGGAAATCTTCAGGTAGGCATAATGACGCGGGGTCAGCTTGACGCCCTGTGGCGGCACCAGGTCGATCAGCGGGTTGTGGTCCTGGCGCGGCGGCACTACTTCGTGCACAGCGTTGACCACCTGCTCGTACTGCTGCGGGCCGGTGACCGACAGCACGCTCGGGTGCACGTCACGGATGCTGCCTTCTTCGACGCCCATGCAGCCGGTGACGATGACCTTGCCGTTTTCCTTGATTGCTTCGCCGATCACTTCCAGCGACTCTGCCTTGGCGCTGTCGATGAAGCCGCAGGTGTTGACCACCACCACGTCGGCGTCCTCGTAAGTGGGCACGACTTCATAGCCTTCCATGCGCAGCTGGGTCAGGATGCGCTCAGAATCGACCAGGGCTTTTGGGCAACCCAGGCTTACGAAACCTACCTTGGGGGTGGCGGGCGTGGTGGACATGACTAACCTCGGTATTGAATGCAGGTCGCCCGGCCGGAATCGGGGGCGATCTTGACGGGCGCTTTCGGCGCCTCTGATCAAAAAGTGCGCAATTCTAGCGAGCGCGGGGTCGCTTGACCAGCAGAAATACGACGAACGCTGCGCTATGCCAGCTAACCGCAAGCTGCTTGCCTGGCAAAACCTCGAAACACAGCCCGGCAATGACTCCCCTTGAATCGAAGGGCCCCACTCGTCACCCTCCTGCGCGTCTGTAAAACCTTCCCTTGAACTTATTCAATTCTTATAGTTTTCTTATAAGGCTGGCGTGTATATGAATACGATCAACTGGACGCGCAAAGCTGTGAAGCAACTCAGGAAAATCGACAGGGTTGATCAGCCAAAGATCTACGATGCTGTGCAGGTTCTGGCCCACATGCCCCATGTTAAAAGCGTCAAGGCTTTGGTTAATCACCACTATGGTTACCGGCTTAGGGTGGGTAACTACCGGGTCCTTTTCGACTGGGACGGCAGCGTGAGAATCGTAAACATCGAGGAGGTCAGGAAGCGCGATGAGCACACCTACTAACGTACAGATCATCAATGATGCCGACGGGCGTCCCGCCTTCGTCGTGCTGCCGTATGCCGATTACATCGCCAGCCGTCCGCAACCGGACCTGGTGCCCAACGAAGTCGTTGGTTATATGGTGAAAGAGGGCGTGACCGCCATTGCTGCATGGCGCAGGCATCTGGATCTGACCCAGGCTGAAGTTGCCCAGCGTCTTGGCATCTCTCAGTCCGCCTATGCGCAGCAAGAAGCTGCCGAGCGTCCACGCAAGGCCACTCGCGAGAAGATTGCCGCAGCGCTCGGGATACCCATGCAGTCTCTGGACCTTTAGTTATAGGCTCAAGATTCCCCCTTACAGGCTTTCCAGCAGAAAATCGACGGACGCTGCGCTATGCTTCGCGCCATTGCGGCAGGGGTACGATCAGTAATCTGGCGCAGGTGGGAATTCTACTGGCCTAAATGGCCGTCTGCGGGAGTGGTCGATGGTTCAGGCAAGCAGTCACGCTGAGGGCGGGCACGAGGGGAAGCAGGGCGCGGCGCGGTCGCTGGGCCTGCTCGTGGCGGCGGTCGGGGTGGTTTATGGCGATATCGGCACCAGCCCGTTGTATACCCTCAAGGAAGTCTTCACCGGCGGCTACGGGGTGCCGGTCAACCATGATGGCGTGCTGGGGATCCTGTCGCTGATCCTGTGGTCGTTGCTGTGGGTAGTGTCGTTCAAGTACGTGATGTTCATCCTGCGCGCCGACAACCAGGGCGAGGGCGGCACCATGGCGCTGACCGCGCTGGCGCGGCGGGCCACGGCGGCCTATCCGCGGTTGCGTACGCTGATGGTGATCTGTGGCCTGGTCGGCGCTTCGCTGTTCTATGGCGACAGCATGATCACCCCGGCGGTGTCGGTGCTGTCGGCGGTGGAGGGCATGGGCCTGGCCTTCGATGGTATCGACCACTGGGTGGTGCCGATTTCGCTGGTGGTGCTGGTGGCGCTGTTTTTGGTGCAAAAGCACGGTACCGAGAAGATCGGCAAGCTGTTCGGCCCGATCATGGTCACCTGGTTCGTGGTGTTGGGCGCGCTCGGCGTGCACGGCATCTCGCAAAGCCCGGAGGTGCTCAAGGCCTTCAACCCGGGCTGGGCGGTGAACTTCTTTGTGGTTCACCCGGGCATGGGCGTAGCCATTCTTGGCGCGGTGGTGCTGGCGCTGACCGGTGCCGAGGCGCTGTACGCCGACATGGGCCACTTCGGCCGCAAGCCGATCGCCCGGGCCTGGTTCATCCTGGTGCTGCCGGCGCTGGTGCTCAACTACTTTGGCCAAGGGGCGCTGCTGCTGCAGAACCCGGACGCGGCACGTAACCCGTTCTACCTGCTGGCGCCGGGCTGGGCGCTGTTGCCGTTGGTCGGGCTGGCCACCATGGCCACGGTGATCGCCTCGCAGGCAGTGATATCCGGGGCCTTCTCCCTGACCCGCCAGGCCATTCAGCTGGGCTATATCCCGCGCATGCAGATCCAGCACACCTCCAGCGACGAGCAGGGGCAGATCTACATCGGTGCGGTGAACTGGACGTTGATGGTGGGGGTGGTGTTGCTGGTGATCGGCTTCGAGTCGTCCGGTGCCCTGGCGGCGGCCTACGGCGTGGCGGTGACTGGCACCATGCTGATGACCACTGTTCTGGTATCGGCGGTGATGCTGCTGTTGTGGAAGTGGCCGCCCGTGCTGGCGGTGCCGATTCTGGTGGGCTTCCTGTTCGTGGATGGGCTGTTTTTTGCCGCCAACGTGCCGAAAATCGTGCAGGGCGGCGCCTTCCCGGTGTTGGCGGGTGGTGTGCTGTTCCTGTTGATGAGTACCTGGAAGCGCGGCAAGCAGATCCTGGTCGAACGTATTGATGAAGGTGCGCTGCCATTGCCGCTGTTTATTAGCAGCATCCGCATTCAGCCACCGCACCGGGTCGAAGGCACGGCGGTGTTCCTGACCGCGCGCTCCGATGCCGTACCGCATGCGCTGTTGCACAACATGCTGCATAACCAGGTGCTGCACAGCCAGGTGGTGTTGTTGACCGTGGTCAGTGAAGACCGGCCGCGGGTGCCTGAGCAGGAGCGCTTCGAGGTAGAGGCCTATGGTGACGGCTTCTTCCGCGTGCTGTTGCACTTTGGTTTCATGGACGAACCGGACGTGCCCGCGGCGTTGAAGTTGTGCCACCTGGACGGCCTGGATTTCACCCCGATGCGCACCACCTACTTCCTCAGCCGTGAGACGGTGATTGCTTCAAGGCTGGAGGGGATGTCGCGCTGGCGTGGCAACCTGTTTGCATTCCTGCTGAAGAATGCCAACGGTAACTTGCGTTTCTTCAACCTACCGCTGAACCGGGTGATCGAGCTGGGGACCCAGGTCGAGATCTGAGGGGTAATGTAGGCCTCAAGGCCGCACTCCCAGCTGGCCTGCATCACCTTCAAGGCATGCACAGAACCTGTAGGAGCGGCCTTGCGTCGCGATGGGCTGCGCAGCAGCCCCGGCAACTTGTGCATTTGTGCGCAAATCCAGGGGCTGCTGCGCAGCCCATCGCGACGCAAGGCCGCTCCTACACGGTCCGCGTCAGGGCTGTAAGGGGTAGACGTCAGTTCTGCTCAGCCACATTCGACTTGCCCTGGCGTGTCTCGATCTCGCCGATCAGGCGCTTGGCCAGCGCCGGGTAGTTCTCATCGAAGTGGTGGCCGCCTGGCAGCTTCATGCGTTCGCCCACGGCCGTCCCGTCGGTACAACCGCTTTCGTCGGTTTCTTCGATGCCATACACGCACACCACCTTGGCGGCAGGCAGCTTGGCCATTTCCGGCCCGGTTGGCGCTTCCTGGCCTTCCTTGCCCAGCCAGCCTTCGACTTCGATCTCGAAGCTGCCGCTGCGGGCAAAAGCCAGCAGCATCACCGCGTCGATACGCTGCTGATCCTCGGCCGGCAGGCGGTTGTAGATGGCCGGCAGCACGTCGGCGCCGAACGAGTAACCCGCCAGTACAAAGCGCTTGGTCCCCCATTTCTGCCGGTAATGCTGCATCAGCTCGGACAGGTCGGCGGCGCTTTGCTCCGGGGTCTTGTGCTGCCAGTAGTAGCGCAGGGTGTCGATGCCCACCACCGGGTAGCCCAGCTTGGCCATTTCCCCGGCGACGTCGCGATCCAGGTCGCGCCAGCCGCCATCACCGGAAAGGAACAGGGTAACGGTGTCGGTGGTCTGCCCGGCCGGCACTTCAACCACCGGGATCGCCAGCGCGTTGCCGTCGTGGCCAACCAGGGCCTGGGTCAACTGAGCCTTGAGCACTTGCGGCAGGTGGATGTCGTAGTCACTGATGCTGGTTTCGGCATTGGCCTGGTCGCGCACAAACGCGGCACTGGCGTCATCCGGGTTGTCGTTCCAGGCGACGTTCCAGTGGCCATGGGCAGCCGACTTGGGCAGCGGCGCCTGACAGCCAGGTTGCTCGACGGTGAAGTCCACGGAAATCGCCCGGGCCTTGTCATCGTTCTGCTCGGCCAGCCAGCGCCAGGCCTGGGCCGCACCAGGGCCGATACCAGCGACCAGGTTGGGTTTTTCCGGCAGTTGTGTCAGGGCCTGGTCCATCGCCTGTTGCTGCTTGCTGCAATCGTTGGGCGGCAGGATCACCTGCACCAGTTGTGCTTCACCGGCCTGGGCCAGGTCCAGCAGTTGCTTGTCGCTCAGTGCCTGGTCTTGAGGTACACCGATGGCCACGCGGACCTTGGGGTGCACGCCAGGGGTTACGCGGGTGATGCTGGTGTCATTGAGGCTCAGTTGCTCCAGGCGCGCCTCGGGGGCCGGGCGCGTCCACAGCCAGAAGGCCAGCGCGCCACCCAGGGCAGCCAGCAACAGGGGAACCAGCAGGTACAGCCAATAGCGACGGGTCATCAACGTTTCACCAATCCAGTCAGGCCACCAGCAATAAGGGCGGCGGTGTCGGCCAGTGCCACCAGCGGGTCAAGCCCGGCGGGCACGGCCATGTAACGGGGTTCCCAGTCCGGCTGGAACTTGTCCTTGAAGCGCCGCAGCCCCTGGAAGTTGTAAAGCTGCTCGCCACGGCGGAACACCATCGAGCCCAGGCGCTGGGTCAGAGGGGCGCCGCGCCTCGGCTGCAGGCCGGAAAGCGGTACCATGCCCAGGCTGAAGCGCCCGTAGTCATGGTTTTTGTAGTGCAGGATCAGGCCAATCATCATGAATTCCATGGTCAGCTTGGGTGCCTCGGGGTGTGCGCGCATCAGGTCAAGGCTGGCCAGTTCGTTGCCATGGGTTTCCAGCAAGTTGGCGAAGGCCACCGGGCGGCCCTGGAAGCGGATCAGGGCAATCCGGAAGTGCTGCAGGTAGTCCGGGCTGAAGCGTCCCAGCGAGAAGCCTTTCTCGCGTACGTTCTTGCCACCGAGCCAGGCGTCGGAAATTTCCTTCAGTTCTACCATTGGGGCGTGGCCGGGCTCGTGAATCTCCAGGCTCAGGCCATCGCGCCCACCGCGGTTCCAGGTGTAGCGCAGGTCTTTCATCTCCTTACCCTTGGCTTCGAGGTCGAAGCGGCGCAAGTCGACCCGGGCTTCTTCGCCCAGCTTCAGCGCGGTCAGGCCGATGTCCATGTAGAACGGCAGATTCTCCGCTCGCACCTGGTAAAACACCGGCCGCGCGTGGTGCAGGTCGCACAGGTCGCGGAACTGCCAGATCATCTCGGCGCGTTCCTGGGCAGGGCCGATCGGGTCGTACAGCGCCACCAGGCTGCGACCGCGCCGGGCATACATGAGGAAGGCATTGTCCCGCGGGTGGAACAGCAACGCCTTGTCGCCGGTCAGCGCCAGGCCGCCATCAGGCTGGTCGGAGGCTAGCAGAATGCGGTTGGCCCGTTGCAGCTCTTCTGCGTCGGGCAGGTGGATGACCGGCGGGGCGGTGCGCAGCAGCCAGGTCAGCGCCAGGGCCGCCAGCAACAAGGCGCTGCCCATGGCGGCGCGCAGGCCGCGTGGGGCGTCGGCATCGAGGGTGAACTGCCACCACAGCTGATGGCTGTATGGCACATCCTGGTAGGCAAACAGCAGCAGCCATACCGATGCGCCGACCACACAGGCGCTGGCCACCAGGAATACGGGCGAAAACGGCAGCTCCATCAGCCGGCTGGGGCGGTAGAACGAGCGGCGGAACAGGGCGAGCAGGGTGGCGGTAAAGGTCAGCAGGCTGGCCTCTTCCCAGTCAAAACCCTTGAGCAGCGACAACAAGGCGCCGACCAGCAACAGCACGGTGGTCAGCAGCCAGGCGGCCGACAGGCGCCGACGCAGGCCTTGGGCCAGCAGCAGACACAGCACGCCGATCAGGCTGGCGCCGAAGTGCGAGGCATCGATCAGCCGGTGGGGCACCAGGAAACCCATGTGTTCCAGGCGTGTGTCGATTTCAGGTGTGGCGCCGGAGAACAGCAGTACCACGCCGGAGAGGAACACCAGGATCGACAGGATGGGGGCGGCCAGCCCCGAGGCCGCCTTGATGGCCTGTTGCGCGAACAGCAGGCGCCGGGCCTCGTTGGCCAACAGCAACACGCAGGCCAACAGCAGTGGCAGTACCACATAGATCAGCCGGTACAGCAGCAGGGCGGCGGCCAGTGGCGCGGCACCGAGCTGGTCGGCGAAGGCTGCCAGCAATATTGCTTCGAACACCCCGACGCCGCCCGGTACGTGGCTGAGCACACCCGCGGCCAAGGCCAGTAGGTACACCAGCACGAACGCGCCGAAAGGCGGTGCTTCGGGCAGCAGCAGGTACAGCACGGTAGCGGCTGCCGCCACGTCCAGCGCAGTGATCAGCAGTTGCAGGGCGGCCAGCCGTGCATCCGGCAGGCGCAGGGTGCGCCGCCCCAGTTGCACGAGCAGGTTGTTGGCCAGTGGTTGCTCGGCCAGGCGCCGACGGTACAAGCCGATAACCAGCAGGGCAGAGGCCACCAGCACGGCGCTGGCGACGCCCGCCAGCAAGCCTGGCGCCAAACCCAGTGCGCTCGAGGCAGCCGGCAGGTTGCTCAAGGTTGCCAAGGCGGCCAGGGGCGGCAGTGCGCAGCCCAGCGACAGGCTGGCAAAAACGGTCATGCGCGCCACTTCGCCAGCACCCAGCCCCTTGCGTGCATACAAGCGGTAGCGCACCGAGCCGCCCGAGAGCATCGACAGGCCAATGGCATTGCCAATGGCAAAGGCGCTGAAACCGCCTAATACCAGGCTGCTTGCCGGCAGCTTGACCCCGGCATAGCGGCTGGCTGACCACTCGTAGCCCAGCAGGACCACGAAACCGGCCACTGTCGCCAGCAGGGCGCCCAGCAACGACTGCACCGGGACACTGAGCATGGCGTCGTGCAAGGCATAGATGTCCAGCTCGCTCAGCAGGTGGCGGCAGGCAATCAGGGCCATGGTGAACAGCAACAGGGTCACGGCCAAGCCGATAGGCTGGCGGTAGCGGCTGAGGCGTTCGAGCAAGGGCAGGCGCTGCACAGCACCGGGCAGCGCCGAGGCGAGCGGCACCGGAGGTTCGGGATTGTGCGAAGTCATGAAATGCCCCGTGCGTGCAGCGCGAGGTGAAGGAAAGGTGCGGCCAAGTGAAAGTCCCTTTGGAAAACGTATCCGGATATTACTCCGGGCAACGTGACTTTCAGTCGTCCGGCAGGGTTAAAGATAGTTCATGCAGGGCAAGACCTCTCAAGCCTGAGGGTTAGCTTGAGGGCGGTGGAATTCGAGGCGACGAAAAGCGGGGAGGGTAGAAACAACAAACCCCGCGCTGCTGTTACACAGGCGGGGTTTGTTCTGACGAATATGGTTGCGGGAGCCGGATTTGAACCGACGACCTTCGGGTTATGAGCCCGACGAGCTACCAGGCTGCTCCATCCCGCGTCAGAGGTGCGCATTCTACAGCTTGGCGGTAGGGTGTCAAGCTGTATGTGTTGAATTACTGAAGTTTTCCCGCAACGCTTTTCTGCAGGCAAACAAAAAGGCCACTGTGTTAACAGTGGCCTTTTCTTAAAGCTGGTTGCGGGAGCCGGATTTGAACCGACGACCTTCGGGTTATGAGCCCGACGAGCTACCAGACTGCTCCATCCCGCGTCTGTGGGGCGCATTCTACAGTTAATCGAATAGGTGTCAAGCGCTAGTCTTTGATTTATCGACACTTTCTCGCGATTACTTTTTGAGGCGCAAAGAAAAAGGCCACTGCGTTAACAGTGGCCTTTTCTCGAATCTGGTTGCGGGAGCCGGATTTGAACCGACGACCTTCGGGTTATGAGCCCGACGAGCTACCAGGCTGCTCCATCCCGCGCCTGTGAGATCGAATTCTACGGATTTGCGTGCTGTTGTCAAGCAATTGTTTTGGAAAAACCTTTTTTGTTCAAACCCTTAGCGTGTCGCAACGGTTCGCAGCTCAGGCGCTACGGGGCTTTCAGGCCGATTATCGCGTGGCGATGGCGGCAAGCTGTTTAAGGGCCGGGTGCATGCGGTACTATCTGTATGAATTTACAGTGCTGACGGTCATCCATGTCCTTGCGCAAGATCATCCACGTCGACTGCGATTGCTTCTACGCCGCGATCGAGATGCGTGACGACCCGCGCTTGGCTGGTCGGCCGATGGCGGTGGGCGGCTCGCCTGAGCACCGTGGAGTGATTGCCACCTGCAACTATGAGGCGCGTGCCTATGGCGTGCGTTCGGCCATGTCGTCGCGACATGCGCTGAAACTGTGCCCAGACCTGTTGATCGTCAAGCCGCGTTTCGAGGCTTACCGAGAGGCCTCGCGGGAAATCCACACGATCTTTCGCGACTACACCGAGCTGATCGAACCGCTGTCGCTGGACGAGGCCTACCTGGATGTAAGCGACAGCCAGTGGTATTCGGGCAGTGCTACACGCATCGCCGAGGATATTCGCCGGCGTGTTGCCCGCACCCTGCATATCACCGTGTCGGCGGGGGTGGCGCCAAACAAGTTTTTGGCCAAGATCGCCAGCGACTGGCGCAAGCCCAATGGGCTTTTCGTGATTACCCCAGGCGAAGTGGAAGCGTTCGTTGCCGCCTTGCCGGTGGCCAGGCTGCATGGCGTCGGCAAGGTCACAGCGGAAAAACTCACCCGGCTGGGTATCGAGACCTGCCTGGAGTTGCGTGACTGGTCACGCCTGGCGCTGGTGCGCGAGTTCGGCAGTTTTGGCGAGCGCTTGTGGGGGCTGGCGCGGGGTATTGACGAGCGCGCGGTGCACAACGACAGCCGCCGCCAGTCGGTCAGTGTGGAAAACACCTATGACACTGACTTGCCGGACCTGGCCAGTTGCCTGGCGCGCTTGCCGGAGCTGCTGGAGAACCTGAACGAACGCATCGCCCGTATGGACAGCAGTTACCGGCCGGACAAGCCGTTCGTCAAGGTCAAGTTCCATGACTTCAGCCAGACCACCCTGGAACAGGCGGGGGCGGGCAGGGACCTGGAAAGTTATCGGCAGTTGCTGGGGCAGGCGTTCGCCCGGGGTGGCAAGCCGGTGCGCTTGCTGGGGGTGGGGGTGAGGTTGCGAGACTTGCGTGGGGCGCATGAACAGCTGGAGTTGTTCACGCCTGAATAAAGAAAGCAGCTTTACGCGGTCCCCTGTAGGAGCGGCCTTGCGTCGCGATGGGCTGCAAAGCAGCCCCAGGATTTCAGCTTTAATGCATGAATTGCCGGGGCTGCTTTGCAGCCCATCGCGACGCAAGGCCGCTCCTACAAGGGATCGCGGCAGCCTGCGAGCGTGTTATTGCACCCCCGGATCAGCCACCAACCGCCCTGTGGCCTTGGTCAGCGACTGCAGAAACTCCTGTTGCAGCTCCGGGTCGTTGCGGGTCAGTTCGATCAGGCTCTGTTCCATTTCGCTGGCTTCCTCTTCAAGGCCCAGCTCGGACAGGCGCTTCACCCGGTGTACCCATTGGCCGACATCGTCATCTTCAAGGTCATCGAAAATCAGCTCATGGGCTTCGAGCAGCTTGTTGCGCAGGGTGGCGCTGACCAGCAGGCTGGCATCGCCACGTACCGCGTTGTCCTCGTCGAGCACCTGCAGGTGCAGGGTGCCGACGTGGTTGAGGTTCTGCTCGGAAAACGGGCTGTCGAGCAGGTTCAGGCGCAGTACGCCGTTACGATCGGTGGTCAACTCATGGTTCATCTTTCCAGCCTTGACCTCGACCAGTCGTTCGCTCCAGGGCAAGCTGGTGGATTCCTCGCGCTGGCCTTTCTGCACCTCACTGATGCCGGCCAGGTTCTGCTGGGCACGGCCATTGGATGCCACGTTCATGAACGGGTTGAGCCCGTCCACGCCGTAGATCAGCCAATCGTGGGTGATGCTTTGCGGCAGGTTGCCCAAGGCGAAGACGTTGACCACGTTGGCGCCAACGCCCGCCACCACGGCCACTGCACCCAGCGGGATCTCGTAGATCTCCCGCCAGGGCTGGTAAGGCGTGTAGCGGTCATAGCGCCGAGTGACTTCGAACTCGGTGACTTCGAAGCGCTTCTGCTCATGCACGCGCACACGTCGCTGCGGAAGCTCCATCACCTTCGGCTCGCCGACATCGATCTGCAGGGTGTGCTCGAGCAGTTTGCGCTCGACGCGCTCCTCATGGTCGCTGCGCTGGGACATCTGGTTGGCGCAGCCGCTGACGAGCAGGGCGCCGCACAGTGCGGCGCCCCCCAGGGTAAAGGTACTTCGCTTGTACATGATCACTCGTGCATTGGTTATCAGCGGCGAACGCGGGCCTGCAGGAAGGTCAGCACTTCATTGAGCGGCAACGCCTGGGCGTCCTGCTCGGTGCGGTGCTTGTACTCCAGGTTGCCGTCGGCCAGGCCGCGATCGCTGACCACGATGCGGTGCGGGATGCCAATCAGCTCCATGTCGGCAAACTTGATGCCTGGGCTGGTCTTCTTGTCGCGGTCGTCCAGCAGGACTTCGAAGCCGGCGGCGGTCAGTTCGGCGTACAACTTGTCAGTCGCCTCGCGCACCACCTCGGTTTCGTAGCGCAGTGGTACCAGGGCGATCTGGAACGGTGCCAGGGCGTCGTTCCAGATGATGCCTTTGTCGTCGTAGCTCTGTTCGATGGCAGCAGCGACCACGCGAGATACACCGATACCGTAGCAACCCATCGACAGCACCACCGGCTTGCCGTTCTCACCCAGTACCTGGCATTTCAGTGCCTCGCTGTACTTGGTGCCCAGCTGGAAGATATGGCCAACTTCGATGCCGCGCTTGATTACCAGGGTGCCCTGGCCGTCCGGGCTCGGGTCGCCTTCTACCACGTTACGCAGGTCGGCAACCTGTGGTACGGGCAGGTCGCGCTCCCAGTTGACGCCGAAGTAGTGCTTGTCGTCGATGTTGGCGCCGATGGCGAAGTCGCTCATCAGGGCAACCGAACGGTCGATCACCACTTCCAGCGGCAGGTTCAGCGGGCCGAGCGAGCCGGCGCCGGCGCCAATGGCGTCACGCAGTTCGGCTTCGGTGGCCATGACCAGTGGCTCGGCGACCTGTTCTAGCTTGGTGGCCTTGATTTCGTTCAGTTCGTGGTCGCCACGTACCACCAGGGCAATCAGCTTGCCCTCTTCGGCGCCACGCACGATCAGGGTTTTGACGGTCTTTTCGATCGCCAGGCCGTGGTTTTCCACCAGTTGGGCGATGGTCTTGGCTTCCGGGGTGTCAACCAGGCGCAGCTCCTCGGTAGGGGCAGGGCGCACGGTTTCACGCGGGATGGCCTCGGCCTTCTCGATGTTGGCGGCGTAGTCGGAGCTGTCGCTGAAGATCACGTCGTCTTCGCCGGACTCGGCCAGTACGTGGAATTCGTGCGAGTAGCTGCCACCGATCGAGCCGGTGTCGGCTTGCACTGGGCGGAAGTCCAGGCCCAGGCGGGTGAACACGTTGCTGTACGCCTGGTGCATGCGGTCGTAGGTTTCCTGCAGGGAAGCCTGGTCGGCATGGAACGAGTAGGCGTCCTTCATGATGAACTCGCGGCCACGCATCAAGCCGAAGCGCGGGCGGATTTCGTCACGGAACTTGGTCTGGATCTGGTACAGGTTGAGCGGCAGCTGTTTATAGCTGGACAGCTCGTTACGGGCCAGGTCGGTGATCACTTCTTCGTGGGTCGGGCCAACACAGAAGTCGCGCTGGTGGCGGTCCTTCAGGCGCAGCAGTTCCGGGCCGTACTGTTCCCAGCGACCGGATTCCTGCCACAGCTCGGCAGGCTGGATGCTTGGCATCAGCACTTCCAGGGCGCCGGCGGCGTTCATTTCCTCGCGCACCACGGCTTCGACCTTGCGCATTACCCGCAGGCCCATCGGCAGCCAGGTGTACAGGCCGGAGGCCAGTTTGCGGATCATGCCGGCACGCAGCATGAGCTGGTGGCTGATGACCACTGCGTCAGCAGGGGTTTCTTTCTGGGTGGCGAGCAAATATTGACTGGTGCGCATGGTTAGCCGTGTCGATTGCCTAAGACGTTGAAATAGCCCCGCATTGTACGGGGGTGAAACGAAGGCGTACAGGATGCCCCAGGGCGTGACACTTGTCAGCCAAGAAAAAGCCCGGCGTGATCGCCGGGCTTTTTCAGGTGGGGGGCACTGCAAGCCAGGCTTACAGGATGCTCAGCGGGTATTCCACGATCAGGCGCAGTTCGTCGATCGATGGGGAGCCGTAGTACACGCCATCGCCCGAACGGTAGGTGGCCTGACGTACGCGGAAGCTCAGGTCCTTGGCAGGGCCGCTCTGCATCACGTACTTGACGTCGATGTCGCGTTCCCATTCCTTACCGTCGTCGGTGGTGCGGGTGGTTGCACCGGTACCGCGCACGTAGCGGGTCATGAAGGTCAGGCCAGGTACACCGAACTCGGCAAAGTTCAGGTCGTAACGTGCCTGCCAGGATTTTTCGTCTTCGGCGTTGAAGTCGGAACGGGCCACGGAGTTGGCCAGGAAGACCGTGCCGCCACCGTCCACGCCGTAGGCGTAGTCGCCGTCGCCGCTGACTTTCTGGTAAGCCAGGGTGAAGGTGTGGGCGCCGATGTTGTAGGCGGCCGACAGGCTGGCTGCAATGTTGTCCAGGTCGTTGCTGCCGTCGGACTTGCTGACGAATGCACCTGTCAGGTTGTTGCCGATCGACTTGGTATCATAGATGTTGAAGTCGAACACCAGGCCTTGCTTGTCGCTGATCGGCAGTGCCCAGTTGATGTTGCCGTACCACTTGCGGAAGTGATCTTCGATGTGCGAGTAGTAAACGCTGGTGCTAAGGTTATCGGTAAAGGCGTAGGTGCCACCGAAGACGTTGGCCTCAGTCAGGTTCAGGCTGTCGTGGTAGGTTTGAGCCTGGGCATTCAGCGCGGTGAAGTGACCGGCGTGCAGGGTCAGGCCATCGATCTCGTTGCTGGTGATCAAGCCACCTTCAGCAACTTCCGGCAGCAGTCGGCTGTCGTCGGTGGCCAGCACTGGCAGTGCGGTGAACTGGTCGCCCCACTTCAGTACGGTGTTGGAAATGCGCATTTTTACAGCGCCGCCAGCTTCCGAGTAGTCATCTTGCGAACGACCGTCGGAGCCTTCCGGGAACAGGCCCGTGCCGGCACGGCCGCGGCCGCTGTCCAGTTTGATGCCGAGCATGCCGATGGCGTCTACGCCAAAGCCCACGGTGCCCTGGGTGAAGCCCGATTCGAAGGTGCCAAGGAAGCCGAGGCCGGTTTCCTCAACACGGCTCTGAGTGCCAGGCTCGTTATTGCGGAAGTCACGGCTGAAATACAGCATGCGGGTCTTGACGTTCAGCTTGCTGTCTTCAACGAAACCTTTGGACTCGTCTTGTGCCGAGGCCATTGCCAACTGCGAGGTCCCTGCCGCAACGGCCAGGGCGATCATGCTCCACTTCATCACGCGCATCGTGATTTGCTCCTTTGGTTTTTAGGAAGAGTACCGCTGCGTCCAAGTGTTTTAGTTATATGGGGCAGCTCTTTCTTGTTATGTCGGCGAAAAGGTATAGCACGCTGACTGTTGTTGGCGATATGGCGATAAACACTCTTTTCGGAACTTTTTCACCATGTCGCTTTTAGGTAGTTCCATGTCGCAAATCACGCCCCCGGTTTAAGGGTCGTATAACCCCAGCGCTGTTCCTGTCACCGTAACGAACCTGTAACGCGTGGTTCCGGTTGAAGAAACTCCCTGGTAACCAATGCCGCTGTTGTTATTTGTCGCGTACACCTGGTACTGCAGATGTCGTGCCGACTTGGCGTGAAGGGAATGCAACAAGCGTGCTCAAAATTCGCAACACTTCATGAAATTTTCACAAAACCTGCTACCGAGGGTCGGAAAGTGCCGTAAATACTGGGCGAAGCCACCTTGCTGGCATGTTGGAGTCGAGAATCATTAAAGTTTAAAAAGCTGTCAGTAAAGTCAATGTGTTACCGCAACTTGTTCATGCAGACTCGTTTGTGGTGTGGCAAGCGGGGTGGGTGTGAGTAATCGGCCTCATTTTGGTGCGAAAAGTAGCGCTGTGTTACCGGGAATGTGCAAGGTATCCTTGCAGGCCTGTTCACCGCTTGAAGCGGGTTGCTTTTGCCTTAAGGAGATATGCCGTGTTCGTCCTCGATTCGCGTTTGCAGCAGGATTCCCTGGTGCTGGGGGAATTTGCGCTGTGCCAGCTGCTGCTGAGCAAGGATGCCAACTACCCATGGTTCATCCTGGTGCCCAAGCGCCCCGACGTCAGTGAGCTGTTCGATCTGGATGCGGCAGAACAGCAGCAGCTGTGGCAGGAAACCACCCAGTTGGCGCAAGCGCTGAAGGCCAGTTACGGCGCGGATAAAATGAACGTGGCAACGCTGGGCAACGTGGTCAGCCAACTGCACATGCATGTGATCGTGCGCCAGCGCGACGACGCTGCCTGGCCTGCACCGGTGTGGGGCAAGTGCCCGGCAGTGGCTTATACCGATGACCAGTTGCAGGCCGTGCGCGAGCGTCTGCGCGGGCTGCAGCTTGCCGGTTACCAGGAGGCCTGAAATGTCGCTGGAAATGCGTATGGTTGAGCTGGAAACCCGTCAGGCGTTTCAGGATGACACCATTCAGGCGTTGAACGATGTGGTTGTCGAGCAGGGGCGGGTGATCGAACGCCTGCAAATGCAGGTGGCCGAGCTGATCAAACGCTATGAAGAGATGGTCGGCCAGTACGGCAGCGAAGGGGAAGAGGCGCCGCCGCCGCATTATTGATCCCGAAGCCAGTCAGTTAAGCGGTAAAGCCTGAGGTGGGCTTGCCTTGAAATGTTGAGTGTCTGTGAGATCGAGCGCCGCCCGCGCGGCGCTTCGCGGCACAAGGCCGCTCCCACATCTGTTTCGGGCCAATTATTCCTGTGCCTGTGGCGCGCGCACCCTGGGTGTATGGCTGGCGTTTGATGAAGAGCAGAGGCGCAGCCGATATCGAATGGAACAAACAAGGCAGGCGCAGGAGATCTCACAGGAGTAACTGGCCCGAAACAGATGTGGGAGCGGCCTTGTGCCGCGAAGCGCCGCGCGGGCGGCGCTCGATCGCATAGGCGATGCTAAAGGCACGGCGAACGTCTCTCAGCGGCGGGTAACGGCCACCACGTCTTCAGCCTGTAGGCCCTTGTCACGGTGCATCACCGAAAATTCCACGCGCTGCCCTTCAACCAGAATGCGGTGGCCTTCGCCACGAATGGCGCGAAAGTGCACGAAGATGTCATCACCCGAGTCACGGGAAATGAAGCCAAAGCCTTTCGACGTGTTGAACCATTTGACGGTACCCGTATCGCGATTGCCGCCATCTTGCACCGTATGTTGGCTGTTGCGTGCCTTGCGCGGGCTGCGGGCAAAGCCCACGGCCAGGTGCAGGGCCACGGCCAGCGTGGCGCAGACCAGGGCAGCCAGGTTGCCCATTTCCGGGCGGGCCAGCAGGGTGAGGGTCTGCAGCACCACGGCGACCACCAACAAGGCGCAGGCCAAGTGTTGCAGTTGCTGGCGTGCACCGCGGTAATACAGGGGCACGACCGGGGCCAGGACCAGGTTAAGCAGGCCGAGCAGGGCCAGGTAGACCGCGTCGGGTTGCTGCAGGAAGGGTGTTGCATCGGTTTTCAGGCTGGGCATGAGCGATAGCAGCAAAGCTGCCACGCCCGTCACCAGATGGACGATCTTGAACATGGGGTTGGCTCACAGTTGATAAGGCCGATCACAGGAAGAGCTGGCAGCACGGTGCGCATGAGGTGTAAAGCGCGAACACGTGGCAGGCCAGCCTATGCACCCGGCAATGACAGTCCGCACGGGTGGCACCGTGCCTATTTAACAGTAAAGCCGCAGGCTACTCAAACCGCAGGCCGCCCGGCGGGCGAAGTGTTGCGCCATGTCACATGCGCCAGGCGCCAAGTGTTGCTACAGTGGTCGGCGCCCGCTTGAGTCTCAAGCCTTATGGAAAGGGGAACTTCATGGCAATCGATATCGGTATCAGTGAAGAAGATCGCAAGTCCATCGTCGATGGGCTGTCCCGCCTGTTGTCGGATACCTACGTGCTGTATCTGAAAACCCATAACTTTCACTGGAACGTCACCGGCCCGTCGTTCCGTACCCTGCACCTGATGTTCGAAGAGCAGTACAACGAACTGGCGCTGGCGGTCGACTCGATCGCCGAGCGCATCCGCGCGCTGGGCTTCCCGGCGCCGGGGTCGTATGCATTCTATGCACGGCACTCGTCGATCAAGGAGGAGGAAGGCGTGCCACCTGCCGAAGAGATGATCCGCCAGTTGGTGCAGGGCCAGGAAGCCGTGGTGCGCACCGCACGCAGCATATTCCCGGTGGTGGACAAGGTCAGTGACGAGCCGACCGCCGACCTGCTGACCCAACGCATGCAGGTGCACGAGAAGACCGCGTGGATGCTGCGGGTGCTGCTCGACGGCAATTGAGTTCACAGGTCCGTCCGGCCTGCACAGATCCTTGTGGGAGCGGCCTTGCGTCGCGATGGGCTGCACAGCAGCCCCAAGATTGCAGTCTCCGCAAAGAGTGCCGGGGCTGCTGCGCAGCCCATCGCGACACAAGGCCGCTCCCACAGGTTCTGTGGAGGCCTTATGTATTTTGTGCAGGAACATTTTGCCGCTGCTTTAAGCTCGCCCATCAGCGCTTCATAGGCCACCTGGTACCTGTGACGAGGAAGTGTGGCGCATGATGCAAGCGAGCAAGCGTGTAATTGGCCAGGGGCGTTGGCCGGGAAAGCAGTGCATCGACCCGTTCAGGGCGGATTTCGACATGCTGCAGACCCAGCCGGTGTCGCGCTCGGTACGGCTCAACGGCTTTTCTACCTGTCTGCGCCTGGAGGCCGTCTACTGGGGCATCCTCGAGCGCATCGCCGCCGCCAACCGCTGTTCGGTCAGTGCGGTATTGTCCTATGTCGACCGCGAGGTCCACCTGCGCCAGGGCGGGGTGCGCAATTTCAGCGGGCTGATCCGGGTGATCTGCGTGGCGTGGCTGCAAGACCCGCCAAGTGTGCGCTGATCGCCTGGCAGGCTGCGCAGTGCTTGCTAACCATATATAATCCCGCTTTTTGCTGCCCCGGCAGCCAGCGTTATGGTTGACGAGAGACACCCATGCCCCTTTATGACTATCAATGTGCATCCTGCGATCACCGTATGGAAGCGCTGCAGAAGATCAGCGCCGCGCCGCTGACCGATTGCCCGGCCTGTCAGGCGCCAGCGCTGAAGAAGCTGCTGTCGGTGCCAGGCTTCCGCCTGAGCGGTAACGGTTGGTACGAAACCGACTTCAAGACCGGGGCAAAAAAGAATCTGGCAGGCGGCGACAAGGCCGACTGAGTTGAATGCTGTGACCGGGTCTTGCAGTATTAGCCCTCCGGGCGGCCAAGGCCTCCACCGAATACACGAATCACGAGAAGCGAAACCACCATCATGATGCGCAGCCATTATTGCGGCCAACTGAACGAGAGCCTGGACGGCCAGGAAGTCACCCTTTGCGGCTGGGTCCATCGTCGCCGCGACCACGGCGGGGTGATCTTCCTCGACATCCGTGACCGCGAAGGCATGGCCCAGGTCGTGTTCGACCCGGATCGCGCCGAAACCTTCGCCGCCGCCGACCGCGTGCGCAGCGAGTACGTCGTGCAGCTTACCGGCAAGGTCCGCAAGCGCCCGGAAGGTGCAGTCAACGCCAACATGGCCTCCGGCGCCATCGAGATTCTCGGCTACCAGCTGACCGTGCTCAACGAAGCGGAAACCCCGCCGTTCCCGCTGAACGAATACTCCGACGTCGGCGAGGAAACCCGCCTGCGCTACCGCTTCATCGACCTGCGTCGCCCGGAAATGGCCGACAAGCTGCGCCTGCGTTCGCGCATTACCAGCAGCATCCGTCGCTTCCTCGACGAAAACGGCTTCCTCGACGTCGAAACCCCGATCCTCACCCGTGCTACCCCGGAAGGCGCGCGCGACTACCTGGTACCTAGCCGTACCCACGCCGGTAGCTTCTTCGCCCTGCCGCAGTCGCCGCAGCTGTTCAAGCAGCTGCTGATGGTCGCCGGCTTCGACCGTTACTACCAGATCGCCAAGTGCTTCCGTGACGAAGACCTGCGGGCCGACCGCCAGCCGGAATTCACCCAGATCGACATCGAGACCAGCTTCCTCGATGAAAGCGAGATCATGGGCCTGACCGAAAGCATGATCCGCAAGCTGTTCAAGGAAGTGCTCGACCTGGAATTCGGCGAATTCCCGCACATGACCTTCGAAGAAGCCATGCGCCGCTACGGTTCCGACAAGCCAGACCTGCGTAACCCGCTGGAACTGGTTGATGTTGCCGACCAGTTGAAAGATGTCGACTTCAAGGTATTCGCCGGCCCGGCCAATGATCCGAAGTGCCGCGTGACCGCCCTGCGCCTGCCAGGCGGCGCCAGCATGCCGCGCAGCAAGATCGACGAGTACACCAAGTTCGTTGGCATCTACGGTGCCAAGGGCCTGGCCTACATCAAGGTCAACGAGCGCGCCAAGGGCGTCGAAGGCCTGCAGTCGCCGATCGTCAAGAACATCCCTGAGGCCAACCTCAACAACATCCTCGACCGCGTTGGCGCCGTAGACGGCGACATCGTGTTCTTCGGTGCCGACAAGTTCAAGGTGGTCAGCGAAGCGCTGGGCGCGCTGCGTATCCGCCTGGGCCACGACTTCGAGCTGCTGACCTGCGAGTGGGCGCCGATGTGGGTCGTCGACTTCCCGATGTTCGAAGAGAACGAAGACGGCAGCTTCACTGCGCTGCACCACCCGTTCACCGCGCCGAAGTGCACCCCGGAAGAGCTCGAGGCCAACCCGGCCACCGCGCTGTCGCGTGCCTACGACATGGTCCTGAACGGTACCGAGCTGGGTGGCGGTTCGATCCGTATCCATCGCAAAGAGATGCAGCAGGCCGTGTTCCGCCTGCTGGGTATCGAAGCAGAAGAACAGGAAGAGAAATTCGGCTTCCTGCTCGACGCCCTGAAGTTCGGTGCACCGCCTCACGGTGGCCTGGCCTTCGGCCTGGACCGCCTGGTCATGCTGATGACCGGCGCCCAGTCGATTCGTGAAGTGATTGCCTTCCCGAAAACCCAGAGCGCTGCGTGTGTCATGACCCAGGCCCCTGGCCTGGTCGACGCCAAGGCCCTGCGCGAGCTGCACATCCGACTGCGCGAACAGACCAAGGTCGAATAAGCAGTCCCGGGCGCATCCACATGGATGCGCCTTTGCGTTTCGGCGCAGGCATTTTCCCGTCCCGCCCCGTCATGGGGCGGGGCTGTTTGTGATTCAAAGAATTCGGAGTCGTTATGGCTGGTCATTCCAAGTGGGCGAACATCAAGCACCGCAAAGAGCGCCAGGATGCCAAGAGAGGCAAGGTCTTCACCAAGTGGATCCGCGAACTGACGGTCGCTGCCAAGCAGGGCGGCCCTGACCCGGCATCCAACCCACGCCTGCGCCTGGCGCTGGACAAGGCCCTGGGCGCCAACATGAGCCGCGACATCATCGACCGCGCCGTGGCCCGTGGTGCTGGCACCAACGAGAGCGACAACGTCGAAGAGCTCAGCTACGAAGGTTACGGCCCGGGCGGCGTGGCGATCATGGTCGAAACCATGACCGACAACCGCAACCGTACCGCCGCCGCCGTGCGTCATGCCTTCACCAAGTGTGGCGGCAACCTCGGGACCGACGGCTCGGTGGCTTACCTGTTCGAACGCAAGGGGCAGATCAGCTTTGCTCCGGGTGTGGACGAAGACGCGTTGATGGAAGCGGCGATGGAGGCCGATGCCGACGACGTGGTGGCCAACGACGACGGTTCGTTCGAGGTATTCACTTCGTTCAACAGCTTTTATGCCGTGCGTAACGCCCTGGAAGAGGCCGGCTTCAAGGCCGCTGACGCGGAAATCGTCATGCAGCCGACCACCAGCGCGGAACTCGACCAGGACGGTGCCGAAAAGGTGCTCAAGCTGATCGACATGCTCGAAGACCTGGATGACGTGCAGAACGTCTACTCCAATGCCCAGATTTCCGATGAGATCATGGAAAACCTCGGCTAAGGTTGAGTTTTTGGTCTTGAGGGCCTATTCGCGGGCAAGCCCGCTCCCACAGGTATTGCATCAGGTACAGGTTTGGTGCGGTCTCTGTGGGAGCGGGCTTGCCCGCGAATAGGCCGGTACATTTTGAACAAACAGGCACTATGACTCTGATTCTAGGTATCGACCCCGGCTCGCGCATCACCGGCTATGGCGTTGTCCGCCAGACCGCCCGTGGTTGCGAGTACGTGGCGTCGGGCTGTATCCGCACCGGCAGCGGCGAGTTGCACGAGCGGCTGCAGATCGTTTTTCGTGGTGTCAGTGAAATCATCGCCCAGCATGGCCCGGTGACCATGGGCATCGAGCGGGTGTTCATGGCCCGCAACGCCGACTCGGCGCTAAAACTAGGCCAGGCCCGCGGCGCGGCTATTGTCGCCGCTGCCGAGGCTGGCCTGGAAATCGCCGAATACAGCGCTACCCAGGTCAAGCAGGCCGTGGCCGGCACCGGTGGGGCCAACAAGGAGCAGGTGATGATGATGGTCATGCACCTGTTGAAACTGACGCAAAAGCCGCAGATCGACGCCTCCGACGCCCTGGCGATTGCCCTGTGCCACGCCCATACCCGTTCCAGCCTGGTGCCGCATGGCCTGGCCACGGCGCGGCGGCGCGGTGGGCGCTTGCGTCTTTGAGCGCTTCATGCGCAGATACAAAATTTGTCCGGGTGAAGCATTCACCCGCTGCATTTGCTGATAGGGTTGAGCGGTCTTTGACCGGCTCCCCGAGAGGAAGGATCGGAACGTGATTGGACGTTTGCGCGGCACCCTGGCGGAGAAACAGCCGCCGCACCTGATTATCGACGTCAACGGCGTGGGCTACGAACTGGAAGTTCCCATGACCACGCTGTACCGTCTCCCCAAAGTGGGCGAAACCGTTACCGTGCACACCCACCTGGTGGTGCGCGAAGACGCCCACCTGCTCTACGGTTTTGCCGAAAAACGCGAGCGCGAACTGTTCCGCGAGCTGATCCGCCTGAACGGCGTAGGGCCGAAGCTGGCCCTGGCGCTGATGTCCGGGCTGGAAGTGGACGAGCTGGTGCGCTGCGTGCAGGCCCAGGACACCTCAGCGCTGGTGCGCGTGCCCGGCGTCGGTAAAAAGACCGCCGAACGCCTGCTGGTCGAGCTCAAGGACCGCTTCAAGGCCTGGGAAACCTCCCCGGCCATGTTTACCCTGGTGTCCGACGGGCCGTTGCCGGTCGCCAGCGAGTCCAGCGCCGAGGCCGATGCGGTCAGCGCCCTGGTCTCGCTGGGCTACAAGCCGCAGGAGGCGAGCAAGGCCATCGCCGCGATCAAGGACAAGGCCGGCCTGAGCAGTGAAGAACTGATCCGCCGCAGCCTGAAAGGGATGATTACCAAGTGATCGAAGCCGACCGCCTGATCGCCGCCAGTGGCCGCGACCGTGAAGAAGTCCAGGACCGTGCAATCCGCCCGCTGAGCCTGGACGAATACATCGGCCAGCCAGTGGTGCGCGAACAGATGGCGCTGTTCATCCAGGCCGCCCGTGGCCGTAGCGAGTCGCTCGACCACACCCTGATCTTCGGCCCGCCAGGCCTGGGCAAGACCACCCTGGCCAACATCATCGCCCATGAAATGGGCGTGTCGGTAAAGAGCACCTCGGGGCCTATCCTCGAGCGCCCGGGCGACCTCGCGGCCATGTTGACCAACCTCGAACCGCACGACGTGCTGTTCATCGACGAAATCCACCGGCTGTCGCCGGTCGTCGAAGAGGTGCTGTACCCGGCCATGGAAGACTTCCAGCTCGACATCATGATCGGCGAAGGCCCTGCGGCCCGTTCGATCAAGCTCGACCTGCCACCGTTCACCCTGGTAGGGGCGACCACCCGCGCCGGCATGCTCACCAACCCATTGCGTGACCGCTTCGGTATCGTCCAGCGCCTGGAGTTCTACAGCGACAAGGACCTGTCCACCATCGTCAGCCGCTCGGCCAACATCCTTGGCCTGGCCATCGAAGACCAGGGCGCCTACGAGATCGCCCGTCGCGCCCGCGGTACGCCACGTATCGCCAACCGCCTGCTGCGCCGCGTGCGCGACTATGCCGAGGTGCGTGGCAAGGGCCACATCACCAAGGCCGTGGCCGACATGGCGCTGAACCTGCTGGACGTCGACGCGCGCGGCTTTGACCATTCCGACCGCCGCCTGCTGCTGACCATGATCGAGAAGTTCGACGGTGGCCCGGTGGGCGTCGACAACCTGGCAGCAGCCATCAGCGAAGAGCGCCACACCATCGAGGACGTGCTGGAGCCGTACCTGATCCAGCAGGGTTACATCATGCGTACGCCACGTGGCCGTGTAGTCACCCGACATGCCTACCTGCACTTCGGCCTGAATATTCCCGGGCGCCTGGGGGAGGGGGGCGATTTTTCCGAGCCGGCCGATGAATGACAGATCAAAAGCGACTTTTCGTGGTCCTAGCGCTGGCATGCCGAAGGTGCGCTGGCAATAAGACATTAATGAACAAAAAACAGTTGCCACAGCGGATTGGCAAGCTGAGGAGTAAGCACTAGAGTATGCGCGCGCAAAATGGCCTGGAACCGTTCGCACACCGTTGTCGCGTCTATTACGAAGATACCGATGCCGGTGGCGTGGTGTATTACGTCAATTACCTGAAATTCATGGAGCGCGCGCGCACCGAACGCCTGCGGCACCTGGGGTTTTCCCAGTCGTTGCTGGCCGAAGACAACCTGCTGTTCGTGGTCCATTCCAGCGAAGCGCGCTATTACGCGCCGGCGCGGCTGGACGACGAACTGCGAGTCACCGCGCAAGTACTTGAACTCAATCGCGCCAGCCTGCGTTTTGTGCAGCAGGTCTGGCGGGAAAAGGATGAAACGCTGCTCTGCGAAGGGCAGTTCCTGGTGGCCGCAGTGCGTGCCGACACTTTCAAACCCCGAGCCATACCCCCCCAGCTGCGCGACGCCTTTGCGGCGGACGGCTCGGGTAATCAATCGAACGCAGGAGAATAAGCGTGGAAGCTAACGTCGTCGACCATACCTCCATGTGGAGTCTGGTCAGCAATGCCAGCGTGGTAGTTCAGCTGGTAATGCTGACCCTGGTGGCCGCCTCGGTCACTTCATGGATCATGATCTTCCAGCGCAGCACCATGCTGCGCGCCGGTCGTCGTGCGCTGGATGCCTTCGAGGAGCGCTTCTGGTCGGGCATCGACCTGTCCAAGCTGTACCGTCAGGCAGGCAGCAACCCTGACCCGGATTCCGGTGTCGAGCAGGTATTCCGCGCCGGTTTCAAGGAATTCTCGCGCCTGCGCCAGCAGCCGGGTGTTGACCCGGACGCGGTCATGGAAGGGGTTGGCCGTGCCATGCGCGTGGCCATTTCGCGCGAGGAAGAAAAGCTCGAGCAGAGCCTGCCGTTCCTGGCCACCGTCGGTTCGACCAGCCCGTACATCGGCCTGTTCGGTACCGTGTGGGGCATCATGAACTCCTTCCGCGGCCTGGCCAGCGCCCAACAGGCCACCCTGGCCACGGTTGCTCCAGGTATTGCCGAAGCGCTGATCGCCACCGCCATCGGCCTGTTCGCGGCTATCCCGGCCGTTATTGCCTACAACCGTTTCGCCGCGCGCAGCGAAGTGCTGATCGGCCGTTACTACACCTTCGCCGACGAGTTCCAGGCGATCCTGCACCGCAAAGTGCACACCAGCGAAGAGTAATCAGGTAGAAGCCCATGGCCCGAGTTCGCCACAAACGCAAGCCCGTCGCCGAGATGAACGTGGTTCCCTACATCGACGTGATGCTGGTGCTGCTGGTCATCTTCATGGTGACGGCGCCCATGCTCAACCAGGGTGTGAAGGTCGACCTGCCCAAGGTTTCCAGCGAAGCCTTGCCGCAGGACAACAACGTCCAGATCCTCACCATTTCCATCAAGGCCGATAAAACCTACTACTGGAACCTCGGCAGCGAAGTCGATACCGACAAGCAGATGGACAAGGCCATGACCTTGCCCGACATGACCAGCGCAGTGACCAAGATCATTGCCGCCGGCCGTGACCAGGGCAAGCAGACCCAGGTGTTCATCCGGGGCGACAAGGCTGTCGACTACGGCGCCGTCATGGGCGCCATGGGCGGGTTGCAGAAGGCCGGTGTCGGTAACGTTGGCCTGATTACCGAGGCGCCCTGATGCAACAGCGAGAGCCATCCGCCTCGGAAAGCTACTTCTGGCCCAGTGTCTGGGCCATCGGCCTGCATGTGCTGGTGTTCGCCCTGCTGTTCGTCAGTTTTGCCATGACGCCTGAGCTGCCGCCATCCAAGCCGATTGTTCAGGCTACCCTGTACCAGCTCAAGTCCAAGAGCCAGGCGACTACCCAGACCAATCAGAAGATTGCCGGGGAAGCGAAGAAAACCGCCTCGCGCCAGACCGAAGTCGAGCAGCTGGAGCAGAAGAAGGTCGAGCAGGAAGCCGTGAAGGCTGCGGAACAAAAGAAAGCCGACGCCGCTCAAAAGGCCGAAGAGGCCCGCGAAGCCGCCGAAGCGAAAAAAGCCGAGGACGCTGCCAAGGTTGCCGAAGCCGCCGAGGCCAAGAAAACCGCCGAAGCCAAGAAGGCCGAAGAGGCGAAGAAAGCCGCCGAGAAGCAGCAGGCTGACATCGCCAAGAAAAAGGCCGAGGAAGAAGCCAAGAAAAAAGCCGAAGAAGAGGCCAAGAAAGAGGCCGCTGAAGAGGCGAAGAAACAAGCCGCCGAGGATGCCAAGAAAAAGGCAGCCGAAGAGGCGAAGAAGAAAGCAGCCGAGGACGCCAAGAAGAAAGCGGCGGCCGAGGATGCGAAGAAGAAGGCAGCTGAAGAGGCCAAGAAAAAGGCCGCTGCAGACGCCCAGAAGAAGAAAGCACAGGAAGCGGCCCGCAAGGCGGCAGAAGACAAGAAAGCCCAGGCCCTGGCCGAGCTGTTGTCTGACACCACCGAGCGGCAGCAGGCGCTGGCTGACGAGCAAGGGGACCAGGTGGCCGGCGACTTCGACGACCTGATCCGCATTCGCGCAGCCGAGGGCTGGGCGCGCCCACCTTCCGCGCGCAAGGGCATGACGGTGACCCTGCAGGTCAACATGTTGCCGGACGGCACCATTACCAGTGTCAGCGTGGCCCGGTCCAGTGGTGACGGCCCGTACGACAGTTCGGCGGTGGCTGCGGTCAAGAACATTGGTCGTTTGACCGAAATGCAGGGTATGAAGCCGAGCGATTTCAACCGTTATCGTTCGTTCAAGATGACATTTACCCCTGAGGATCTAGCGTTGTGATTAAACGTCTGAGAGGACTGCTGGTCATGCTCTGCTGCGTGGCAGGCATGGCGGTGGCAGAGGAAAAGAACATCCTGGTCACCAGCGGCAGCGACCGGGCCACACCCATTGCGGTCGTACCCTTCGGTATGCAGGGCGGCAGTGTGCTGCCCGAAGACATCGCCGACATCATCGGTAACGACCTGCGCAACTCTGGCTACTACTCGCCGATTCCGCGGCAGAATATGATCAGCCAGCCGTCGCAGGCCAGCGAAGTCATCTTCCGTGACTGGAAAGCGCTGGGTGCCCAGTACGTGATGGTTGGCAGCATCGTGCCGTCGGGCGGTCGCCTGCAGGTGCAGTACGCGCTGTTCAACGTCGCCACCGAGCAGCAAGTGCTGACCGGTAGCGTGGCGGGCAGCACCGACCAGCTGCGCGACATGGCGCACTACATTGCCGACCAATCGTTCGAGAAGCTCACCGGCATCAAGGGTGCGTTCTCTACCCGCATGCTGTACGTGACGGCCGAGCGTTTCTCCGTCAACAACACCCGTTACACCCTGCAGCGTTCGGACTACGACGGTGCGCGTGCAGTGACCCTGCTGCAATCGCGTGAACCGATCTTGTCGCCGCGCTTTGCACCGGATGGCAAGCGTATTGCCTACGTGTCGTTCGAGCAGAAGCGCCCACGCATCTTCGTGCAGAACATCGATACCGGCCGCCGCGAGCAGGTGACCAACTTCGAAGGCCTGAACGGCGCGCCAGCCTGGTCGCCCGACGGTTCGCGCCTGGCGTTCGTGCTGTCGAAAGACGGCAACCCGGACATTTACGTAATGAACGTGGCTTCGCGCCAGATCAGCCGCGTCACCGCAGGCCCGGGTATCAATACCGAGCCGTTCTGGGGTAAAGATGGCAACACCCTTTACTTCACGTCCGACCGTGGCGGCAAACCGCAGATCTACAAACAGTCGGTCAGTGGTGGTGGTGCCGAGCGTGTAACGTTCGTGGGTAACTACAACGCCAACCCGAAACTTTCGGCAGACGAAAAAACCCTGGTGATGATCCATCGCCAACAGGGCTTTACCAACTTCAAAGTGGCGGCACAGGACTTGCAACGCGGAAGTGTAAAGATTCTGTCTGAAACAAGTCTTGATGAGTCTCCCACTGTTGCGCCTAACGGCACCATGCTAATCTACGCCACCCGCCAGCAGGGCCGGGGAGTCTTGATGCTCGTGTCGCTTAATGGCCGCGTGAGGCTCCCACTTCCTACCGCTCAAGGCGAAGTCAGAGAACCGTCCTGGTCCCCTTACCTGAACTGATTGCGGCGTAATACGTTTTGCTTAACACACTGGGGTTTCATTAGGAGTTTCACGATGGAAATGCTGAAGTTTGGTAAATTTGCTGCGCTGGCACTGGCCATGGCCGTAGCTGTAGGTTGCTCCTCGAAGGGCGGTGACAACGCAGGCGAAGGCGCTGCTGTAGATCCTAACGCTGGCTACGGTGCCAACACTGGCGCAGTTGACGGTTCCCTGAGCGAAGAAGCCGCCCTGCGCGCAATCACCACCTTCTACTTCGAATACGACAGCTCGGACCTGAAGCCAGAAGCCATGCGCGCTCTGGACGTTCACGCCAAGGACCTGAAGTCCAACGGCAACCGCGTTGTTCTGGAAGGCAACACCGACGAGCGCGGCACCCGCGAGTACAACATGGCTCTGGGTGAGCGTCGTGCGAAAGCCGTTCAGCGCTACCTGGTTCTGCAGGGCGTTTCCCCTGCTCAGCTGGAACTGGTTTCCTACGGCGAAGAGCGTCCAGTTGCTACCGGCAACGACGAGCAGTCCTGGGCTCAGAACCGTCGCGTAGAACTGCGTAAGTAAGTTCTTATGCGTATGTGCCGCCGTGTAGTAACCGTCCTCGCACTCAGCCTGCCGCTCGCGGCCTGGGCTGAGGTCCCTGTAGTAGATGACAACGCAGGCAGTTATCCGCCTGCGGGTTATGGCACGAGCGGCGCCTATGCCGGGTCGGGGGCTTCGGCCCCTGCCTCTGCACAGGGTCAGCTGTTCATGCAGCTGCAACAGATGCAGGACCAGCTTTCCCGCCAGCAAGGCATCATCGAAGAGCTGCAGAACGATGTGTCGCGCATGAAGCAGGAAAACCTGGAGCGATACCAGGACCTGGACCGTCGCATCAACAGTGGCGCTGCGCCTGCCGCAACCCCTGACAATTCCTCCGGTGGTGCATCCAATGCCGCCTCCGGTGCAGCAGCCGGTGCTGCTGCGCAACAACCGGCCGCCAGTAGCGAGCCCGGTGATCCGGCGAAAGAAAAGCTCTACTACGATGCCGCTTTCGACCTGATCAAGCAGAAAGACTTCGACAAGGCCAGCCAGGCGTTCAACGCGTTCCTGCGCAAGTACCCGAACAGCCAGTATGCCGGCAACGCCCAGTACTGGTTGGGTGAAGTGAACCTGGCCAAGGGTGACCTGCCAGGCGCCAGCCAGGCCTTTGCCCAGGTCAGCCAGAAGTATCCGAAGCACAGCAAGGTGCCAGATTCGCTGTACAAACTGGCCGATGTCGAGCGCCGCATGGGCCACACCGACAAGGTCAAGGGCATCCTGCAACAGGTCATCACCCAGTATCCCGGCACCTCTGCCGCGCAACTGGCCCAGCGTGACCTGCAAAAGCTGTGAGCGTTGTAGCAGTACCGTTCAAAAGAAACCCGCGCCAGTCGCGGGTTTTTTCGTTAGAATCTGTGCCCTTTTTTCATAAACACGCTGCTGCGGATAACGCCATGTCGAGTCCGCGACAGTGCCTGACGGAGGCGGACAGCCTGTTTAGCTGTCACGCCCGTGGCGAGCATGCAAGACACATTACGCATAACCGAAGTTTTTTACTCTTTGCAGGGTGAAACGCGAACGGCTGGGCTGCCCACGGTATTCGTGCGGCTCACCGGTTGCCCCCTGCGCTGCCAGTACTGCGACAGTGCCTATGCCTTCAGTGGCGGTACCGTTCGCACCCTCGATTCGATCCTTGAGCAAGTGGCGGGCTTCAAGCCACGCTATGTCTGCGTCACCGGTGGTGAGCCACTGGCCCAGCCCAACGCCTTGCCGTTGTTGCAGCGGCTGTGCGATGCCGGTTACGAGGTGTCGCTGGAGACCAGCGGCGCGCTGGATATCGCCGGCACCGACACCCGTGTCAGCCGCGTGGTCGACCTGAAGACCCCGGGTTCGGAGGAGTCGCACCGTAACCTCTACTCGAACATCGAGCAGCTGACCCGCAATGACCAGGTCAAGTTCGTCATCTGTTCCCGCGAGGACTACGACTGGGCGGTTTCCAAGCTGATCCAGTACAACCTGGCCGAGCGTGCCGGTGAGGTGTTGTTCTCGCCCAGCCATCACCAGGTGAAGGCCAGCGACCTGGCCGACTGGATCGTTGCCGACAACCTGCCCGTGCGCTTCCAGCTGCAGCTGCACAAGCTGCTGTGGAACGACGAACCCGGACGTTGATTGAGGAGCAAGCACACATGACCGAAAAACGCGCAGTAATCCTGTTGTCGGGCGGCCTGGACTCGGCCACCGTGGTAGCCATGGCCAAGGCCGAAGGCTACAGCTGCTACACCATGAGTTTCGACTATGGCCAGCGCCACCGCGCCGAGCTGAACGCTGCCGCCCGCGTGGCCCGCGACCTGGGCGTGGTGGAGCACAAAGTGATTGGCTTGAGCCTTGATGGCATTGGCGGCTCGGCGTTGACCGACAGCAGCATCGACGTGCCGGAAACCCCCGGCGAAGGTATTCCGGTCACCTACGTGCCGGCGCGTAACACCGTGTTCCTGTCGCTGGCGCTGGGCTGGGCAGAAGTGCTGGAGGCGCGGGACATTTTCATTGGCGTCAATGCCGTGGACTATTCCGGTTACCCGGATTGCCGCCCCGAGTTTGTTGAAGCCTTCGAGCGCATGGCCAACCTGGCGACCAAGGCCGGGGTAGAAGGGCAGGGCTTCCGCATTCAGGCGCCGCTGCAGAACATGAGCAAGGCGCAGATCGTGCAGGCCGGCATGGCCCGTGGTGTGGACTACAGTTTGACCGTGTCTTGCTACCAGGCTGACGACGATGGCCGTGCCTGTGGCAAATGCGACAGTTGCCGCCTGCGCGCCGACGGTTTCAAGGCCGCCGGTGTGCAAGACCCGACGCGATACGCTTGAAAAATTGTGATGGGGTATTGATTTCCTGTTAGAAATCAGTATTATACGCGCCATCCAACGGGTCGTTAGCTCAGTTGGTAGAGCAGTTGGCTTTTAACCAATTGGTCGTAGGTTCGAATCCTACACGACCCACCATACTCAGTACGTCTAAGCCCGCTACCAGCAATGGTCGCGGGCTTTTTCGTTATCCACTGGTTTTTGGGGTTGCCGGTCCCCTGTAGGAGCGGCCTTGTGTCGCGATCGGGCTGCAGAGCAGCCCCGGCAATTTGTGCATCGGGGCTGACACCCTGGGGCTGCTTCGCAGCCCGATCGCGACACAAGGCCGCTCCTACAGGGATCGCACAAGCTTCAAATTGGCTATTCAGCCCACTCAGGGTCGCCAGTAAACACCACCGTCAGCCAACGGTCCGGCCCTTCACCCCCCACCGCATCACCAATCTCGTTGCGCCACGCATCCCATTCATCGATCGTCTTCGCGGCCATGGCCTTGGGCACGATGAAATACAACTCGATCTCCCGCGAGCGCCCGACCTTGGCCACATAGGCCCGGTACGACTGCAGCCCATGGCGGGCGACGAAAGCCTTGGCCACTTCATCCACGTGCAGCTTGAGGTCGCCAGGGGTTACCAGGAAGATCTCCGACAGCGCCTGGCGCACCACCGACATCGGCAGTGGCACGATTACCAGACACACCAGCGCCAACACCGCCGGGTCGATGTAGGGCGATACCCATTCAAGCGACGTGCCCTGCACCGCATAACCAAAGCAGAAGGCGACCAGCAGCGCAGCGGTGATGCTGGCCGACATCACCCAGCCCTTGACGTCCATGGCCACGAAGTCCGACTTCAGTGTGCGGTTGGCGCGGGCTTCGATCACGGCGATGGTCACGCAGGTGATCACGGTCAGCACGGCATAGACCATGGCAATGCCGAACTCCAGGTGACGGCCGCCTTGTAGCAGGCTGCTGACGGCGTTGATCAGCGCGTAGATGGCCACGCCGCTGAGCAGGATGCCGTTGAGTGCCAGCACCATCGGTTCCAGGTGCCAGAAGCCCATGGTGAAGCGCTCGCGCAGCTTGCGGGACATCTGCACGCTGGTGGTGTGCGAGGTGATCAGCTTGACCACCACCAGCGACAGGCCGCTCATGCTGGCGTCGACCAGCGAGTAGACGCCGTCGAAGACGATGGAGTAGGAGCCGGAGGCCACACCGAAGGCGATGCCGATGCTGGCGATGAACAGGGTGACAGCGATCGAGGTGCGTAACAGGCCCTGTTCGCTGGTGATGTCGAAGAAGGTGGAGCGGGTTGCGGTTTGCATAAATGTGCTCGGTAAAATCGATAGTGCTGTAGTGCCTGGGAGGGCCTCTTCGCGGGTAAACCCGCTCCGACAAGGTCTGGCGCGCAACCCTGTAGGAGCGGGTTTACCCGCGAAAAGGCCCTTACAGGTTAGACGCGAAACTGCTCCATCAGCGCCTGCTGCTGGTTGGCCAGCCGGTTCAGTGCCTGGCTGATGCGTGCCGATTCATCGGCCTGGCCGGCCAGCGATTCTGTCACATCGCGAATGCCGGCCACGTTGCGGTTCACTTCCTCGGCCACTGCGCTCTGCTCTTCAGCGGCCGAGGCAATTTGCAGGTTCATGTCGCTGATCACCGCCACCGCCTCGCCAATGCGTTGCAGTGCCGGCAATGCCTGTTCCATTCGTGCGGCACTGTCTTGCGCCTGGCGCTGGCCTTCGTGCATGGCGCCCACCACATCCTGCGTGCCTTGCTGCAAGCCTTCAATGACCTGGCGGATTTCCTCCACCGACACCTGGGTGCGTTGGGCCAGCCCGCGCACCTCGTCGGCGACCACGGCAAAGCCACGCCCGGCTTCGCCGGCGCGGGCCGCTTCGATGGCGGCATTGAGTGCCAGCAGGTTGGTTTGCTCGGCGATGGTGCGAATCACCTCCAGCACCGAGCCGATCTGCCCGCTGCGGCCTTCCAGGGCGCGTGCCTCGTCCATGGCGGTGTTCATGCCGGCAGCCAGGCGGTCGATGCCCTGGCGCGTGCTGTCAATCAGTTGCAGGCCCTCTTGGCTGGCCTGGTCGGCGGCCCGTGCGGCCTGGGCTGCCTGCGAAGCGTTGTGGGCTACATCCAGCGCAGTGGCGCTCATTTCGTTGGCGGCAGTGGCCACCTGCTCGATTTCCCGGTGCTGCTGTTGCATGCCGTTGCTGGTCTGGCTGGCGATGGCGGCCGACTGGTCAGCGGTACCGCGGGCTTCATGCAGCGAGCCTTTGACCTGAGCGATGACCGGCTGCAGCTTGTCGAGGAAGCGGTTGAACCAGCCGGTGAGCTGGCCCAGTTCGTCCTGCCGGGCGTAGTCCAGGCGACGTGTGAGGTCGCCTTCGCCACTGGCGATGTCTTCCAGGCGTGCGGCCACGGCCAGGATTGGCCGGGTAACGCCGCGTGCGGTCAGCCACACCAGCAGTAAACCGACCACGGCGGCCCCCAGGCCGATCAGCAGGCTGGTCATGTTGGCGCTCTGGTTATGTGCATCCAGGCGCTGGTTGAGGGCCACGGCGGGCGCCTGCAGCACGCTTTCCGGCAGCTCCAGCAAGACCTGCCATGGGGCGGCGCCTGGAATGGGCGTGAACGGGTGGGCGACGCGCAGCAGGCCGTCGGCAACGGCCTGGTCCATGGGCTTGCCAAGCGAGCTGTCGTCGCGGCTGTTGCCAGCCAGCAGGCCGGCGGCGCTGGCGATACTCACCTGGCCCTGGCCATCGAACAGCTCGCGGCGGCCGTCCACGCTCAGTTGCTGCAAGTTGGCCAGGCCGATGTCCAGGCCGACCACGCCGACCACCTTGCCGTGCTCCAGCAGGGGCAGGGCAATGCTGGTCATCAATACCTGGCGGCCGTTGACCTCGTCCAGATACGGTTCGAGCATGCAGGTTCTGCCGGTGTCCTGCGGGCAGGTCAGCCAACGGTTCTTCGCCGCGCCGTTGCTGCTGATGCTGGCATCGCCGAGCATCGATTCCGGCATGGCTTCACGCTCCAGGTTGCCGGGGCTTGGTTGTGACCAGTAGAGCGAAAAACGCCCGCTCTCGTTGCTGCCCATGGCGTCCTGGCCGCGGTACTGGGTGTCTTGCTGGTCCAGGGCATTGGGCAGGAACACCAGGTACAGGCCGATCACGTCCGGGTTGCCGGCCAGGCTGGCACGCGCCTGCTGAGTCAGCTCGGCACGCAGGTCGCTGCCGCCACGGGCCTTCAGCACCTGCACCAGGCGGGCAAAGCCGTTGCCGTACTGGTAGGCGTCCATGAAGTAACGCTGGATGCGCAGGGCCTGGGTTTCGGCGTGGGCCTGCAGGCGCTGGCGCGCGCTGCTGTCGAGCATGGCGGTATTGGCCTGGTTGACCAGGGCAGCGCTGCGCTGCGCCTGGGTCAGTGAGGTGGCCACCAGCAAGGCGACGATGGCCAGCAGGCACAGGCCGGCGAGCAGGGTGATCTTCCACTGGATGGAGAGGCGACGCAGCGGCATGAGGGCTTTCCTTTTCGATCAAGTACAACGCCCGCGATCAGGCGCGGGCGTTGTTGGCAGCGTGGGTCATTCGGCGACGTAGTTGGGCGGCGCCGCGCGGAAGGCTTTGGTCAGCCAGCCCAGATAAACCAGCCCGAGCGCAGCCCAGATGCCGCCAAACATCAGAGAATGCGCATTCAGGTCCAGCCACAGCGAGACAATAATGCAGAAACCGATGGTCGGCAGCACCAGGTACTTCAACTGGTTGCCCAGGCCCTTGCGGTTGCCTTCGCGCAGGTAGCAGTGGTTGATCACCGACAGGTTGACGAAGCTGAACGCGACCAGGGCGCCGAAGTTGATGATTGAGGTGGCGGTCACCAGGTCGAAGAAAATCGCCGACAGCGAAATGACGCCGACCACAGCAATGTTCAGCACCGGCGTCTTATAGCGCGAATGCAGGCGGGCGAACACGCTGGCCGGGATCACGTTGTCGCGGCCCATCACGTACAGCAGGCGCGAGACGCTGGTCTGCGAGGCAAGGCCCGAGGCGATGGTGTTGATCACGGTGCAGGCAATGAAGATCGACTGGAACAGCTTGCCGCCCACGTACAGGGCAATTTCCGGCAGGGCGGCTTCCTGGTCATGGAAACGCGCCATGGTCGGGAAGTAGGCCTGGATGAAGTACGACACGGTGATGAACACCACGCCACCGATCAGGGCAGTGAGGAAGATCGCCCGTGGGATGGTCTTGGCCGGGTCACGGGTTTCCTCGGACAGGCAGGTGACCGCGTCAAAGCCCAGGAACGAGAAGCACAGGATGGTCGCACCGGCGGCCAGGGCGCTGAACTGGGTCTGGCTGTCGGCAAATGGCATCAGGCTCCAGGCCGTCCCCAGCCCTTCGCCGTGGTCCAGGCCGCGTACGCACAGGTAGATGAACACGGCGATGATCGCTACCTGCACGCCCACGAACAGCAGGTTGAAGTGCGCCACCAGGTTCACGCTGCGCATGTTGATCAGGCTGATCAGGGTGACGAAGCCGGCCACCCAGATCCACTCCGGCACTTCCGGGAACATGGCCGAAAGGTACAGCTTGGCCAGCAGCGCATTGACCATCGGCAGCAGCAGGTAATCCAGCAGCGACGACCAGCCGACCAGGAAGCCCACGTGCGGGTTGATCGCGCGCTGGGTGTAGGTGTAGGCCGAGCCCGATTGCGGGAAGCGTTTTACCAGGGTGCCGTAGCTCACGGCGGTGAACAGGATCCCGGCAAGCGCCAGGATATAGGCGCTGGGTACATGGCCGGCAGTAATCCCGCTGACGATGCCGAAGGTGTCGAACACGGTCATCGGCGTCAGGTAGGCCAGGCCGATGATGATCACGTGCCAGAGGCGCAGGGTTTTGCGAAGTTGGCCGTTACCGGCAGCGCTGTGATCATGCGGCATGCTGGCATGGCTCCTGCTGCTGGGCGTAAACGGCGGGCACGGTGTATTGCGCATGCGGCAAGGGCGAGCGGGTGGGCTCCATGTTGTTCACCTTTTATGTTGGAGCGGCGGAAGGCGCGGGGGGACGCGCTAAGTGGTGAAAATAAAAAACGATGGGTAGGTGGGTGTCAAGTTAAACATGACAAGATGTTACGTAATTGAAATATTTATCGATTTAACTGGCAATTTGTTCGATTTTTGCGCGTTTTTTTGCGGTTATGATCAATTTGAGTGTTCGTAAAAATTAACGAAGCGGTCGTTTGGTTAATCGGTGTGTCGGACGCTTCCCAAAAGCAGGATTTCGGCACGTTGGTCCGCATCCCATTCTGGCGGGGGTGATACTCTTCGCACTCGGTGTGGCCCCTGGCCGCCTACCCAGCCCTTACGGACAGCAATCGGTTCAATTCATGAAGAAATCAGTTGGCATCCTTTCCGGCCTGGCTATCGCCATCGCCGTCGCAACCACCGCTGGCGCGTGGTACACCGGCAAGCAGCTGCCGGCCGAGCTGGACAACGCTGTTGCCCGCAGCAATGCCGAGCTGCAAAAGGCTCTGGTCACTACTGGTGGCAGCATGAGCATCGAACGAGTGTCGCTGGAGCAGCATTTCTTCAGCAGCACCGCCCAGTACCGGCTCAAGGCCCGCGACATCAACGTGGGTGAAGGCGAGGTGATCAACTTCGACGTGGGCGTGACCGACCAGATCGAGCACGGCCCGTTCCCCTGGTCGCGGGTCAAGGCGCTTAAGCTGATGCCGGTGCTGGCCGTCAGCAACAGCACGCTGCAGAAGGACGAGGCCATCGCGCCGTGGTTCGCTGCCGCAGGCGATAAGCCCCCCCTCAGCGCGCAGACCAGCTTGGGTTACGGCGGCGATGTGGTCAGCCAGATTCAACTGGCGCCGCTTAAGCTCGACAAGGCGGACGGCAACAGCCTCGACTTTTCGGGCATGCAGTTGGAGGTGAGTGGCGACAAGGGTGGCAAGGCCTCGAAGTTCCACGGCCATGCCGACCGCTTGCTCATGAAACTGGTGAGTGACGACCAGCCACCGGCTACGTTCGAGCTGCAGGGCCTGAAGCTTGGCGGCAACCTGGCGGCCACCGCGCACGATGCCATCTATGTGGGTAATGTCGACCTGCTGCTGACCGAGGCCAAGGTTACCCTGGGGCCGAAACAGCAGGTGCTGCTGGTCAAGGGTGTGGAGCAGAACGCCGTGCAAACCCTCGAAGGCCCGGATACCGTGGGCGGACGCGTTGACTACAAAGTCGGCGACATCAGCTGGGACGGCCGTGCGGTCGGCAAGGCGCAGATGGCAGTGAGCATCACCTCGGTCAATGCCCCGGCACTGCAGGCTTTGTCGAAGTGGTACCAGTCGCACCTTGCAGAGTTCGAAGCCGCCGCGGCCGCTGGCCAGCCGGTGCCGCAAATCCAGATGGACGATGCCGAAAAGGCCCGTTTCCAAGGCGACCTGCAGAAGCTGCTGGCCGCCAAGCCCAAGGTGGCAGTGGAAAACCTGTCGTTCAAGACCGCCAATGGCGAGAGCCGCTTCAACCTGTCGATGAACTTTGCGGCACCGGCCAGTTTCGACCTGCCGCCGGACCAGCTGAGCAAGCAGATGATCACTGAGGTGAAGAGCAAGCTGTCGCTGTCCAAGCCGATGATCGGTGACCTGGCGACCTTGCAGGCGCTGCTGGAAGGCCAGACCGACGCCCAGGCGATTGCCATGCAGTCGGGGCAGGCGGGTGAGATGGTCGGCATGATGGCGCTGCAGAGCGGCATGGCCACCGTGCAGGGCGATGATGTGGTCAGCAGCCTGCACTATGCCGATGGCATGGTCGATTTCAATGGGCAGAAGATGACCGTGGAAGAGTTTGCCATGCTTATGGCGGCGCACCTGGCAGCGCTGTCGCCGCAGGGGTGATTGTTATCCTGTACTGGCCTCTTCGCGGGTAAACCCGATCCCACAGGGATAACGCGGCCCATGTAGGAGCGGGTTCACCCGCGAAGGGGTCAGCACAGGCAACACAAAAACCCCTTTAGTAATCGCTGGATTGTCTGTAGCCTTCGGCCTCCGATAATAATCCGTGCCCGCAGAGGGCCGTGGCGGCCTGTATGCCGTCCGGCACCCTTAGCCGATCTGCCAGGGCCGGGTGATACACTCGATTTGACGCGCACGCGCGCCTGCAGGTCCAGCGATCATGACCCAGATTTCCGAACGCCTGTTGGTTCAGGCCCACCTCGACGCCAAGCAGCCCAACCCGCTGACAGCCGAGCAGGAGGCCGAATACCGTGCGGCCATCGCTGCCGAGCTGAAGGCCCAGAACGCTGTTCTGGTCGCCCACTACTACTGCGACCCGGTTATCCAGGCGCTGGCCGAAGAAACCGGCGGCTGCGTGTCCGACTCGCTGGAAATGGCCCGCTTCGGCAAGAACCACCCGGCCGAAACAGTGATTGTTGCCGGTGTGCGCTTCATGGGCGAAACGGCAAAAATCCTCACCCCGGAAAAGCGCGTGCTGATGCCGACGCTGGAGGCCACCTGCTCGCTCGACCTCGGTTGCCCGGTTGAAGAGTTCTCGGCGTTCTGCGACCAGCACCCGGAGCGTACGGTGGTGGTCTACGCCAACACCTCGGCTGCCGTGAAGGCGCGTGCCGACTGGGTAGTGACGTCGAGCTGCGCGCTGGAAATCGTCGAAAGCCTGATGGACAACGGCGAAACCATTATCTGGGGCCCGGACCAGCACCTGGGCCGTTACATCCAGAAGCAAACCGGTGCCGACATGCTGCTGTGGGACGGTGCCTGCATCGTTCACGAAGAGTTCAAATCGCGCCAGTTGGCCGACATGAAAGCGCTGTACCCGGACGCTGCGATCCTGGTGCACCCGGAGTCGCCGGAAGCGGTGATCGAGCTGGCCGATGCGGTGGGTTCCACCAGCCAGCTGATCAAAGCTGCGCAGACCCTGCCGAACAAGACCTTCATCGTCGCCACCGACCGCGGCATCTTCTACAAGATGCAGCAGCTGTGCCCGGATAAAGAATTTGTCGAGGCGCCGACTGCCGGTAATGGCGCGGCGTGCCGCAGCTGCGCGCACTGCCCGTGGATGGCGATGAATACCCTGGAGCGGGTGCTGCATTGCTTGCGCAATGGCGGTGACGAGATCTTTGTCGACCCGGCGCTGGTGCCCAAGGCGATCAAGCCGCTGAACCGGATGCTGGACTTTACCCAGGCGGCGCGGCTGAAACTGTCCGGGAACGCCTGAAATTGCTGGGGCCGCTTTGCGGCCCTATCGCGGGGCGCAAAGCGCCCCCAAAATCCTCAGCGCCCCATCATTTCCTGAACCATACGCCGCTGTTCCATGATCTCCCGCTGACGCTGGTCAATCTGCGAAGCCAGTGGGAAATTCCCGCCCGCCCGGCGCTTGGCGTAATCCAGCTGCTGAATCGCCTGGTCAAAATCCCCGACCAAGGTGAAGTACTCCGCCCGCGCCCGGTGCAAACCGATGGTATTGCCCGACAACCCACGCACCTCGGCCATGTCGTACCACACATCCGGGTCATCCGGCCGGCTCTTCACCAGCTCGTTCAACACTTTCTCCGCCTCGGCCGGCTTGTTCTGCTTCACCAGTAAATCGGCGCGCACCTGTTTAAGCGGGTAGTTGCCCGGGTACAGCCCCTGCATCCGCTCAGCCCGTTGCTGGGCATCGGCCAGGCGGTTGTTGGTGATGTCCAGGTCGATCTGCGCCAGGTTGTAGGTGATGTCGTTGGGCGCCTTGGCCAGCAGCGGTTTGAGCATTTCCCGCGCTTCGTTCAGTTGGCCACCCTTGATCTGTGCCAGGGCCAGGCCGTAGCGCGCCGCGTCGAGCTTGGGGTCTTCGTCCAGCTGGGCGCGGAAGCGTTTGGCGGCAAGCCCGGGCGTACCCTCGTAGGTCAGCGCCACCCGCGCGCGGATCAACTGGTAACGCATGCTGTCTTCCACGCCACCCTTGGGCGCCTGGTCGGCGCGGTTACGGGTGTCGGCGATACGCGATTCGGTCACCGGGTGAGTGAGCAGGAATTCCGGAGGCTTGGCGTCATAGCGGTACTGGCGCGCCAGGCGCTCGAACATGGTCGGCATATTGCGCGGATCGTAACCGGCCTTTTCCAGGTTCTGGATGCCGATGCGGTCGGCTTCCTGTTCGTTTTGCCGCGAGAAGCGCCGCTGTTCCTGAATGGCCGCCGCCTGGGTACCGGCGATCATGCCGATACCGGCATCGCCAGCGCCGCCGGCCGCCAGCACAATACCGGCCAGCAGTGCGGCCATCATCGGCAGCTGCATGCGCTGCTGGGCCTCGACGCCACGGGCAAAGTGGCGTTGCGACAAGTGCGCCAGTTCGTGCGCCAGTACCGACGCGTACTCGCCTTCGGTCTGGGCATTGAGGAACAGCCCGCCGTTGACCCCGACAATGCCACCCGGGGCGGCAAAGGCATTGAGCTCGCGGCTGTCGATAAGGATGAACTCCAGGCGACGGTCCTGCAGTTGGCTGGTTTCGGCCAGCTTGTACACGCTGGTTTCGACGAAGTCCTTGAGCTGCGGGTCGTTGAGCTGGTTGACCTGGCCGCGCAGCAGGCTCAGCCAGGCGCGGCCAAGCTGGTGTTCCTGCTGCGGCGAGACGATCGCGGAACTGGCGTCACCCAGCGATGGCAGGTCGTCAGCATGGCCGGGGAGGGCCAACAGGCAGGCCAGCGTCAGCAGGGTAGGGCGCAGTAGATTCATGCATGAAGCTCGCGTCGGATCAAAGATACCTACTGTAGCGGGCTCACACGTTGGCGACCAGTGGCGCTATCCTAGCCAGCCCTGCCAACAAGCAGTCTGGCAATGCCTTTGGAGACCCTGCGATGAGTGACACCCTGACCTGCGATGCCGAACTGGACGCCAGTGGGCTGAATTGCCCTTTGCCGCTGCTCAAGGCCAAGATGGAACTCAATCGCCTGGCCAGCGGCGCGGTGCTCAAGGTGATCGCCACCGACGCCGGGTCACAGCGTGACTTCCGCACTTTCGCCCAGCTGGCCGGTCATACCCTGCTGCAGGAAACGGCCGAGGCCGGTACCTACACCTACTGGCTGCGCAAGGCCTGAGTCTTTTCCAAGGATCGTCAATGTTCAAAGTGCTTCGCGACTGGATGCAGCGCTACTTCTCCGATGAAGAAGCCGTGGTGCTGGCGGTCCTGTTGTTTCTGGCTTTCACGGCCGTGCTCACCCTGGGCGGCATGCTCGCGCCGGTGTTGGCGGGCATGGTGCTGGCGTTCCTGATGCAGGGCCTGGTCAACGCCCTGGAGCGTCTGCGGGTGCCGACGCGGTTGGCGGTAATGCTGGTGTTTGCCCTGTTCATGGGCGCGCTGGCGCTATTCATGCTAGTGCTGGTGCCGCTGCTGTGGCACCAGTTGATCACCCTGTTCAACGAGCTGCCGGGGATGCTCGGCAAATGGCAATCACTGCTGTTGCTGTTGCCTGAGCGCTACCCGCACCTGGTGTCGGATGAGCAGGTGCTGCATGCCATCGAATCGGTACGCGGTGAAATCGGCAAGTTCGGGCAATGGGCGCTGACCTTCTCGCTGTCCAGCCTGCCGCTGTTGGTCAATGCCATGATCTACTTGGTGCTGGTGCCGATCCTGGTGTTTTTCTTCCTCAAGGACCGAGAGCTGATTGGCCGCTGGGTCAGCGGCTACCTGCCGCGCCGACGCACCCTGCTGAACCGGGTAGGCAGCGAGATGAACCGGCAGATTGCCAACTATATCCGCGGCAAGGGCATCGAGATTCTGATCTGCGGCATTGCCACTTACATTGCCTTCATCAGCCTGGGGCTCAACTACGCCGCGCTGTTGGCGTTGTTGGTGGGGCTGTCGGTGGTGGTGCCTTACGTGGGCGCAGTGGTGGTGACCGTGCCGGTGACCCTGATCGCGCTGTTTCAGTGGGGCTGGGGCGACCAGTTCATCTACCTGATGACGGTGTACGCGATCATCCAGGCGCTGGATGGCAACGTGCTGGTGCCGCTGCTGTTTTCCGAGGCGGTCAGCCTGCACCCGGTGGCAATCATTTGCGCGGTGCTGCTGTTTGGCGGGTTGTGGGGGTTTTGGGGGATCTTCTTTGCGATCCCGCTGGCGACCTTGATCAAGGCTGTGCTGGATGCCTGGCCGCGGCAGGAGCCTAGCGTTTCGCCGATGCTTTGATGTTTGGGGCTGCTTTGCAGCCCTTCGCGGGTAAACCCGCTCCTACACAGGGGATCGCGTTTCCCTTGTAGGAGCGGGTTTACCCGCGAAGGGCCGCAAAGCGGCCCCAATCAATCTCAAGCCTTGTCCAGAGCCTGAGCAGCCGCCAACACGGCATCCACATGCCCCGGCACCTTCACCCCACGCCATTCCTGGCGCAGCACACCGTCCTTGTCGATCAGGAAGGTGCTGCGGTCAACGCCCATGTATTCCTTGCCATACAGCTTCTTCAGCTTGATGACGTCGAACAGCTGGCACAGGGCCTCGTCCTTGTCGCTGATCAGCTCGAACGGGAAGCCTTGCTTGGCCTTGAAGTTCTCATGCGACTTGATGCCATCGCGCGACACGCCGAACACCACGGTGTTGGCGGCAGCAAAGGCGTCATGCTGGTCGCGGAAACCCTGGCCCTCAGTGGTGCAGCCCGGGGTGCTGTCCTTCGGGTAGAAGTACACCATCACTTGCCGGCCCTTGAGTTCGCCCAGGCTGACGGTTTGCCCGCTGGTGGCCTGGGCCTGGAAGTCGGCAACAGTTTGGTCGAGTGCTACAGCCATGGTCGGTTTCCTTACATTGGGTTCTGTGGACGCCATGGCTCGATCAGCGCATCGAGGTTCAGGGCATCGGCAAAGTCCAGGAACTGGTCACGCAGCCAGCTGATCTGGGTGCCGGCCGGCAAAATTACGGTGAACTGGGCGTTGAGCATGCTGCTGCCGGTCTGCGGTGCCAGGTAGGTGTCGCAGGTCATGGCTTCCAGCTCGACGCGGTGGTCGAGGAAGAACTGGCACAGCTCGTTGATGATGTCCGGGCGGTAGGCGGCGCTGACGTAGGCCACATAAGGCAGGGCCTGCGGGCGCACTTCCTGGTCGGCACTGCGCACCACGTCGAGGGTCAGGCCGTGCTTCTTGCCCAGGCCCGGCAGGGTAGATTCAAGGCGCGCCAGGGCGTCCCAGCTGCCGCCCACTTGCAGCACCAGGGCGCTGGTCTCGCCGTGGCGGCTCAGGCGCGAGGTAACCACCGCGCAGCGGTTCTCGAAGGCAGCGCGGCTGAGGACGTTGGCCAGTTCCATGGGGTTTGGCCCCAGGGCACTGATAACAAGGAATTGTTCGCGGACGGTGGGGGTGGACATGCAGCATTCCTAAAGCGATGAGCGGTCGGCACAGGACGGGCGAAAGCCTCCTGTCGGCAGGGCCCGGGGCTCGCATGCGAGGTCGTGGACGCTGGCGGGGAGCAAGGTCGACGGCCCGGCGGGCCGCGCTGCACCGATCAAAGCATCAAGGGTAGCGAAATAAGGCGCCGAGGGGAATGCTCCGCCCGCCTGCTTCGCTTGTGCAAGGCCGATGCCCCCAGTACCATTACCGCTCTCTTTTTCCGGCAGGAGCAGTTACATGATTGCGGGCAGTATGGTGGCATTGGTCACACCCATGGATGCACAAGGGCGTGTTGACTGGGGCAGCCTCGACAAACTTGTAGACTTCCACCTGGAAAACGGCACCCATGCGATCGTCGCCGTCGGTACTACCGGTGAGTCGGCCACGCTGGATGTCGAAGAACACATCCTGGTCATCAAGCACGTGGTCGAGCGCGTCAAGCGCAGCAACAAACCGATCCCGGTCATCGCCGGCACCGGTGCCAACTCCACTGCCGAAGCCGTGCACCTGACCCAGAATGCCAAGAATGCCGGCGCTGACGCCTGTCTGCTGGTGGTGCCGTACTACAACAAGCCGACGCAAGAAGGCCTGTACCAGCACTTCAAGCACATTGCCGAAGCCGTCGACATCCCACAGATCTTGTACAACGTTCCCGGCCGCACCTCCTGCGACATGCAGGCCGAGACCGTGATCCGCCTGTCGACTGTGCCGAACATCATCGGCATCAAGGAAGCCACCGGCGACCTGGCCCGTGCCAAGGCCATCCTGGATGGCGTCAGCAACGACTTCATCGTCATGTCCGGCGATGACCCGACTGCCGTCGAGCTGATCCTGATGGGTGGCAAGGGCAACATCTCCGTTACCGCCAACGTCGCCCCGCGCGAAATGGCCGATCTGTGCGAGGCTGCCCTTGCGGGCGATGCCGAGAAAGCCCGCGCGATCAACGAAAAACTCATGCCGCTGCACAAAGACCTGTTCTGCGAAGCCAACCCGATCCCGGTGAAATGGGCGCTCGTCGAAATGGGCCTGATGCAAAAGGGCATTCGCCTGCCACTGACCTGGCTGAGCGAAGGCTGCCACGACAAAGTCCGTACTGCCTTGCGCCAGTCCGGCGTACTGGTTTAAGAGGAAGTACACCGCATGAAGCGACTGGCTGGTCTTTCCGCCCTTGCCCTGATTATCTCCAGCACCAGTGGGTGTGGCTGGCTGTGGGGCGAGGATGGCTATTTCCGCGACCGCGGCAGCGATTACCTGCAGGCGCACCCGACCGCACCGATGCAGCTGCCGCCGGACGCCAGCAACGTCAAGCGCCTTGACCCGCTGCTGCCGATCCCGCGTAACGTTGCTGACGACACCGCCAGCGGCGAGTTCGAAGTGCCGCGCCCGCAACCGTTGGCCGGTGGTGCCGGCCAGGTGACCGATTACAGCCTGCAGCGCAGCGGCAGCAGCCGTTGGGTACTGGCCCAGCATTCGCCAGCCGAAGTGTGGCCGGTGGCGCGCCAGTTCTTCGAGGACAACGGCTTCCGCATCGCTGAAGAGCGCCCGCAAACCGGTGAATTCAACACCACCTGGCAGCGTTTCGACGAGCTGTCGGCGTCGCTCGGCCAGCGCCTGGCCAGCACTGCCAGCAGCGGTGACAGCGAAGTGCGCGTGCGTGTCCGCATGGAGCCTGGCGTACAGCGCAACACCTCCGAAGTGTACGTGGTCAGCGTCGAGCGCCCGGCTGGCAGCACTGCCGAGCCTGCGTTCCCGTCCTCGTCCGCCAACACTGGCGCCGATGCCCTGCTGGTCGACGAAATGCTTGCCAGCATGAACCGCAGCGCCGAGAAGGGCGGTTCGGTATCGCTGCTGGCCGCGCGCGATTTCGACGCGCCAAGCCGCGTCAGCCTGAGCGAAGACGGCAGCGGCAACCCGGTGCTGTACCTGGGCTCCGACCTGGACCGCGCCTGGTCTGGCGTTGGCCGTGCCCTGGAGCAGGGTGGCGAGTGGCGTGTCGAAGACATCAACCGCAGCCTGGGCCTGTACTACATCAACCTGTCGGAAAAGCCTGACGACAAGCAGAACCAGCCGGGCTTCTTCAGCCGCATGTTCGGCAGCGAGCCGACCAAGGAAGAGCGTGAAGCCCGTGCCGAGCGCTACCAGGTACGCCTGAGCAAGGTGGGTGACAGCGTGCAGGTCACGGTCGAGAAAAACATTAACACCGTGGCTCCGGCCGATGTCGCCCGCCGCGTGCTGAGCGCCATTCAGGACCACCTGGGTTAAGTGCGCTTCGCGGTACTCGGAAGCGGCAGCCAAGGGAACGGCACGCTGATCGCCAGTGGTGACACGTTCATCCTGGTTGATTGCGGCTTTTCCCTGCGCGAAACCGAGCGGCGCCTGGCGCTGCTCGGCGTCACGCCGGCCCAGCTCAGTGCGGTACTGGTCACCCACGAACATGCCGACCACGTGCATGGGGTCGGCTTGCTGTCACGGCGCTACAATGTACCGGTCTACCTCAGCCAAGGGACGTTGCGCGGCATGCGCAAGCCGGTGGAGGTGGCCGGTTTTCTCGCTTGTGGCGAAAGCCTGCGCGTTGGCAGCCTGGAGGTTACCGCAGCGCGGGTCGAGCACGACGCCTACGAGCCATTGCAGTACGTACTGAGTGACGGCAAGCGGCGCTTCGGCATGCTCACCGACCTGGGTTCGTACGACGCGCTGCTGCTGGAACGTTACCAGGGCCTGGATGCACTGCTGATCGAGGCCAACCACTGCCGCGACCTGCTGGCACGCGGTCACTACCCGGCCTTTTTGAAGCGGCGGGTCGGTGGCATGCAAGGGCATTTGAACAATCACCAGGCCGCGCGCCTGGTGCACGAGTTGGGCTGGAACAACCTGCAACACCTGGTGCTGGCCCACCTCAGCAGCAAGAACAACCTGCCACACTTGGCCCGCCAGTGCTTCGTCGACACCCTTGGGTGCGACCCGGACTGGCTCCAGGTGGCGAATCAGGAACACGGGCTCGACTGGCGCGAAATCGCCTAGCCCAACACCTCAAGCAAGCGGAGCCCAATCATGGAAAAACGCGACGAACTCTACCGCGGCAAGGCCAAATCGGTTTACAAGACCGATGACGCCGACCGCTTGATCCTGCTGTTCCGTAACGACACTTCGGCGTTCGACGGCAAGCGCATCGAACAGCTCGACCGCAAAGGCACGGTGAACAACAAGTTCAACGCCTTCATCATGCAAAAGCTGGAAGAAGCCGGCGTGCCGACCCAGTTCGACAAGCTGCTGGGCGACAACGAGTGCCTGGTGAAGAAGCTGGACATGATCCCGGTCGAATGCGTAGTGCGTAACTACGCGGCTGGCAGCCTGGTCAAGCGCCTGGGCGTGGAGGAGGGCATCAAGCTGGAGCCATCCACCTTCGAGCTGTTCCTGAAGAACGACGAAAAGGGCGACCCCTTCATCAACGAATCCCACGTTGTCGCGTTCGGCTGGGGCACCGCCGAGCAACTGGTAGAAATGAAGAAGCTGTCGCTGAAGGTCAACGAAGTGCTGAGCAAGCTGTTCGATGACGCCGGCCTGCTGCTGGTCGACTTCAAGCTGGAGTTCGGCGTATTCCACGGCCAGATCGTGCTGGGCGACGAGTTCAGCCCGGACGGCTGCCGCCTGTGGGACAAAGAAACCCGCAAGAAGATGGACAAGGACCGCTTCCGCCAGGGCCTGGGCGACGTGATCGAAGCTTACGAAGAAGTTGCCAAACGCCTGGGCGTGCCGCTGTAAGCGGCACGTTCACGCAAGCGCCTGATACCACGCGATTTTTTTTAAGAAAAGGTTTGCGTTTTAAAAGAACGCTGGTATGATGCGCGGCATTGGAGAGATGCCGGAGTGGTCGAACGGGACGGATTCGAAATCCGTTGTACTGGCAACAGTACCTAGGGTTCAAATCCCTATCTCTCCGCCATACAAGATTAAGCCCCGCAGATTTACGTCTGCGGGGCTTTTTCGTTTCAGAATCCATTTTGATACATTTTCATAAGCACCGTTGCTTGAAGATCACAGGTGCGGGCGGCAGTATGATCGCCAATCGCGCCCGATCCTCTGGTGCTGGCTTAGTTCGGCATTACGTTCGGGCCTTCTTTTTCTGGGAAACAGATATTGCTGGCGCCGAAACCGAACCTTTCCTCTAAAGCCCCGCCATAGAGTGGGGCTTTTTTGTATCTACCGACCCAGCTTTTCCATAGCTGCATCTGCCAGGAACGACGACCTGCTCTTTACATTGTGATCACGCACATACCGGTCGATCTGTTGAATGACGAATCCAGGTAACGTGACGTTGACCTTCTCTGTCTTGCCCAAGTACGGCGTGATGTCGAGTTCCAGCATGCCCCAGCCCATGCCAGCGAAATCCGGATTGTTCCGGTGCATTGCCGCTCTGGTAGGCATCGGGATGGCCTGCCCGTTGCTGGCAATCTCTTCCAACATGATGTGGGCTACCTCGATAGCTGCCGCATAGGCCTCTTCGAAAGTGTCGCCCGCAGTTACCGCGCCAGGGATGTCGGGAATCTGAATGCCGATAGCGGTGTTTTCGTCGCCCCATTCGATGCAGATTGGGTATTGCATGGCTTTCTCCTTCAGCGCAACGGAGAGGGTAGGACTGGGCTAGATCAACCCGGCGCGTTCCCTGATACTTTTCACTGTGCCGATCGGTAGATCTTTCTTCGGATGCGGCACTGGGATGGTGTTCGGATTGTTGGGGTGTTTGAAGATGTGGTGGCTTCCAGTAACACGTTTCAGGATCCAACCGGCTGCCTGAAGCTCCTTTATCAAATGCCTGCTCTGCACCTACATCTCCTTGTGTTGCCACGTCAAAATCATACCTCCAGGCGCATAATTGAACAATCGGAGCTTTCGAGAAACCGGGAAGCCAGAGGCCCATGGTGTTGCTCAAAGCCCGTTTGACTATTGGCATATTGCCGCTCATTTTTTCATCATCCCCAACTCAGCATCATCCAGCAGGGCCTTGTCCATCGCACTGAGGTAATGCGAGGCCCAGATCAGTTTCTGGTCGCCTTCCATCAGGCCGGTGATGATCAGGTCGCGCACATAGCCCATCAGTTCCGATGCCTGTTCGCGTGCGTCCTGGCAGGGGATGCCGGGTTCGATACGGAACAGCGGGTGGGTGTTGTTTTCGCCTTGGTAGAAGCAGGTTTTGCCGACGGTGGTGGGTTCTTGGGTGTTGTCGGTTGGCATTGTGTTTATCTCCCTGGAATCTCGTTGTCTGGACTGGCCCTTTCGCGGGTAAACCCGCTCCTACAACGATTACGCTGTCCTGTTGTAGGAGCGGGTTCACCCGCGAAGAGGCCGGGCCTGCTAATGCAAGGTGTGCGGCTCAGCCGATAAATGCGGCCGCATCTGCACTTGCATCAATGCCGAATCGAGGGAGTAGGGTGGATCGGGGACCATCTTAAGCATAAGTAACTCCAGAGTCAGTCGGGCTGCTACGGACTTGCTGTCAAACAAGAGGGGTGGCAGCGGTACGCGGGTTGACAGACCGAGGACTCCGGAGACTCGGCGCACACAAGGTGCCCCACGTACTGCCGCCATAACGGGAAGGGGATGTTTCTGAGTTTTTGCTGTAGGAAGGGCAGGCCCGGCGGTGATGCCAGTCAGTTAAGAAAATGCGAGGTGCTCGGCGGGCTTTTAGCATCGCCTGTGAGATCGAGCGCCGCCCGCGCGGCGCTTCGCGGGGCAAGCCCGCTCCCACAGTCTGTTTCGGGCCACTCACTCCTGTGATTTCACCGCTGGCCGCCTTGTCTGTTCCATTCGATATCGGTTGCGCCCCTGCACTTCATCAATCTCCAGCCATGCACACAGGGTGCGCGCGCCAAAGGCACAGGAATAATTGGCCCGAAACAGATGTGGGAGCGGCCTTGTGCCGCGAAGCGCCGCGCGGGCGGCGCTCGATCTCACAGGCACCCAATATCTCAAGGCAAGCACCTGTCAGCCCTTACTGCTTGCTGGGGGATACCCTCCAGCTTTATCAGCGCATAGCTGCCAGTTTAATGCCAAACCCCACCAGGCAAGCCCCCGCCAGCCGCTCGAACATATTGGTAATACGCGGGTTGGCGCGCATGCGTTCGGCCAGTTGGTGCGTGAGCACCACGGCAATCAGCCCGTACAGGAAGGTCACCACCGCCACCGTCGCCGCCAGGAAGCCGAAGGTCACCAGGCCCTGGTGCTTCACCGGGTCGACGAACAGCGGGAAGAACGCCATGTAGAACATGATCGCCTTGGGGTTGAGCAGGGTGATCAGCATGGTCTGGCGCAGGTATTGGCCGTTGTCCATACGGCTGGCGCGTGGTGCGCCGCCGGGTTTGCTCAGCACCATGCGCAGGCCCAGGTAGGCCAGGTACGCCGCACCGGCCCATTGCACCACGTGGAAGGCAGCGGGGTAGGCGGCGAGCAGGGTGGCCACGCCGGCCACCGCCAGCCACAACAGCACCTGGTCACCCAGGATTACCCCACAGGTTGCGGCCATGCCGGCCTTGATGCCGCCCTTGCCGGTGGCGGTGATCAGGGCGAAGTTGCCCGGGCCCGGGATGGCCAGGACGATGATGAAGGCGATGACGAACGCGCCGTAGTCGGTAACGCCGAGCATGGGAACTCCTGTTGGGCAGTGCGAAGGCAGGGTTCAAAACTATCGTCGTCACCGGCCTGCATTTCAACCGAGTCTCGCGAAATTGCAAATAACCGCCGAATTTTCTGGAATAGCCGATATTTATTGCGCAACATCTTGTTGTTGCACGCCTGCAATAAACTTGTGCTGCCAGCGACTTGGATCCAAAGCTCAGTTTCTGTATCATCCCGCCGCCATCAGACGATGGCCGAAGATGATTCATTTAAAGGACTGAGTAATGAAAAAGCTGTTCAAGGCCACTGTTGCCGTTGCTGTCGTATCGGGTGTTGCCCTGCTGTCGGGTTGCACTGGCCAGGTCTACAACCAACCGAAAAACTGCACCTACGACTACCTGTTCCACCCTTCGGTTTCCATCTCCAAGATCATCGGTGGCTGCGGCCCAATCGATAAACTGCCTCAGCAGCAGTAATCTTGGCGGTACCCTGATCGCGGCGCTTGCGGCGTGATCCAAGGCCCCCGGTCATGTATATGGCCGGGGGTTTTTGTTTTTGAGCGTGACAATCCGCCGCTGGGGCAACCCGTCGCCTTGCGCATCGGCCTGCAATTTGTTTGTGCTGGCATTTCAGATACAATCAGAAAAACGATTCAGCCTTGTCGGTCAATTCGACAAAAGGCCGAGTCGTTTTCTGGTTCTCTGGCTGCTGAACAATGATCAATAACAAGCCTGCGCTGAAGAACACGCTTTACCGGGGCCAGCCACAGGCCCTCCCTCTGTTCTTATGACTGGAATTGATCAATGTTCAAGAAAGCTGGCAAGACCTTGCTGGGTCTGGCTGTCGCTGCAAGCTTCATGCAAGCGCACGCCGCAGAAACCAAGAAAGTAGACGTGCTGCTGGTCGGCGGCGGCATCATGAGCTCTACCCTGGCGGTGTGGCTGCACGAGCTGGAGCCAAGCTGGTCGATGGAAATGGTCGAGCGCCTGGACGGCGTGGCCGAAGAAAGCTCCAACGGCTGGAACAACGCCGGTACCGGTCACTCTGCCTTGGCCGAGCTTAACTACACCCCGGAAGACAAAGACGGCAACGTCAACATCGCCAAGGCCATCGAAATCAACGAGGCGTTCCAGATTTCCCGCCAGTTCTGGTCGTGGCAGGTACGCCAGGGCGTGTTGAAGAACCCGCACTCGTTCATCAACACCACCCCGCACATGAGCTTCGTGTGGGGCGATGACAACATCAAGTTCCTGAAGAAGCGTTACGACGCGCTGCAGGCCAGCCCGCTGTTCCGCCCGATGCAGTACTCCGAGGACCACGCGCAGATCGCCAAGTGGGTCCCGTTGATGATGGAAGGTCGCGACCCGAACCAGAAGCTGGCCGTGACCTGGACGCCAATCGGCACCGACGTCAACTTCGGCGAGATCACCCGCCAGTTCGTTGGCCACCTGCAGACCCAGGACAAGTTTGACCTGAAGTTGTCCAGCGAAGTGCAGGACATCAGCCGCAACAAGGACGGCTCCTGGCACGTCGAGTACAAGAACCTGAAGGACGGTACCGAGTCGGCCACCGACGCCAAGTTCCTGTTCATTGGTGCCGGCGGTGGCGCACTTAAGCTGCTGCAAAAGTCGGGCATCCCTGAAGCCAAGGAATACGCAGGGTTCCCGGTGGGCGGTTCGTTCCTGGTAACCGAGAACCCGACCGTGGCCATGCAGCACATGGCCAAGGCCTACGGCATTGCCTCGACCGGTGCGCCACCCATGTCGGTACCGCACCTGGACACCCGCGTGCTGGACGGCAAGCGCGTGATCCTGTTTGGCCCATTCGCCACCTTCTCGACCAAGTTCCTGAAGAACGGTTCGTACCTGGACCTGCTGGGCAGCACCACGATGCACAACGTGTGGCCAATGACCAAGGTCGGTATCGAGCAGTACCCGCTGGTCGAGTACCTCGCTGGCCAGCTGATGCTGTCTGACGACGACCGCTTCGAAGCCCTGCGCACCTACTTCCCGAACGCCAAGAAGGAAGACTGGAAACTGTGGCAGGCTGGCCAGCGCGTGCAGATCATCAAGCGTGATGCCGAGAAGGGTGGCGTGCTGAAGCTGGGTACCGAAGTGGTGGCTTCGCAGGATCGCACCATCGCCGGCCTGCTGGGCGCCTCGCCAGGTGCCTCGACCGCTGCGCCGATCATGCTGAACGTGCTGGAAACCGTGTTCAAGGAGAAGGTGGCTACCCCAGAGTGGCAGGCCAAGATCAAGGAAATCGTACCGAGCTACGGCACCAAGCTGAACGACTCGGCAGCGGCCACTCAGAAAGAGTGGAACTACACGGCTGAAGTGCTGCAGCTGGAGAAGCCACCGGTGATCGACGCCAGCGTCGGTACCACCGTTGCGCCGAGCCAGCCGGTTGAAAGCAAGCCTGAGAATGACATGGCGCTGTAAGCGGCCGCCTTGTTGTGAAGGAAAGCCACGGGGGAGACCTTGTGGCTTTTTTTTGCCTGTGCGGGCCTCTTCGCGGGTGAACCCGCTCCTACAAGGGGAGCGTTACCGGTGTGGGAGCGGGTTCACCCGCGAAGAGGCCGGGACGGGAACCGCTACCGGGTCACACCGAGTGCCATGCCCTGGGCTTCCCACAGCCGTTGAAACGTCCCGCCTGCATGGCGCAGGGTGTCGGGCGGGCCGTCTTCGACGATGTGCCCGTTGCGTAAGACGATGATCCGGTCGAACCGGGCCACGGTTGACAAGCGATGCGCCACAGCCAGCACGGTGCGCCCTTTCATGAGCTCATCCAGGGCCTGTTGGATCTGCGCTTCGGAGGTTGAATCCAGTGCGGAGGTGGCTTCGTCGAGGATCAGTATCGGTGCATTTTTCAGAAATGCCCTGGCCAGGCCTAGCCGCTGGCGTTGTCCGCCGGACAGCATCACCCCGCGCTCGCCCACGCGGGTGGCATAGCCCTGGGGCAGGGCGCGGATGAAATCGTCGCAATGCGCCTGATGCGCGGCCTGCATGATCTGCTGCGGGGTGGCATCCGGCTGGCCGTAGCCTATGTTCTCCAGCACGCTGCGGTGAAACAGCGCTGGCTCCTGGGGTACTACTGCAATTTGCCGTCGCAGGCTGTCCTGGCTGACGGTGCGCAGGTCATGTTCATCAATCAGAATCACCCCGCCTTGCACGTCATCCAGTCGCTGTACCAGGCTGATCAGGGTGGATTTGCCGGCACCGGAGGGGCCGACGATGCCCACTTTCTGCCCGGAAGGTATGTCCAGAAACAAGTGCTGGAATACCCGCTGGCCGTTGCCGTGACGGTAGCTGACATCGATGAAGCGGATGCTGCCGTGGCTGCTGGGCAGCTCCTTGGGGGTGTCTGCCAAGGCGTGGGGCTGGACGATGATGCGCAGGGTTTCGGCAATTACCCCAAGCTGCTGCGAGGTATCCACCAAGGCCAGCGCCAGGTCGCGCGAGCCATGCAGAATGCGGAAGGTCAGCGCGCTGACCATGACCACGTCCCCGGCCGTGACCTGGCCTGCTCGCCACTGCACGATGGCCCACCCGAGCATGGCGCCGGCCATCACCGACAGGCACAGGTCATGCACCACCCTGGCTTTCTCCAGGTAGATCCAGCTGCGTTTCTGCGCCGTGGCTTCGACCCCGATGGCTTGCTCGAGGCGGCGACGTTCGCGCTCGCGTGCCGAGAATGCCTTGATGGTCCAGACGTTGTTGACCTGATCGACAATCTCGCCACCCACCCGGGCCGATTGCGCGGCGAAGTCGATATGCCGGCTGCGGCCGCGAATGCCCATTACCGTGATCAGTGTGGCCACGGCCAATACACTGGCGATCAGGGCCAGGCCCATCGTCACCTGAACCGTCAATAACACGATCACAGCGCCGACGAAATCGACACAGGGCGGAATGATTTTCCAGGCTAGCCCGCCATAGATGGAGCCCGCCGCCGCGCCGGCAGAGGATATCCGGTTGGCCAAGGCACCGGCGAAATGCTGGGTGAAGTAGCGCATCGGGTGGCCGGTCAGGTGGTTGAACAATTCGATACGCAGGTCGGCGCAACTGGCCACCACCGTGCGACAACCCAGGTAGCCGCCGCTGCGCCAGAACAGGTTTTCCACCACGATCAAGCTGATGAACAACGCGAACGGCAACCATACCCGCCCGGCGCCCTGTGGGCCGTCGGCCATGGCATCCACCAGCAGTTTCATGCCGTACTGCACGGCTACCGCGCAGCTGGCCGCACCCACGATCAGCGCCAGCAACGCGGCAAAGGGCCACGGCCTGCGTTTAACGTAACGCCACAGGAACGCCACCGGCCGGTCAGACAATAGCGGCGAGTCACGCTGCTCAGGGTTCATGGCTGACCCGCGGGTTGCAGTGTTGCCGGTTCATCTGCGCCGAGGTTTGCTGCAACGCCAGGTGCAGGGGATGGAAGGGCGCCCGGCTGCCGCTGGCATCGGGATAACCGAACACCCCCGTCGGGCAGTAGCGGTCATCATCCCAGCCCGGATAATCCAGAAACGGGTACCAGCACAGCCCGATGATCGGCACACCCCGACTGCGGGCCAGTTGCAGCTGCGCGCTGACATAGCACAGCCAGGGCACCCGGGCGGTGTCCTCGGCGCCGGTCTCGGCCAGCAGTACAGGGCGTTGGTAGCGCTGATGCAGCTCGCTGAGCATGCCCTGCAATGGCCGGAAATCGGCGTGGCCTGGTGGTATTTTCTCGCCCGAAAAGTACCACTGGTTTTGCGGGTAGAAATTGGCCCCGACGATATCCAGGCAAGCTTCCTGGCCGCCTAGCCCCGGCCAGCTTCGCCCGGTCAGCAGGTCCCAGCTTTCGTATTGCGCCAGCCGGTAGGCTTCGGCAGCGGCGATGTGTTCGGCCCGCCGGCTGGTGGGCAACACGTTGATCAGCGGGTCGCATTGCAGGAAGCGCGCTGCCGGCACCACTTCGCGGATGGCCTGGATGGCTGCAATGCTGGCGCGCACAAGCTGGTGCTTGAGTTCCTGGCCGCGCCCGGTGGCGCACGGGTTGAAATAGCCAACCTCGCCACCGGCCCAGCTCCAAAATGAAATTTCGTTGATCGGCGATAGCAGCGGTGCGTGTTCGCCGCCGTCGGCCAGCAGGCTGGCAAAAGCGGCGGCGAAGCGGGCAAAGCGCTCGACGAACGCCGGTCGCCAGATGTCCAGGTCGTCCGGGTAGCCGTAATGGCAAAGGTCCCAGACCACTTGAATGCCAGTACGGCGGGCTGCTGCGATCATCGGCAACACCTCTGACCAGTCGTACTGATACGGCCGCCGGTCGATCAGGTGCCAGCGCACGCCATCACGCACACTGTGAATGCCCAGCGCTGCCAGCTGTTGGTAGTCTTGCTCGGCCCAGCGCGCATGGCCGGTGGCGTGCAGCATATCCAGCCGGCGACCGTCGTGGCGCCGCTGGGCCGAGCACTCGTACCCCGCCATGACAAAGCTGCGCAACAGCTGTTCGTGATCCATCAGTACCCCAAGGGCTCAACCGGCCTCGCTGATATAGGCTTCGGCCTCGACCCCGGCTTCGCGGGCGATACGCTGGTACAACGCCAACGCCTGGCCGACAACCTGGTCCATGTTGTAGTACTTGTAGGTGCCCAGCCGGCCGAGGAAGGTCACCCCTGGGGTCTGATCGGCCAAGGCCTTGTAGCGCCGGTACAGTTCGGTGTTTTCCGCGCGCGGTATTGGGTAATAGGGGTCACCCCCGGCGCAAGGGTATTCGTAACTGATGCTGGTGCGCGGGTGGGTCTGGCCCGTGAGGTGCTTGTACTCGGTGATGCGCGTATAAGGCACGTGCGGCGCCGGGTAGTTGACCACTGCCACCGGCTGAAAGCATTCGACATCGTGTGTTTCATGCACGAAGCGCAACGAGCGATAGGGCAGCTTGCCGTAGCAATGTTCAAAGTACTCATCGACCGGCCCGCAGTACACCAGCTGCCGGTAGTGCACCAGATCCCGCACTTGCTTGAAATCGGAAGACAACAGCACGTCGATGCCAGCCTGCTCAAGCATGCGCTCGAACATCGCGGTATAGCCGTGCAACGGCATCATCTGGAAGCTGTCGGTGAAGTAGCGGTCGTCCCGGTTGGTGCGGGTGGGTATTCGGGAAGTGACCGATTTGTCGAGCTCCGAGGGGTCCAGGCCCCATTGTTTGCGGGTATAGCCACGAAAGAATTTCTCGTATAGCTCGCGGCCGATCTGGTTGACCACCACATCTTCCGAGGTGCGCAGCGGTATCACCGGCTCGGCGCGCTGGGCGAGGAACCCGGCCGCCTGGGCCTCGTCCATGTCCAGCCCGTACAACGTGTTGAGGGTGGTCAGGTTGATCGGGATCGGCACCAGGTGTTCGTCCACCTGCGCCAGTACTCGGTGCTCGTAAGGGCGCCACTCGGTGAAGCGGGACAAGTAGTCGACGATGCGTTGGGCATTGGTGTGGAAGATGTGCGGGCCATAGCGATGCACAAGCACGCCAGCGGCGTCCAGGTGGTCATAGGCGTTGCCGCCAATGTGCTCGCGGCGATCAATCAGCAGTACCCGCAGGCCGAGCCCGGCACACAGCCGTTCGGCCAGTACGCTGCCGGCAAAACCGGCACCGACGACAAGGTAGTCATAAGCGGGTGCGGCGATGGCGTGGTCGAGGGTTATCGTTGGCATTCGATCAGCTCCCGCATGGCGCCGCAGGTTTTGTCCCACGACATGCCATCCAGGGCTTTGTCAGCGCGCCGGGCTATCTCGCCCGACTGAAAGCGCAGGTTCAGCGCGTCTTGCACCGCTTCGATGAATGCCTCGGGTGTGTCGGCGATACTGACCACGCCACTGTTTCCGTAGCCTTTGACCACATCGCGCACCGCAGTGGATACCACCGGGCAGCCTCCGGCCAGGTACTCCGGGGTTTTGGTCGGGCTGATATAGCGTGTTGATTCATTGTGGGCGAATGGCATCAGTGCGACATCCCAGCCGGCCAGATACGCGGGTAGCGCTTCGTAGGGCCGGCTGCCCAGGTAATGGATATTGGCCAGGCGCGGCAGGCTGGCCTCGTCGATTTTCACCACCGGGCCGATCAGCACGATGTGCCAGTCAGGCCGTCGAACTGCCAGCTCGGCTACCAGCTGGAGGTCAAAACGCTCGTCGATGACGCCAAAAAATCCCAGGCGCGGATGGGGGATTTCGGCTTGGTCGGGTGGGTCAGGCAGTGGCTGGCGGGCCTGGCCAAAGTGGCTGATGTCGACGCTGCTGGGCATGGCGTGAACGTTGGCATGGTGCTGGCGCTTGGCCTCCCACAACGAATGGCCGCCCGTGAACACCAGGTCGGCACGCTGTAACAGGCGTTGCTCCATGGCGAGCATGGCCGGCGGTGCGAAGCGAAAGGCCGAAAGCTCGTCCATGCAGTCGTACACCACCACCTGGGCCTGCAGATGCTCGGTGAAAGGCAGGCTCATCGGCGTCCAGTACCACAGCAGCAACTCACCGACGTCGCCCAATGCCAACCAAGCGTCGATCAGTCGGCGCTGGGCATCGATCAGCTGTGCTTCATCCAGCCCCGGTGGCAGCACCGGAACCAGCACGCAGACGCCCTCGGCCACTGACTCCAAGCGTAAGCCTGGGCCCTTTACGTCGTCGAATACCGGCTCTTCGAAAAACACCACGTCATAGTCGCGACCAAGACGCGACATCAGCTGTTGCGGGCGTTGGTAGACAAAACCCCAGCGCAGATGTGACAAGCACAACAAGGTCGGGCGTGTTCGTGTGGCCTGGGTAATACCCGGCGCTGATTCGCCAACGTAAGGTTGATCGAGCGGAATGAATTCGAGTTGGTTCATACGAGGTTCCCCTGCATAAGCACGGACGGACGCCGGCCCGGATGGCGGGCTTGAACGAAGGCGTCGCTGAACGGCTCGCGTGATGCCTTGTAGAATTTGGAGGCATCACCGGGGAAGGGTGTTCAAACAGGCTGGGTGCTACCCGATGAAGGGCATGCCCAACCTTGCGGCTCAGTGCTGGCGCAGGATACAGGCCAGCAGGCCGGGGAAGCGGCTGTCCAGCAGCTCGCTGCGCAGGGAATTCATGTGCGTGGTGCCTACATTGCGGGTTTGCACCAGGCCGGCATCGCGCAAAACCCGAAAATGATGCGACATGCTCGACTTCGGCCGACCGCCATCAAGTTCACCACACGTAGCCTCTGTCACGCCGGCCAGATGGCGGACGATGGCAAGGCGCACCGGGTCGCTCAGGGCGTACAGCACCCGTTCGAGAATCAGGTCTTCAGCATTGGGATGTTTATAGGCTCGCATGGTCGACATGATACCGGGGCTTTCAATTGTTGTCATAGTTCGATTATGATCGAACTACCGTATTCGATGCTCCTGGAGATCAGCATGACCGCACTGTTCGAACCCTACACCCTCAAGGACGTCACCCTGCGCAACCGCATCGCCATTCCGCCGATGTGCCAGTACATGGCCGAGGACGGCATGATCAACGACTGGCACCACGTGCACCTGGCCGGCCTGGCCCGTGGCGGTGCCGGCCTGCTGGTGGTTGAAGCCACGGCGGTGGCACCGGAAGGGCGTATCACCCCCGGCTGCGCCGGGATCTGGAGCGATGCCCATGCACAGGCCTTCGTGCCGGTGGTACAGGCAATCAAGGCCGCAGGTTCGGTGCCGGGCATCCAGATCGCCCACGCCGGGCGCAAGGCCAGCGCCAACCGCCCGTGGGAAGGTGACGACCACATTGCCGCCGATGACGCCCGCGGCTGGGAGACCATCGCCCCGTCTGCCATTGCCTTTGGCGCACACCTGCCGCAAGTGCCGCGCGAAATGACCCTGGACGACATCGCCCGGGTCAAGCAGGACTTCGTCGATGCTGCCCGCCGTGCGCGCGATGCCGGCTTCGAGTGGATCGAACTGCACTTTGCCCATGGCTATCTGGGCCAGAGCTTCTTCTCCGAGCATTCCAACAAGCGCACCGACGCCTACGGTGGCAGCTTCGACAACCGCAGCCGCTTCCTGCTGGAAACCTTGGCTGCCGTGCGTGAAGTGTGGCCAGAGAACTTGCCATTGACCGCACGTTTTGGCGTGCTGGAATACGATGGCCGCGATGAGCAGACCCTGGAAGAGTCGATCGAGCTGGCGCGCCGCTTCAAGGCCGGTGGCCTTGACCTGCTGAGCGTGAGTGTCGGCTTTACCATTCCTGACACCCATATTCCATGGGGCCCGGCGTTCATGGGGCCGATTGCCGAGCGCGTGCGTCGTGAGGCCAAGCTGCCGGTGACTTCGGCGTGGGGTTTTGGTACGCCGCAACTGGCGGAAGCGGCGCTGCAGGCCAACCAGCTGGACCTGGTGTCCGTAGGCCGGGCGCATTTGGCTGACCCGCACTGGGCCTACTTTGCGGCCAAGGAGTTGGGCGTGGAGAAAGCCTCCTGGACCTTGCCGGCGCCGTATGCGCACTGGCTTGAGCGTTATCGCTGAGTCCAGAAGGGGCCGCTATGCGGCCCATTCGCGGGACAAGCCCGCTCCCACAGGATTGAGTGGCCCTCAGGCCTGCGCTATACCTGTGGGAGCGGGCTTGTCCCGCGAATGGGGTGCGCAGCAGCCCCCGAACTCAAAACCGATCCAACCGGTAAGCCGACATCTCACCCCCACCAGCCCGCTCAGCCAACCGCCCCACCCATTCCGCGGTCACCGCCGCCTGGGTCAACCCAAGATGTTGATGCCCGAACGCCAACAGCACCCGCCCATCACACACCCGGTCGATCACCGGCAACGAGTCCGGCAACGACGGCCGAAATCCCATCCACGGCGTCGCCCCCTCAACACTCAACGCTTGCCGGAACAAACCCTTGCTCAACCGATGCAACTGCCACGCCCGTTGCATGCTAGGCGGCGCGTCCAGCCCGGCGAACTCCACCGTGCCGGCCAGGCGCAAACCTTCGGCCATGGGCGTCATGATGAACTTGCGCTCCAGCGAGGTCACCGCAAACGGCAGACGCTGATGTTCGCCAGGCAGCATCAGGTGGTAGCCGCGTTCAGTGTCCAGTGGCACCTGCTTGCCGGTGAGTGCTCCGGTCAGTTTTGCCGAATGCGCACCACAGCAGACCAGCACCTGGCGCGCATTGAGCGTGCCGTGGTCGCTGGCCAGGCAAACCCCACCGCTGTGCACCTGGCCACCCTCGACCTGCGCCTGGACAAAGCGCACGCCACTGGCCTTGGCCGCTTCGAACAACTCGCACACCACCCGGTACGGGTCGATGAAGTGCCCGGTCTTGGGGAAGAACAGCCCGCCTAGCAATGACGGGCTCAGCTGCGGCGCTGCTTCGCGCACAGCATCCGCTGACCAGACGTCCACCGGTACCGCCTGCTGCTGCATACGCGCATGCAGTGCCTCCAGCGCCTGCCGCGATTCCGGCCGTTCGAACACCAGCAACGAGCCATCCTCCTGGAACAGCTCGCTACGCCCGATCGAGCCCAGCAGCCGTTGCCAGGCAGCCAGGCTGCCTTCGTTCAAGGCGCGGATACCTGCCACGCTGCGCTGGAACGGCGCCGGGCGCAGGTTGAGCAGCAAGCGGGTAAACCACGGCATGGCCTTGGGCAGGTATTTCCAGTCCAGGCGCAGTGGGCCCATGGGGTCGAGTAGCATGCGTGGCAGGCGCTTGAGGATCGACAGGTCGGCAATCGGGAACACTTGTTCGGTGGCCAGGTGCCCGGCATTACCGAAGGACGCACCGTGGCCGGGCGCCTGCCGGTCGACCAGCGTTACACGGCGGCCCTGGCGGGCCAGTTGCAGCGCACAGGCGACGCCGACGATGCCGGCGCCGATCACGGCGATATCGGTTTCAGCGGTTTCGACCATGTTCAGCCTTCCCGTTTACCGTCGAGCAGGCGCTGCAGTTGCAGCGGGTTGCCGTGTTGCAACGCCTGCGGCAGCAGGGCATCAGGGAAGTCCTGGTAGCACACCGGGCGCAGGAAGCGCAGGATCGCCGCCGTGCCCACCGAGGTGGTACGGGCATCGGAGGTGGCCGGGAACGGTCCGCCATGCACCATGGCATCGCAGACCTCGACGCCGGTCGGCCAGCCATTGACCAGAATGCGCCCGGCCTTGCGCTCCAGGGTGGGCAGCAGGGCGCGGGCGCTGTCGATGTCAGCGTCGTCCAGCTGCAGGGTGGCGGTTAACTGGCCTTCCAGGTGCTCGGCTACCTGGCGCACTTGTTCATCACTGGCGCAAGCCACAACCAGCGAGGCTGCGCCAAACACTTCAGCCTGCAAGGCCGGGTCGGCGAGGAAGGCTTCGGCCTGGGTCACGAACAGCTGCGCCTGGCACTGGTTGGGGCCTTGGCCGGGCTGGCCGCTGGCGGCGGACTGGGCATTGGCGTTGTTTGCCAGTGCAGCAACGCCGGCCTGGTACGCAGTGAAAATGCCCGGGGTAAGCATGGTTTGCGCGGCGGCCTGCTGCACATGGCCACGGGCTGCGCTGATGAAACGCTGCAGCGCCGGGCCTTGGCGGGCGATCACCAGGCCGGGGTTGGTGCAGAACTGGCCGGCGCCCTGGGTCAGCGAGGCGACGAAGCCTTGTGCCAATGTTTCGGCGCGGGCCTGCAGGGCAGCGTCGAACAGGAATACCGGGTTGATCGAGCTCATTTCGGCATACACCGGGATGGGCTCCGGGCGCGCCTGGGCCGCCTGGCACAGCGCCACGCCACCGCTACGCGAGCCAGTGAAGCCAACGGCCTTGATGCGCGGGTCGCTGACCAGCGCGATACCGACTTCACGGCCGGAGCCGTACAGCAGCGAGAACACGCCGTCTGGCAAGCCGCACTGTTGCACCGCTTGTGCCACCGCCCGGCCGACCAGTTCGCTAGTGCCGGGGTGGGCGCTGTGGGCCTTGACCACCACCGGGCAGCCGGCGGCCAATGCCGACGCCGTGTCACCGCCGGCCACCGAGAAGGCCAGCGGGAAGTTGCTGGCGCCGAACACGGCTACCGGCCCCAGGGCCACCTGGCGCTGGCGCAGATCGGCGCGCGGCAGCGGCTGGCGCTCGGGCAGGGCGTTGTCGACGCGCACGTCCAGCCATTCGCCGGCGCGTACGACACGGGCGAAGGTGCGCAGCTGGGTGCAGGTACGGCCACGTTCACCTTGGATACGCGCCGGGGGCAGGCCGGTTTCAGCCACGGCGCGGTCGATCAGGGCATCGCCGAGGGCTTCGATCTGTGCGGCGATGGTTTCGAGAAAGCGTGCCCGTTGTTCCAGCGAGGTTTCGCGGTAGGCGTCGAACGCCGCCCAGGCCAGGGCGCAGGCCTGGGCCACGTGTTCGCTGGTGCCGCCGAGGTAGGCCGGTTGCAGCGCTTGGCCGGTGGCCGGGTTGACGGCATGGATGGCCGAGCGGCTGCCGGTTACCGGGGTGTGGCCGATCAGCAGGTTGCCTGTCAGGGTCATGGAACCTCCTTGGGAAATCAAATTCAGGTATCAAGGGAGACCGCGCCCCCTGTAGGAGCGGGTTCACCCGCGAATCAGGCGACGCGGTGCTTGGCACCGGCTTTGCCGGTGTTCGCGGGTGAACCCGCTCCCACAGGGGGCTGCGGTTCGGCCTCTAAGCAGGTGCTTAGGCCAGGTTCTGTTCAGCCGACCAGCTGGCGTACCAGCTACGGAACAGCCCGTACTGCTGCTCGGCATAGTTGCGCTGGGCATCGGTCAGTGCGTCGGTCTCGTTGAAGTGCAGGCTGTACTCGGTATCACCGTTGAGCACCATCAAGTGCTTGTAGTACAGCACCAGGTCGCAGCCTTCATCGAACGACGACAGCACCGCAAGTGCTGCTTCCAGCTCGCGCGCCAGGCGGCGGGCACGGGCGTCGCCCTTGGCGGCCTGCTTGCTCAGGCTCACCAGTTGCAGCACTTCGCGTGGCAGGGCGTTGCCGATGCCGGTGATGGCGCCGGTGGCGTTGCAGTTGACGAAGCCATGCACCACCTGGGTGTCGACGCCGACCATCAGGGTCACGTCGTCATCCTTTGAGGTGATGTGCTCGGCGGCGTAGCGCAGGTCGGCGCCACCGCCGAATTCCTTGAAGCCGATCAGGTTAGGGAACGCGTTGCGCAGTTCGAAGAACAGGTCGGCGCGGGTGGCAAAGCCGTAGTAGGGGCTGTTGTAGATCACCGCCGGCAGCTTCGGCGCTGCAGCGAGAATGGCCGAGAAGTGGTGCTTCTGGGCGATCAGCGAGGCGCCGCGGCTGAGCACGCGGGGGATGACCATCAGGCCGGCGGCGCCAACCTTGGCGGCGTGGGCGGCATGCGAAACGGCTTCACGGGTGTTCACCGCACCCGTGCCGACGATGGTCGGGATGCCGGCGGCGACCAGGCGCGCCACGCCTTCCTGGCGCTCGGCCTCGGTCAGCAGCGGCCAGTCGCCCATCGAGCCGCAGTACACCACGGCGCTCATGCCGGCCTCGATCAGCTCGCGGCCCTTGCGCACCAGGGCGTCGAAGTCCGGCTTGCGCTCGGCGGTGCACGGGGTCATCAGGGCGGGCATGGTGCCGGTGAAGATGTTGTTGGTCATTGTTGTTACTCCTGGCGAAATTCGGTTGGTAAAAAGCCGGGGCTCAGATGCCCCAGGCGAACGGGTCCTGTTCGTCGATCAGCAAGGTGCTGTCGGCGGTCATATAGGCGCGGCCGGTGATGAATGGGCGAATGCGTTCGCCGTCGCGCTCGTAGCGGCCATGGAACTGGCTGCCGGTGATGCTGGCCTGCACCCAGGTCTGGCCTTCGGCGAGTTTGCCGTCGGCAGCCAGGCAGGCCAGCTTGGCGCTGGTGCCGGTGCCACAGGGCGAGCGGTCGTAGGCCTTGCCGGGGCACATCACGAAGTTGCGGCTGTCGGCGTTGGTGTCGTCGGCAAACAGCTCGACGTGGTCGATGGGGGCGCCGTTCTCACCGGTGATGCCTTGGGCTTCGAGGGCCTTGAGCATGGCCCAGGTGTATTCGGTCAGTGTTTCGCGGTTATCTAGCTCGATACGCTGGCCGTGTTCGGCAACCAGGAAGAACCAGTTACCGCCCCAGGCAATGTCGCCGCGCACCACACCATGGCCGGGCACCTCTACTGCCACCTGCTGGCGGTAGCGGTAGGACGGCACGTTGCCGACGGTAATGGCGCCGTCTTCATGCAGGGTGGCGCTGACCTGGCCGACCGGGGTGTCGATCTTGTGCTCGCCCGCAGTGATCAGGCCCAAGTGCTGCAGCGAGGCAACCAGGCCGATGGTGCCGTGGCCGCACATGTTGAGGTAGCCGGCGTTGTTAAAGAAGATCACCCCGCAGGTGGCATCGGCCGACACCGGCGGGCAGTACAGCGCGCCGACCAGCACATCGTTGCCGCGCGGTTCCAGCAGGCAGGCGCGGCGCCACGGGTCGTGCAGCTCGCGCAGCTCGTCACGCAGCTCGGCCATGCTGCGCCCGTGCAGTTGCGGGAAGCCCTTCATCACCAGGCGGGTAGGTTCGCCGCCAGTGTGGGAATCGATGACGTGAATCTGTTTCATGGGCGTGTCCCTTGGGTAAAAGATCAGGAAGCGACGGCGGCAGGGCGGCCGGTATAGGTTTCAGCAGAGGCTTCGCTTTCGTCCTCGCCTTCCAGTCGCACCAAGCGGGCAGGCACACCGGTGGCGGCACCCCAGTAGTAGATACCCAGGGCACAAACAGCCACCGCCACGGTGTCGAGCGGGTGGCCGAGTACCCCCAGGCCGCCGAAGCTGCCCAGCCACGACAGCAGAATGGTCACCGCGTAGAAGCCGATCAGCCATGCCGACGAGCGCACTTGCTGGGCCAGCGACAGGTGCTGGGTCGGCACGAAGCGGGCGCACAGCAGGTACAGCACGAACATCACGATCTGCAGGGCCAGCAGCCACGACACGGTGTTCCAGCCCGACCAGTACACGATCAGCGCGGCGATAATGAACGACAGCGGGCCAAGCACGCCCATGCCTTTGACCCGGAACGGGCGCGGCATGTCGGGCGCGTTGCGGCGCAGGGCGGCGACGGTGACCGGGGCCACGGCGTAGCTCAGTACCAGGGCGGCGGACACCACGTTGATCAGCGCTTCCCACGACGGGAAGGGCAGGGTCCAGAACACCGACAGGCCGAAGGTGAGCCACAGCGCCGGGCGCGGGATGCCGGACTCGGCGTCGATGCGGGTGAAGTACTTGAAGAAGGTGCCAGTCTGCGCCCAGCCATAAACAACGCGCGGGGTGGCGTTCATGTAGATGTTGCCGCAGCCGCTGGGTGAGATCACTGCATCGGCCACCACCAGGTAGGCCAGCCAGCCCACACCCAGGGCCAGGGCGATGTCACGGTAGGGCAGGGCCAGTTCCTTGGTCACGCTGGCCCAGCCGTTGGCGAGCATTTCGGTCGGCACGCTGCCGAGGAAGGCCAGTTGCAGCAGGGCATAGATGGCGGTGGACAGCAGCACCGACAGGATCAGCGCAATCGGGATGGTGCGCTGGGGGTTCTTCACCTCGCTGGCCACCGAAATGATCGGTGTCAGGCCCAGGTAGGCGAAGATGATGCCACCGGCCGACACGGCCATTTCCACGCCAGACAAGCCGAACGGTGCAAAGCCCTGGACGGTGAAGTTTGCTGGCTTGAAGAAGGTGAACAGCACGCCGATCACCAGCAGCGGCACGATGAACTTGAACACACTGACCAGGTTGTTGGCCTTGGCGAAGGTTTTCACGCTGCGGTAGTTGAGGAAAAAGAACAGCCCGAGCAAGGCGAACTGCACCAGCCAGCCAAGCACGGTCGGGTCACTGGAGCCGGCCTTGGTCAGCCCGGGAAACCAGGCGGCGGCGTATTGGCGCGAGGCGACCACTTCGATGGCGATCAGGCTGGAAAAGGCGATCAGGGTGATGAAACCCATCAGGTAGCCAAGCAATGGGCCGTGCGAGTACACCGGGTAGCGCACCACGCCACCGGCGCGGGGCAGGGCAGCGCCCAGTTCGCAGTAGACGATGCCCAGCAGCAGGACGGCGAAGCCGCCAAGGAACCAGGAGAGGATACCGGCCGGGCCGGCGATGGCCGAGACGTGGCTGGCGGCGAACAACCAGCCAGAGCCGAAAATGGCCCCCAGGCCGATGAAGGTGAGGTCCAGCAGTGATAACTGTTTCTTGAATTTGCCTGACATGGGTTCGCCTTTTTGTTGGTTATTGGATAGGCAGGTCTGATGTCACGAGATGCGGCTTTTTGGGCCGCGCTCTTGTAGGACTTGGGCGGCGTGCGTGGGGCATAGAGTGGACCGATCAGGGCGACGGTTCTTGATGGTTTTCTGCAGGGGGGATGACGAAATCGGCACAGTTGCTGAAAAACAGTGGCAGGCAGGAAGGGTGGGGAATAGGCTGTAAGCCCTACCCCGTAAGGGTTGCAGATAGGTAATCGCAGGGCCGGCCTCTTCGCGGGTAAACCCGCTCCTACAAGGACCTCGCTGCCCTCTGCACCTGCGCGCTCCTTTGTAGGAGCGGGTTCACCCGCGAAAGGGCCGGCCCAGTCAGCAGAGAACCGACAGATGACCGAAAATCCCCTGGCAACCCTCTACCAATCCCTCGGCCAGCACCGCCCCGCCACCCTCGAGGCCCTGCTGGCGGGTGTGGCGCTGCTGCTGCCGATCCTCGACGCCATCCCCAATGCCGCGATCTTCATCAAGGACCCGGCCGCCCGCTACGTGCTGGCCAACAACACCCTGGTCCAGCGCTGCGGCCTCAAGCGCCTGCAACCGCTGCTGGGCAAGACCAGCGCCGAAGTATTCCCGGCGCAGCTGGGCCCCGGTTACACCGAACAGGACCGTCGCGTGCTGAAGGAAGGGTTGGTCCTCGAAGACCAGCTGGAGTTGCACCTGTACGGCAGCCGCGAGCCCGGCTGGTGCCTGACCCACAAGCGCCCGCTGTACAACCCGCTGGGCGAAATCATCGGCCTGGTCGGCATCTCGGTCGACCTGCAGTCAGCCGCCGACAGCCACCCCGCCTACCAGCGCCTGGCAGCGGTGGACGAACACATCCGCCAGCATTTCCACCAGCCGATCAGCATGGGCGAGCTGACCCGCATCGCCGGTATTTCCGTGGCCCAGCTGGAGCGTTACTGCAAGCGGGTGTTCCACCTCACGCCGCGGCAGATGATTCACAAGGCTCGCCTGGAGCACGCCCACCGCCTGCTGCATTCGGAACTGCCGATTACCGAAGTGGCAATGTGCTGTGGCTACACCGACCACAGCGCCTTCAGCCGCCAGTTCAAGCAACTGACCGGCTTTACACCGAGGCAGTATCGGCAGGCGACGGCATTGTAGGCGCTGGGGCTGCGGTGGCGTTCGCTTGCCAGCGGTTGTAAAGGTTTTGCGCGCGTTGCATACGCGCCAGCTTCAGCACGGCCAGCACCAGACCGGCCATGAGGAGTGCGGACAAGCCTGCCAACAGCCCGCGCTGGCCTTTCACCCCCTTTTCAACCTGAGCCGCGTAATCGGGAGCCATGAAGACCGAACAAATGGTGTCGAGCTTCTCCTCCGGCATGTACCGGGTGAATGACGCCAGAGTTTCGGAGGACCGGCATTGGTCCAGCGTCAGCTTTTCATCGGGAAACCACATTTGGAACTTGATGTCTTGTTGCGACACGTAGAAAGCAGGTGCTTCAGGGTCATTTTTAAGCCAGACCATCAAGTAATCCGACTGGTTTGCCATCGGCAAAGGCGCCATCAGCACGCTGAGAACGGCCACTAGAGCAATGAGCCACCTGAAGCGCCCCTGGGAGAACCGTGCCGTAGCAAACTGCGGGGTGTTGAAATCGCTCCAGTCAATGTAGGCACGATTGCGGCTCACGTCGCCGGGCGCAAGGCCGTTGTCGACGATCCAGCGATGGGCCAGGCTGGCCTCGTGAAGGTTGTTGGCGGGAATATTGAATTCGTAGCGGAAAAACTCGATTTCCCTCAGTTCCTTGCGCAGCCTGTTCAACTGCGAGTGCTGGTCGAATTCAGTGGTGCCACCAAAAATCCGCCAGATGAGGTCTCTAAGAAAATACAACGAACCGGCCCGCCGGTAGATAAAGCACAGCAGCAGGCCCAGCAGTATGGGCCCGACGATGCCGGCCAGGGGCGCCAGGTTTTCTACGCTCCAGAACGATGAGGCCAGATTGGTTGAAGTGCTCATGTCAGCTCCTTTAACGATGTAAGCAGGCCTGCTACACACGTCGCAGGTCCACAGGTCCGATGAAGTGACGATGATAAAGGCGGTTAATCTGACCTGTCGTTAGCGAAGTTTCTGAGTCGGTTGTGGGAAATTTCTTAGTTACTGCAGCGCGCTCAGGAACTGGCGAACAATACGCGCGCTTCGGCAAAACACTGCTCGGCAATCGCCGAACGCGGCTCGCTGCGGCGCAGCAGCAGGCCGACCTGGCTGTGGATGGCGGCGTCGGCCACCGGCACGATGCGCAGGTGCTCGCTGAGGTCTTCCAGGCCGCAGTCCAGCGGCATGATCGCGCAGCACATGCCGGTGTTGATGGCCTGGATCAGCTGGAAGCTCGAGTCACTTTCCAGTACCGAATTGGGCTCCAGGCCACGGCTGCGGAAGCTCAGGTCCAGCGACTGGCGGTAGTGCATGCCCTTGCTCAGCAGCCCCAGCGGAATGTCGCTCAGTTCGTCCCAGCGCAGGCTGTCGCTGGCAAACTGGAAGTGCCGGGTGTCATGCAGCAGGCCCATGGTGGTGGTGCCCAGTTCGATCACTTCGAAGAAGCTGGTGTTGACCTGGTCCAGGTAGCAGATTCCCAGGTCGAGCTGGTTGCGGCTGAGCCCGTCGATGACCTGTTCCGAACTCAGCGAACTGAGCTGGAAGTGCAGTTCGGGGTATTTTTCCCGCAGCGGCAACAACAGGTGCATGGGGTTGAAGCTGGCCAGCGGCACCGTGCCCAGGCGCAGGCTGCCGACCACCTGGCCGCGGCAGCTGGCGGCCTCGGCTTGAAGGCCGTCGTGGGCGGCGAGCAGGGTGCGTGCCCAGGCCAGGATGCGCTCGCCGGCTTCGGTAAAACCCTCGAAGCGCTGGCCACGCTTGACCAGCACCAGGTCCAGTTCATCTTCCAGGTTGCGCAGGCGCATGGACAGCGTCGGCTGGGTGATGTGGCACAGCGCCGCCGCTTGGCCGAAATGGCGGGTCTGGTCGAGGGCGATGAGGAACTTGAGCTGCTTGATGTCCATGGAAATGCCTGGCGTCTGGTTGTGCAGACCTTAACCTACGTTTGCGATAGATGTCATTGATCGCCCGGTACGTCATATCGATTGGACGCCCTGGGGGCATGCCTCTAGCGTGGCGACAATGCCATTCAAGGAGCTTCAACGTGCGCGTCCAACCTGATGCGGTCTTCGTACCGCTGAACATCGCCGTGCTGACTGTCAGCGACACCCGCACCTACGACAACGATACCTCCGGTGAACTGCTGGCCAGCCGCTCGGTAGAGGTCGGCCACCGCCTGGTGGCGCGGGCGCTGCTCAAGGACGACCTGTACAAGATCCGTGCCCAGGTGGCTACCTGGATTGCCGATGAACAGGTGCAGGTGGTGCTGATCACTGGTGGTACCGGCTTTACCGGGCGTGACAGCACGCCAGAGGCGGTGGAGTGCCTGCTGGAGAAGCGCATCGATGGCTTTGGCGAACTGTTCCGGGCGTTGTCGATTCTGGATATCGGCACCTCGACCGTGCAGAGCCGAGCGCTGGCCGGGTTGTCCAACCGCACGCTGGTGTGCTGCCTGCCGGGGTCTACCGGGGCTTGCCGTACGGCGTGGGAGGGGATCCTGGCGGAGCAACTGGATGCGCGGCATCGGCCTTGCAACTTCGTCAAGCACTTGTTGCCGATCGAGGCTTGTGCCAGCCGGGCTGATTCGTTAACAGCTGGCTGACGCAGTCGGTGTAGGAGCGGCCTTGTGTCGCGAAGGGCTGCGCAGCAGCCCCGGCAATTTTGCAATTTGGCTGAAATCCCGGGGCCGCTACGCGACCCTTTCGCGACACAAGGCCGCTCCTACAGGGACCGCGCAGGCAGGCCAGTTGTGCTCGAGGCAACAACAATCGGTCAGCTCAACACATACCCCACCGGCAACAACGCCGGTGGCAGCTGCTGTTCCCCCACCCGCGCCAGCACATCCCGCTCCACCGTCCGCACCATGGCATCGGTCGGCAGATCATTTTCATCCCGCCCAAACGGGTCTTCCAGCTCATTGCCAATCGCATCCAGGCCAAAGAACGTATACCCGACGATGGTAGTGAACAGCGGCGCCAGCCAGCCCAGCGGCTCGGCCAGGGCAAACGGCAGCAGAATGCAGAAGATATAGATGGTGCGGTGCAGCAACAGCGTATAGGGGAACGGCAGCGGTGTGCCCTTGATCCGCTCGCAGGTCGCCTGCACTTCGGTCAGGCCCACCAGCCGCTGCTCCAGCAGGCTGTAACGCCAATCGCTGATGTGTTGCTGCGCAGCCAGTTGCGAACAGTGCGCGCCGATCTCTTGCAAGATGCCATCACAGACATTGTGCGCGCTGATCTTGCTGTCTTTCGCCAGCCAAGGCTTGGCCGCGCGCATTTCACACTCATTGCGCAAACGCGCATTCAGCGCATGGGCAAACCCGCACAGGCTGCGCAGCAACTCGGCACGCAATCTTTCATCGGTGATCACCACGCTTTCACGCACGAACGAGCGGGTTTCGATAATCAGCTTGCCCCAGGCCTTGCGCCCTTCCCACCAACGGTCATAACAGGCGTTGTTGCGAAAGCTCATGAAGATCGACAGCGACAGGCCCAGCAAGGTGAATGGCGTGGCGCTGACCGGGTAGAAAAACGCCGGAAAATGCCGCTCGGCCAGCACGATCAGCGCGGCCAGCAGGGTGACCATCAGGCAGCGCAAGGCGATGCGTTTGACGATCGACCCTTTGAGGGTGAACAGCACGCGCAGCACATCGGGGGTGGGGTGGACGATCATGGAAATCCAGAGACAGCCGTTCAGCCGCCGGTCATGTTCATGAAACGCAGGATCTGCACGTCGCCACCCACTTCGAAGTGGTGGCGGTAGGGCTTGAGGTGCAGCGAGTCGCGGATGGCCTTTTCCAGGCGTTCAGGGTTGCCCGGGTGGGCACGCAACACGTGTTTGAGGTCGACCGAGTGCTCGTTGCCCAGGCATAACAGCAGGCGCCCTTCAACGGTGAGGCGCACGCGGTTGCAGGTGGCGCAGAAGTTGTGGCTGTGCGGCGAAATGAAGCCGACACGGGTGTTGGCCGCTTCGGCCAGGCGCCAGTAACGGGCCGGGCCTTGGGAAGTTTCAGTCGACTCAATCAGGGTGAATTGCTCGGCCAGCCGTTCGCGCACTTCATCGCTGGAGCAGAACGACTCACCACGTTCGTGCTCGCTGATCACCCCCAAGGGCATTTCTTCAATGAAGGTGATGTCCAGCTCACGGTCGATGGCAAAGCGCACCAGGTCGACCAGTTCGTGGTCGTTGCGGCCCTTGAGCACCACGCAATTGAGCTTGGTGCGCTTGAAGCCGGCCCGGCGAGCCGCGTCGATGCCGGCAATGACCTGATGCAGGTCGCCGGTGCGGGTCAGTTGCTTGAAACGCTCGGGGTTCAGGCTGTCGAGGCTGATGTTCAGGCGGGTAACGCCCGCGTCGAACAGCGGCTGGGCCAGGCGCCCGAGTTGCGAGCCGTTGCTGGTCATGCACAGTTCGCGCAGGCCGGCCAGGGCGGCGATGCGCCCGCACAGCTCGACGATGCCCTGGCGCACCAGCGGCTCGCCACCGGTCAGGCGGATCTTGCGGGTGCCGAGGGCAACAAAGCGTTCGGCCACCTGGAACAGTTCTTCGAGGCTGAGGATTTGCTGGCGCGGCAGGAACTGCATGTCTTCGGCCATGCAGTACACGCAACGGAAGTCGCAGCGGTCTGTGACCGACATCCGCAGGTAGTCGATTTTCCGGTTGAAGCCGTCGATCAGGGCTCGGCTGTTCTGTTCCACGTTCGCGCTCGAATCTCGAAGGGGTTGGGACACAACTCCAAGCTATAACCTGGGGGCGGGGGCGTCAAATTGCTTTGTCCGACTGCTTGATCGATGGCCTCTATCGGTTGGCACAGCATCTTCAGCGCCTGTGAGATCGAGCGCCGCCCGCGCGGCGCTCGGTCTCACAGGCGCTGAAGATGGCACGACAATCACCTGGAGACCCATGATCGAAACCGCTTATCACGCCGTAAGATCTTTCGATTGGACGCCCCCGCCCCACGCTCCATACGCTGAATAAAAGCATCGAAGCGTGAGGATTCATCGCATGAGCCAGGACGAACACATCAGGGACTACAAAGGCGCCGCCGCCGGCTGGGGCGCGCTGAAAAGCGTGACCAAGAGCTGGCTGGGTAGCGAGAACGCCTTCAAGAACCTGCGGGCCATGCTCAAGACCAACCAGAACGGCGGCTTCGACTGCCCCGGGTGCGCCTGGGGCGAATCGCCGGAAAGCGACATGGTCAAGTTCTGCGAAAACGGCGCCAAGGCGGTCAACTGGGAGGCCACCGGCCGCTCGGTGGACCCGGCGTTCTTCGCCAAATACAGCGTCAGCGCGCTGAAAGACCAGACCGACTACTGGCTCGAATACCAAGGCCGCCTCACGCACCCGATGCGCTACGATGCGGCCACCGACCACTATGTGGAAACCACCTGGCAAGAGGCCTTCGAGCTGGTTGCCAAGCACCTGCGTGCGCTGCAGTCGCCGGACGAGGCCGAGTTCTACACCTCGGGCCGGGCCAGCAACGAAGCGGCGTTCCTTTACCAGCTGTTCGTACGCGCCTATGGCACCAACAACTTTCCTGACTGCTCGAACATGTGCCACGAAGCCAGCGGCGTGGGCATGGCGGAAACCCTCGGGGTGGGCAAGGGTACCGTGGTGTTCCACGACCTGGAGCTGGCCGACGCGATCTTCGTCATCGGCCAGAACCCTGGCACCAACCACCCGCGCATGCTTGAACCGCTGCGCGAGGCGGTCAAGCGCGGTGCCCAGGTAGTGTGCTTCAATCCGCTGAAAGAGCGTGGCCTGGAGCGCTTTCAGCACCCCCAGCACCCGTTCGAGATGCTCAGCAACGGCTCCGAGCCGACCTCCAGCGCCTACTTTCGCCCGGCTTTGGGTGGCGACATGGCGGCCATGCGTGGCATTGCCAAGTTCCTGCTGCAGTGGGAGCGTGAGGCCCAGGCCAAGGGCGAGCCCGCGGTGTTCGACCACGCCTTCATCGCCGAGCACACCAGTGGCGTCGATGACTACCTGGCGGTGGTGGACGCTACCCCCTGGGAGCATATCGTCAAGCAATCGGGCCTGACCCTGGCCGAGATCGAGCTCGCTGCACGCATGTACCGCAAGGCCGAGCGGGTCATCATGTGCTGGGCCATGGGCGTCACCCAGCACCGCCATTCGGTGCCGACCGTGCAGGAAATCGTCAACCTGCAACTGCTGCGTGGCAACGTCGGCAAGCCAGGCGCCGGCTTGTCGCCCGTGCGTGGCCACAGCAACGTGCAGGGCGACCGCACCATGGGCATCGACGAGAAACCCAAGGCGGCGTTGCTCGACGCCATCGAAAAACGCTTCCAGTTCCGTGTGCCGCGGGCCCACGGCCATAACGCGGTGCTGGCGATCAAGGCCATGGAAGAGGGGCGGGCCAAGGTGTTCGTCGCCCTGGGCGGCAACTTCGCCCAGGCCACCCCGGACACCCCGCGCACCCATGCGGCGCTGCAGAACTGCGCGCTGACCGTGCAGATTTCCACCAAGCTCAACCGCTCGCACCTGGTCACCGGCCGCGATGCGCTGATTTTGCCGTGCCTGGGCCGTACCGAAATCGACCTGCAGACCGAGGGGCCGCAAGGTGTGACCGTGGAAGACACCTTCAGCATGGTGCACCTCTCCAACGGCCAGTTGCGCCCACGCTCGCCACACATGCGTTCGGAGCCGTGGATCCTCGCCGGCATGGCCAAGGCCACGCTGGGTAACCAGCCGATCGACTGGGAATATGCGGTGGCCGATTACAACCGTATTCGCGACATGATCGCTGACGTCATCCCTGGGTTCACCGATTTCAATAAACGCCTGAATAGCCCGGGCGGCTTCCACCTGGGCAACAACGCGGCCGACCGCAACTTCCGCACGGCCACGGGCAAGGCCCGCTTCATGCCCCATGCGCTGCCCGAGGCGTTGATCAATGCCAAGGTGCTGGCCCGTGGCGACAAGCCCGACCTGATCCTGCAGACGCTGCGTTCGCACGATCAGTACAACACCACGTTGTATGGCCTGGACGACCGTTACCGCGGGGTGTTCGGCCTGCGTGAAGTGGTGTTCGTCAACGAGGCCGACATCCGTCGCCTGGGCTTCGAGCCGGGCGAGCAGGTGGACCTGGTGTCGCTGTGGGAGGATGGTGTGGAGCGGCGGGTGTCGGGGTTCCGCCTGGTGGCGTATGACGTGCCTGAAGGGCAGGCGGCGGCGTATTACCCAGAGACCAACCCGCTGGTGCCGCTGGAGAGTTATGGCGAGGGCACCTATACCCCGACCTCGAAGTTTGTGGCCATCAAGGTGGAGAAGGCCAAGGCCGGGAACCGGATTGCGGCGGTCCTGGCTGCCGATTAAACGGTTGCCTGTGCTGGCCTCTTCGCGGGTAAACCCGCTCCTACAAGGATCACCACAGCCCTGAGAGCTGTGGTGATCCTTGTAGGAGCGGGTTTATCGGGGCGCCGAACCGCCGCGAACAATCCAGCACCGATTCAGGAACGGTTCACCGGATAGGCCGTGGTGTACTTCATCTGCTCCATGGCAAAACTGGAGGTGATATTGGAAAGCCCATCGGTACTGGTAATCAGCTTTTTGTAAAACCGGTCATACGCCGCAATATCGCCCACCACCACCCGCAGCATGTAGTCCCAGTCCCCCGACATGCGGTAGAACTCCATCACTTCCTCGAACCCGGTCACGGTCGCGGCAAACTGCTCAAGCCAGGCGCTGTCGTGGCGCTGGGTCTTGAGCTGGACGAACACGGTAAGCCCCAACCCCAGCTTTTCCGGGTCGAGCAGGGCGACACGGCCGACAATGTAGCCGTCCTCTTCCAGGCGCTTGACCCGCTTCCAGCACGGCGTGGTCGACAGGTTGACGGCCTCGGCCAGGTCCTTCAGCGAAGTCGAGGCATCGCGCTGAAGCAGGGTAAGAATGTGCTGGTCGAAACTGTCCATATCGCGCGCGGGCCGTGCCGGAAAAATATTTCACAGATTACCCCAAGGCCAGACGATTTGGCTTGTGCCATAGTGGCGGCTTTCATTCTGCCAATGGGCCTGACCATGTCCGACAAGCCGCGTAATTTCGCCACCCGTACCCTCCACGCCGGCGAGCAGTTCAGCGTTGCCGACAACGCCATCTTCCCGGCCATCGTCACCGCCAGCTCGTTTACCAAGCGCAGCCTGGACGACAAGCCGGAGTACTCCTATAGCCGCGTCGGCAACCCCACCCGGCATGCCTACGAAACCTGTGTCGCCGCGCTGGAAGAAGGCGTGGGTGCCGTGGCCTGCGCCTCGGGGGTGAATGCCACCGCCACGGTGCTGGAGCTGCTGCCCAAGGACGCCCATGTGGTGGTCATGAACGGCGTGTATGGCGGCACCTTCCGCATCATGGAAGACTACCGCAGCCGCACCTCGGGCCTGACCACCACCTATGTCGACCTCAACGACCTCGACGCCGTGGCTGCCGCAATCAAGCCGCAAACCCAGCTGATCTGGATCGAGTCGCCGACCAACCCGCTGCTGCACCTGGTCGACATCAAGGCCGTGTGCGACCTGGCCAAGGCGCGCGGCATTCTCACCTGCATCGACAACACCTTCTGCTCGCCCTGGAACCAGCGCCCGATCACCCTGGGCGTGGACCTGGTGATGCATTCGGCCAGCAAGTACATCGGTGGTCACTCCGACCTCACCGGTGGCGTGGTGGTGGCCGCCAATGATGCACTGCTGGCACGCCTGCGCCGCATCAGCATGGCGATTGGTGCGGTACAGGGGCCGTTCGACTGCTACCTGGCCCTGCGCGGCCTGAAGACCCTGGATGTACGTATGGAGCGCCAGTGCAGCAACGCCCTGCAGGTGGCACGCTTTCTCGAAGACCACGCGCAGGTCGAGCAGGTGTATTACCCGGGGCTGGAAAGCCACCCGCAACATGAGCTGTGCAAACGCCAGATGCGCAGTGGCGGGGCGGTGGTGGCGATGAAGGTGAAAGGCGACCGCGCCGCGCTCAACCGCCTGGTGGAGGCGCTGCAGATCTTTGTGCTGGCCGACTCGCTGGGCGGGGTGGAAAGCATGATCAACCACTCGTGGAGCATGTCGCACTGTTCGTTGAGCCCGGAGCAGAAAGGCGTGATGGGGATCAGCGAGAACCTGCTGCGGTTGTCGGTGGGGATCGAGGATTACCGCGACCTGGTCGAGGACCTGGACGGGGCGTTGAACGCGCTGGTTGCTGTGTAAGGGCTGCTGGCCTATTCGCGGCGGTTCGACGCCTCGATGAACCCGCTCCTACATCGGACCGCGTCCCTTGTAGGAGCGGGTTTACCCGCGAAGAGGCCAGTAGGCTCAATGAATTCCTGTCAGGATTTCGGCGGATGAATAATCCGTTCGATCTTGTCCTTGATCAGCAACCGCTCCTTGCGCAGGCGGTTGACGGCCTCGTCGTTGGTGCCGTTGCCTTCGGCGGCGACCACCTCCTTGTCCTTGGCGTTGTATTCCTTGTGCAGTGAATGCAGCGCCTGGTCCTTGTCCATGAGCGCCTGGAAATTTTCAGCGGTAACGTGCAGGTCAGCGAGCAGATCATGCGGAACTGGCATTTCTTCACCTCTGTCAGGGTTGTCGGTAAGGTCCTGACCACTGAGGATAGCCGCCTTTACGCAGGCGGGGGATGGCGGCCTGGCTGAACGGCAGCTGAAACAAATGCCGATAAACGCCAAAACGGGCCTGTTCACGAAATTGTTACCGACTTTTTCACAAAAAATTGATGACGCACTTTCTAGAGTTCGCCCAACTTTCCCACGGTGCCATCCGGCCTGGGGGTTGATAATCACTCTTGATTGCGAACGCTGATGCTCAACTTCAAATCCCTGCGGACTGAATGGGTCACGCTGCTGGCCAGCCTTTACCTGTTGATCGGTTTCAACATGTTCCTCTGGGAGCACCTGCAAGAGGTTGTGCCCCCCGGCCTGTCGGGGCTGTGGCTGAGCCTGGCGTTTGCCGTGCTGATGCTGTTCGCCTTCAATCTGGTGCTCACGTTATTTGCCTTCCGCTATGTATTGAAACCGTTGCTCATTGTGTTGTTCATGAGTGGCGCGGGCGTGGCTTACTTCATGAACCAGTACGGCGTACTTATTGATGCCGGCATGTTCCGCAATATGGCCGAGACCAATGTTGCGGAAGTGCGTGACTTGATGTCGTTCACGTTTGCCGCTTATATCCTGCTACTGGGTGTACTGCCTTCGGTGCTGCTGTGGAAGGTGCAGATCGTCTATCGCCGCTGGCACCGCGAGTTGCTGGGGAAACTGGTGGTCAGTGGCGCCTGCGTGGTGGCCCTTGGCTCGGTGGCATTGGTCAACTATCAAGGGTTGTCGTCGCTGCTACGCAATCACCACGAACTGCGCCTGATGCTCACCCCGAGCAATATCGTCGGCGCCTCCATTGGTTATGTCAGTGAGCGGGTCGGTACGGCATCGCGCCCGTTCCAGCCTTACGGCGAAGATGCCAAGCGCGATGCCGCCTGGCAAAAACATGAGCGCAAGTCGCTGACCGTGCTGGTGGTGGGTGAAAGTGCCCGGGCAGACCACTTTGGTGTGCTGGGCTATGACCGCGATACCACACCGAACCTGGCCAAGGAACAGGGCCTGCTGGCGTTCTCCGACGTGCACTCGTGCGGGACCGAAACTGCCGTCTCGGTGCCGTGCATGTTCTCCGGCATGAAGCGCAAGGACTACGACGCCCGGGTGGCGAAAAACCGTGAAGGGTTGCTGGACATACTCCAGCGTGCCGGCCTGGCGGTGCAGTGGCGCGACAACCAGTCGGGCTGCAAGGGCACCTGCGACCGCGTGCAGTTCATCGATGTCAGCAACCTCAAGGACCCGCAGCTTTGTGCCAATGGCGAATGCCATGACCAGATCCTGTTGCAAGGCCTGGACGAACTGATCGACAACCTCGACAAGGACACTGTGCTGGTGCTGCACCAGATGGGCAGCCACGGCCCCGAGTACTTCAAGCGCTACCCCAATGGCGGCGAGCGGTTTACCCCGGTGTGCCAGAGCAATGCACTGAACCAGTGCAGCGAAGCAGAGATCATCAACGGCTACGACAACACCCTGGCCTATACCGACAACGTGCTGGCTTCGCTGATCGACACCTTGCGCAGCAAGCAGGACAAGGTCGACACGGCGATGATCTACCTGTCCGACCATGGCGAGTCGCTGGGTGAGTACAACCTGTTCCTGCACGGTACGCCTTACGCCATCGCCCCCGAGCAACAGAAGCACGTACCGCTGCTGACGTGGTTCTCCGACAGCTACAAGGAGGACTTCGGCGTCGATACCGACTGCCTGGCCAAGCTCAGCGATGCCCCGCTGTCGCAGGACAACCTGTTCCACTCGATGCTCGGCCTGTTGCAGGTGCACACCGAGGTCTACCAGCAGTCGCTGGACATGTTCGCCAGTTGCCGGCCCTGGCTGGCGGCCAAGCGCTGATGCAGCACAAAATACCCAAACTGCACCATTGATCGATATCAAGGATGGCCCGGGTTTCACCAGCAGTGCCCGCGCCGTATATACTGCGCGCCAATGTTAGTGGGAGAGCCTTGTGGCCATCGAAATTCACTGGATCCGTGACGACCAGAGCCTGGCCGAACACTGCCGCGACTGGCATCAACTGCCCTTTGTCGCCGTCGATACCGAATTCATGCGGGTCGACACCTTTTACCCGAAAGCCGGGCTGATCCAGATCGGCGACGGCCAACGGGCGTTCCTGATCGACCCGCTGTCGATCGGCAACTGGCAACCCTTGGCCGAGCTGCTCGAAGACAGCAGCGTGGTCAAGGTTCTGCACGCCTGCAGCGAAGACCTCGAGGTGCTGCTGCGCCTGACCGGCAAGCTGCCCCAGCCGCTGTTCGACACCCAGCTGGCCGCCGGTTACCTGAACCTGGGCTTCTCCATGGGCTATTCGCGCCTGGTACAGGAAGTGCTGGGCATCGAGCTGCCCAAGGGCGAAACCCGCTCCGACTGGTTGCAGCGCCCGCTGTCGGAAACCCAAGTCAGCTACGCTGCCGAAGATGCCGTGCACCTCGCCGAGTTGTTCACCGTGTTGCGCCCGCGCCTGAGTGACGACAAGTACGCCTGGGTGCTGGAGGACGGTGCCGAGCTGGTGGCCGCCTTGCGCCGCGAAGTCGAGCCCGAAAGCCTGTACCGCGACGTCAAGCTGGCCTGGAAGCTGGTCCCGCAGCAACTGGCCGTACTGCGCGAGCTGTGCGCCTGGCGTGAGCGTGAAGCGCGCAGCCGCGATGTGCCGCGTAACCGCATCCTCAAGGAGCACTCGCTGTGGCCCATGGCCAAGAGCCAGCCGAACAACCTGTCGGCATTGGCCAAGATCGACGAGATGCACCCGCGCACCATTCGTCAGGACGGTGAGTGCCTGGTCCAGCTGATCAAGCGCGCCGCCAGCCTGCCGGCTGAGCAATGGCCGGCGCCGTTGCCCGAGCCGCTGCCGATCGAGGCCGCCGGTATCCTCAAGCAGCTGCGCGCCATCGGCCAGGCTGAAGGCGAGCGCCTGGGTATTGCCCCCGAGCTGATGCTGCGCAAGAAAGCCCTGGAGGCGCTGCTCAAGAGCGGCTACCCCAATGGCCCCTATCAACTGCCCGATTCGCTGCGCGGCTGGCGCCGTGAGCGCATGGGCCAGGCCCTGCTGGATAACCTGGCTGGTGCCGGAGAGACCCGATGAAACGCATTTGCTCGATCTACAAGAGCCCACGCAAGAACGAAATGTACCTGTACGTGCTCAAGGCCGACGGCCTGGAACGCGTGCCCGAAGGCTTGCTGCCGGCCTTCGGCACCCCCATGCACGCGTTCGACCTGGTGCTCAGCCCCGAGCGCAAGCTGGCCCGCGAGGACATCACCAAGGTGCTGGAGAACCTCGACAATCAGGGCTACCACCTGCAGATGCCGCCGCTTGAAGACGAATACATCGAGCACCTGCCCGAAGAGCTGCTGCGCCGTAACGACCCGGTCTGATCATGCGCGTATTGATTGCCGAGCATGACCATGCCCGCTACGCCGAGCTGTTGCGCGCAGCCGCGCCGGAAGTGGAAATCCTGACCAGTGGCGACTCGGCCGAACTGGCCCGCCAGGCACCCCATTGCCCGGTGTGGCTGGGCCAGCCAGACCTACTGGCGAGCTTGCTGCGCCAAGGCCACAAGCCCGAGTGGATACAGTCGACCTGGGCCGGCATCACGCCGTTGCTGGCCGATGGCCTGCCGCGTGCTTACCGCCTGACCCGTGCGGTGGGTATCTTTGGCCAGGTGATGGCTGAATACATGCTCACCTACCTGCTGGGCCATGAGCGCGAGGTGCTGTCGCGCCTGGTCAGCCAGGTCGAGCGGCGCTGGGACGACCGCCCGGGGCGTACCCTGGAAGGGCGCAAGGTGCTGATCGTGGGCACCGGCGACATCGGCCAGCGCGTCGCCGAGTTCCTGCAGCCGTTTGGCGTGGCGCTATACGGGGTTGCCAGCAGCGCCCGCGAACAGGCACCGTTCGTCGAAGTGGCGGCGCTGGCCGACCTGCCGCGCCTGGTTGGCCAGGTCGACTACGTGCTCAACCTGCTGCCCGATACACCTGCCACCCACGACCTGTACGACGCTGCACTGTTCAAGTGCTTCCAGCCCACGGCGCTGTTCATCAATGCCGGTCGTGGCGCGGCAGTGGTGGATGCTGACCTGGTAGAGGCGCTGAAAGAGGGCCACCTGGCCGGGGCGGTGATCGATGTGTGCCGGCAGGAGCCGCTGCCCAGGCAGCACCCGTTCTGGACGGCCTGGGGCTTGCTGCTGACCGGGCACAGCTCGGCGCCCACCTCGCCGGGGGCGATGGTGCGGTTGTTTGTCGAGAATGTGCGGGCTTATGCGGCCGGGCAGGGGATGCGTGGCGAAGTCGACTTCGCGCGGGGTTATTGATTTGTAGTGGCCTGTACCGGCCTCTTCGCGGGTAAACCCGCTCCTACAAGGGTAATGCGATCAATGTAGGAGCGGGTTTACCCGCGAAGAGGCCCGTACTGCCAACCCAAAGCTTACAGGCTGAAATCACCCTCAGCCGCCAGCTCACTCAGCGGCTTGCGCGGGCTAGGCACTTCACGCGACTGCAGCGCTTCGTCCAGGCTGGCCTTGTCCCCCAGCTTGCCGATCGCCACCATGGCATGCAGCACATAGCCTTCCGGGATCTTCAGTTCCTGGCGGGCCAGTTCCTGGTCGAACCCGGCCATGCCATGGGTATGCCAGCCACTGATGCTGGCCTGCAGGGCCAGGTGCCCCCAGGCGGAACCGGTGTCGAAGGTGTGCCACAGCGCCGGTTTTTCTTCGGTGGCACCCGGGGCGGCGAAGGTGGTCTTGGAAATCACCAGCACCAGCGCCGACGCCTGTTGCGCCCAGCTGCGGTTGAACGGTACCAGCAGGCTCAGGTAACGCTCCCAGCTTGGCGTGTCACGGCGGGCATACAGGAAGCGCCAAGGCTGCGAGTTGTACGCCGACGGTGCCCAGCGGGCGGCTTCCAGGAAGCTCAGCAGGGTTTCTTCACTGATCGGCTCGGCGGTGAAGGCGCGTGGCGACCAGCGGTTGATGAACTGCTCGTTGATGGCGTAATCGGCAATGCGGGGGTTGGCGCTCATGGCGGCTCCTGCAAAAGGACGGGAAATGCGCACGCTACTGCGTCCCGTCGCGACTGACAAGCGGTCTGGCTTTGCCGAAGCCCAGGCCCTAGACTGGCGCCGCCATGGCCCCCAGCTTCAAGTTGCAAGCTGCAAGCCGCAAGAGAAAAGCCATATGCGCTGCCTTTGCTTGAAGCTTACAGCTTGAAGCTAGCAGCTGACTCCATGCAGGAAACCCGTGTAATGATCGCTGAAAACGCGCCGTTCTGGCGGCGCAAGACCCTCGAACAACTCAACCCGCAAGAGTGGGAGTCGCTGTGCGACGGCTGCGGCCTGTGCTGCCTGCAAAAGCTCGAGGACGAGGACGACAACAGCGTTTACTACACGCGCATTGCCTGCAAGCTGCTGGACCTGCAAACCTGCCAGTGCAGCGATTACCCCAACCGCTTCGCCCAGGTGCCAGACTGCATCCAGCTCACCCCAGGCAAGGCTGACCAGTTCACCTGGCTGCCGAGCACCTGCGGTTACCGCCTGGTCAGTGAGGGCAAGGACCTGCCTGCCTGGCATCACCTGGTCTGCGGCGATCGCCAGCAGGTCCATGAACAGCGCATTTCCCAGGCGGGGCGTATGCTCAGGGAGCAGGATGTGCACGAAGACGACTGGGAAGACCACCTGATCTTCCGCGCCAGCTGACCGGCGCGGCCCGCTGCCAAGGGGAAACAAGGAGTTTCTGTATGCGTTGCCAGCTGTTATTGCTGTTGGGCCTGATGGCCAGTGCGCCCGCTTGGGCGAAAAAGGTCAACCTCGACTACGAAGTACGCCTGCTGCCTGCCAGCGGTCAGGCGGAGGTTCGCCTGACCTTGGCTGAAGGCAGCGCGGTGCGCAGCCTTGACTTCGACCTGGGCAAGGCCGGGGCCTACAGCGGCTTCCAGGCCGATGGCCAATGGCAACTGAAAGGTCAGCGCGGGGTATGGCAGCCTGCGGCCGGCAAGACCAGCCTCAGCTACCGCGTGCTGCTGGACCAGAAGCTTGCCAGCGGCGCGTTTTCGTCGCGTATCACCCCGCACTGGGCGTTGTTCCTGGGTGACCAGTTGGTACCGCCTGCGCGCCTCGACCAGCAGGATGGGACCGAGCTGGTGGCGCGCCTGGCATTCGACCTGCCCGAGGGCTGGAAGAGCATCGAGACCTCCTGGCCGCGCGTCGGCAAGGACAAGTTTCGCATCGACAATGTATCGCGCTTGTTCGACCGGCCGACTGGCTGGATGCTCGCCGGTGATCTGGGCAGCCGCCGCGCCCGCCTGGGCAATACTGAAGTGACCGTGGCCGCACCGGTGGGGCAGGGCATGCGGCGCATGGACAGCCTGACCTTGCTTACCTTCGTCTGGCCGCAGCTGCAGGCGGTGTTCCCGCGCAACCCGCCGAAGCTTTTGCTGGTGGGCGCACGTGACGGCATGTGGCGCGGGGCGATGGCGGCGCAGGGCTCGCTGTATTTGCACAGCGCCAGGCCGATGGTCAGCGAGAACGGCAGCAGCCCGTTGTTGCGCGAAGTAGTGCAGTTGTTTGCGCAGATTCATGGGCGCGACGGCAGCGACTGGCTGGTCGAAAGCCTGACCGACTATTACGCCAGTGAGTTGCTGCGCCGTTCAGGCGGGGTGAGCGATGACCGCTACCAGGCCTGGCAGGCGCGCCTGAGCAAGCAGGGCGCCAAGGTCACCCGGCTCAAGGGCGAGCATGCAAGCCCAGCCCAGGTGGCCCGCGGGGTAATGCTGCTGCAAGCGTTGGACAAGGAAATCCGCATCCATACCCAGGCCAAGCGCTCGCTGGACGATGTGGTGCGCGGGCTGATGCGCTTGCCGAGCGTCAGCACCGAAGAGTTTGTGCAGATCAGCGAGAATGTGCTGGGGCGGCGGTCCGAGGTGTTGCAGAGCAAGGCGTTGCGCTAGGCATCTCTATCGCCTGAGCCGGCCCCTTCGCGGGTAAACCGGCTCCTACAGGGCAATCACCGCCTGTTGTAGGAGCGGGTTCACCCGCGAAGAGGCCGGCACAGGCCAGTGATATCCCTGCAGCCATGAGCGCCCTGTGGGAGCTGGCCTGCCGGCGAAAGGGCCAGCACAGGCAATGCATTAATCAGCTGCCAGCCAGCGGATCCTTGCCGGTCACGGTCACCCCCTCGGTAGCTGCCTTGGCACTGGCCTTCAACGCCTCCAGCTCCGCCGCACTGCGTTCGATATCCGAACGCAACCGGTGATACTCCTGCCGATGCCGCTGCCACCAGGCTTTGGTCGAGCAATGCCCGCTGACCCCACGCGCCACCGCCAGCCCACCCACCACCATCTGCAACAAACCGACCAGGCCGCCGTGGCGCAGCCCCTTGCTGACCATCAGCGCCCCGCCGGCCAGCGAGCTGACCCGTTCCAGACCACGGACATTATGCTGCGATGACGCAGCGGAATGGATATCGAGCATGACAACCCCTCCATGTGAAATGTAATCAGCTGACCCGCAGCGCGCCGCCCGCGTTCATTCGGGTCGCCCTGCGGCAACTGATATCGCCTTCAGGGCTCTGTCATGCTTCTTTCAGCGATGCCGATGTCATCTATGGTCAAGTCCGTGGCGAATCCAGGCAACTTGACTGCCCCCTCGCTGGCGTACCGTGACCGGGCGCGAAGCTCGTCCACGCTGGGTTTCGATCCAGGAGCTTCACGTCCCCCCACAAAGAAAACAAAAGCAGGGATCAGGATGACAATGACAAGCGCGAGTGGCGCCGGCAATCAGCTGGCGCAAGGCTTCAAGCAACGCCATGTGACCATGCTGTCCATCGCCGGGGTAATCGGTGCCGGGTTGTTCATCGGCTCCGGGCATGCCATCGCGGCGGCCGGCCCTTCGGCCATCGTCGCCTATGCACTGGCAGGTGCGCTGGTGGTGCTGGTGATGCGTATGCTTGGGGAAATGGCGGTCGCCAGCCCCGATACCGGCTCGTTCTCCACCTACGCCGACCGCGCCATCGGCCGCTGGGCCGGCTTTACCATCGGCTGGCTGTACTGGTGGTTCTGGGTGCTGGTCATACCCATCGAAGCCATCGCCGCTGGCGTGGTACTCAACAACTGGTTCCCGCACATCGATGCCTGGTTCTTCGCCCTGAGCATGACCGTGTTGCTGACCGCCACCAACCTGTTCAGCGTGGCCAAGTACGGTGAGTTCGAGTTCTGGTTCGCCATGCTCAAGGTCATCGCCATCGTTGCCTTCATCGCCTTGGGCGCAGCCGCGTTGGCCGGGGTGCTGCCGGGTCGTGAAGTCAGTGGCCTGCCACTGCTGCTGGAGCAGAAGGGCGGCTTCATGCCCAATGGCTGGACGGCGATCATCGGTGCCTTGCTCACCACCATGTTCAGCTACCTGGGTACCGAAGCGGTGACCATCGCCGCTTCCGAGTCGAAAGACCCGGCGCGCAACATCGCCAAGGCCACTCGCTCGGTGATCTGGCGCATCAGCGTGTTCTACCTGCTGTCGATCTTCGTGATCATCTCGGTAGTGCCATGGAACGACCCGCTACTGCCGGTACAGGGCTCCTACCAGCGAGCGTTGGAAATCATGCACATTCCCTACGCCAAGCTGCTGGTGGACATGGTGGTGCTGGTGGCGGTGGCCAGTTGCCTGAACTCGTCGATCTACATCTCGTCGCGGATGTTCTATTCGCTGAGCAAGCGTGGTGATGCGCCGGGCTTTATCCAGCGCACCTCCAAGGTAGGTGTGCCGCGTGCGGCGGTGATCGGCAGCACGCTGATCGGCATGCTGGCAACCATCGTCAACTACTTCGCCCCGGCCGAGGTGTTTGCCTTCCTGCTGGCCAGTTCCGGGTCGATTGCCTTGCTGGTGTACCTGGCGATTGCCTTCTCGCAATTGCGCATGCGCGCCATCCTGCAGCGGCAGAACGTCGACATTGCCTTCAAGATGTGGCTGTACCCGTGGCTAACCTATGCAGTGATCGGTTTCATCATCTTTGCCCTGGGTACGATGTTCATCATGCCCAAGCACCGTATGGAGGTGTCACTGACCTTGGCGCTGGCGCTGGTGATCCTGGCGCTGGGGGTGATTACCGGCAGGCGGCATGCACAGCGGGAGGCTTTGGCTGCTGCCTGAGAGGTTGAGGTGATGGCAGGGTGTACACCGAGCGGTTTTCGGTGCCCATGAGATTGAGCGCCGCCCGCGCGGCGCTCGATCTCACAGGCGCTACAAATGCTTGGCTTGTCGTTTCTGGGTAATTTCCTGTCCGGTTTGGCAATGCAGCCACCAGGGTGTTTAATTCCACCCCTGACCCCCGCGGAACCCGCTAAAAACAAGGGTCCAGGCAGATTTCACCGTTCATCGAAAATGCTGTAGACACATTGTCTAACAGTGCCATATAGTCGTTATACAAATAGTAGACATAGCGCTATGACAACAAAGAAGGCCGCCATGAAAGCCAGTGTTCAACCACTCACCGCTGAAGTGCCGCAGGACCGCAAAGCCGTCCTTGCCGAAGCACTGCGCCGCCGGATCCTCAGCATGGAACTGGCCCCCGGCGCGGTGGTGGACGAACTGGCCCTGTGTGACGAGTTTGGCCTGTCGCGCCCCCCGGTCCGTGAGCTGCTGCGCCAGATTGCCGCCGAAGGCTACATCGAACTGGAAGCCAACCGCGCGCCACGCGTCGCCGCCATGAACCACGAGTCGCTGCACAGCTTCTACGTTGCCGCGCCGCTTATCTACGTGGCCACCACCCAGCTGGCCGCCACCTACGCCAGTGCCGATGAAATAGAAGTGCTCAAGGCTATCCAGGCTAAATTCCGCCAGGCCATCGAAGAGCGCGACGTGGAAAACCGCGTGCTCTACAACGACGCCTTCCACCTGGAAATCGGCAAGATGGCGCACAACGATTACCTGATGCCAAGCCTGCGTCGGCTGCTGATCGACCATACCCGCCTGGGCAAGATTTTCTACCGCCACCCGACCACCGACGACATGCAGCGTGACCTCGAGATTGCCTGCGAACAGCACGAGCAGATGATCGAAGCCATCGAGCGCCGTGATGCGCCGACTGCTGGCCAGTTGGCGCGTGAACACATGGAGCTGTCGCGCCGGCGCATGGCCGAATATGCCGCCCCGCAAGGGCTGGATGTACCGATCCAGATATGAAATACCCCGGTCGGGCCACCGGTGCTGACCACTCGTCAAACAACAAGATCCAGGTTAGTCACATGACAAGAATAAGTTCGTTACCTGCCGATGATGCCAGCTGTGGCTGGTATCACCTGAGCAAACCCCGCACGCCAAGGCCGGCCCACAGTGGTCACAGCCAGGCGCGTTGGGCAGTGGTCGGCGCCGGCTTTACCGGCCTGGCCGCTGCGCGGCAGCTGGCAACGAACTTTCCGGATGACGAGATCGTGCTGATCGAGGCACAGGAGGTCGGCTTTGGCACCTCCGGGCGCAACGCCGGCTTTGCCATCGACCTGCCGCATGACATCGGCGCCGAGGACTACATTGGCGACATCGACATCGCCAAGACCGTGCTCAAGCTCAACCTGGGCGGCCAGTCGTACCTCAAGGAATTGATCGAGCGCTACGACATCGAGTGCCAGTTCCGCCACTGCGGCAAATACCAGGCGGCCATCGAAGACCGAGGCATTGCCGTGCTGGATGCCTATCGCCGTGGCCTGGACAAGCTTGGCCAGCCTTACGAAGTGATCGAAGGCCGCGATCTGCCTGACCATATCGGCACGCACTTCTACCGCAAGGGCCTGTTCACCCCTGGCACCGCCTTGCTGCAACCCTCGGCACTGGTCAAAGGCCTGGCCGACAGCCTGCCGAGCAATGTTTCGCTGTACGAGCACACGCCGATCACCGACGTCGATTACGGTCACAAGGTCGTGCTGCGCCACGCCAATGGTTCGATTACCGCCGACAAGCTGGTGCTCACGACCAATGCCTTTGGCATGAGCTTCGGCTTCCTCAAGGGCCGCATGCTGCCAGTGTTCACCTACGGCAGTATCACCCGCCCGCTGACCGAAGAAGAGCAGGCACGCCTGGGAGGCAAACCGTACTGGGGTGTGATCCCCGCCGACCCGTTCGGCACCACCCTGCGCCGCACCGTCGACAACCGCCTGCTGATCCGCAACAGTTTCAGCTACAACCCCGACGGGCGCAGCAACCGCAAGTACCTCGAGCGCTTTGTCCAGCGCCACCGCGAATCGTTCGCCCGGCGTTTCCCGATGTTGCCTGAAGTGAACTTCGAATATACCTGGGGCGGCGCACTGGCATTGTCGCGCAACCACATGGGCTTCTTTGGCAAGTTGGCGCCCAATGTCGTCGGCGCACTGTGCTGCAACGGTCTGGGCGTTACCCGGGGCACCGTCACCGGCAAGTTGCTGGCCGACTGGCTGGCCGGTGACAAGAACCAACTGATCGAATTCCTGCTCAATGCCCCAGGGCCTTGCGCAAACCCGCCGCAGCCCCTGGTTTCCCTGGGCCTGAACGCCAACCTGATGTGGGGGCAGTTCCGCGCTGGCAAAGAAAGCTGATCGATAGCAGGCGATAGGCTTAGAACAGACAGGTCGGCGTCGATAACGCCGGCACGGGCTCACTCAGCCCGAAATTGACGGCCGGTAGCCAATACCGGGTACCCGGGGCTGAACAGTGTTTTCAGTTTCGCGGGCACGCTCGCCTTGAATTTGTGCATGTAGCAGAAGTGGCAGGAACAATAATGACAAGTCCTAATGTTTCGATTGAAGAAGTACCGATCAACAACTTTCACCAGTTGCTGACCCTGCGTTCCGGTGGCGGCTCGTTCGTCGACGGCTATGTACTGAGTATCATCGGCGTGGCCATGGTGCAGATGTCCGCGGGCCTGAGCCTGACCAGTTTCTGGCAGGGCATGATTGCCGCCTCGGCGCTGATCGGGATTTTCTTCGGTGGCTTCTTTGGCGGTTGGCTGACCGACCGTTTCGGCCGCAAGCGCGTGTTCTTCGTCGGCCCGACCCTGTTTATCCTGGCCTCGCTGGCGCAGTTCTGGGTGGAGTCGGCGCTGGCCCTGTTCCTGCTGCGTTTTGCCATTGGCATTGCCGTGGGCATCGAATACCCGGTGGCCACTTCGCTGCTGGTGGAGTTCCTGCCCAAGAAGAACCGTGGCCCACGCCTGGCCACCCTGACCGTGCTGTGGTTCGCCGGTGCGGCCACTGCCTACTTGGTCGGTGAGGCCATCCTGCGCCACGGCGGTGACGATGCCTGGCGCCTGGTGCTGGCCAGTGCTGCGGTGATTGGCGCGCTGCTGTTCGCCATCCGCCTGGGCACCCCCGAATCGCCACGCTGGCTGATCAGCAAAGGCCGTTCGGCAGAGGCCGAGCAGGTGATCAAGCGCGTGTACGGTAATGGCTTCTCGCTCAGCAACCTGCCGGAAGAGCCCAAGTCGCGCAAGCTGTCGTTCCTTAGCCTGCTGCACTCCGGCTACGGCAAACGCATGCTGTTCGTCACCCTGTTCTGGACCTGTTCGGTGATCCCGGTGTTCGCCGTCTACGCTTTCGCGCCGAAGGTGTTGGGTGCGCTCAACCTGAAAGGGGACTGGGCAGCGATCGGTTCGGTCGCCATCACCTGCCTGTTCGTGGTCGGTTGCATCATCGGCACCCGCTTGCTGAATACCATCGGCCGGCGCACCACACTGCTGCACAGCTTCTTCTGGTCGGGGCTGGCACTGCTGGGCCTGGGCGCCTTCAGCCACGGCAACGAGATGCTCATCCTCGCCCTGTTCGGCGCCTACGCGCTGTTCATAGGCGGTGCCCAAGTGCTGCAGCTGGTCTACCCCAACGAACTGTTCCCCACCGAAATCCGCGCTGGCGCGGTGGGCGTGGGCACCTCGATGTCGCGTATCGGCGCAGCCGTCGGCACCTGGCTGGTGCCCATCGCCCTGGATAGCTACGGCATCGGCGCGACCATGTATGCCGCCGCCGCCGTGACCTTCGTCGGCCTGGCCTTCTCGGTCGCGCTGGCCCCGGAAACCCGTTCGCTGAACCTGCAGCAAGCGGCATCGCTGAGCTGAACCCAAACAACCCACCGCAGCGACGCCGCTGCGGGCTTTACCACACTGAGCAACGCACTGGAGAACCTACCGTGAAATTCCAAGGCATCTACACCCCGGCAATCACTCCGCTGGCTGCAGACGGCTCGATCGACAAGGCGGCATTCGCCGAGGTCCTCGAATACCTGGTCGAGTCGAAGATCCACGGCGTCATCATTGGCGGCTCCACCGGCGAGTACTACGCCCACACCACCCAGGAGCGCATCGAGCTGGCCGCCCAGGCCAAGGACGTGCTCAACGGCCGCCTGCCGCTGATCGTCGGCACCGGCGGCATTCGCACCGAAGATGCCGTGGCGTTCGCCCAGCATGCCAAGGAAATCAAGGCTGACGCACTGCTGGTCGGCACCCCCCCGTACGCCCTGCCGACCCAGCAGGAAATCGCCCTGCACGTCAAAGCGGTCGACGCCGCCGCCGGCCTGCCGATCATGCTCTACAACTACCCGGGGCGCATGAGCGTGAGCATGGGCGAGGCGTTCTTCGACGCCGTTGCCGACGTGAAGAACATCGTTGCCATCAAGGAAAGCTCCGGCGACATGGCCCAGCTGCACCGCCTGGCCATCCAGCGCCCGAACATCCAGCTGTCGTGCGGCTGGGACGACCAGGCCCTGGAGTTCTTCGCCTGGGGCGCCCAGAGCTGGGTTTGCGCCGGCTCCAACTTCATCCCGCGCGAGCACGTAGCCCTGTATGAGGCTTGCGTGATCGAGAAGAACTTCGACAAAGGCCGCAAGATCATGAGCGCCATGATGCCGCTGATGGACTTCCTCGAAGGTGGCAAGTTCGTCCAGGCGATCAAGAACGGCGTGGCCCTGAACGGCCTGAAGACCGGTGGCGTGCGCAAGCCGCTGTACGACCTGGATGACGCCGAGAAGCAAGAACTCAAGCGCGTGGTCACCGAGCTGAAAGCCACCATCGCCCAGATCAAATAAGGAGGCCGGAAAAATGGCTGAATTGCTGAGCAAGGAACAATACGCGGCCATCGCCGCCGAACTGCAACTGCGTACCCAGGCGTTCATCGACGGTGAATTCCGCGACGCCATCTCCGGCCGCACCTTCGTCACCACCAACCCGGCTACCGGCAAACAACTGGCCGAGGTCGCTGCCTGTGACGTCAACGACGTCAACGTGGCCGTGGCCGCAGCCAAGCGCGTGTTCGAAGAAGGCACCTGGTCGAAGATGCAGCCCAACGACCGCAAGCACGTGCTGCAGAAGTTCGCCCAGCTGCTGGAAGACAACGCCCATGAGCTGGCGGTGCTGGAAGCGCTGGACAGCGGCAAGCCGGTCAGCGAGTGCCAGACCGTCGACGTGCCGGAAACCATCCACACCATCCGCTGGCACGCCGAGCTGATCGACAAGATCTACGACGCCACCGCGCCGACCGGCAACGCTGCCGTGACCATGGTGGTGCGTGAAGCCATCGGCGTGGTCGGCCTGGTGCTGCCATGGAACTTCCCGCTGCTGATGCTGGCCTGGAAGATCGCCCCGTCGCTGGCCGCCGGTTGCTCGATTGTGGTCAAGCCGGCCAAGGAAACCACCCTCAGCGCCCTGCGCGTGGCGGAACTGGCCCACGAGGCCGGCATTCCGGCTGGCGTGTTCAACCTGGTGCCTGGCGGCGGCCGTGAAGTGGGCGAGGCCATCGGCCGCCACATGGACATCCCGATGGTCAGCTTCACCGGCTCCACCGACACCGGCCGGCTGTTCCTGAAATACGCGGCCGAGTCCAACCTCAAGCGCATCGTCCTGGAGCTGGGTGGCAAGAACCCGGCCGTGGTCATGAACGACTGCGAAGACCTCGACGAAGTGGCCCAGTTCGTCACCGCCGGTGCGTTCTGGAACATGGGTGAGAACTGCTCCGCCTCGTCGCGCCTGATCGTGCACAAGGACGTGAAAGACGAACTGCTGGGCCTGATCGCCAAGCACCTGAAAGACTGGAAACTGGGCGACCCGCTCGACCCCGACAACCGCCTGGGCGCCATGGTCAGCAAGTCGCACTTCGAAAAGGTGAAGTCGTACCTGGAATACGCTGCCGAGCAGAAACTCAGCATCGTTCAGGGCGGCGAAACTGAAGAAGGCGTATTCGTGCAGCCGACCATCGTCGACAACGTTGGCCGCGACAACAAGCTGTTCGTCGAGGAAATCTTTGGCCCGGTGCTGAGCGTGACCAGCTTCGAAACCATCGACGAGGCGATCGAGCTGGCCAACGACACCGTCTACGGCCTGGCGGCTTCGGCCTACACCGGCAGCCTGCGCAATGCGCTGCGCCTGTCGCGTGAAATCCGCGCTGGCGTGGTCACGGTCAACTGCTTCGGCGAAGGTGATGTGAGCACGCCGTTCGGTGGCTACAAAGAGTCTGGCTTTGGTGGGCGCGACAAGTCCATCTGGGCCCACGACCAGTACACGGAGCTGAAGACCATCTGGATCAACGCTTCGTGATCTGAGCAAGACCGGTGCTGTTCTGACGGAGTTCGGCACCTGGCCGCCTTGTGTTTGCAGGGCTGGCCTATTCGCGGGTAAACCCGCTCCTACAAGGGTTCACACGGCCCCATGTAGGAGCGGGTTCACCCGCGAATAGGCCGGTCCTGCAAACACAGTGGCGGCCTTTTTATTACTTGAACTTGGGCCCCGACCGGGTATTCAGCCCCTTGGCCATCCGGTCATACAGCACCACATTCACCGTCGCCGCCAAGTTCATGCAACCCTCGGTCGGTATGTAGATGGTTTCTTCACACCACCCCCGCACCTCTTCGCTCAGCGAACCATCCTCCGGCCCGAAGATGTAGATGGCCCGGTCCGGGTGGGTATATTCCGGCAATGGCCGCGCCCCTTCCACCAGCTCCACCGCCACCGGCGTGCAGCCCAGCGGAATGATACATTGCAGGTCGTCGATGCCGATCAGCGGGATGTCGTAGTGCACGCGCTTGGTGTCGGTGACAAAGTCACGCGCGCGTTCGTACCGTTTGCCGGTGTAAAACACCGAATTGACGCCATAGCAGCCCGCGGCGCGCATCACCGAGCCGACGTTTTCTGGCGATTTGGGGTTGAACAGGCCGATGCAGCTGTATCGTTTGTTTGCCACGTACCGGGGCCCTTCGCGAAAAAAGCGCGATTATACGGGCTGCCCGGTAGCAGCGGGGGGCGAATCGATGGTCAGTCTTTCTTCAGCATGCCGGCCAGCGCAGCAAACGGGTTATGGGTGGCCTTGGCGATGCTCGGGGTGCTGGTGGAGCCTTCGCTGAAGTACTGCTGGTCGGTGTAGCGAGAGTGCTCGTTGTCGTGGCAGTACAGGCACAGCAGCTCCCAGTTGGAGCCGTCCTGCGGGTTGTTGTCGTGGTTGTGGTCACGGTGGTGCACGGTCAGCTCGCTCAGGCGCTTGCCGGCGAACTCGCGGGCGCAGCGGCCGCACACGTGCGGGTACATTCTCAGGGCCTTGTCGCGGTAGCCCATTTCCTTGTCGCGCTTGGCATCGGCAAGGATGCGGTCCAGGCGCGCGGTGGCGGCGGCGGAAGAGGTGGAGCTCATGGGTGTTTCCTTTGTTCTGATCAGGCAGATGACGGTTATGCCATTGAGTCTAGCGCGCTTGCAGGGCAGGCGGACAGGCGAAAGCTTTGATTTAGGCGTAGCCTGTAGGAAGGTTCCCGACAGGAGGTTGCTGATGTCGCGCGCGATCCTCGCTGTGCTGTTGCTGGCTGGCCTACCTATGGCCGAAGCCGCCAGCACACCACCCCGGTTGACCACGCCGGTGCCCGGTGCGCCGGGTACACCGACACCCACGCCATACCCGCAGATAACCCCGAGTGCGCCGCCCAAGGCGTATGACAGCCAGCCGGGGGCGCCGTTGTTGCCACCGATGCCGGTGCCGGGGCCGCCAAAGGACCAGCCGCTGCCGGGGTTGCGGCCGGAGCCTGTGAAGCCGGCGGTGGATGATGATTGACTGACCGATGTGTGTGGCTGTTGGTTTTTTTGGGGCTGCTTTGCAGCCCATCGCGACGCAAGGCCGCTCCTACAGCAGACCGCGTTCCCTTGTAGGAGCGGCCTTGTGTCGCGAAAGGGGCGCAAAGCGCCCCCGGCCATCTCAAGCAATACCTAGCTCGCCAAACACGAACGCATACTCCAGCGCCACATCCTTCAAGCCCTGATACCGCCCACTCATCCCGCCATGCCCGGCGCCCATCTCGGTCTTGAGCAGCAGCAAGTTGCCGTCAGTCTTGCGCGTACGCAACCGCGCCACCCACTTCGCCGCTTCCCAGTACTGCACGCGGCTGTCGTTGTAGCCCGCTACCACCAGCATGGCCGGGTAGGCTTGCGCTTTCACGTTTTCATAGGGCGCATACGCCTTGATCCGCTTGTACACCTCCGGCTCCTGAGGGTTGCCCCATTCGTCGTACTCGGTCACGGTCAGCGGCAACTCGGGGTCGAGCATGGTGTTGAGCACGTCGACGAACGGCACCTCGGCAATCGCACAGCGGAACAGCTCGGGGCGCAGGTTGAGCACCGCGCCGATCAACAGGCCGCCAGCGCTGCCACCACTGATCGCCAGCCGGTCAGCGGCGGTCACGCCCTCGACAATGAGGTGCTCGGCACAGGCGATGAAGTCGCTGAAGGTGTTGTGTTTGTGCGCTTGCTTGCCGGCGCGGTACCACGCTTCGCCCAGTTCACCGCCACCCCGCACATGGGCGATGGCAAAGGCCACGCCGCGCTGCAGCAGGCTCAGGCGCGCATGCGAGAACCACGGGTCGAGGCTTTCGCCATAGGCGCCATAGCCATACAGGTACAGCGGCACGGTCTGGCCCAGGTCCTGGCGGCGCCGTACCAGGCTGATCGGCACCTGGGTGCCGTCGGCGGCCGTGGCCCACAAGCGCTCGCTGACATAGTCGTCGGCATCGAACGCACCCAGCACCGGGGTTTGCTTGAGCACGGCCTGGGCGCCTGTGGCCAGTTCCAGCTGGCGTACCTGGGCAGGGCGGTTGAGCGCTTCGTAACGCAGGCGCAGGCGTGGGCTGGTGAACTCCAGGCTGTCTTGCACATACAAGCTGTAGGCCGCATCTGGCAGCTCGACGCGGTAGGCCGGCAGGCCTTGCGGGCGCACTTCGATGATCGGCAGGCCGCCTTCGCGCAGGCTCAGGGTCAGCGCACCGGCATTCAGGCTGAGGCCTTCGAGCATGATCGCGTCACGGTGCGCCACCAGCACTTGCCACTGTTCACGGCTGGGCACCGGCGCAACCGGGGCGTGGTACAGGGCGAAGTTGATGCCGTCCTGGTTGGTGCGGATGAACCAGCGCCACTCGCCGTCGAGCTGGCCGTGGTCAGGGAAATACTCGTGGCCTTCGACCCGTGGCGCCAGGCAGACGAAGGGCGCCTGCGGGGTTTGCGCGTCCAGCACCCAGGCTTCGCTGGTGGTCTTGCTGTTCAGCAGCAGCACCAGCTGGCGCTCGGAACTGGTGCGGTAGCAATGCAGGAAGAAGCGCCCGTCGGGCTCTTCGAACACGGTCTGGGCGCCGTCAGTGCCCAGGGTATGGCGGCGCAGGCGCCACGGCCGGTGGGTGTCGTCCAGTTCGGCGAAGAACAGTGTCTGGCTGTCGTTGGCCCAGGTCAGGCTGCCGTCGCAGTCGTCGAAGGGCAGGGCAGTGACGTTGCCGCTGGCCAGGTCTTTGACGTACAGGCTGTAGATCTCGTCGCCACTGGTATCAAGGCTGTAGGCCAGCAGGCGGTGGTCGGGGCTGACGTTGAACGCGCCGAGCGAGAGGAAGCCGCCGTTGGCCAGGGCGTTGGGGTCGAGCAGCAGCTGCTCCTGGCTTTCATCGACGGTGTTGGAATCGTCGGCCGGGCGCGGGCAGCGATAGTGACGCGGGTATTCGTCGCCGGCGGTGGTCCGGGTGTAGTACAGGTAAGGGCCCCAGGGTGATGGCAACGACAGGTCGGTTTCCTGGATGCGGCCCTTGATCTCTTCGAACAGCTGCTCGCGCAGGTGTGCCTGGTCGGCCAGGCAGGCTTCCTGGTAGGCGTTTTCGGCTTGCAGGTAGGCGAGTACCTCGGGGGAGTCGCGTTGCTGCAGCCAGGCGTACGGGTCGGCGGCCTGGTCGGCTTGGGCAATCGGGGGTTGGGGCTTGGTTGGCATTGAGGGTCTCTTGGTTGGGGTTGCCTGTATTGGCCTCTTCGCGGGTGAACCCGCTCCTACAGCCCGGAAAAGTGTTTATCATAGGCAACTCTTTGCCTGGCTTGCACGAACACCATGATCGAGAACGACTACACCTTCGCCTGGGGCCTGTACGCAGTTGCGGCCTTGGGCTGCCTGCTGGTGGGCTTCAAGCTCACCGGCTGGATGTGGCGCTGGCTGCGCGAACCGCTGCGGGTGCTGCTGGCGGTGCTGCTGCTGACCCCGACCATCGTCGACCCGGTCAAGGAAAGCTTTGCCCCCGCCATTGCCATCACCGCCCTGGATGTCGCCTTCAAGGTCGGCAACAACGCCTGGCGCGCGGTGTCTGACTTTGCCATGTACGGCTTGATCGCTTTCGCCCTGTATTTCCTCTTCGTGCTGCTGCGCTGGCCGCTGGAAAAGCGCGCCCGCGAGCGCCGTGCGCAGGCTGATGCCGCCGCCCAGCGCCAGCTGGCCGAAGATGACCAGCTCGGCGCCCAGGCACCACTGGCCGCCGAGCGCAGCGACCGTTACCGTGACGACCCGCCGCCAGCCGCCCCGCGTGGCAATGGCCGGGTCGAGCCCCGTCTGTAAGCGGAGACCCAGCCATGTGCGAACTGTTGGGCATGAGTGCCAACGTCCCTACCGACATCGTCTTCAGCTTCACCGGCCTGATGCAACGCGGTGGCCGTACCGGCCCGCACCGTGACGGCTGGGGTATCGGTTTCTACGAGGGGCGCGGCCTGCGCCTGTTCCAGGACCCGGCGGCCAGCAGCGAGTCGGAAGTGGCCAACCTGGTACAGCGCTACCCGATCAAGAGCGAAGTGGTCATAGGCCATATTCGCCAAGCCAACGTCGGCAAGGTGTGCCTGTCCAACACCCACCCGTTCGTGCGGGAAATGTGGGGCCGCAACTGGTGCTTCGCGCACAACGGCCAGCTGGGCGAGTTCAAGGGCCTGGCAAGTTTCTACCGGCCGGTGGGTGACACTGACAGCGAAGCGGCCTTCTGCGACCTGCTCAACCGTATCCGCAGTGCCTTCCCCGAACCGGTGCCGGTGGAACAGCTGCTGCCGGTGCTGGTCGAAGCCTGTGCCGGCTACCGTGGCCAGGGCGTGTTCAACTGCATGCTCAGCGACGGTGACTGGTTGTTCTGCTTCTGTTCGACCAAGCTGGTGCACATTACCCGGCGTGCACCGTTTGGTGCGGCGCGCTTGAAGGATGTCGACCTGATCGTCGATTTTCATACCGAAACCACCCCCAACGACGTGGTCACGGTGATTGCCACCGAGGCCCTGACCGAGAACGAGACCTGGCACCGTTACGAGCCGGGTCAATGGGCCTTGTGGCGGCACGGAGAGTGCACAGCGCACGGCCAGAGCTAAGGACGCTGCATGTTCAGAAGTTACCTGCGGTTGCTGCTGTTCACCTTCGGCCTGCTGGCCGGTATCCAGGTCCCGGGGCTGGTCAAGGACTACAGCCAGCGTGTCGAGGCACACCTGTTCGAGTCGCGGGAGGCACTGGATGGCTTCCGGCAAACGGCCGAACGCTTCTTCAAGGGTGACCTTCAGGCGTTGCTGCAGCACTATCGCAGCAGTGATGACCCGGTATTCAACAGTGATGCCAACAGCATCGAAAGCCTGATGATCCGCAACGAACTGCTGGAAAACGAATGGCAGGCACTGCAAGGGTCATGGGCCGAGCGCACCTGGCATGTGCTGGTGCAGGCCGACCCGCAGCTGCGCGAAGAAACCCTGAATGGCTACAGCTACCAGATTCTGCTGGTGCCCGAGGCGGTTGGCTGGGGTGTCGGGGCTGGGTTTGTGCTGGCGTTTGTGGTCGAGAGCGTGTTGCTGGGGATTGGCTGGGTCATCCTCGGCGGGCGGCGTGGCGCGGTGAAAGAGAGCTGGCGCTGATTCACCTGAACGGCCCCTGATTATTTGTAGGCTGCGCGGTCCCTGTAGGAGCGGCCTTGTGTCGCGAAAGGGCCGCAGAGCGGCCCCAGGGGTTCAGCAGCGATGCAGCAATTGCTGGGGCTGCTTTGCAGCCCTTTCGCGACACAAGGCCGCTCCTACAGGGACCGAGTCAGCCGGTCAAAAAAGTGTATCGGCCACACAAAAGCCAGTAGGTCAGACCAACACAATCCGCTGCCCCCCCACATCCCGCGCATACCCCTCCAGCACCTGCCGGCACACCCCGACCACTTCATCCACCAACGCCACCCCGGTCTGCCAGGCCACCACCAGCTCCAGGCTCGGCGGCGGTTGCAGCCCTTGCAGCAACACCAGCTCGCCCCGGCTCAGTTCGGCATCCACCAACGCCGGCGGCAACGCGCCAATGCCAAAACCGTCACGCAACAGGCGGGTAATCGCCGCCACCGAGTTTACACAGTTCAAGCGCGGCGCTTCGGCCCCTGCGCCCTGTAGCAGGCTCAGCACCTCCTGGTGCGGCCGCGAGTTCTTCGAGAAGGTGATGATCCGCTCCCGGCCAAGCTCGGCCAGCGAGGCGTAATCACGCTGCTGGTGTGAGCCCGCAGCCACCACCCAGCCCATCGGGTAACGTGCCAGGTCCAGGCTGCGGATCGATTGCTCGCGCAGCAAGTCGGTCTGCAGGATCACGTCGAGAAAGCCCTTCTGCAACTGCTCGCGCAGGTTCAGCGCGGTATCGGCCACCAGCTCGATTTCCAGCTGCGGGTAGCGCTCGGTCAGCTCTGCCACCAGCGCACTCATCCAGGTGTGGATCACCGTGTCCATCACCCCGATACGAATGCGCCCGACCTTGGCCCGGTCGCTGTCCAGCGACTGCTTCATGGCTTTGGCGGTTTCCAGCATGCGCTCGGCATACTCCAGCACCTTGCCGCCTTCCGGGGTCAGGCTGACGCCACGGGAATCGCGCAGCAGCAGCTTCACCCCAAGGTCAGCCTCCAGTGCGGCAATGCGGCTGGACACCGAGGCCTGGGTGGTAAACAGCTTTTCTGCAGTCAGGCGGAAGCTCTTGAGCCGGGCGACCCAGACGAAGGTTTCGAGGAAGCGAAGGTTCATGATCAGTTTTTCTTGTTCCAGACCAGCGGGTTTTCTCGTTGGACGCAGGCGGCGCGGCCTCTGAACATGGTGCTCAGGCCGCGACGCTTTGTGTCGCCCATAAAACAATACCAACAAGCCGAGGCAAGCATGAACCCCACCGGCGTGCAGCAGCAGGTCACTTCCCCCCCTTCGTCCGGGCCGTTCGCCTGGTACCGCGACATCGACTCACAGCAACGGCGCACCTTCTGGAGCTGCAAGATCGGCTATGGCCTGGACGGCATGGACACGCAGATGCTCAGCTTCGTCATCCCCACGCTGATCATGCTGTGGGGCATCACCACCACCGAAGCCGGGCTTATCCATACCAGCACGCTGATCGCCTCGGCGGTGGGTGGCTGGATTGCCGGTATCCTTTCCGACCGCATCGGCCGCGTGCGTACCCTGCAACTGACCGTGCTATGGTTCGCGTTCTTTACCTTCCTGTGCGGCTTTGCCCAGAACTACGAGCAGTTGCTGATCGCCCGCACCCTGATGGGCTTCGGCTTTGGCGGCGAATGGACCGCCGGCGCGGTGCTGATCGGCGAAGTGATCCGTGCCCAGGACCGTGGCAAGGCGGTGGGCATGGTGCAGTCCGGCTGGGCCATCGGTTGGGGCCTTACAGCCATTCTCTATGCACTGCTGTTTTCCTGGCTGCCGCCAGAACAGGCTTGGCGTGCGCTGTTCCTGCTGGGGCTGGTGCCGGCGGTGTTCGTGATCTTCGTCCGCCGCCTGGTCAAGGACCCGGAGGTGTACCGCGAGGCCAAGGCGGTGGAAAACGCCGAAGCGCCGTCGCACTTCTATGAGATTTTCGCCCCGGGCATGCTCTGGACCACCGTACGGGCTTCGCTGCTGACCACCGGCGCGCTGGGCGGCTACTACGCCATCACCTCGTGGCTGCCAACCTTCCTCAAGAACGAGCGCGGCCTGAGCGTGCTGGGTACCGGTGGCTACTTGGCAATGGTGATCGTCGGCTCCTACATCGGCTATGTGGTCAGCGCGTACCTGTCCGACCTGCTGGGGCGCAAGAAGAACTTCATCCTGTTCGCCGTCGGTTCGTTCGTGATTGTGCTGCTGTATACGCAGTTGCCGGTCAGCGATGGCGTGATGCTGTGGCTGGGCTTCCCGCTGGGCTTCTTCGCCTCGGGCATTTTCAGCGGCATGGGCGCGTTTCTCACCGAACTGTTTCCCACGCGTATTCGTGGTTCCGGGCAGGGCTTCTGCTACAACATCGGCAAGGTCATCGCCGCACTGTTCCCGCTGCTGATCGGCGTGCTTGGCCAGAAGGTCCCGCTGGGCCTGGGTATCGGCGTGTTTTCGGCGGTGTCTTACGGGGTGGTGATCGTGGCTGCACTAAGCCTGCCGGAAACCCGCGGCAAACAACTGCAGGCGCGGTAAGGTAGGCATATGGATAACAACAACGGAGGCCGCGTGGTGGAACGCCTGCTACTCAATTGCGACATGGGCGAGAGTTTCGGCAGCTGGCGCATGGGCCTGGATGCCGAGGTCATGCCCTACATCGACTGCGCCAACATTGCCTGCGGCTACCACGCTGGCGACCCCGGCATCATGCGCCGCACCGTGGCGCTGGCGCTGGAACACGGGGTAACCATCGGTGCGCACCCGGCCTACCCGGACCTGGTCGGCTTCGGCCGCCGCTCCATGGCCTGCAGCGCGGAAGAAATCCGCGACCTGCTGCACTACCAGATCGGTGCGCTGGATGGCATCTGCAAGGTACTGGGTGGCCGCGTAGCCTACGTGAAACCGCATGGCGCGCTGTACAACGACATGATGGCCGACCCGCTCAAGCTGCGTACCGTGCTGGAGGCTGTAGCGGCCTACGACAGCAACCTGCCGCTGATGCTGATGGCCACTGCCGACAACCGCGCCGCCCAGGCGCTGGGCGATGAAATCGGTGTGCCGCTGTGGTTCGAGGCGTTCGCTGACCGCGCCTATACCGCCAGCGGCCACCTGGTATCGCGGCGCCTGCCCGGCGCGGTGCACCACGACCCGGCGCTTGTGGTGGAGCAGGCCGTGCGACTGGCCCGTGGCGACACGCTGATGGCGGACGATGGCAGTGCCTTGAAACTGGCGGCCAGCACCCTCTGCGTGCATGGCGACAACGACAGTTCGGTGGCCGCAGTGCGGCAGATTCGTCAGGCCCTCGATGCGCTGGAGGCGAGATGAAACCGCGCATCGAAGTGGTAGCCATCGATAGCCTGATGGTGCGCCTGTTCGAACGCATCGAGGAGGCCAACATGCCGTGGATGCTCGCCGCCAGCCAGCGCCTGCGCGCGGTGTTCGGCGAGCACTTGCTGGACCTGGTGCCGTCCTACACCACGCTGATGGTGCAGTTCGACCTGCCGCCGGGCGAGGCGAGGGCGCTGATCGCCCGGGCGTTGGACGGTTTGCAGCCAGACACTGGCAGTGGCGGCCGCCGCCATGAGATCCCGGTGTGGTACGACGCCAGTGTCGGCCCGGAACTGCCGATGCTGGCCGCCCGCAGCGGGTTGAGCGAGGCCGAGGTAATCCACCTGCATAGCGAACGCGAATACCCCGTGTTTGCCCTGGGCTTTGCCCCCGGTTTCGGCTTCATGGGCCTGGTTGATGAACGCCTGGCCAGCCCGCGCCTGAGCACCCCGCGCAAGCGGGTGGCGGCTGGCAGCGTCGGCATTGCCGAGCGCCAGACGGCAGCGTACCCGGCAGTATCGCCGGGCGGCTGGAACCTGATCGGCCGTACCCCGGTGCGGCTGTTCGACCGTGAACGTGATGGCTACAGCCTGTTGCAACCCGGTGACCGAGTGCGTTTCGTGGCGGTTTCGCGCGGTGAATTCCTGGCCCTTGGCGGTGATGTGGAGGCGCAAGGATGAAGCTGTTGCAGATCGAGGCCAGCACCGCGCTGTGCCAGTTGCAGGATGCCGGGCGCTTCGGCGTGCGCCACCTGGGCGTGACCCAGGGCGGGGCGCTGGACTGGGTGGCCATGCACTGGGCCAACTGGCTGCTGGGCAATCCGCTGGGGGCGCCGGTGGTCGAGGTGGCGCTGGGTGGTTTCTGCGTGGTGGCTGAACAGGACTGTGTGCTGGCCTTGGCGGGTGCCGACCTGGATGCGCGGGTTGATGATCAGCCGGTCGCGCCCTGGCGCAGTTTTGCGCTGGGTAAAGGGCAGCGGTTGACCCTCAAGCAGCCAAAGCAGGGCGTGCGGGCGTACCTGGCGGCACCAGGCGGGTTTCAAGGCGAGGATGTGCTGGGTAGCTGTGCCACCGTGGTGCGCGAAGACCTGGGCGGTATCGATGGCCGTGGTGCTGCGCTTGGTAAAGGCCAGGCGCTGGCTTTTGCAGGTACTTCGGCAAGCTTGCGCGAGGTGCCGCAAGCGCTGCGTCCAGCGTATGCACAAAAGCCCGTGCTCGACCTGGTGATGGGCGCGCAGATCGGTGATTTCAGCGGTACCAGCCTGTTCAAGGCATTCAACAGTGACTGGACGCTCGACACCCGGGCTGATCGCATGGGCATCCGCCTGTTGGGGCCGCAGCTGGTTTATCAGGGCTCGCCGATGATTTCCGAAGGGATTCCGCTGGGCGCGGTGCAGGTGCCGCCGGATGGGCAGCCGATCGTGTTGTTGAATGACCGGCAGACCATTGGTGGTTATCCGCGGCTGGGGGCGTTGACGCCATTGGCGTTGGCGCAGCTGGCGCAGTGCATGCCGGGGGCTGCCGTGCGGTTCAGGGCGGTGGTGCAGGATGAGGCGTGGCGGGAGCAGCAGCGTTACCTGGAACGTTGGTTGTAAGGCTGCTGGCCTATTCGCGGGTGAACCCGCTCCTACACAGGACGGCGCCGGCCCAGGCCTGTGAAATCCCTTGTAGGAGCGGGTTCACCCGCGAAAGGGCCGGTACCGGCAACATTACTTGGACAGGTACCGCATCCCTTCTTCTAACCCTTGCAAGGTCAGCGGGTACATCTTGTCCTCGATCAGGTCCCGCACCAGGTGGGTCGAAGCGGTGTAATCCCAGGCCTGCTTCGGATACGGGTTGATCCAGATGATCTTCCTGAATTTCTCCATGAAGCGCTGTATCCACACATACCCGGCTTCTTCGTTCCAATGCTCCACGCTGCCACCGGGCTGGGTGATCTCGTAGGGCGCCATGGCTGCATCGCCGACGAACACCACTTTGTAGTCGTCGCCGTACTTGTGCAGCAGGTCGAAGGTGGAATAGCGCTCCGAAGTACGGCGCAGGTTGTTCTTCCACACCGACTCGTACACGCAGTTGTGGAAGTAGTAATACTCCAGGTGCTTGAGCTCGGTCTTGCAGGCCGAAAACAGCTCTTCGCAGACCTTGACGTGGGCGTCCATCGAGCCGCCAATGTCGAACAGCAACAGCAGCTTCACTGTATTGCGCCGCTCGGGGCGCATCTGGATGTTCAGCAGCCCGGCATCGCGCGCGGTGTGGTCGATGGTACCGTCGATGTCCAGCTCCTCGGCGGCGCCTTCACGGGCGAACTTGCGCAGCCGGCGCAATGCCAGCTTGATGTTGCGCGTGCCCAGTTCGACCTGGTCGTCGAGGTTCTTGTACTCGCGCTGGTCCCACACCTTCACCGCCTTGCCCTGGCGCTTGCCGGCTTCGCCGACGCGGATGCCCTCGGGGTTGAAACCGCCCGAGCCGAACGGGCTGGTGCCACCGGTACCGATCCACTTGTTGCCGCCGGCGTGGCGTTCCTTCTGCTCTTCGAGGCGTTTCTTGAACGCCTCGATCAGCTTGTCCAGGCCGCCCAGCGACTGGATCTGTGCGCGCTCTTCGTCCGTCAGCGAGCGCTCGAACTCCTTGCGCAGCCAGTCTTCCGGGATCAGGGCCTCTATGTGCCGGTCGAGGTTTTCCAGGCCCTTGAAGTAGGCAGCGAAGGCACGGTCGAACTTGTCGAAGTGGCGTTCGTCCTTTACCAGGATGGCACGGGCGAGGTAATAGAACGCGTCCATGTCGGCGAACACCACACGCTTTTGCAGGGCGTGATGCAGGTCGAGCAGTTCACGTACCGACACCGGCACCTTGGCCGCGCGCATTTCATTGAACAGGTTGAGCAGCATGGCCCGGCTCCTGTCAGCGGTTGCCGCGCCGGCTCATGAAGGCCAGGCGCTCAAGCAGTTGTACGTCCTGCTCGTTCTTCACCAGCGCACCGGCCAGCGGCGGGATAGCCTTGGTCGGGTCGCGTTCGCGCAGCACGGCCTCGCCGATCTGGTCAGCCATCAACAGCTTCAGCCAGTCGACCAGTTCAGAGGTGGACGGTTTTTTCTTCAGGCCCGGCACCTTGCGCACGTCGAAGAACACGTCCAGCGCCTCGCTGACCAGCGACTGGCTGATGTTCGGGTAGTGCACGTCGACGATCTGCTGCAGGGTGCCGCGGTCGGGGAAGGCGATGTAATGGAAGAAGCAGCGGCGCAGGAAGGCGTCCGGCAGCTCTTTTTCGTTATTGGAGGTAATGATGATGATCGGCCGCTGCTTCGCCTTGATGGTTTCGTCGATTTCGTAGACGTAGAACTCCATCTTGTCGAGCTCTTGCAGCAGGTCGTTGGGGAACTCGATGTCGGCCTTGTCGATTTCGTCGATCAGCAAGATGACCCGCTCTTCAGCCTCGAAGGCTTCCCACAGCTTGCCTTTTTTCAGGTAGTTGCGCACATCGTGGACCTTGTCCACGCCCAGCTGCGAGTCGCGCAGGCGGCTGACTGCGTCGTACTCGTAGAGGCCTTGGTGGGCCTTGGTGGTGGACTTGATGTGCCAGGTAATCAGGCGCGCGCCGAACGAAGCCGCCAGCTGTTCGGCGAGCATGGTCTTGCCGGTGCCAGGTTCGCCCTTGACCAGCAGCGGGCGTTCGAGGGTGATGGCCGCGTTTACTGCCAGTTTCAGGTCGTCTGTGGCGACGTAGTCGCGGGTGCCTTCGAACTTCATGGGTTTGTCCTCTGCCGTAAGCCTGCTCGGGCCTATTCGCGGGTGAACCCGCTCCTACACAGGGATCGCAATCCCCTTGTAGGAGCGGGTTTACCCGCGAAAGGGCCAGTACAGGCGACACATGTTTATAAGTTGTTACCGACTATAACGCGGGCCCAGGCAGCTGCAAACGCAGACCGGGTATTCAGTCCCTGAATGCCCCGTCACGCCCGCTCAGTCAGACTTCGGCGCCGGTTGCTCATAACGTGCATTGAACGCCTGGATAAACCCGTTGCGCAGAATCTGCAAAAACGCCTCGAAGGCGCTGATGTTCTGCTTGTGCACGCTGCCGCTGAGTTCCACCCGGGTAGCGAACTGGTTTTTCGGCTGGTTCTTCAACACCGTTTCGGTCGCCCCGACCACCGCTTCCCAGATTGAACGGAAAAAGCCCTTGTCTTTCTCCTGCACGTCCTGCTGCCAGTCGAACACATCGACATCGCGCAGCAGTGGCTTGATGTAGCCGTTCAGCCGACCATTCTCCGCCTGCGCCTCGATTACCACGTCGCCGTGCCCGGCGTTGAAGTCAAACTTGCCATAGGCGCTGGCAAAATCATTCAACCGGCGCAGCTGGATACCGGTAGCGCGCAGGCGAAACTCGAAGTCGTCAAAGTCGCTGAACGGGTCGAACGTGGCGCGGCTTTCCACCTTGGCGTCGCCGGCGATCAGCGCGGTGCCGTCGAAACTGGCGTCGCGTCGGCCTTTTTCGTCGCGGATGTTGGTGAGGTTGCGAATGTTTGCCTGCAGGCGGGTGGCCTTGAGGTCGACCGGCGGTTTGGAGTTGAAGTTGCGGAAAGTGAGCACGCCATTGTCGATGCGCACATCGTTGAGGGTGATGGGCAGAAGCTTTTCCAGTTGCTGGCGCCAGTCGGTCCCTTGGCCGGTCTGGGAATTCTGCTTGTTGCCGCCATCGACAAAGTTGAGCTCAGGGCGGTCGAAGACCACTTCGGCGACCACTGCGCGGTCATACCACAAGGCGTGCCAGCTGACCGACAGGTCTATCAGCGGCGCATCCACAAATGGCACCGGCACCTTGCCCGTGGTCTTGACGATCTTCAGCCCGTTGATCTTGTAGGCGCCACGCCACCAGGCCAGGTCTACGTCAGTAATCTGGCCTCGGTAGTCGCCCATGTCGGCAAGCTTGTCATTCAGGTAATCTCGCACCAGGTAGGGCAGGGCCAGGTGCAGCGCCACCAGCAGCGCCACCAGGCTGCCCAGGCCGATCAACGGCCAGCGGTAACGGGCTTTCATCAGCGGGTCTCCAATGCGGGATGTTTGGTTGACCGCAACGGGGCCGGCCGAGTTCGAACAGGCTTTACTGGCCACTGGCCGAGGCTTACCCTTGAGGTCTTTCCTGCTTGTTTTCATGCCAAGGACCCCTGCCATGAGCCGTATCTTTGCAGACAATGCCCACTCCATCGGCAATACGCCGCTGGTGCAGATCAACCGTATCGCCCCACGCGGCGTGACTATCCTGGCCAAGATCGAAGGGCGTAACCCGGGTTACTCGGTCAAGTGCCGCATTGGCGCGAACATGGTCTGGGAGGCCGAAAGCAGCGGCAAGCTCAAGCCAGGCATGACCATTGTCGAGCCTACTTCGGGCAACACCGGCATCGGCCTGGCGTTCGTCGCCGCCGCCCGTGGCTACAAGCTGATGCTGACCATGCCTGCGTCGATGAGCCTGGAACGCCGCAAGGTGCTGAAGGCGCTGGGCGCCGAGCTGGTGCTGACCGAGCCGGCCAAGGGCATGAAGGGCGCCATCGAGAAGGCCAACGAAATTGTCGCCTCCGACCCGTCCCAGTTCTTCCTGCCGGGCCAGTTCGAAAACCCGGCCAACCCGGCCATCCACGAAAAAACCACCGGTCCGGAAATCTGGAACGACACCGACGGCGCGGTCGATGTGCTGGTCGCGGGCGTCGGCACCGGCGGTACCATCACCGGTGTGTCGCGGTACATCAAGCATACCCAAGGCAAGGCGATCACTTCGGTGGCCGTAGAACCGGCCGCGTCGCCACTGATTACCCAGACCCTGGCCGGAGAAGAACTCCAGCCAAGCCCGCACAAGATCCAGGGCATCGGAGCCGGCTTTGTGCCGAAAAACCTCGACCTGTCGATTGTCGACCAGGTCGTGACGGTGACCGACGAAGAGTCCAAGGCCATGGCCATTCGCCTGATGCAGGAGGAGGGTATTCTGTGCGGTATTTCCTGTGGTGCGGCCATGGCAGCAGCCGTGCGCCTGGCAGAAAAGCCAGAAATGCAGGGTAAGACCATCGTCGTAATCCTGCCCGATTCGGGCGAGCGCTACCTGTCGAGCATGCTGTTCAGCGACCTGTTCAGCGAGCAGGAAAACCAGCAGTAATCAGCCTTGCCGCTGATTCGGCGCAATGTTCGGCGGCCTGGTTTATTGCAAAATCTTCATGAATGCGATCTCGCCCGGGTTGTTTGTACCGCGGCGGGATCGGTTTATGATGGCAGGATGATTTTCAGGAGAGCAGGCCGCGCAGCCCTGTCTCTTCCCCAAGGAGTGACGCATGACCTTATCCTTTGCAGCCAAGGCAGGTGTCTTGCTGGTATTTTTCGGCAGCGTGCTATTCGTGCACCTGCGCGGCAAGGCACGCCTGCCGGTGTTGCGCCAGTTCGTCAACCATTCGGCGTTGTTCGCCCCCTATAACGCCTTGATGTACCTGTTTTCTGGCGTGCCGTCCAAGCCTTACCTGGACCGCCAGCGCTTCCCCGAGCTGGACGTGCTGAAGGACAACTGGCAGGAAATCCGCGAAGAGGCCATGCGCCTGTTCGACGAGGGCTATATCCGCGCTGCCGAAAAGGACAACGACGCCGGCTTCGGTTCGTTCTTCAAGAAGGGCTGGAAGCGTTTTTACCTGAAATGGTACGACAAGCCGCTGCCTTCGGCCGAAGCCCTGTGCCCGCGCACGGTCGAGCTGGTCAGCAGCATCCCCAACGTCAAGGGCGCGATGTTCGCCCTGTTGCCCGGTGGCAGCCACCTGAACCCGCACCGCGACCCGTTCGCCGGTTCGCTGCGCTATCACCTGGGCCTGTCCACGCCGAACTCCGATGCCTGCCGCATCTACGTCGACGGTGAGCAATACGCCTGGCGTGATGGTGAAGACGTCATGTTCGACGAAACCTACGTGCATTGGGTGAAGAACGAGACCGACGTGACCCGGGTAATCCTGTTCTGCGACATCGAACGGCCGCTGAGCAGCCCGCTGATGACCCGCATCAACCGCAAGGTCAGTGCTTTCCTCGGCCGCGCCACCGCGCCGCAGAACACCGACGACGAGCGCGTAGGCGGGATCAACCAGGCGTATGCCTGGAGCAAGCGCTTCAGCAATAAAATCAGCACCCGCGTGAAGCAGTTCAAACGCGCCAACCCCAAGGCCTACCGCGTGCTGCGGCCGGTGCTGGCGGTGGTGGTTGCTTACCTGCTGTATCGCTGGTTGTTCTGATTTTGCCTGGTGGTGGGCGCGGTGCTAAGCGCCCCTAATATGTCAGCCTCAGCGCTTTATAGGGAATTATAGAGCGATTATAGAGCGATTATAGAGGGCCTATAGGGCTCAAACAGTGGTTTGGCTGCACGGTGCTTGTCACAACATTTTCATAGCCAGTCAAATCGAGCGCCGCCCGCGCGGCGCTTCGCGGCACAAGGCAGCTCCCACATCTGTTTCGGGCCAATTATTCCTGTGCCTTTGGCGCGCGCACCCTGCATATCTTTTCTGATCAGCACTGGCCCTTGTAGGAGCGGCCTTGCGTCGCGATGGGCTGCGAAGCAGCCCCAGGATTTCCGCACAGATGCACAAATTGCCGGGGCTGCTTCGCAGCCCATCGCGACGCAAGGCCGCTCCTACAAGGGCCAGTGCCTACCTTGAAAGTGAAGCAGGCCAGGTGGGAGCCTTGTGCCGCGAAGCGCCGCGCGGGCGGGTTCGATTTGAGCATCAATGACAATATCAGTCAGGCCTCATCAGCTTCGAAACCCTTGTCAGGCGGGCTCCATTGCCTCCACCACCTTCCCCCGGCTCAGGTGCACTACCTTGTCCGCCGTATCGAAGTACCGGTCATCATGCGAAATCACGATGATGGTCTTGCCCATGCGCTTCAGGTCCGGCAATAGCTCGGTGTAGAACACCCGGCGGAAGGTCGGGTCCTGGTCTGCCGCCCATTCGTCGAACACCAGCACCGGTCGGCCGTCCAGCCAGGCATTGACCAGCGCCAGGCGCTTGCGCTGGCCGGTCGACAGGTCGGTGGTGGTAAAGGCGCCATCGCGCACGCTGACCTTGTGGGCAATCTCCAGCCGTTCCAGGTAGCGTGTGGCATCGCTCGGCAGCGCGTGTTCATGCTCGGGCAGGTCTTCGAACAGGTAGTAGTCGGCAAACACCGTGGTGAACAGCTGGCGATAGTCATCCAGCCCCTGCGGCCCGACGGCTTTGCCATTCAGGCGCACTTCGCCGCGTTGCGGGGTGTACAGGCCCAGCAGCAGCTTGATCAGCGAAGTCTTGCCGCAGCCGTTTTCACCGACGATGAACAAAATTTCGCCTGGCTCGATGCTCAGGTTCACCGGCCCCACGCGGAACGGCTCGTTGCCGTCCACCGGCGGGTAGGCGTACTCGACGTTGTGCAGTTCCAGGTGCGCACTGGTCGGGGCCGCACGTTTGACCGGTGGCTCCAGCAACAGGTGCGGTTCAGGCGAGGAAAAACGTTCGGACAGGTCGGCAATGCGGCGGAACGCCACCTGGGCGCGGCCGAGGATCGGCAAGTTGCCGATCAGCGTTTCCAGTGGGCCTTTCATGTACAGCAGCACGAGCACGAAGCCGCTCATCACTGCCGGGTCGTTGCTGGGCCACAGCGACTGCAGGGCCAGGGTCAGGCCAATGACCACGAAGAACAGCATCGAGCCCAGGCTCTTGGCCGCCACGAAGATGTTGATGGCGCGGATATGGGTGTTGGCGATGAAGTCGGCAGTCCCCTGGATATTGCGCGTCAGCATGGCGTGGCGGCGGCGGCGGTCGATGCGCAGCTCCTTGGCGCCTTCGGCAATGGCTGAATAGTGCTTTTGCAGGTTGTCTTCGGCATCGCGCGCGGCGTTGAAGCCGGCAACGCCTTTTTGCCGGGCGATGTACTGGATGCCGCTGCCGATACCGATGGCGACCAGGGTGATAAGGAAGATCGGCCACGACAGCCAGGCCAGGTAGGCCATGCAGCCGGTCACCGTGGTCAGCGAGATGGCCAGCGGGGCGAAGGCGAAGGCAAAGTCGCTGATGGTGTCGACGTCGCGGGTCAGTACCGGGATCAGCCGGTGGGTACGGTAGCGCTCGATCTGCTCGATCGGTGCCGACAGCACCTTGGCACCCAGGTCCTGGCGCAGCCGGGCGATGACTTTCTGGCCAACGTAGTTGGTGCCGCTGTCGGCCGCCACGCTGCTGACCAGGGCCAGCACGCACAGGCCGGCGAAGGCTAGGATGACGCCCTGGCTCATGCCGCCTTCGGCATGCAGGCCCTGGTTGACGGTGGCCAGCAGGGCGGTTACGGCCAGGCCGCCGACCATGCCCAGCAGCACCGAGACGATGACCGCCGGGCGGTAGGGTTTGAGCAGGCCCAGCAGTTCGCGGATGGCCCCGGGGGAAGAGGTTTTCATGAAGCGTGATCTCGCTTGTGGGATGGGGGCGTGGTCAGCTGCCGAGGGCCAGGGTGCCTTTCATCAAGGTGCTGTGGAACGGGAACGAGCAATAGAAGCTGTAGTCGGTACCGGCCTTCAGTTGTTGGGTCTCGAGGGTGACGCTGTCCTGTTCGCCGCCGCCGATCAGGCGGGTGTGGGCGATTACCCGGGTGTCGCCGGGCTTGACGTAGTCCTGCGCCTCGCCGGCCTTCTGGCCGTCATCCAGCACACCGTGCATGTCGGCCTGGGTACTCAGTACCCAGTTGTGGCCCATCACGTTTTTCGGCATGTCGCCGGGGTGGGTGAGGGTGACGGTGAATTGGCTGCAGGCCTTGGGCACGTTGATGGCGGTTTTGTCGAAGGTCATCTGGTCGGTGCCGTGGATTTCCACGGCGCATTGCTCTGCCGACCAGGCGGCCGGAGCCGCGGCGAACAGGGCGAGGAGCAGAAGCTGGCGAGTCATGTACGGTTCCTGGGCGATAAAAGGGGCACATCGTTCAGACGAACCGGCGCGCGCTGGCTTTACCTGTGTGTGCGGGGCTGGTGAATTTCCCGTCGGCCCGCTCGTTCATCTAGTCAGGCGCTGCCATGGCGCACATCCCGTTTCCGCCGCCAACGCGGCCCTGGCTTGAGGTGACCGTACATGAGTGAACTGCTGAGCTTTGCCATCGAACCGCTGGACGCCGCGCGCGGTAACCTGCCGCTGCTGGTGCGTGCGCCGGAGCCGGGGATCGACCTGCTGGAAGCCTTTGCCGAACTGCAGCCACTGGTCGACCGGCACCTGTTGCAAGCGGGTGGCATCCTGTTCCGCGGCTTTGAAGTGGCGGGTGCCGAAGCCTTCCGCCAGTTCGCCGCCTCGTTCGGCCACCCGTTGCTCAACTACGAGTTCGGCTCTACCCCGCGCAGCAACGTGACCAAAGGCGTGTACACCTCCACCGAGTACCCGGCGCACCAGAGTATCCCGTTGCACAACGAGCAGGCGTATACCCTCGAATGGCCGATGAAGATCTGGTTCTACAGCGTGATCCCCGCCGAAACAGGTGGTGAAACGCCAATTGCCGACAGCCGCGAGGTGTACCGGCGCATGCCGGCGCGCATTCGTGAACGGCTGGTGGATAAGGGGTTGATGTACGTGCGCAACTACGGCAATGGCCTGGATGTGGAATGGTCGCAGGTGTTCAACACCGAAGACCCGCGCCAGGTCGAAGCGTATTGCCGGGCGCATGCCATCGAGTGCATCTGGAAGGACGACGGCGAGCTGCGCACCCGCCAGCGTTGCCAGGTGGTGTCACGCCACCCGGTGACCGGCGATGACGTGTGGTTCAACCAGGCCCACCTGTTCCATGTGTCCAACCTGCAGCCGGAGGTGCGTGAGTCGCTGATGGACATTGTCGAGGAAGAGGACCTGCCGCGTAACGTGTACTACGGCGACGGTACGACCATCGAGGACTCGTTGCTCGATGAAGTGCGCGGGGTGCTGGATGAATGCACCATCAGTTTTCCTTGGCTGGCGAATGATGTGTTGATGCTCGACAACATGCTGGCGGCGCATGCGCGGTCGCCGTTTACCGGCAAGCGCAAGGTGGTGGTGGCGATGGCGCAGGGGTATAGCGAGGGGTTGGGCTGATTTGGGAGTGGGGGCTGCCCTGTGCCTGCCTTGAGAGGTGTAGCGCTTGTGAGATCAAGCGCCGCCCGCGCGGCGCTTCGCGGGACAAGTCGGATCGCCGCACCGCCGCTCCCACATCTGTTTCGGGCCAATTATTCCTGTGCCAGGTGGGGTGCAGCCTTGGCGCATGGCTGGAGGTTGATGAAGAGTAGTGGCGCCCCTTCGATATTGAAGGGGACAAACAAGGCGGACAGAGGTGACTTAACAGGATGGACTGGCCCGAAACAGATGTGGGAGCGGGCTTGTCCCGCGAAGCGCCGCGCGGGCGGCGCTCGATCTCACAGGCGCTGAAGATGTTGTGGCGAACACCTGCCAGCCCTGATGCATTCCCCCGACAAGCCCCCGCAACCTACATCAATTCCAGACTATTCCTACGCCTCAGCACTGGCAACTCCACCCCCTGCGAAATACCCTACAACCTCTGTCGACCCGCGTCTGATTGTTCCTGCAAATCCCGCCCTCTAGGCTTTACCTGTCGCTGACGGTTCAGCGATCGGGTGTGGAAACCTGGCAAGACATATGATGATTGTTGACACGACAGCTGTACGCGGGAGGCTCTCGGGCCTACCGGGTTCATCATATGCCTGGTTTTCCACCCCGTGTGCAGCTGTCACCCCAATGTGTGGAAACGGACGGGTGGCACATAACCTATATGATGACCAATCCATGACCGACGAAACCAAAACCACCCCCGGCGTCACCTACTTCTTCCAGGGCGAAGGCCAGACCCATCCACTATTCCGCATCGCCGAGGGCATCCCCTGCCGCAGCGCCCGCGAGCAAGCCTCTGAACTGATGGGCTACGCGCGTGATCTTTCACTGACTGGCTTGATGGATGGCGACCAGCAAATGATGTGGGCATCGCATTACTTTGCAGCCATGGCCAAGGCGCTGCTGGATGATGCCGAGTTGGGGTTGATGCGCTGATTCTTGTATTGGCTGAGCTGGCTCTTTCGGGGCCAAGGTGCCTGTCTTGAAACAGGGGCAGGGCGGCCAGGTGCCTGCCTTGAGAGGTGTGTCGCCTGTGAGATCGAGCGCCGCCCGCGCGGCGCTTCGCGGCACAAGGCCGCTTCCACATCTGTTTCGGGCCAGTCCATCCTGTTAAGTCACCTCTGTCCGCCTTGTTTGTTCCCTTCGATATTGAAGGGGGCGCCGCTGCTCTTCATCAATCTCCAGCCATGCACCCAGGGTGCGCGCACCATAGGCACAGAAGTAACTGGCCCGAAACAGATGTGGGAGCGGCGGTGCGGCGATCCGACTTGCCCCGCGAAGCGCCGCGCGGGCGGCGCTCGATCTCACAGGCGCTGAACCTGTCCTGGCGAACACCTGCCACCCCCGCCACCCTCCACTAAATAACCCCCCCACACCTTCGTCTGACAGTTACCGCTCGACTGCCAGGACTCCGCTCGACATGAATGCCGACCAAACGCTCAAGCTCGCCCGCCGCTTCATCGAACTCAGCCCCGACAAGCGCCGCCTGTTCCTCAAGGCGCTGCAGGGCGAGGGCATGGATTTTTCCGTGCTGCCGATTGCGCCTGGGGTGGAGGTGGCCGAGCGTGACCAGCTGTCGTACGCCCAGCGGCGCATGTGGTTCCTCTGGCAGCTGGACCCGCAAGGCGCGGCATACAACCTGCCCATGGCCGTGCGCCTGCACGGCCCGCTGAACCTGGCCGCCTTGCAGCAGGCCTTCGATGCCCTAGTGGCGCGCCACGAAACGCTGCGTACCCGCTTTGTCGCCGACGGCGATGACGTGCGCCAGCAGGTTGATGCAGCCCCAGCCCCGCTGCAGCTACGCCAGGATGCCCTCACCGGTCTGGACGACAACGCCCGCCAGGCCGCCATCGAGACCATCGCCGAAGCCGAAGCCCTGGCCCCGTTCGACCTGGCCAGCGGCCCGCTGCTGCGTGTGCGCCTGTTGCAACTGGCGGCGCAAGAGCACGTACTGCTGCTGACCCTGCACCATATCGTCGCCGACGGCTGGTCGATGAACGTGCTGATCGACGAATTCCTGCACCTTTACGACGCCGCTGTGGCCGGCAGCGGGGCTACCCTCGCTGCGCTGCCCATCCAGTACCGCGACTACGCCCTGTGGCAGCGCAGCTGGCTGGAGGCCGGCGAGCAGGAGCGCCAGCTGGCCTACTGGCAGGCGCGCCTGGGCGACGACCATTCGCCGCTGGAACTGCCACTGGACCGCCCCCGTCAGGGGCGCCCCAGCTACCGCGGCGCACGCCACGAGTTCCCTATTGCCGCAGACGTCGCCGAACGCCTGCGCGGTGTGGCCCGCAAGCACAACGTCACCCTGTTCATGGTCCTGCTGGCCGCTTTCAAGCTGCTGCTGCAGCGCTACAGCGGCCAGGCCGCGATCCGCGTTGGTGTGCCCATCGCCAACCGCAACCGTGCCGAAGGCCAAGGCCTGATCGGCTGCTTCATCAACACCCAGGTGCTGCACACCGAGATCGACCCGCTGCTGGATATCGCCGGCCTGCTGCAGCGCGTGCGGGAAACCGCCGTGGGCGCGCAAAGCCATCAGGACTTGCCGTTCGAGCAACTGGTCGAGGCCCTGGACCTGCCGCGCACTAGCGAAAGCCCGCTGTTCCGCGTGCTGTTCAACCACCAGGCGCAGGTGGCGGATGTACAGGCCATCGAGACCCGCTCCGGCCTGAGCCTGGCGCCGATTGCCCTGGAAAAGCACAGTGCGCGCTTCGACCTGGCGCTGGACACCCACGAGCGCGCCGGGCAGTTGCATGCTGCGTTCACCTATGCGACCGATGTGTTCGATGCGGCTACCGTCGAAACCCTCGGCGAGCAGTGGCTGGCCCTGGTGCAGGCGCTGGCCGCCGAAACGGCTGGCGCGGTGGGCGAGCTGGTATTGCCGGGCCTGGCCAGCGCCGGTGCTTCGCCAGCGCCGGCTGATGAAGCACCCATGGTGCACCAGCGTTTTGCTGCTGCCGCCCGCCGTCACCCTGAGCGCATTGCGGTGGTGGCCGCAGGCAAGCAGGCCAGCTATGCCGAGCTGGAGGCCCGCGCCGAGGCCATTGCCAGCCGCCTGGTCGAAGCTGGGGTAGGGCCAGATACGCTGGTCGGTGTACTGGCCGATCGCAGTGTCGGCATGCTCGCCAGCATGCTGGCTGTGCTCAAGGCCGGCGGCGGCTACCTGCCACTTGAACCTGAGCAATCGGCTGAGCGGCTGGCGTACATGCTCAACGACAGCGACACACGCCTGGTGCTGGCACCCGGTCACTGGCACGCCGAGCTGCCAGCCACCGTGCAGCAGCTGGACTGGGCACAAACCGGTGTTGGCAGCGCCACGCGCACGGCTCCCGCAGCGGCCAGCCTGGCCTACGTGATCTACACCTCCGGTACCACCGGCCAGCCCAAGGGCGTGGCGATCAGCCATGCAGCCTTGGCCAACTATGTCGATGGCATCAGCGCGCGCCTGCCGGTCGAGCATATCCGCAGCATGGCCCAGGTCTCGACCCCGGCGGCCGACCTTGGCCACACCATGCTGTTCGGCGCCTTGTGCGGCGGCCACACCCTGCACCTGCTATTGCGCGAGCAGGTGCTGGATGCCGAAGGTTTCGCCGCCTACCTGGCCGAGCACCAGGTCGATGCGCTGAAGATCGTACCGTCGCACCTGGAGGCGATGCTGGTGGCAGGGCGCGCGGCGTTGCCGGGGCAGTGCCTGGTACTCGGTGGCGAGGCCATCAGCCCGGGCCTGCTGGGCAAGATCCGCCAACTGGCCCCTGAACTCAAGGTGTTCAACCACTACGGCCCGACCGAGACCACCGTCGGTGTGCTGGTCGCCGAACTGAACGAGCACGTCAGCCTCGGTCAACCGCTGGCCAACACCCATGTCGCGGTGCTCGACCGCTGCCTGCAGCCCCTGCCGTTCAAGGCCAAGGGCGAGCTGTACATCGGCGGCGCGGGCCTGGCCCGTGGTTACCTGAACCGCCCGGCACTCACTGCCGAACGCTTTGTCCCCGACCCGAACGGCAGCCACGGCCAGCGCCTGTACCGCAGTGGTGACTGGGTGCGCCAGGGCAGCGACCTGCAATTCGCCGGGCGCATGGATGGCCAGGTAAAAATCCGTGGCTACCGCGTCGAGCTGGGCGAAATCGAAAACCAGCTGCGCGCGCGGGACGGCGTCGCCAATGCCCTGGTCCGCGTGCATGGCCAGGCGCCGCAATTGCAACTGGCGGCCTGGCTGGTGCCCCGCGAGATGCCAGCCGACAGCCTGGCCTGGCAGGACGCGATCCGCAGCACCCTCAAAGGCGTGCTGCCCGAACACATGGTGCCCACCCACCTGATGGTGCTGCAGCAGCTGCCGGTCACGGTCAACGGCAAGGTCGACGTCAAGGCGTTGCCCGAACCTGTCGCTACCCAGGTGGCTTACCAGCCTGCGCAAACCCCGCTGCAGGTGCAGTTGGCGCAGATCTGGGCCGAAGTCCTGCAAGTCGCCCAGGTGGGCCTGAGCGACAACTTCTTCGCCCTCGGTGGGCACTCGTTGCTGGCCACCCAGGCCGTTTCGCGGGTGCGCAAGCAACTGGGCGTGGATATCCCGTTGCGCACGCTGTTCGACACCGTCGACCTGCAGGCCTTCGCCCAGGCGGTGGCCGACAGCGAGCAGGGCGCGGGCCTGGACATCGAGATCCTCGACCGCCAGCAGCCTCTGCCGGTGTCGCGCTCGCAGAACCGCCAGTGGCTGTTCTGGAAGCTCAACCCGCAAAGCCTGGCCTACAACACGCCGATGGCGGTGCGCATGCACGGCAACCTCGACCGTGCCGCCGTGCAGGCCGCCGTGGATGCACTGGTGGCGCGCCACGAATCGCTGCGCACGGTGTTCGTCGAGGCCGATGGCCTGCCTTGGCAGCGCATTCTGCCGGCGGCCACGGTGCCGATCGGTTTCGAAGACCTCAGCGGCCAGGACCACGCCGCGCAGATGCGCAAGCTGGAGGCCGAAGCCTTCGTCCCGTTCGACCTCGAGCGCGGCCCGCTGCTGCGTGCGCGACTGTTCAAGGTGCAGGACCAGGAACATTTGCTGTCGCTGACCCTGCACCACATCGTCTCCGACGGTTGGTCGATGAGCCTGCTGGTGCGCGAGTTTGCCGCCGCCTACAACGCCGCGGCCACAGGCCAGGCACACACCCTCGAGCCGTTGCCGGTGCAGTACGCCGACTTCGCCGCCTGGCAGCGCAAGTGGCTGGCCGAAGGGCAGATGCAGGCGCAGATCGACTACTGGAAAGGCCGCCTGGAAGACGACTACGAAGTGCTCGAACTGCCTGCCGACCGCATGCGGCCACAGGTCAAGAGCTACCAGGGCAGCCGGTTCGACGTGCGCCTGCCGCTGGCCCTGACCGAGCGCCTGCGGGCCTTGGCAGTGGCGTCCAACGCCACGCTGTTCCATGTGTTCCTGGCGGCCTATGCCATCGTGCTGTCGCGCTACAGCCGCAAGGACACGTTGAACATCGGCGTACCGGTGACCAACCGCAACCGCCTGGAGCTGGAAGGGCTTATCGGCTTCTTCATCAACGTGGTGGTGGCGCGCATCGGTGTCGATGGCAGCCAGCCGTTCCCGCAGCTGCTGGCGGCGATCAAGGAAACCACCCTGCAGGCCCAGGCCAACAAGGACGTGCCGTTCCTCGAGGTGGCCGAAGCGCTGTACCCGGACCGTGACCAGGGCGTGAACCCGTTCTTCCAGGTGTTGTACAACCACCTGCGCGACCTTGGCGAACAGGTGTCCAGCGATGCCCTGCACGGCCTGCAGGTCAAGGAAGTGGACTTGCTGGAGCCTGGCGCGCAGTACGACATTTCGCTCAACACCCTGGAGCGCTCCGATGGCGTGACCGCTTCGTTCAACTACTCCACTGACCTGTTCGACGCCCCGCGCATCGAGCGCATGGCCGGCCACTGGCAAGCGCTGCTGGAGGCCATTTGTGCCGAACCCCAGCGCTGCATCGCCGAGCTGGACATGCTTGGCAGCACCGAGCGCCAGCAACTGACCCATGCCTGGAACCCGGCCGCGCAATCCGCCAGCGGCCTGTGCGCGCACCAGTTGCTGGAACGCCAGGCGCAACAGCGGCCAGAGGCCCTGGCGCTGATCTTCGACGACCAGCACATGACCTATGCCGAGCTGGACCGCAGCAGCAACCGGCTGGCGCACCGCCTGCGGGCGCTGGGCGTGGGCCCGGACCGCCTGGTCGGCGTAGCGGTCGAGCGTGGTCTGGGCATGGCCCTGGCGCTGGTCGCCATCCACAAGGCTGGCGGCGCCTATGTGCCGCTGGACCCGGACTACCCGCAAGAGCGCCTGGCCTACATGGTCGAAGACAGCAACATCGGCTTGCTGCTGGCCGATGCCCCTTCGCGTGAGCGCCTGCAACTTGGCAAACAGCTGCCCTGCGTGCTGCTGGAACCTGGCACCGAGTGGCTGCAGGCCTGGCCCGCCGAGCCGCTGGCCAACCTGGCCGCGCCGCACAACCTGGCCTACGTGATCTACACCTCCGGCTCCACCGGCATGCCCAAGGGCGTGGCCATCGATCACCATGCCTTGTCGGTGTTCTGCCAGGTGGCCGGCGACTATTCGCGGCTGAGCCCGGACGACCGCGTGCTGCAGTTCGCCACCTTCAGCTTTGACGGTTTCATCGAGCAGTTCTTCCCGCCGCTGGCCCAGGGTGCCTGCGTGGTGCTGCGTGACCTGCGGCTGTGGGACACCGCCACGCTGCTGGACGAAATCAACCGCCATGGGGTGACCGTGGCCGACCTGCCAGCGGCCTACTGGCGCCTGCTGGCGCTGGAGCGCCGCGGCCCCGAGGCCTATGGCAGGTTGAAGCAGATTCACGTCGGTGGCGAGGCAGTACCGGAAGACGCCCTGCGTGCCTGGCTGGCTGATGGCCCGCCAGCGGTGCGCCTGTTGAACACTTATGGCCCGACCGAAGCCACCGTGGTCGCCACGGTGTATGACTGCTCACAGATGACCGACGCGCAGATCAGCCAGGGCGGCGTGCCGATCGGCCGCGCCATTGCCGGCCGCAGCCTGCATGCCCTGGACGATGGCATGGCGCCAACCCCGGTGGGCGTGCCCGGTGAGCTGTTCATCGGCGGCGCCGGTGGCCTGGCGCGCGGCTACCACCAGCGGCCGTCGCTGACTGCCGAGCGCTTCATCCCCAACCCGTTCGACCCGGTTGGCGGTGGCCGCCTGTACCGCACCGGTGACCTTGGCTGTTACGACGAAAACGGCCAACTGGCCTATCGCGGCCGGGTCGACCATCAGGTGAAGGTACGCGGCTTCCGTATCGAGCTGGGCGAGATCGAGCAGTACCTGCGGGCGCACCCGGACGTGCGCGAAGCCACCGTGCTGGCCATCGACCTGCCGGGCGGCAAGCAGCTGTGTGCCTACGCCGTACCGACCGAAGGTTACGCCGGCGACCTGCGCCTGGCCTTGAAGCAGTACCTCAAGGCCAGCCTGCCGGACTACATGATCCCGGCCTACCTGGTGACCTTGCCAGGCATGCCACTGACCCCCAGCGGCAAGCTCGACCGCAAGGCCTTGCCGCTGCCCGACCCGAACCAGCCGCAGCACGACTATGAGGCGCCGCAGACCGAGCGGCAACAGCAGCTGGCGAGCCTCTGGGCACAGTTGTTGAACGTCACCCGGGTCGGTCTGAACGACAACTTCTTCGAACTGGGTGGCCACTCCTTGCTGGCCGCCCAGGCGGTGTCGCGGATCAACGTCGAGCTGGGGCTGGACATACCCCTGCGGCTGATCTTCACCCACCCCGAACTGCGCGCCTTTGCCCAGGCGCTGGAGGAGCAGGCCCTGTCGCTGTCCGACGATGGCCTGAGCGATATCGAAAACATGATGAACGCATTCACAGAGGCCTGACATGGAACTCACAGCAGCACAACGCATCGCCCAACGTTTCGTCGGCCTCCCTGTGGAGCAACGCCAGCAGATCCTCGACAAGATGCAGGCCAGCGGGCAAAGCTTCCGCCTGCTGCCCATCGTGCCCGCCCGCGACGGCCTGGCGCGCATTCCGTTGTCGTATGCCCAGCAGCGCCTGTTGTTCCTCTGGCAGCTGGAGCCGGACAGCCCGGCCTACAACGTACCGATGGCAGTGCGCCTGAAGGGGGCGCTGGACCAGGCGGTGCTGCAACAGGCGCTGGATGCGCTGGTGCAGCGCCACGAATCGCTGCGCACGCGCTTCGTTTCGCAGGACGGCGAGTTTCACCAGGAAATCCTTGCGCAGTGTTCGTTGCCATTGGCGCTGGTCATCTTCGATGGCAGCCCTGATGAAGCCACGCTGAGCGTGGCTGTGGACGCGGCGCTCAAGCAGCCGTTCGACCTGCTGGCCGGGCCACTGCTGCGGGTGACCCTGCTGCGCGTGGCAGAGCAGGAGCATGTGCTGGCGCTGAGCATGCACCACATCATCTCTGACGGTTGGTCCAGCGATGTGCTGGTGCAGGAGTTCATCCAGCTGTACAGCGCCCTGGCCGAAGGGCGCCAGGCCGAACTGCCGCCCTTGCCGATTCAGTATGCCGATTACGCCATCTGGCAACGCGCCTGGCTTGAAGCCGGTGAGGCGCAGCGCCAACTGCAATACTGGCAGGCACAGCTGGGTGACGAGCAGCCGGTGCTGAGCCTGCCGCTGGACTTCGAGCGCCCGGCCACGCCAAGCCAGCGGGGCGCGGTGGTGCGCGTAGACATTACCGGCGCCCAGGCCGAAGCCCTGCGTAGCCAGGCGCGCAAGGGTGGCCACACGCTGTTCGTGCTGGTGCTGGCGGCCATGGCCGTGGTGCTGTCGCGCTACAGCGGCCAGGCCGACATCCGCATCGGTGCACCGAATGCCGGGCGCAACCGCAAGGAGCTGGAAGGCCTGATCGGTTTCTTCATCAACACCCAGGTACTGCGTGTGCAGGTGGACGAGCGCGCCACGTTTGCCGCGTTGCTGGAGCAGGTGACAGCGGTGATTGGCGGCGCCCAGTCGCACCAGGAGCTGCCGTTCGAACACCTGGTCGATGCCTTGTTGCCCGAGCGCAACCTGGCGCACAACCCGCTGTTCCAGTTCAAGATCAACCAGCATGTGGCGGCCAGCGACGCCGGGCGCAAGCGCCTCGGTGCGCTGGAAGTGGAAGGCTTTGCCCGCGACGGCGGTGATGCCCGCTTCGACCTGGCCTTCGACTTCTCGGACAAGGCTGACGGCATCGAAGGCTACTTCACCTATGCCACCGACCTGTTCGAGCAGGCCACCATCGAGCGCATGGCCACTTCGCTGCGCCAGGTGCTGGAGGCATTGGTCCGCGACCCGCAGCAGGCGATCGTCGACAGCCCGCAAGTGGCAGCTGTGCTGCCAGCCAGCGTGCAGCCGTATGCGCATGGCGACATCCTCGCCCTGTGGCGCCAGGCCATGGCCCAAGGCCAGGCCCACGGCGGCGTGCGCGCCGGTGACCGGTTCATCACCCAGGCCGGGCTGGAGGCGGCCTCCAACCGCCTCGCCGACTACCTGCGCCAACGCGGTGTGGGTGCAGGCAGTATCGTCGCCCTGTGCCTGCCGCGCTCCATCGAGTGGGTCAGCGCCTTGCTGGCCGTGCTCAAGACCGGCGCTGCCTACCTGCCACTGGACACCCAGCAGCCACAGGAGCGCTTGCAGCAACTGATTGCCGACAGTGGCGCTGTGCTGTTGCTGCACGCGCCGGAAGACCTGCGCTTTGCCGATCTCGATGGCGTACAGGTCGTTGCCTGCGATCACACACTGTGGGCAACCTGCAGCGACAGCCCGGTCGAGCAAGTTATTGCCGCTGAACAACCGGCCTACCTGATCTACACCTCGGGCTCCACTGGCCAGCCGAAAGGCGTGGTGGTCAGCCACGGGGCGCTGGCCAGCTATACCCAGGCGGTGCTGGAGCGCCTGCAACTGCCGGCAGCGGCGAGCATGGCGATGGTTTCCACCACCGCAGCCGACCTGGGCCATACTGTGCTGTTCGGTGCCCTGGCCTCGGGCCGCCTGCTGCACCTGTTGCCACAGGAACTGGCGTTCGACCCGGATGGCTTCGCCTGCTACATGGCGCAGCATCAGGTGGGCGTGCTGAAGCTGGTGCCGAGCCACCTGCAAGGCCTGCTGCAAGCGGCCCGCGGCGCTGATGTGCTGCCCGCCAATGCATTGATCCTGGGCGGTGAGGCGTGCAGCTGGGGCCTGCTGGAAAAGGTCCGCCAACTGCGCCCGGATTGCCGCGTCATCAACCACTATGGCCCGACCGAAACCACCGTGGGTGTGCTCACCTTCGAGCCCGGCCAGCCCGTGCCGGGCTGCCGCACGGTGCCGGTCGGTCGCCCGCTGGGCAACGCCTGCGCCCAGGTGCTGGATGCCTACCTCAACCCGTTGGCGGCACTGGTGGCCGGTGAGTTGTACCTGGGCGGGCAGGGCGTCGCCCAGGGCTACCTGGGCCAGCCTGCGCTGACGGCTGAACGCTTCGTGCCGGACCCGTTCAGCGCAGCCGGTGCCCGCCTGTACCGCACCGGTGACCGCGCGCGGTTGACGGCCGATGGCCTGGTCGAGTTCATCGGCCGCGCCGACGACCAGGTAAAAATCCGTGGTTACCGCGTGGAGCCAGGCGAAGTCGGCCGCGTGCTGGCCGGGCTGCCTGGTGTCAGCGAGGCCGTGGTGCTGGCATTGCCGCTGGAAGGCGATGCCGAGCGCCTGCAACTGGTGGCCTACCTGGTATCCGACAGCGGCGTGACCGTGCAGCAGCTGCAAGCGCAACTGCAGGCGCGCTTGCCAGATTACATGGTGCCGGCGCAGATGCTGTTGCTGGAGCGCCTGCCGCTGACCGCCAATGGCAAGCTCGACAAGCGCGCGCTGCCCGTACCGGGCGCGGTCAGCTGGGGCTATGTGGCGCCGCAAGGCGACATTGAGGAAAAACTGGCCGCCGTGTGGGCCGATGTGCTCAAGCTGGAACAGGTCGGCAGCAGCGACAACTTCTTCGAACTGGGCGGCGACTCGATCCTGAGCCTGCAGATTATCGCCCGGGCCAAGCGCCAAGGTATCAAGGTCACCCCCAAGCAACTGTTCGAACAACAGACCATCGCCCAGCTGGCCAAGGTGGCCAAGCGTGTCGAAGCCAAGCAGCCTGCAGTTGCCTCCGCCGTGGACACGGCTACCAGCGGTGAAGCGCCACTGCTGCCAGCCCAGGCGCGATTCTTCGCACTGGACGTTGCGCAACCGGCACACTGGAACCAGTCGGTAGTGCTCAAACCGGCCAGCCCGGTGCAACTGCAACCGCTGGAGGCGGCCCTGCGCGCCGTGGTCGGGCAGCACGATGCCCTGCGCCTGCGCTTTACCCGTGGCGATAGCCAGTGGCAGGCACGCTTCCAGGCACAGGACAACGCCCCTTTGCTGCGCCAGCGAAACCTGGCAACGCTGGACGAACTGGACGCTGCCGGCAATGAGGTGCAGGCCAGCCTGAACCTGGAACATGGGCCGCTACTGCGCGCCGAGTTGTTCGACTTCGCTGATGGCCAGCAGCGCCTGTTGCTGGTGGTACATCACCTGGTGGTCGATGGCGTGTCGTGGCGGGTGCTGCTGGAAGACCTGCAGCAGGCTTACCAGCAGTTGCTCGCTGGCCAGGCGGTAAGCCTGCCAGCCAAGACCACGCCGGTGAAAACCTGGGCCGAACGCCTGGCCCTGTACACCGCCAGCCCGGCGCTGCAAGCCCAGCGCGACTACTGGCTGCAGGCACTGGCTGGCGACCACGGCGAATTGCCGCGCGACAACCCGCAGGGCAGCCTGGCCAACACCCATGCCCGCACCGCCGCCACCCGCCTGGATGCCGAGCGCACCGCCAAGCTGCTGAAGCAGGCCCCGGCCGCCTACCGTACGCAGGTCAACGACCTGTTGCTGACGGCGCTGGCACGCACCCTTTGCCAGTGGAGCGCCCAGGACAACGTGCTGCTCCAACTGGAAGGCCATGGCCGCGAAGACCTGTTCGACGACGTCGACCTCAGCCGCACCGTGGGCTGGTTCACCAGCCTGTTCCCGGTGCGCCTCACCCCCGGCCATGAGCTTGGCCAGTCGATCAAGGCGATCAAGGAGCAGCTGCGCGCGGTGCCGGACAAAGGCCTCGGCTACGGCCTGCTGCGCTACCTCGGCGATGCCGAGGTGCGCGGGCAGCTTGAGCAGGCCGCCCAGCCCCGTGTCACCTTCAACTATCTGGGCCAGTTCGATGCCAGTTTCGATAGCGAAGCCGGTGCACTGTTCGCCCCAAGCGGTGAAAGCGCGGGCCGTAGCCAATACACGGGCGCGCAGCTGGGCAACTGGCTGAGCATCACCGGCCAGGTGTATGGCGGCGAGCTGTTCCTGGAGTGGACCTACAGCGCCGACGTGCACCACCCGGCCGCCATCGAAGGCTTGGCGCACGCCTACGAGCACGCCTTGGCAGAACTGGTTGAGCACTGCTGCAACGCTGAGCACCAGGGCGTGACGCCATCCGACTTCCCGCTGGCCGCATTGACCCAGGCACAATTGGACAGCCTGCCACTGGCCGCCGCGCAGATCGCCGATGTCTACCCGCTGTCGCCGATGCAGCAGGGCATGCTGTTCCACACCCTGTACGACCAGCAGGCCGGCAACTACATCAACCAACTGCGCGTGGACGTGCACGGGCTGGACGTGCAGCGCTTCCAGCACGCTTGGCAGGCTTCGCTCGATGCCCACGATATCCTGCGCAGCGGCTTCATCCTGCAAGGCGCGCTGGAGCAGGCGGTGCAGGTGGTACGCAAGGCCGTCGAGCTGCCGTTCAGCGAGCATGACTGGCGTGGCCAGCCGGCCTTGGAACCGGCCCTGCAGTCACTGGCCGAGGGTGAGCGCCAACGTGGCTTCGACCTGGCCGCTGCGCCGCTGCTGCGCCTGGTCCTGGTGCGTACGGGCGATGCCAGCCACCACCTGATCTACACCAACCACCACATCCTCATGGACGGCTGGAGCACCTCGCGCCTGCTGGGTGAAGTACTGCAGCGCTACGCCGGCGTGGCGCCACAAGCGCAGGCTACGCATTACCGCGACTACATCAGCTGGCTGCAAGGCCAGGACGCGGCCGTTGCCGAAGCCTTCTGGAAGGCCCAACTGGCGGTACTGGACGAGCCGACCCGGCTGGCCCAGGCCATCGCCGGCCGTGCAGGTGGCAACGGTTACGGCGACCACCGCCTGGCCTTCGACCGCGAGCAAACCGCCCGCATCGAAGCCTTTGCCCGGGCCAACCGGGTCACGGTCAACACCCTGGTGCAATCGGCCTGGCTGCTGCTGTTGCAGCGCTGCACCGGCCAGGCCAGCGTGTGCTTCGGCGCTACCGTGGCCGGGCGCCCGGCAGACCTGCCAGGCGTGGAAGAGCAGATCGGCCTGTTCATCAATACCTTGCCGGTGATCGGTGCGCCGCGTGCCGAGCAGCCTGTGGCCGAGTGGATCGGCCAGGTGCAGGCCGGCAACCTGGCCGTGCGCGAGTTCGAGCACACCCCGCTGTACGACGTGCAGCGCTGGGCGGGGCAGGGCGGTGACGCGCTGTTCGACAGTATCCTGGTGTTCGAGAACTACCCGGTGGCCGAGGCGCTGCAACAAGGTGCACCCGGTGGCCTGCGCTTCGGCGACGTGGCCGTGCAGGAGCAGACCAACTACCCGCTGACCCTGGTGGTGGAACTGGGCGCGACACTGTCGATGCAGTACAGCCACGACCGCGCACAGTGGAGCGACGAGACCATCGCCCGCCTGGCGGGTTACTTTGCCAACCTGCTGCAGGCGCTGGTCGAGAACGCAGAGACGGTGATCGGTGAATTGCCAATGCTGGATCAGCCGGAGCAGCAACAGCTGGTCGAAGGCTGGAACGCCACGCAGGCCGCCTACCCGAACGAGCGCAGCCTTCATCAGCTGATCGAGGCCCAGGTGTTCGCCACACCGGATGCCCCGGCGCTGGCGTTTGGCGAGCAGACCCTGAGCTATGCCGAGCTCAACGGCCGGACCAACCAGTTGGCGCGCAAACTGCGTGAGCAGGGCGTAGGGCCGGACGTGCTGGTAGGCATCGCCATGGAGCGCAGCCTGGAAATGGTGATCGGCCTGCTGGGCATCGTGAAGGCCGGCGGCGCCTACGTGCCGCTGGACCCGGAATACCCGCAGGACCGCCTCAGCTACATGTTCGAAGACAGCGGCATCACCTTGCTGCTGACCCAGTCGCACCTGCGTGAAACCCTGCCGATCCCGGCCGGCCTGCGCAGCCTGGACCTGGACACCGAGGAACTGAGCGGCTACAGCGACGCCAACCCGAACATCGACGTGGCACCGCTGAACCTGGCCTACGTGATCTACACCTCCGGCTCCACCGGCCGGCCGAAAGGCGCCGGCAACAGCCACCAGGCCCTGGTCAACCGCCTGTGGTGGATGCAGAAGGCCTACGGCCTGGACGCCAGCGACAGCGTGCTGCAGAAAACCCCGTTCAGCTTCGACGTGTCGGTGTGGGAGTTCTTCTGGCCGCTGATGACCGGCGCACGCCTGGTCATGGCCCAGCCGGGTGCGCACCGCGACCCGCAACTGCTGGTGGAAACCATCAACCAGTACGGCATCAGCACACTGCACTTCGTGCCATCGATGCTGCAGGCGTTCATGACCCACGAAGCGGTCGAGAGATGCACCACCCTCAAGCGCGTGGTGTGCAGCGGTGAAGCGCTGCCGGCCGAGCTGGCGCGCCAGACCCTGCAACGCCTGCCGGCGGCCGGCCTTTACAACCTGTATGGCCCGACCGAAGCGGCGATCGACGTTACCCACTGGACCTGCCAGCCGGACGAGAGCATCAGCGTGCCGATCGGCCAGCCGATCGACAACCTGAAAACCCACATCCTCGAAGGCAGCCTGCAACCTGCCGTGCGTGGCAGTGCTGGCGAGCTGTACTTGGGCGGCGTGGGCCTGGCCCGTGGTTACCACCAACGGCCAGCGTTGACCGCCGAGCGTTTCGTGCCGGACCCGTTTAGCACTTATGGCGGACGCTTGTACCGCACCGGCGACCTAGCGCGCTACCGCGCCGATGGCGTGATTGATTACGCCGGGCGTATCGACCACCAGGTGAAGATCCGCGGCCTGCGTATCGAACTGGGCGAGATCGAAGCACGCCTGCTGGAACTGCCGGCAGTGCAGGAAGCCGTGGTGCTGGCCCAGGACGGGCCGAGCGGGAAGCAGTTGGTGGGTTACTTGGTGCCTGCCGACAGCACACAAGACCAGGGCGTATTGCGCGACAACCTGCGCGAAGTACTGAAGGCCGGCCTGCCGGACTACATGGTGCCCGCGCACCTGCTGCTGCTCGACAAACTGCCGGTAACGCCGAACGGCAAGCTGGACCGCAAGGCCTTGCCGCAACCGGATGCCAGCCAATTGCAGGGCGAGTATATCGCGCCACAAAGCGCACTGGAGCAGCAGATCGCGGCGATCTGGGCGGATGTGTTGAAGCTTGAGCAGGTTGGCCTGAGTGATAACTTCTTCGAGCTGGGTGGCGACTCGATCATCTCGTTGCAGGTGGTCAGCCGTGCACGGCAACAGGGTATCCAGTTCACGCCCAAGGAACTGTTCGAGCACCAGACCGTGCAAGCACTGGCGTGGGTGGCTCGCCAAGAAGACAACCCGCTTGTCGACCAGGGTGCAGTCACTGGCGTGACCCCACTGACACCTATCCAGCACTGGTTCTTTGAACACGCGATTCCTCAGCGCCACCACTGGAACCAGTCGGTATTGCTCAAACCTACCGTTGCCGTGGACAGCCTGTACCTGGACGCCGCCTTGCGTGCGTTGGTCGAACATCACGATGCCCTGCGGCTGCGTTTTGTACAGGCGGGTAGTGGTGTGCAGGCGGCGTATGCCGATGCAGAGACGGCGCAGCTGGTCTCGACAGTTCAGTTGCCGAACATCGAAGCGCTTGAACAGGTGGCCAATGATGCCCAGCGCAGCCTCGTGCTTGAGCAAGGCCCGTTACTCAAGGCGGTGTTGGCCGAGCTCGCGGATGGTAGCCAGCGCCTGCTGCTGGTCATCCATCACCTGGTCGTGGACGGCGTGTCGTGGCGTGTGCTGCTGGAAGACCTGCAACAGGCTTACCGCACATTGGCGGACCGCCAGCCTTTGAGCTTGCCGGCCAAGACCAGCTCGTTCAAGGCGTGGGCAGAACAGTTGCATAGCTACGCTCAAGGCACCGGCTTGCAGGCAGAACTGGCCTATTGGCAAGCACAGCTGCAAGGTACTGCCGGTGCCTTGCCCTGCGATATGCCGCAAGGCAGTAATCAACAGTGCCATGCCGCTTCTGTCACCACCCGCCTGGACCGGGAAACCACCCGGCAGTTGTTGCAGGACGCCCCGGCTGCCTACCGCACGCAGATCAATGACCTGCTGTTGACGGCCCTGGCCCGCGTGGTTGGCCATTGGAGCGCCCGTGAAGACGTGCTGGTACGCCTTGAAGGGCATGGCCGTGAAGACCTGTTCGACGGCATGGACCTGAGCCGCACCGTGGGCTGGTTCACCAGCATGTACCCGGTCAGGCTCAGCCCGCAGGCTGACATGGCCGAATCGATCAAGGCCATCAAGGAGCAGCTACGGGCAGTCCCTGACAAGGGCCTGGGTTATGGCGTGTTGCGTTACCTGGGAAGTACCGAAACCCGGGCGGCGCTGGCGGCACTGCCGCAAGGCGATATCGTGTTCAACTACCTTGGCCAGTTCGACGGTAGCTTTGACGACCCTGCCGGTTTGTTCGTACCCGCTCAGGAAAACGACGGCGCCAAGCAAGACCCGGCGGCAACCTTGACCAGTCTGCTTTCGCTGAGTGGCCAGGTCTATGGCGGTGAACTACGCCTGGAGTGGACCTACAGTCAGGCTGTTTTCCACACGCAAACCATCGAGCAGTTGGCTGCGGCTTACCAGCAGGCGCTGGTCGACGTCATCGCCCATTGCTGCCTGCAAACGCACTACGGCATCACGCCTTCGGACTTCCCGCTGGCCGGCCTCAGCCAGCAGCAACTGGACAGCCTGCCAGTGCCGGCAGAGCAGGTCGCGGATATCTACCCGCTGTCGCCGATGCAGCAGGGCATGCTGTTCCATACCCTGTACGAGCAACAGGCCGGCAGCTACATCAACCAGTTGCGGGTCGATGTAGACGGCCTGGATGTACCGCGCTTCAAGCAGGCCTGGCAAGCGGCGCTGGCGGCTCACCCCATCTTGCGCACCGGGTTTGTCTGGCAGGGCACGCTGCAACAGGCCGTACAGGTGGTGCACAAGCAGGTAGCGCTGCCGTTTGCCGAGCATGACTGGCGCGGCCAGCCGGCCTTGGAGCAGGCCTTGCAGACGCTGGCCGACAGCGAGCGCCAGCAAGGCTTCAGCCTGGACCAGGCGCCACTGCTGCGCCTGGTGCTGGTGCGCACCGATGCCGGCCGCCATCAGTTGATCTATACCAGCCATCACATTTTGATGGACGGCTGGAGCAGCTCTCGGCTGCTGGGCGAGGTGCTGCAGCATTACGCAGGCCAGTCGTTGCCAGCCCAGCAGGGCAGCTACCGCGATTACATCGCCTGGTTGCAGCATCAGGATGGCGCGGCGGCAGAAGTCTTCTGGAAAGGACAGTTGGCGAACTTGCCGGCGCCAACCCACCTGGCCAAGGCCATACGCGAGCCGCAGGCCTGCACCGGTAGCGGTCAGCACGACCTGGCGCAGTACTTCGATGCGCAGCAGACGGCGCATATTGAAGCGTTTGCCCGGGCCAACCGGGTCACCGTCAACACCTTGGTGCAGTCGGCCTGGTTGCTGCTGCTGCAGCGCTACACCGGGCAGTCGGTGGTGTGCTTCGGTGCGACCGTCGCCGGCCGCCCGGCCGAGCTGGCGGGTGTGGAAGAGCAGGTTGGCCTGTTCATCAATACCCTGCCGGTGGTCGCGGCTCCGCGCCCCGAGCAAACCGTGGGCGAATGGCTTGCCCAGGTGCAGGCGTGCAACCTAGCCCTGCGCGAATTCGAGCACACGCCTTTGTACGATGTGCAACGCTGGGCAGGGCTGGGCGGCGAGGCGCTGTTCGACAGCCTGGTGGTGTTCGAAAGCTACCCGGTTTCCGAGGCCTTGAAACAGGGTGCACCCGGTGGGCTGCAGTTTGGCGAAGTGGCCGTGCAGGAGCAGACCAACTATCCGCTGACCTTGCTGGTGAGCTTGGGCAACCGCTTGTCGATCCAGTACCGCCATGACCGGGCGTGCTGGAGCGAGGCGGCTATCCAGCAGGTCGCTGGCCATCTGCGCAACGTGCTGCAGGCGCTGACGGTGGATGCCAGCCAGGTGCTGGGAGAGTTGCCGTTGCTGGGCGTGGCTGAGCAGCAGCGGATTTTGCAGGGCTGGAACCCCAAGCACAGGCAGTACCCGGACACGCGTGCCATTCACCAACTGATCGAAGCGCAGGTACAGGCTGCGCCAGAGGCGCAGGCATTGGCCTTTGCCGATCAGGCCATGACTTATGTTGAGCTCAACAGCCGCGCAAACCGCGTGGCGCACAAGCTGCGTGAGCTGGGTGTGGGGCCGGATGTGCTGGTCGGCATTGCCCTGGAGCGCGGCCTGGAAATGGTGGTGGGCCTGCTGGCCATTCTCAAGGCCGGGGGTGCCTATGTGCCGCTGGACCCAGGCTACCCGCAGGAGCGCCTGGCCTACATGTTCGCGGACAGTGGGATCGGGCTGTTGCTGACCGAAGCCCACTTGGCCGCGGCGCTGCCTGTGCCGGCACACGTCCAATGCCTGGACATCGTAGCGGACAGCTTTGCCGGCTACAGCTCTGCCAACCCCAACGTTGAGGTGGCTGCAGACAACCTGGCCTACGTGATCTACACCTCCGGCTCGACCGGCAAGCCAAAGGGCACCTTGCTGGCTCACCGCAACGTGGTGCGCTTGTTCGCGGCAACCCATGACGGGTTCGGCTTCGACGCCAGCGATGTGTGGACGGTGTTCCACTCCTATGCCTTCGACTTCTCGGTATGGGAGCTGTTCGGCGCACTGGTGTACGGCGGCAAGGCCGTCATCGTGGCCAAGGATGTGGCCCGTTCATTCGAGGACTTCCATGCCTTACTGGTCCGCGAGCAGGTGACCGTGCTCAACCAGACGCCGTCGGCCTTCAAACAGCTGATGCCGATAGCCTGCGAGCGGGCCAAAGCCGGGGAGCAACTGGCCTTGCGCCACGTTGTGTTCGGCGGTGAAGCGCTGGAGGTTGCCAGCTTGAAACCCTGGTTCGAAGTGTTCGGCGATAGCCAGCCACGGCTGATCAACATGTACGGCATTACCGAAACCACGGTGCATGTGACCTACCGCCCAATCACCCTCGAAGACCTGCACAAGGGCGCCACCAGCCCGATCGGCGAGGTGATCGCCGACCTGTCCTGGTATGTGCTCGATGCCGCCTTGAACCCGGTGGTGCCTGGCGGGCATGGCGAGCTGGTAATCGCCGAAGCTGGCCTGGCGCGTGGCTACTTTGGCCGGGCCGGGCTGACTGCCGAGCGCTTCGTTCCAGACCCGTTCGCTGCCCAGGGTGGCCGTTTGTATCGCTCCGGCGACCTGGCCCGTTACCGCACGGACGGGGTGATCGAGTACATGGGCCGTATCGACCACCAAGTGAAGATTCGCGGGTTCCGCATCGAACTGGGTGAAATCGAAGCGTGCCTGCTGGGCCAACAGGTGGTGCGCCAGGTGGCCGTGCTGGCCCAGGACGGGCCGAGTGGCCAGCAGCTGGTGGGCTATGTGGTACCTGCCGACGCTGCCGCCCTGGCCACTGCCGATAGCCAGGCGGCATTGCGCGAAACCCTGCGCGGCGCGCTCAAGGCCGACCTGCCGGATTACATGGTACCGGCCCACCTGTTGCTGCTCGAAGCCTTGCCGCTGACCGCCAACGGCAAACTCGATCGCAAGGCCCTGCCGGCTGTGGACGCACGGCAGCTGCAAACGGAGTACCTGGCGCCCCGCAGCGAGCTGGAGCAGCGGGTAGCCGCCGTCTGGGCCGATGTCCTGAAGCTCGACCGGGTTGGCCTGAACGACAACTTCTTCGAGCTGGGTGGGCACTCGTTGCTGGCCACCCAGGTCATGGCCCGTCTGCAAGTCGAGCTTGGCCTGAACCTGCCGCTGGCGCTTTTGTTCCAGGCCGAGAGCCTGCAGGCCTATGCCGCCCTGATCAGTGAATTGAACACCAATAGTGACGAAGACCTGGATGAGCTTCAGGACTTCATGAATGAGCTTGAGGCCATTTGAGATGCACATGGAAAAAAGAAACATGGACCTGGTCCAACGCTTCGTTCGACTGCCTCTTGCACAACGTAAGCTCTTTCTGGAAAAACTCGGCGAAAAAGGCATCAGCCTGGCGCAATTGCCCATTCCAGTGGTGGGGCATGACACGCAGCGCTGTGAGCTTTCCTATGCCCAGCAACGTCAATGGTTCCTGTGGCAGTGGGAGCCTCAAAGCGCGGCGTACAACATCCCCTCGGCATTGAAATTCAGGGGGCAGCTGGACACGGCGGCCCTGCAGCGCAGCTTCGAGACACTGATCGCCCGCCATGAAACACTGCGCACCACCTTCCATCTGGAGGACGACCAGGCCGTTCAAGTGGTGCAGCAAGACTTGCCATTCGAGCTGCTGCCAGAAGTGCAGGAGCAAGCCGATGAGCAGGCGGTACGGGCTTGGGTCGAGGCCCAGGCGCGGCAGCCTTTCGACCTGGCCAGCGGGCCGCTGCTGCGGGTGGGCTTGTTACGCCTGGCGCAGGATGAACACGTATTGGTCGTTACCTTGCACCACATCGTGTCCGATGGCTGGTCGATGCCGGTCATGGTGCAGGAACTGGTACAGCTATACCAAGGCTATAGCCAGGGCCTGACCGTTAACCTGCCAGCCTTGCCCATTCAGTATCGCGACTATGCCATCTGGCAGCGCCGCTGGATGGAAGCCGGCGAGCAGGCACGTCAGCTTGCTTTCTGGAAAGAACAGCTGGGTGATGAGCAGCCGGTGCTTGAACTGCACACTGACCGGCCACGGCCTGCCGTGCCCAGCAGCGCCGGTGCCAGTACTGGCGTCAGCCTGCCTGGTGAGCTGGTAGCGTCGCTCAAGCAATGCGCGCAGGAGCAGGGGGTGACGCTGTTCATGCTGCTGCTGGCGAGCTTCCAGGGGTTGCTGCATCGCTACACCGGGCAAGCGGATATTCGCGTGGGGGTGCCGGTCGCCAACCGCAACCGGGTGGAAACCGAGCGTCTGATCGGCTTTTTCGTCAATACCCAAGTCATCCGTGCCGAGTTCGGCCCACGCATCAGCTTCAAAGAGCTGCTGATTCAGGTCAAACAGCGTGTGCTGGGCGCCCAGGCGCATCAGGACTTGCCGTTCGAACAGTTGGTCGAAGCCTTGCAGCCGGAGCGCAGCCTCAGCCACAGCCCGTTGTTCCAGGTCATGTACAACCACCAGACCCAAGTCAAAGGCGAGCGTCACAGCTTGCCGGGCCTGGAGGTAGAGAGCGTGGCCTGGAGCAACAATACCGCGCAATTCGAACTGAAACTGGATACGGTCGAGCACGAGGGTGGCATCGAGGCCGCACTGACGTATGCGACCGAGCTGTTCGACCCATCGACCATCGAGGCGATGGCGCAGCATTGGCGCAACATGCTGCATGGCATTGTCAGCCAGCCTGAGCAGCAGGTTGCAGAGTTGCCGCTGCTGAGTGAGCAAGAGCAGCAGGCGATGGTGCTGAGCTGGAACAGCACGCAAGCCGACTTCCCGGACGAGCAGGCTATTCATGCCCTGATCGAAGCTCAGGTCGCTGCCAGCCCTGGCGCCCCGGCACTGGCCTTTGGCGAGCAGACCCTGACCTATGCCGAGCTCAACGGCCGGGCCAACCAGCTGGCGCACAAACTGCGCGAGCAGGGCGTAGGGCCGGACGTGCTGGTAGGCATCGCCATGGAGCGCAGCCTGGAAATGGTGATCGGCCTGCTGGGCATCGTGAAGGCCGGCGGCGCCTACGTGCCGCTGGACCCGGAATACCCGCAAGACCGCTTGAGCTACATGTTCGAAGACAGCGGCATCGCCTTGCTGCTGACCCAGTCGCACCTGCGTGAAACCCTGCCGATCCCGGCCGGCCTGCGCAGTCTGGACCTGGATACCGAGAACCTGAGCGGCTACAGCGACGCCAACCCGAACACCGACGTGGCACCGCTGAACCTGGCCTATGTGATCTACACCTCCGGCTCCACCGGCCGCCCGAAAGGCGCCGGCAACAGCCATCAGGCACTGGTCAACCGCCTGTGGTGGATGCAGAAGGCTTATGGCCTGGATGCCAGCGACAGCGTGCTGCAGAAAACCCCGTTCAGCTTCGACGTGTCGGTGTGGGAGTTCTTCTGGTCGCTGATGACCGGCGCACGTTTGGTGATGGCCCAGCCGGGTGCGCACCGCGACCCGCAACTGCTGGTGGAAACCATCAACCAGTACGGCATCAGCACACTGCACTTCGTGCCATCGATGCTGCAGGCGTTCATGACCCACGAAGCGGTCGAGAGCTGCACCAGCCTCAAGCGCGTGGTTTGCAGCGGTGAAGCGCTGCCGGCCGAGCTGGCGCGCCAAACCCAGCAACGCCTGCCGGCGGCCGGCCTTTACAACCTGTATGGCCCGACCGAAGCGGCGATCGACGTTACCCACTGGACCTGCCAGCCGGACGAGAGCATCAGCGTGCCGATCGGCCAGCCGATCGACAACCTGAAAACCCACATCCTCGAAGGCAGCCTGCAACCGGCCGTACGTGGCAGTGCTGGCGAGCTGTACTTGGGCGGCGTGGGCCTGGCCCGCGGTTACCACCAGCGCCCATCGCTGACTGCCGAGCGTTTCGTGCCGGACCCGTTCAGCACTAATGGCGGACGTCTGTACCGCACTGGCGACCTGGCGCGCTACCGTGCCGATGGCGTGATTGATTACGCCGGGCGTATCGACCACCAGGTGAAGGTCCGCGGTCTGCGTATCGAACTGGGCGAGATCGAAGCACGCCTGCTGGAACTGCCGAGCGTGCAGGAAGCGGTGGTGCTGGCCCAGGACGGCCCGAGCGGCAAGCAACTGGTGGGCTATGTGGTAGCTGCCGACAGCACTCAAGACCAGAACGCCTTGCGCGACAGCCTGCGCGAAGCACTGAAGGCCGGCCTGCCGGACTACATGGTGCCTGCGCACCTGCTGTTGCTCGACAAACTGCCGGTAACGCCGAACGGCAAGCTGGACCGCAAAGCCTTGCCGCAACCGGATGCCAGCCAGTTGCAGGGCGAATACATCGCCCCGCAAAGCGAACTGGAGCAGCAAATTGCGGCGATCTGGGCGGATGTGCTGAAGCTGGAGCAGGTTGGCCTGAGTGACAACTTCTTCGAGCTGGGCGGCGACTCGATCATCTCGTTGCAGGTGGTTAGCCGGGCACGGCAACAAGGTATCCAGTTCACCCCCAAGGAACTGTTCCTCAACCAGACCGTGCAGGCCCTGGCGGCTGTGGCGCGTCTTGTGCAAAACAGCGCCATCGACCAGGGGCCGGTCACTGGCGTTACCCCATTGCTGCCGATCCAGCATTGGTTCTTCGAACGGCCGATCCCTGCACGTCACCACTGGAACCAGTCGGTACTGCTGGTTCCCGGCAAGGCGTTGCAGGCGCGGCATCTGAACGCGGCGCTGCAGGCGCTGCTCGAGCATCATGATGCGCTGCGGCTGCGCTTCGACCAGCAGGTGAGCTTCGGCGCTGTCGAGGCGACGGACGTGTTGTGGGAGCATCACTGCGCCGACGTACAGGCGTTGGAGCAATTGGCCGAGCAAGCCCAGCGTAGCCTCGACCTTGTTCAGGGGCCGTTGTTGCGAGCGGTATTGGCACACTTGGCCGATGGCAGCCAACGCTTGCTGCTGGTGGTTCACCATTTGGCGGTGGACGGCGTGTCGTGGCGCGTGCTGCTTGAAGACCTGCAACAGGCCTATCAAGCCCTGTGCGCCGGGCAAGCGCTGAAGTTGCCGGCCAAGACCAGCTCGTTCAAGGCCTGGGCCGAGCGCTTGCAGGCTTATGCCGCTAGCCCTGAGCTGCAAACGGAGCTTGGCTACTGGCAAAGCCAGTTGCAGGGCAGCAGCGATGCTCTGCCTTGTGATCACCCACAGGGGGGTAACCAGCAACGCCATGCTACCTCGCTCGTTACCCGCCTGGACCGGGAAACCACCCGGCAGTTGTTGCAGGAAGCCCCGGCAGCCTACCGTACGCAGATCAACGACCTGCTGCTGACTGCGCTGGCGCGGGTGGTGGCACGCTGGACGGCCCGTGAGGAAGTATTGGTACGCCTGGAAGGCCATGGCCGCGAAGACCTGTTCGAAGGTATTGACCTGAGCCGTACCGTGGGCTGGTTTACCAGCATGTATCCGGTGAAGCTCAGCCCTCAGGCCGACTTGGCCCAGTCGATCAAGGCCATCAAGGAGCAATTGCGGGCTGTGCCCAACAAAGGCCTGGGCTATGGCCTGCTGCGCCATCTGGGTAGCGCCGAGGCGCAGGCAGCGCTGGCGGCTTTGCCACAGGGTGAAATCGTCTTCAACTACCTGGGCCAGTTCGACGGCAGCTTTGATGATCAGGCTGGGCTGTTCGTACCGGCCAAAGAGTATGCCGGCGCCGCCCAGGATGCCGAGGCGCCGCTGGGTAGCCTGTTGGCGCTCAATGGCCAGGTTTACGGCGGTGAGTTGAAACTGGCCTGGAACTTCAGCCGGGAGCAGTTCGACCCCGCGACCATTCAACAGCTGGCAGATGACTACGCTGCGCAGTTGCGCGTGCTGATCGCGCATTGCTGCCAACCACAGCACCGGGGTGTTACGCCCTCGGACTTCCCGCTGGCAGGGCTTTCGCAGGTGCAGCTGGACAACCTGCCAGTGGCCGCCGAGCGTATCGCCGATGTGTATCCGCTGTCGCCGATGCAGCAGGGCATGTTGTTCCATACCCTGTACGAGCAGGAGCGTGGCCATTACATCAACCAGATGCGCATGGACGTGGACGGACTGGATGCCGAACGTTTCAAACAGGCCTGGCGTGGGGCCATCGAGGCGCACGATATCCTGCGTAGCGGCTTTGTCTGGCAAGGTAACCTGGGCCAGGCCGTGCAGGTGGTGAGCAAGCATGTGGAACTGCCCGTAGCCGAGCATGACTGGCGTGGCCAGTTGCATCTGGACGAGGCGCTGCGCACCCTGGCCGAAGCCGATCGCCAGCAGGGTTTTGCCTTGAGCGAAGCACCGTTGCTGCGGTTGCAGATTATCCGCACGGGCACTGCCAGCCATCACCTGATCTACACCAGCCACCACATTCTGATGGATGGTTGGAGCACCTCCCGCTTGCTGGGAGAGGTGCTGCAGCGCTATGCCGGCCAGCCGGTCGCCGCGCAGGCCGGTCACTACCGGGACTACATCGCCTGGTTGCAACGCCAGGATGCCGCGCTTGCTGAAGCCTTCTGGAAGGGCCAGCTGGCTGACTTGCAAGAACCCACCCGCCTGGCGCAGGCGCTACGCATCGACGCTGAAGAAAAGCGCAGTGGCCATAGCATTCATCGCCTGCAGTTTGACCGTGAACAGACCGCGCGCATTGAAGTGTTCGCCCGGGCCAACCGGGTTACCGTGAACACCCTGGTGCAATCGGCCTGGTTGTTGCTGCTGCAACGCTATACCGGCCAGGCCACGGTGTGCTTTGGCGCCACAGTGGCCGGCAGGCCTGCGGAACTGGTGGGGGTCGAAGAGCAGATTGGCCTGTTCATCAACACATTGCCGGTTGCTGGCGCACCACGCCCGGAGCAGTCGGTCGGGCAGTGGATCGAGCAGGTGCAGGCGTGCAACCTGGCCCTGCGAGAATACGAGCACACACCGTTGAATGATGTGCAGCGCTGGGCGGGCCTGGGCGGTGAAGCCCTGTTCGACAGCCTGCTGGTGTTTGAGAACTACCCGGTATCCGAGGCGCTGCAGCAGGGGGCTACCGCGGGGCTGCGCTTTGGTGAGGTGGCTAACCTTGAGCAGACCAACTACCCCTTGAGCGTGGCAGTGGTGCTGGGTGGCAACCTCACGTGCAGGTTCACCCATGATCGCGCCTTTTGGAGCGATGAGGCGATTGCCCAGGTCGCTGGCCATTGGCGCAACCTGCTTGAGGCGCTGATCGAAGATGCCACAGCCGCTGTCGGTGACTTGCCATTGTTGCTGGAGGACGAGTATCGCCAGGTTGTGACCGGCTGGCATGGCGCCGACCTGCAGCACCCAGAGGGTTGCAGTGTGGCGCAGATGATCGAGGCACAGGTGGCCCGCTCGCCCGATGCCACGGCGGTGATCTTCGCTGAGCAGACGTTGAGCTACGCAGAGCTCAACCGGCGAGCCAACCAGTTGGCGCACCGCTTGCGCGAGTTGGGAGTAGGGCCGGATGTGCTGGTGGGCATCCTGATGTCACGCAGCCTGGAGATGGTCATCGGCCTGCTGGGGATTCTCAAGGCCGGGGGGGCATATGTGCCATTCGACCCTGAGTACCCGCAGGACCGTCTGGCCTACATGTTCGAAGACAGCGACATCAGGCTGCTGCTGACTCAGCACGACAATGGTCTGTCGGTACCGGCGCATATCCAGCGTATATGCCTGGCGCCAGGCACCTTTGACGATTACCCGGTTGCTGACCCCGCGCCAGGGGTTGCAGCGCAAAACCTGGCGTATGTGATCTACACCTCGGGCTCGACCGGCAAACCGAAGGGGGCGGGGATCGACCAGCAGGCGCTGTGCGGCCGTTTGAGCTGGATGCAGGGCACCTACGCCTTGAACAAGCAGGATGTGGTGCTGCAGAAGACCTCGTTCAGCTTCGATGTATCGGTATGGGAGTTCCTCTGGCCACTGACCAGTGGTGCGCGCCTGCTGCTCGCCCGGCAAGGCGATCAACGTGACCCACAATTGCTGATCGAGCTGATTCGCCAGCATGGGGTCACGACCTTGCACTTCATTCCGTCAATGCTCAGGAGCTTTATCGAGGCACCGGGCGTTGCAGAGTGCCGCAGCCTGAAACGCTTGTTCTCGGGCGGCGAAGCCATTTCTCACGACCTGCTGAACACGGCTATCGAGTGCTTGCCACAGGTGGCGATCTTCAACCGTTATGGCCCGGTTGAGGCCACCATCAACGCCACTCACAGTGAGCGCCTGGGCAAGCGAACGGGCGAAGTGGAGATCGGCAGGGTGCTGCCAGACACGCAAGTGCATGTTCTGGATGCCGGCCTTTGCCCGGTGCCGGTAGGGGTTTGTGGCGAACTTTACCTGGGCGGCAAAGCACTTGCGCGTGGTTACTACCGTAAGCCATCGCTAAGCGCCGAACGGTTCGTTGCCAACCCGTTCGCCGGGCAAGGCGGGCAGCGCCTGTATCGCACCGGCGACCTGGCTCGCTGGCGCGCCGACGGTGTGCTGGAGTATGTCGGCCGGGTCGACCACCAGGTGAAAATCCGAGGTTTCCGTATCGAACTGGGGGAAATCGAGGCGCTACTGCGCGCGCAGGCCAGTGTGCGGCATGCAGTGGTGATTGCCCAACAAGGGCCGCTTGGCAATCAACTGGTGGCCTACGTGGTGCCGGCATCGCCCGAGCTACTGCAGCGCGCTGATGGCCAGGCCGAGCTGCGTGACAACTTGCGTGGCCAGTTGAAGGCGAGCTTGCCGGAGTACATGGTGCCTGCGCATGTGATGTTCCTGGGCAACTTGCCGTTGTCGCCTAACGGCAAGCTGGACCGCAAGGCCTTGCCACAAGCCGATGCCAGCCTGTTACAAGCAGACTATGTGGCGCCACGCACCGAGTTGGAGCTGCAAGTCGCAGCGATCTGGGCCGATGTGCTGAAGCTGGAAAAGGTGGGGTTGACCGACAACTTCTTCGAGTTGGGCGGTGATTCGATCATTTCCTTGCAGGTAGTCAGCCGTGCCCGGCAGGCAGGCATCCAGTTCACCCCCAAGGATTTGTTCGAACACCAGACCGTGCAAGGCCTGATGGCTGTGATACGGCGCGTGGAAGGGGTGACAGGCGAGCAAGGTAAGGTCACCGGCAGCCTGCCGCTGACACCTGTGCAACAGCGGTTCTTCGAACAGTCGATACCGCAGCGGCAGCACTGGAACCAGTCTGTTCTGCTTATGCCTAACGAGGCGCTGGAAGTGACGCATCTGCAGGCGGCGCTGCGGGCGCTTGGCGAACACCACGACGCGCTGCGGCTGCGCTTCCAGCATCAGCAAGCGCAATGGCATGCTGAGTTCGACCAGGCCAATGGGCACGAGCTACAGGTACATGCGTTCGACAGTGTCGAGGCGCTGGAGAAGAAGGCTGACGAGGTGCAACGCAGCCTGAACCTGGAACAGGGTCCATTGCTGCGCGCCATGCTGGGTAGCCTGCCCGACGGCAGCCAGCGGCTGTTGTTGGTTGTCCACCACTTGGTAGTAGACGGCGTGTCCTGGCGTATTTTGCTTGAAGACCTGCAAGCGGCCTATAGCGCGCTTGCCGCAGGCCGGCCGCTGGTGCTACCCGCCAAGAGCAGTTCGTTCAAGGCGTGGGCCGAGCATTTGCAGGCCCACGCGCGCAGCCCGCTGCTCGTGCCGGAGCTGGCATATTGGCAGGCCCAGTTGCAAGGTGTCAGCGATGCATTGCCTTGCGATCACCCGGAAGGCAGCAACCAGCTGAAGCATGCGACCTCGGTGACCACTCACCTGGACCAGGCATGGACGCGCAAATTGCTGCAAGACGCACCTGTAGCGTACCGGACCCAGATCAATGACTTGTTGCTGACCGCGCTGGCACGGGTTGTCTGCCGCTGGAGCGAGCAGGCAGAGCTGGTGGTGCGCCTGGAAGGGCACGGTCGCGAAGACCTGTTCGACGACATCGACCTGACGCGTACGGTGGGCTGGTTCACCAGCATCTACCCGGTCAAGCTGAGCCCACAGCCGACGATGGGTGAATCGATCAAGGCCATCAAGGAGCAACTACGGGCCATCCCGAACAAAGGACTGGGCTATGGCCTGCTGCGCTACCTGGGCGACGACCAGAGCCGTAAAGCCCTTGAGCGCTTGGCGCAAGGCGAAATCGTCTTCAACTACCTCGGGCAGTTCGATGGCAGCTTCGACGGTGATAGTGGTTTGTTCGTGCCTGCCAAGGAAAACGGCGGCGCCACGCAAAGTGCAAGCTCGGCGCTCAGCAGCCTGCTGGCCGTGACCGGCCAGGTGTATGGCGGTGAGCTGAAGTTGGCCTGGAGCTTCAGTCGGGGCCTGTTTGACGATGCCACCGTGCAGCGCCTGGCCGATGACTACGCCCAGGAACTCAAGGTGCTGATCGCACATTGCGGTGACGAAACCAACCGTGCGGTTACCCCATCGGACTTCCCGCAGGCCAGGCTGACCCAGGCGCAACTGGACGATTTGCCGGTGCCGTGCCGCCAGGTTGTCGATATCTACCCGCTGTCTTCGATGCAGCAAGGGATGCTGTTCTACACCCTGCAGGGCTCGGAAGCGGCGCTTTACATCAACCAGGCGTCGGTGGAGGTCGAGGGCCTTGAAATCGAGCGCTTCGTTGCCGCCTGGAACGCGGTCATCGCGCGGCACGATATCTTGCGCACCAGCTTCTGGTCAGCGGCGACGCTGGCAGAGCCCCTGCAAATCGTGCATCGCCAGATCGAGCTGCCTTTGCGCATGCTCGATTGGCGCGGGCGCAACAGCACTGACGAGGATTTGCAGGCATTGCTTGCCAACGATGCGGCGCAAGGGTTTGACTTGGGCATGGCACCGTTGATGCGCCTGACATTGGTACGCTTGAGTAATGAGCGCCTGCAGTTGATATGGACGCGCCACCACATACTCATGGACGGCTGGAGCAGTTCACGGCTGCTGGGCGAGGTGCTGCAGGCTTACCATGGCCATTCGGTGGTTCAACCCGCCGGCCGCTATCGCGATTACATTCGCTGGCTGGGCCAACAGTCGCAACTGGAGCTAGAGCAGTTCTGGCGCGCTCGGCTGACAGCGCTGGACAGCGTGACGCTGCTGGCCAACAGTGTTGCGCCGCAGCCTGACGCCGGGCTGGTCGGGCACGATGCGCTGTACCTGCATTGGGACGCCGAGCGTACCCGTTACTTGCGTGAGCAGGCGCAGCGTTTGCGCGTGACCCCCAATACCTTGGTACAGGCGGCATGGCTTCTGCTATTGCAGCGCTACACCGGGCAGCCCACCGTCTGCTTTGGTGCCACGGTGGCCGGTCGCCCGGCAGGCCTGGCCGGGGCCGACGAGATGCTTGGGCTGTTCATCAACACCTTGCCGGTGGTGCAGACCCCGAAGCCGGAGGCAAGTGTCAGCAGCTGGTTGCAACAACTGCAAGCCTGCAACCTGGAACTGCGTGACCATGAGCATGCAGCGTTGGCCGATGTTCAGCGCTGGGCGGGGCGCCCAGGGCAGGCATTGTTCGACAGCATCGTGGTGTTCGAGAACTACCCGGTGGACCAGCGCCTGCAGGAAGGCGGCAGCAACACCTTGCGCTTTGGCCAGGTGAGCTCGCGTGACGTTACCAACTACGCCATGGACCTGGCGGTGCACCTGAATGACACCTTCTCGGTAGAATTCCTGTATTTGCGCAACCGCTTTACCGAAGCCGCGACCCGTGAAGTGCGCAGCTGCTTCGAAAGCCTGTTGGGTGCCATGCTGGACAACCCCCAGGCGACCCTCGGCAGCTTGCAGATGCTGGGTGACGCCCAGCTGCAACAGGCCAGTAAGCGCAACAGGTTGCAGCCACGCAGCCCTGCTGGACCTCGGCTGGCCGAGCGCATTGCCGAGCATGTTGCTGCGCAGCCTGATGCCGTGGCGGTTGTGTGTGGTCAAAGCCAGCTGAGCTATGCCGAGCTGGACGCGCGCGCCAATTGCCTTGCCCAGCGCCTGCTTGCCCTTGGCGTGCGTCCTGAGGCCACCGTCGGTATTGCTCTGGAGCGCTCCGTAGAGGTGATCGTTGCCTTCCTGGCGGTGATGAAGACGGGGGCGGCCTACGTGCCGCTGGACATTGACTACCCACAAGAGCGCCTGGACTGGATCGTCGAGGATTCAGCCATGCACCTGCTGATCACCAGCAGTGCACTGCGCGAGCGCTTTGCCACGGTGCAACGCTGCATCGAACTGGACCGTGACGAGCCTGCGGCGGTACCAGGCAACCTGGTGCTCAGTACCGTCAGCGATGACAACCTGGCCTACCTGATCTACACCTCGGGTTCCACAGGCAAACCCAAAGGCGTTGCGGTGAGCCATGGCCAGATCCGCATGCACTGTCAGGCGATCGCGCAGTTGTACGAGATGGACGCGTCCACCCGCGAGCTGCTGTTCATGTCGTTCGCCTTCGACGGTGCCCAGGAGCGCTGGTTGTCGACCTTGTCGTCAGGAGGCTGCCTGGTGGTGCGCGACAACCGGTTGTGGACTGCCGAAGAAACCTGGCAAGTACTGCATGACCAAGGCATCGATATCGCCTGCTTCCCGCCGGCCTATCTGCAGCAGTTGGCAGAATTTGCCGAGGCGCGTCAGGAGCAGGCACCACCGGTGCGCATCTACTGCTTTGGCGGCGATGCCGTGCCGGATGCGTTGTTCGAACTGGTCAAGCGCGCACTGCGCCCAAAGTACCTGACCAATGGCTATGGGCCCACGGAAACGGTAGTTACGCCGCTGCTGTGGAAGGTGTCGGCGCAGCAACGCTGCGAGGCGGTGTACGCACCGATCGGTGCGCGGGTAGGGCAACGTACCTTGCATGTGCTCGATCAGTATCTGAATCCGGTGCCAGATGGCGTTGCCGGCGAGTTGTACATCGGCGGCGAAGGGGTTGCCCGTGGTTATCACCAGCGCTCGGCGCTGACTGCCGAACGTTTTGTCGCCGACCCGTTCGCCGAAGGCTCGCGCCTTTACCGTACTGGTGACCGCGTGCGCCGCCGGGCCGATGGTGTGGTGGACTTCATTGGCCGCATGGACAACCAGTTGAAGGTCCGTGGGTTCCGCATCGAACCTGGCGAGATCGAGGCACGCCTGCGTAACCTGACAGATGTCAAAGACGCTGTGGTGGTGGCACGGGAGGGCGCCACGGGTAAACAGCTGGTTGGCTATGTGGTGTCGGCTGCGGCCTCGAGCTCGGCCGAACAGCTGCGTGATGCCCTGCGCGCAGAACTGCCCGATTACATGGTTCCGGCGCGGATCGTGTTGCTGGCGGCGCTGCCGCTTACGCCCAATGGCAAGATCGACCGTAATGCGCTGCCTGCGCCCGAGAGCAACGTCGAGCGCGTGCGGGTGGCCCCACGCAATGCCTTGGAGCAGGCGTTGGTGCAGATCTGGCAAAACGTACTGGAAGTGAATGAGGTAGGGATCGATGACAACTTCTTCGAACTTGGGGGGGATTCGCTGCGGGTACTCAAACTGTTGTCGCAGGTGCGCGCACGTGACGACCTGGCCATCGAACTGAAACTACGTGATGTGATGGCCAAACCAACGATTGCTGAGTTGTCTGGTTATGCCGATGGCGAGGCCAGCCTTGACCCGCTGTTGTTGCTCAACACCCGAGTCGCCGCAGTGAGCCCGCTGTTCTGCCTGCATGCAGGTTTTGGCACGGTGTTCGACTACGAGCCACTGGCGCGCCGCCTGGATGGCCAGTGCAGTGTCTATGGCCTGCAGTGCCGCATGCTGTTGGACCGTGAGTGGCAGGATGAGTCGCTACAAACGATGGCTATCGACTACGCACAGTACATCCGCCAGAAGCAGCCAGAAGGCCCTTACCGGCTTGCGGGCTGGTCGCTGGGTGGGACGTTGGCGGTGTTGGTGGCAGAAGAGCTGGAGAGCCAAGGGCAGCAGGTTTCGTTGCTTGCACTGGTGGACAGCTTTATCCCATCTGGCGAGGTGTCGGAACAGGAAAGCGATTGGGGAGAAGACCTGGCGGGTTTCCTCAGGGTGATCCTCGATGTTGAAAAAGCACAAATTGTGCTGCCGGTAGTTTCGGTTGACAGCGATGAGGCCAGGCTGGTCCGGTTGATTGATGACGTGCGCGGACAGTGGGGCAAGGCCTCGGCCTACGCCAGTATCGACAGCTCGGAGCTGGCCCATACCTTCAGGGTGGCAATGCAGCTCAAAGCCTTGTCACGGCAGTTGCCGGGCTTGCCGGCAACCGCGGTATCCGCAATGTGCTGGTGGGCGGCGAGAGAGGCCAACCCTGGCCTGATTCGGGGCAGCAGCGAGAACCGGGCGTTTGATGTGGACCACTACAGCATCCTCAAACACGCCGAAGTGGTCGAGCAGTTGGCAGCTAAGCTGTTGATGGAGGAGCCGGCCATGCAATGAGGTAGGGTCAGGGCTTGCAGGTGCATGCCTTGGGGTTTGAGGTGATGCACAGATCGAGCGCCGCCCGCGCGGCGCTTCGCGGCTAAAGCCGCTCCTACATTTGTTTCGGCCAGTCACGCCTGTGAGGTCACTGCTGTCCGCCTTGTTTGTTCATTTGCTATCGAAGGGGACGCAGTTGCTCTTCATCGATCTCCAGCCATGCACCCAGGGTGCGCGCGCCTCCGGCACAGGCATAACTGGCCCGAAACAAATGTAGGAGCGGCTTTAGCCGCGAAGCGCCGCGCGGGCGGCGCTCGATCTCAAAGCCGATAAAAATGCTGTGCCAAGCACCTCTCAGCCAAGATGCTTTATCAGAGCAGGCAATAAAAAAGCGGCGTTGTTCACCAGGAACAACGCCGCTTTTTTTGTATCGAGCAGCCCGTCAGAAGTCGTAGCGCAGGTTCAACATGGCATTACGCGGTGCACCGTAGTGGCCGTAGTTCCCGGCAAAACCGGCATAGTACTTTTCGTCGAACAGGTTGTTGATGTTCAGGGTAGTGCTCAGGTGATCGGTGACTTGGTAGCGTGCCATCAGGCTGGCCACATAGTAGTCATCCTGTTTTGCCCAAGTCTGGTAACGGGTGAAGTACAGCGATGTGTTGGAGTTCCAGTTGACGCCGCCACCGACAGTCAGCTTGTCCCACTCGCCGGGCAGGCGGTAGGTGGTCCAGAAGCGTACCGTGTCGGTGGGCAACTGGGTCAGCTGGCGATTGCCGTCGGAATCCTCGGTACGGGACCAGCTATAGCTGGACTGCACATTCCAGCCCGGCAGAACCTCACCGGAAAGCTCCAGGTCGACACCCTTGGTCTTTGCGCCGCTGACAGCCTTGTAGGCGTTATCATTGGTGTTCGGGATCGTTTCGCCAGTGGCGACACCCAGGTTGTCACGCTTGATGTAATAGAGCGCAGCGTTGGCATTGAGGCGGCTGTCGAAGAACTCACCCTTCCAGCCAACCTCGTAGTTGGTGCCTTCCACGGGGTCCAGTGGCTTGTTGTCGATGTCCCGGTTTGCTTGCGGCTTGAAAATATCGGTGTAGCTGACGTACACCGACTGTTCGGGGGTCAAGTCGTAGACAAGCCCCGCGTACGGCGTGACCACCCCGTTTTCTTTCATGCCGTAGTCGACCGGCGTCAAGGCCACGTTGTTGAGCACCTTCGAATAGTAGTTGTACTCGTAGTCGCTACCGCGTGCACCCAGGATCAAATGCAGATCATCGGTAAAGTTAAGACGCGTCGCCGCGAAATATCCGCGTTGCCGTGAGTTGATGTTGAAGTCCAGCAAAGGCGTGTAGGTATCCGGCTTGGGCAGCTCGTTGTCCCAGGTATCGAAATCGAAACTTTGCGTACCGCCGGTGTAGGAGAAGTGTGTGTTGTCGTATTCTTGATAGTTGTAGCCGAAAATCAGCTCATGTGTCTGGCCAAAGGCCTGGAAGGGCCCTTGCAATGTCACGTCTATCCCTTTTTGTGTCTGGTCGGCCCAGGATTTTCCGCGTTCGGCATTGGCGCGGTTGGTTGCCGGATCCAGGCTGGAAGTAACGCTGTTGGTGGCGTAGTAGGCAACGCCTACGTCACGGTCCACATCCATGTAGTTTGCGGCCAGCTTGAGTTGCCAGTCATTGGCAAGCTGCTGGTCGATGTTGATGGTGTAGTTGTAGGTTTCGTAATCATCATACGCCCAACGTGCCCCCGCACTGGTCGAGCGCGAAAAGTTGGTTTGCTGGCCATTGTTGTACATCAGCGGCACGCCTGGGGCGCCTGTGGCCTTGTAGGTCTGATAGTCAACGCCGAAACGCACCAGCGTGGTATCGGTCACATCGGCTTCGATGACGCCATAAGCAATGTTCTTGTCCTGGCTGTACCAATCCATGAAGGTGTTGTTGTTCTGCTTGGCTGCGACAAAGCGCCCGCGCAGTTTGCCGCTGTCGACAAGCGGGCCGGAAACGTCCGCTTCCAGGCGGTTGTAATCCCAGGAGCCGACGGTACCTTGGACGTATGACTGAAAATGCGCGGTCGGGCGCTTGTGAATGACGTTGACCACGCCGCTGGGGTCGCCTGCGCCGGTCATCAGGCCGGTGGCGCCGCGCACGATTTCCACGCGGTCGTACAAGGCCATGTCCATCAACGTACCGGGCATGGTCCGCGTCTGGTTTTCCTGGGTCGTGGTCACTCCGTCGATCTGGTAGGTGTTGATCTGGCTGCCACGCGAGTAGATGTTGAAACGCTCACCGCCATCCTGGGACATGGTAATGCCCGGTGCCTGGGTCAGCACTTCGCTCATCGTATGCAGTTGCTGGTCATCCAGGCGTTGGCGGGTGATGACACTGATGGTTTGTGGTGTTTCGCGAATCGACAGATTCATCTTGGTGGCAGTACTGGTGGAGCCAGTAGTGTAGGAACCCGTGCCTTCGGTAGTGGCCCCCAGGCCAATGCTATTGACGTTGGTCGCCGAAAGTTCGACCTGGCCGTCCTTTGCACTTGAGCTGGCCGTCACGGTCACGGTGTTGCCATCGATCTGGTAACGCAAGCCGGTGCCTTGCAGCAATGTCCGCAACGAAGACTGCAGGTCATGCTTGCCTTTCAGTGCTGTGGAACGCACTCCACTGATATCCTCCGGGCTATACAGCAACTGGGTATCCGTCTGCTTGGCCAGCGCCTGCAGCGCCGAATTCATCGACTGCGCCGGAATATCCAACGTCCATTCCTGCGCCTGCACCTGGGCAACCAGCGCACCGGACAGGGCCAGGCCCAGGCCGATGCGCGACAGTGCGCGCTGGGGGCGAAGGGAATGACGGATCAGTAACGCTTTGGCAAGCGGGTTGAGCGGGCCGGGCAAGGACTTGGACATCTATTGCGGTCTCGTTGGCAGAGGGGTTTTTAGTTATGTCAGCTATGTGACGCAGCACCCGAGAAAAACCGGAACGATTCTTATTGGCGATTTTTTTCAGGGCTGCTGCGTCTACCGCGTCACACCTTCACAATTCGCGTGCTACGCGAAAGCCGAGGAAGTCACCACGGGTGGTCTTGAGGCGGTCGTTGCGGTTGGCCGAGCGGGAGAAGATCGGCGGCTCGCCCCAGTCGTTGCCACGCATGTGCGCGCGGATGCATTTGGGGTCGTGGATCCAGGCGCTGCCGTCGCTGGGGGCGCCTTCGTAGCTTTCGTGATAGCAGTCGGCAACCCATTCGTAGACATTGCCGTGCATGTCGTACATGCCGAAGGCGTTGGCCGGGTAGCTGCCCACGGGCGAGGTGAAGGCGTAGCCGTCCTTGGGGCCGTAGGTGTTGGCGTGCTTGCTGATTTCGTACTTGCCCGGCTCGTCGAAGGGGAAGGGGAAGGGCCCGGTCGAGCCGCCGCGGGCGGCGTATTCGCGCTCGGCCTCGCTGACCATGCGGTAAGGCTTGCCGGTGGTTTTGGCCAGCCACTGGGTGTAAGCCTGCACTTCGTCGTAGTCGACGCACACTGCGGGTTGGCGGGGGCCCTGCTTGTAGGTCGGCTGGCTGGCTTCGCACCAGCGGCCTGGGCGCTCGTCGCCGCTCTTGATGACGGTGCCGGTGGCCTTGATGTAGGCGTCCAGTTCACCCGCGGTAACCTGGTAGCGGCTCATGGCGAACGGCTTGGCGAAGGTCACGGTGTGCAGTGGGCCCTCGTCGGGCTGGCGGCCGACTTCGTCGTCGGGGGCGCCCATGACATAGCTGCCGGCGGGCAGCACGACCATTTCCGGGCAGTCCTTGCAGTCTTTGAACACATCGCCGGGCTTGGCGGCGTGGGCGTAGGCGCTGACCAGCAGCAGGCAGGTGATCTGGGCTGGCCGGTAGAGCCAGGTGGATACGTTCATCGGTACTCCTCGAAGCAGGTGAATGCGTGCTGCGTTTCGCATTCAGACGAGTCGGGGTGGTGGAAAATTAACCAGTGCATGTTCAGCCAGCGCGGCCGCTCCTACACAGGGGATCGAGTGATGCAGGGATGGTTGCCAGCCGCAAAGCACCGGGCTATAGTCCAGCCCATTGTTCTCTTCCCGAAGACCTGTTCATGCCAGCCAGCCCTTCCACCACATGCTTTGCCATCGCGCCAGTCGCGGGCATGGTCGTGCGTGGCAGCCAGCAGCCGGTCATGATCAGTCACTACCCACCACCTTTCAGTGGCGTTGTAGGCGGCGTAGCTCCGCCTCCTTGCGTGGTCGTGCTGGGCTGATCGGCTTCTGGCCGCATCCCTTCGCACACGCAACCTACTGAATACGGACGGCTACTTCCCTCGCTGAAGCGCACGCCGTCCGTTTGGCTTATTCGCCTACTATCAGGTGGCAACACATGTCTGTCTTTAGCAAAGCATCCGTGGCCTCGGCGGCCACTACCAGCCTGTTCGTCCTGCTGTGGAGCAGCGGGGCGATCGTCTCCAAGCTGGGCCTGGCGCATGCCAGCCCGTTCGCGTTCCTGCTGTTGCGTTCGGCATTGGCCCTCACCGGCCTGTTGCTGATCGGCCCGCTGCTGGGGCTACGCTGGCCGCGCAGTCGCGGGGCCATCCTGCGGGCCCTCGGTACCGGGTGCGTCCTGCTCGGTGCCTACCAGATCTTCTACCTGTTGGCGCTCAACACCTATGTCACCCCGGGCATCATGGCCACGGTGATGGGGGTGCAACCGATCCTTACCGTGGTGCTAATGGAGCGCCAGCGCTCCTGGAGCCGCCTGTTCGGCCTGGGGTTGGGCTTGAGCGGCCTGATCATGGTGGTCTACCAGGGCATCAACCTGGGCGGGGTGTCGCTGGCGGGCATGCTGTTCGCCCTGCTGGCGCTGGCCAGCATGACCTTTGGCTCGATCCTGCAGAAGCGCATCACCGACAACCCCATGGGCACGCTGCCGCTGCAATACCTGGCCGGTTTTGCCATGTGCGCGCTGTTCGCACCGCTGCAGCCGCTGCAGGTGCAGTGGACCGGCGGCTTTGTCGGTGCGTTGCTGTGGATGGGGCTGGTGGTCTCGCTGCTGGCGACCTTGCTGTTGTACCGGCTGATCGCCAAAGGCAACCTGGTCAATGTCACCAGCCTGTTCTACCTGGTGCCGGCAGTCACCGCGGTGATGGATTTTCTCATCTTCGGTAACCGCCTGGCGCCGCTCAGCCTGCTGGGCATGGGGATGATCGTGGTGGGCCTGCTGTTCGTGTTTCGCAAGCCCGCTGCCCGTTTGGCCGAGGCGTAAGCCTTAGCGGAACTCTTCGGGGATGGCGTGGCGCAATACGCCCTCCTCGAAGTCCAGTAGGCCGGCTTCGCGCTGGGTGAGCAGGTAGTAGAGCAGGGTGTCGAGTGACCGCTGCGGCGACACTTCGACGGCCAGCATCTTCACTGCCGGTTCGGTTTCGCAGGCGCAGCCGAAGTCCTGCAAGGCGGCGCGGACCTGGTCCAGGGTTTCCGGTGGCCGCACGACAATCCGGAACACCGAGCTGCCGCCACTTTGGCGCAGTTCGGCGAACCAGGTTTCGCCGGCCTCTTCGCGGGTGACGATCACGTCGCCCGGGGCAATGCCGTAGACATGAAACGGAATGTTGTCGATGGCATAGCCACCTTCTACCGCCTTGGCCCACAGGCCCTCGACCGAGGCCGGTGGGTAGCCGTTGGCGTCCTGTGCCAGGCGGAACAGGACCTTCTTGTACGTGCTGTCCATCACACCTCCCGCTTCAGTTGCGCGCCGGGCGCAGCACCAGCCACAACGCCGCGCCAATCAGCAGGCCGCCGTACAGGTGCGCCATCGACAACGGCTCATCGAGCAACCACGCCCCCCACACTACGCCGAATACCGGGATCAGGAAGGTAACGGTGCTGGCTTTTACCGGGCCGATTTCGGCCAGCAGGCGGAAATACAGAATATAGGCGAAAGCGGTGCACAGCAGGCCCAGGCCCAGCAGCGACAGCCAGACCTGCCAGCCACCCCAGCTCGCCGGCGGCTGGGTGAGGGCGCTCCAGGCAAACAGCGGGGTCATCAGCAATGTAGCGCCGAGCATGCTGCCCAAAGCCGAAAGCCGGCTGTCCAGGCCGCTGACCCAGCGCCGTGCGAGGAAACCGGCAAAGCCATAGCAGGTGGTGGCGGCCAGGCACGCCAGGGCCCCTTGCACCAACGCTGTATCGAAGGCGACCGGGCCGGCGCCGCTGAGGATGCCGACGCCGAACAGGCCAAGGAAGATGCCACCGAGCTTGGGCAGGGTCATGGCCTCGCGGAAGAACAGGGCACCGATCAGCACACCCATCAGCGGGGTCGTGGCGTTGAAGATCGCCGAGTAGCCGGCGGGCAGTACCTGTGCGGCCACCGAGTAGAAGGTGGCGGGGATGCCGGAGTTGATCATGCCCAGCACCAGGCAGGCGCCGAGCTTGCCCTGAAAGTCCCAGCGCACGCGGGCGGCGGCGAGCAGCGCGATCAGGCCGAGGCAGGCAATGGACACACGGAAGAACGCGGTCGGCACCGTGCCCAGCTCGGGGGCGATGATGCGCATGAACAGAAAGCTCGCCCCCCAGACGGCGGCAAGGGTCAGCAGGCGGGCTAGGGCGATGGGGCTCACAACGGTCTCCGGAGGCAGGGCAGGGGCGCGAGTGTACGCCAGGGTGCGGGGGGATTCTTGTGCTTTCTTGCGGTGTAAACCTGTGCCGGCCTCTTCGCGGGTGAACCCGCTCCTACAAGGGGGGCACCGATTTCAGGCTGTGTGCGGTCCCTGTAGGAGCGGGTTTACCCGCGAAGAGGCCCGCACAGGCGCCGCATTACGAACAGGCCGACTAAGCTCTCTATCTCACCTTGCCCCGAGGCGTCCCCCATGCCCCAGCCCTGGCCCGCAGTCGAAATCGCCCGCACCATCCTCGCCGGCTTCGACGACTACCGCGACCACTTCCAGCGCATCACCCTCGGTGCCCGCCAGCGCTTCGAGCAGGCGCGCTGGCAGGTTATCCAGCAGGCCGCCGCCGAGCGCATCAACCTCTATGAAGAGAAGGTCGCCGAGGTCAACGGCTGGCTGCGCCAGGCGTTTGCGGCAGACGTGCTGCTGGACGTGGAACAGTGGCCACTGGTGAAGAACGCTTACATCCACCTGATCGACCCGCGCCTGGACGACGAGTTGGCCGAGACCTGGTACAACTCGCTGTTCTGCAGCCTGTTCAGCCACGACCTGATCAGCGACGGCTGCATGTTCATCCACACCACCCGGCCGTCCATGCGTGGCCGCGAACGGGCTGCGCAAACCCGTACCTATCGGCTTGAAGGCAGCCTGAAGGGTTTGTTGCGCGCGCTGTTCGCCGATTACCCGTTCGATGTGCCCTATGGCGACCTGGAAGGGGACCTGGCGCGCCTGGAAGAGCAACTGCGCGAATGCCTGCCTGACTGGGTGTGCAAGGACCCGGCCCTGGCCCTGGAGCTGTTCGTGCCGGTGCTGTACCGCAACAAGGGCGCCTACCTGGTCGGGCGCCTGTACAACGGCGACGAGCAGTGGCCCTTGGTGATCCCCCTGCTGCACCGCGAGGGCCACGGCATCGAGGCCGATGCGTTGATCACCGACGAGGCCGAGGTGTCGATCATTTTCTCGTTCACCCGCTCGTACTTCATGGCCGATGTGCCGGTGCCGGCCGAGTTCGTCAACTTTCTCAAGCGCATCCTGCCGGGCAAGCACATTGCCGAGCTCTACACCTCAATCGGCTTCTACAAGCAGGGCAAGTCGGAGTTCTACCGCGCCCTGATCAACCACCTGGCCAGCAGCGACGACCGTTTCGTCATGGCGCCGGGGGTGCGGGGCATGGTCATGAGCGTGTTCACCCTGCCGGGTTTCAACACCGTGTTCAAGATCATCAAGGACCGCTTTGCGCCGTCGAAGACGGTTGACCGTGCCACGGTGATCGACAAGTACCGGCTGGTGAAAAGCGTCGACCGGGTAGGGCGTATGGCCGATACCCAGGAGTTTGCCGATTTTCGCTTCCCGCGAAGCAAGTTCGAGCCCGAGTGCCTGACCGAGCTGCTGGAGGTGGCACCCTCGACCGTGGCACTGGAAGGCGACACGGTGCTGATCCGCCACTGCTGGACCGAGCGCCGCATGACGCCGTTGAACCTGTACCTGGAGCATGCCAGCGAGGGCCAGGTGCTGGAGGCGCTGGAGGATTACGGCCTGGCGATCAAGCAGCTGGCGGCGGCGAACATTTTCCCTGGCGACATGTTGCTGAAGAATTTCGGCGTTACCCGCCATGGCCGGGTGGTGTTCTATGACTACGACGAAATCAGCTTCTTGACCGAGGTTAATTTCCGCCATATCCCGCCACCGCGTTACCCGGAGGACGAAATGTCGGGCGAGCCGTGGTACTCGATCGGGCCGCATGACGTGTTCCCCGAAGAGTTTCCGCCGTTCTTGTTTGCCGATATTGGCCAGCGGCGGTTGTTCAGCCGTTTGCATGGGGAGTTGTATGACGCGGATTACTGGAAGGGGCTGCAGGCGGCGATACGTGAGGGGAAGGTGATTGATGTGTTTCCTTATAGGCGCAAGGCCCGCTGAATTTGCTTTAGCAGGCCTGGCCTCTTCGCGGGTAAACCCGCTCCTACAGGGCAATCACCGCCTGTTGTAGGAGCGGGTTTACCCGCGAAAAGGCCAGGCCTGCTTACACCATCATCCCTTCAAACACTTCAACTCACTGAAATCGGTGCGCACCTTGCCCAGCCGCTCCTGCAGAAACCGCCGCTGCTGCGGGGAACTCTGCTGCACCAAATCCACCAGCAAACTGCGCGCCTGCTGCTCGGTATTCTGATACGCCGCCCGGTACTCCGGCGTCCACAAGCTCTCCTTGCGCTGCAACAAGGTCGCGAGGCGCGGCTCGAAGCTGGCGTCGTTGCGCTGGTTCATCGCCAGCAGCAGTTGCTGCTGCCAGTGGGCGCGGTTGGCGATCCATTCACGGTTCTGGTCACCCAGCGCCGCGGACCAGGCTTCTACCCGTTGCTTCTGCACCGGGGTCAGCTCGCCAAACCACGGCGTCAGGCGTTTTTCCATGCGCTCGCTACGGCGGGTTATTTGCTTGGCCAGCGGGGTATCTACATATTTTTTCTGCCGCTCGCTGATGTCGTCGCGAAACGCCTCGCGCATTTCCGCCACCTGGCTGTCGCTCATGCCGCGCAGCAACTCGGCGGCCGACGGGGTGATTTCCTCGGCCACCACGCCAATCGCCTGGCGGGCTTCGCGGGTGCGTTGCTGCAGGGCCTGGTCGGTCACCTGATTATCGGCGACCATGCCGCGTACCCGGTCCAGCCAGTCGAGGTAGCCGGGCAGCTGGGTTTTGCAATGCCAGGCCAGGTGTTGCTTCAGGCGGTCGTCGAGCAGGGTTTTCTGCTCGCGGTTCATGTCCAGGTAATCGCCCAGCGACCACGGTACCAGGTGGTCAAGGTTGCGGTAGGCCAGGTCCATGCGGCTGCAGGCGGCAAGGGCCAGGGCGAGGCCGATGGCGATAAGCAGGGCTTTGGACAGGCGGAGTGGCATGTGCTGTTCCTTGCTGGGACTGGCCAGACGGTAGACGCAAGGGGCGGCTGACGGTTCCACTGTATCAGCGGCCGGGCGACACGCTGGCTTCAGGTGTAGAATAGCCTCCTTGTCTTGAGGATCATCGGAAATGGCTCTGCTTGGGCGTTACAACAGTTTGCAAATCGTGAAACACGTGGACTTCGGTCTGTACCTGGACGGCGGCGCCGATGGCGAGATCCTGCTGCCCGGGCGCTACATCCCGAAAAACGCCGAAACCGAAGTCGATGACTGGCTGAACGTGTTCATTTACCTGGACAGCGAAGACCAGCTGATCGCCACCACCGAGAAGCCCAAGGTGCAGGTTGGCGAGTTTGCCAGCCTCAAGGTCAAGGACATCAACGGTGCCGGCATCTTCCTCGATTGGGGCCTGTCCAAGGACCTGCTGATGCCGTACTCGGAAGAAGCGCGGCAGCTGAAGATCGGCGACTACTGCGTGGTGCACGTGTACCTCGACAAGCGCACCCGCCGTATCACCGCCACTTCACGCCTGGACCGTTACCTCGACGTTGCCCCGGCCGACTACAAGGTGGGCCAGCCGGTCGAGCTGCTGGTGGCAGGCGAAACGCCGATGGGCTTCAAGGCCATCATCAACAACCGCCACTGGGGCCTGATCCACAAAAACGAGGTATTCAAGTTCCTGCGTTCGGGCATGCACGAGAAAGGCTTCATCAAGGAACTGCGCCACGACGGCAAGATCGCCCTCAGCCTGCAGCCGGTAGGCGCGGCCTTGGCCGACAGCCTGCAAGAGCAGATCATGGCGCGCCTGGAAGCCGAAGGCGGGGTGCTGGGTGTGTGTGACAAGAGCGACCCGGCGCTGATCAGCAAGCTGTTCAACGTCAGCAAGGGCAACTTCAAGAAGGCCATTGGCGGCCTGTTTAAGCAGGGCCTGATCGTCATCCATGACGACCGGATCGAAAAGGCCTGACGGCCTTACGCCTGCACGAAGTTGCGGAAGTCCAGCTGCTCGCCACCCGGACGGGTGTCGCGCAGCAGCGAATCGCGGTCGGCGCTGAGGGCCAGGCTGATGGTCGAGCGGCGCTTGCCGGGCTTGCGCACTTCCATTTGCTCCAGATGGGCCTTGAGGAAGTTGGTGGGCACCTTCAGGTGCTGCAGCTCATCGTTTTCCGGGGTGTGCAGCAGCAGGTTGACCCAGTCGGCCTGGCCCTTGCCCAGCAGCGCCACCGGCACTTCGAACCACCACAGGTTGCGTTTGTTGTCCAGGATGGCGAACAGGGTGTTGCTGCTGTTCAGCACCGGGCGGGCCAGTGCTTCGTTACGCCGGGCGATGGCGGCGGGTTTGTCGAGTTTCATGCAGGTTCCTGCGGGTTGACGCTATGAAGGCTTGCATTGTGAGGGGTGGCACGGGGGCGGGGCAAGGTTTGATGGCTTTGTCTACAGGCGGCTCGGTGTTTGGCGGATACGCGGTCCATGTAGGAGCGGCCTTGTGTCGCGAAAGGGGCGCGCAGCGGCCCCACATTTGCAGCTTCGCCGCCGGAATTGCCGGGGCCGCGTTGCGGCCCTTTCGCGACACAAGGCCGCTCCTACACTGACCGCAGTAGCCGGAGCAAGCGGTTCGTTACCGCCGAACCGGCAGGCTCAACTCAGAAGTAGCCCCATCAGCGGTAGTCACAGTCGCAGTAACGCTGCGCAACCCACCCATGTTTTCCAAAACCTGGGCAAACCGCGCCTGCCCCTGCTTGTCGCTGTTCACCAGCACTTCCCCAAGGTACTGCTCGGCCTCGGTGCCGTCCGCTTCGGCATTACCAAAGAACTCCACCCGCAACAGGCTCGACGCCGGCCCCTGTACCTCACCGCGCAGCACATTGCCATCCAGCGCAACCAGTTTTGGTGCCTGCTGATTATGGTTGGGCAGCGGCTGGCACGGCTTCGGCTCGCCCTTGGCATCGCAGATGATCGCCTGGTCCTTCTTCGGCAAATCGGCCCCGACCCCGCGTGACCCTACATATAACGCATGCGCCTGGGCCGGCACGCCAAATACGATGGCGCCGGTGCGCTGGTCGGGTACGCACGAGCCTCCGGCCTCACAGCGGCGGATATCCTGGCTGTTGCCCCAGATGCGGTTGCCGCTCAGGCGCGTGGCAGTCACCTCGGGCTCCGGCCGCAGGGCCACGCCGATGCGGTTACCGTGGATCAGGTTGCCGTCGAGGATGTTGCCCTCGCCGGTGACGCTGACGCCAATCGAGTTGCCGCTGAAGGTGTTGGCCGCCAGGTAGTTGCGCTTGCCCCAGTTGATCTGCATGCCGTCGGAGTAGTTCTCGAAGCGGTTGCGCACCACGCTGTTGTCGTTGCCCAGCAAAATCTCGATGCCTTGCGACGGCTCGGGGTTGGCTGCGGTGGAGCGGAACAGGTTGTCGGCCACCAGGTTGAACGCCGCGCCGCGGGTCAGCTCCAGGCCGTCGCCGTTGTCGATCAACTGGTTGCGCAGCACCTTGTTGTTGTTCGTGGTGGTGGCGGTGGGGTTACCGGCGCCGTCGTCGCCGGTCAGCATGATGCCGGCACCGCCTTTGTTGGCGACAATGCGGTTGTCTTCGATCACGTTATTGCTGGCGCGGTTGACCAGGATGCCGATGCAGAAGTTGCGCACCTCCAGGCCACTCAGGTGCACGCCCTGGGTGTCACGCAGCACCAGCCCTGGGTTGGTGGTGGTGCGCACGTTGGTGCCGAACTGGCCGGGCAGGGCGCCGGGGCAGGTACGTACGCCTTGGTCCTTGATGTAGGCCGAACCGTCGATGGCGATGTATTGGCCGTCGTGGGCCCAAGGCAGGCCGGTAATGCTGACCGGGCCTTTGATTTCCGGCAGTGCGCGGGTGGGGCGTATGACATAAGGCGCTTTGCCGACCGCCGCAATGTCGATGCGGTAATGGCCGGGGTTCTGGTTGCTGGTTTCGATGGCCCAGCGCAGCGAGCCGGGCTGGCCGTCGTCGCTGTAGCGCTCGACACGCAGGGTTTCGGGGCTGACCGGTGCGGCGGCCAAGGCAGGCAGGGGGAGCAGTGGCAGCAAGGCCACCAGCGCAGGCATCAGACGCATGGGTGCGGGTATCCGTAAGACATTGTTGTTATCGAGTGCCAGCCTGCTTCGGGCGGACGTTTGCGGGGGATTCTAGGGCAGTGGTGCGGGCAGCGTAGGGTCGCCAGGGTTATTTGGTGCGGTATTCGCCCGTAGTTTTACCGTTCGGCTTGTGGCTGGAAAATTGGTTGAAACTCCTGGCGCAGACGTTGGGTCCACCCTCTGTCGACACGGTTCACGTGTCTCCATTTGCAGGAGTTTTGCCATGAGCGGTACTAAAGACAAAGCGAAAGGCCTGGCCAACGAGGCGATCGGCAACGTGAAACAGGGTGTTGGCAAGGTGACCGACAACGACAAGTTGCGGGCCGAGGGCAAGGCGCAGGAAATCAAGGGTGAAGGGCAACAGATCAAGGGTGATATCAAGGATGCGGTGAAGAAGCCTTGATTTGAGGTGGCCTGTGCCGGCCTCTTCGCGGCTGAAGCCGCCCCTGCATTGGGCACTGTACGCCGGCCAATGTAGGAGCGGGTTCACCCGCGAAGAGGCCCTCACTGTCGTAAGAATATTCTGTAAATGGCCGGGAGCAGCACAGCATCGGCATGGTCTATTAAACTTGCCTGTTGTAACGATCGAGCGGCGAAAGGAGACGCTATGATTTTTCCCGCCCTGCAGGGCCTGCCCTTGCACCGCGTGCTGGTGCGTACCGTCAAGGAATTCCTCGACGACGAGATGTCCACTTATGCCTCGGCCCTGGCCTACCAGGCGCTATTCTCGCTATTCCCCTTCCTGCTGTTCCTGATCGCCCTGATCGGCTTCCTGCACCTGCCAGACTTCTTTTCCTGGTTGCGCCTGCAATCGGAACTGGTGCTGCCACCGCAGGCCCTGGAGCAGGTCAACCCGGTTATCGACCAGCTGCAACAGTCCAAGGGCGGGCTGCTGTCGGTCGGTATCGTCATCGCCCTGTGGACGGCATCTGCCGGCGTGCGCCTGATGATGAGTGCAATGAATGCGGCCTATGACGTGCCTGAGGGCCGTCCGGTATGGAAGCGTATTCCGCTGTCCATCTTCTACACCGTGGGCTTGGCCGGCATGCTGCTGGCGGCCGCCGCGCTGATGGTACTCGGCCCGCAGGTCATGGAATGGATCGCCTCCCAGGTTGGCATGGAGGAGTTCATCGTTACCTTGTGGACTGTGCTGCGCTGGCCGGTGATCGTCCTTTTGTTGATGGTGGCGGTGGCGCTGATCTACTACGTGATGCCGGATGTGAAACAGAAATTTCGCTTCATCACCCCGGGTTCGGTATTGGCGGTGGTGGTGTGGATCCTGGCTTCGCTGGGCTTCGCCTACTATGTGAAGACCTTCGCCGACTACAACGCCATGTATGGCAGTATTGGTGCAATCATCGTGCTGTTGCTGTATTTCTATATCTCGGCTGCCGTGCTGCTGCTTGGCGCCGAAATGAATGCCGTGATCGAGCACATGTCGGCCGAGGGCAAAGACCCGGGCGAGAAGGATTTCGACGGCGAAAAGCCCAAGGAAACCATCACCGTGCTGGGCCATGAGCACCCGAAACCGAGCGAGCCTCATACCTCCGAGCCTCAACCCCGATGATCCGCGAAATCCTGAAAATGGGCGATGAACGCCTGCTGCGCATCGCCCCTCCCGTACCCGAGCACATGCTCGGCAGTGCCGAGCTGCAGCTACTGATCGACGACATGTTCGAAACCATGCGCCACGTTGGCGGCGTGGGCCTGGCCGCGCCGCAAATCGGCATCGACCTGCAACTGGTGATCTTCGGCTTCGAACGCAGCGAGCGCTACCCGGATGCCGAGGCGGTGCCGCAGACCATCCTGCTGAACCCGGTCATCACGCCGACTTCCAGCGAGGTCGAGGACGGTTGGGAGGGCTGCCTGTCGGTGCCCGGTTTGCGTGGCGTGGTGCCGCGCTTCAAGCATATCTGCTACGAAGGCATCGACCCGCAGGGCAACCCGATCAGCTGCTTTGCCGACGGCTTCCATGCCCGGGTGGTGCAGCATGAGTGCGACCACCTGATCGGCCGCCTGTACCCGTCACGCATCCAGGACTTTGCCAAATTCGGCTACACCGAGGTGTTGTTCCCCGGGCTGGAAGTCAACGACGACTGACCCCGCTGCAGGGCTACCAGCCGTTTGCTGCGCTGGTAGCGTTGCAGGCGGCCGGCCAGGGCTTCTGGCAACTGCTGGGCCTGGTCGAAACCCAAGCGCTGGTAGAAGGGCGCCAGGTCCGGATGGCAGAACAGCCAGGTTGGCCCATCAGCCTGTGCCAGCGCCGCCTCGACCAATCGCCCAGCCACCCCTTGGCTGCGTTGCTGCGGCTCGACGAACAGGCCGGTCAGCCATAAACCTTCGCCCACTTTACTCAGGCTTAGCCCGGCGATGATGCCCGGGCCCCTGGCGACCCACAGTGCTGCATCGCTCGCGGCGCGCATGCGCGAGCCGTGCTGGCGGTAAAAGTGGTCCAGCAGCCGGCGTTCTGTGTTCGAAAGTTTCGAACACGATAAATTTTCAGAAATCACGGGCCCTACCCTGAAAGCTGACCAGAGGCTCTGGCTTAATGATTTGCAGCCATCTTGTCGCAGATTGTTGCAAATCCGGCAAGGGTGAATATCCGAGTTCGGGGTTCAACTATTGCTGGCCGAGAGTAGACTTTTATTCATCCCCCCTGGCAGTACGAAGCGGGATCGGTACTTCGTGCCCTCTTTTACCGAAGATGGCAACTTCTCCGCGCCGCACACGGCAATAGAAGTCAATCGATCAGCTTGAAAGCTCAAAAGGCAAACCCACATGAAACCATTACTGATTCTTGCATTGGTCGGTATGTCCTCGTTCGCCCTCGCCGATGAGGCCAAACCCGTCTCCAGCCAGCCTGTGGCCCAGCAGTACGACTACTCGATGAACCTCGACATCAAGCGGGTGATCAACCTGTCGACCATCCCCAATGTCTGCGAAGTGGTACCTGCGACCATGACCTATGAAGACCACCAGGGCCAGGTGCATACCCTCCAGTATCGTGCCATGGGTGAGGGTTGCCAGCAGGGGTGATCGACCTCTGTTCGATGTAGTTGCTGATGGCCCATCGCCGGCAAGCCAGCTCCCACAGGGTTATCGCAACATCTGAATGTTGTGCAACCCCAGTGGGAGCTGGCTTGCCGGCGATGGGGCCATCAGCATTCAGAATAATTTCCAATCCCTGTCGATTCCTCCCATTTCCGTTCGACCATAGCTGAAGGCACGCTCAACCGCGTGTCCAAACCTATGACCTGTCGGAGGAACCCCCGATGAGCACCGCAGCCGAAACCGAAATCCGCCAACTGATCGAGCGCTGGATGCAGGCCGTGCGCGATCGCGACATCCCCAACATCATCGCCCCCTATGCCGACGACATCGTCGCCTTCGATGCCATCCAGTCCCTGCAATTCAAAGGCAAGGCCGTGTACACGGCGCACTGGGAAATGTGCATGAACATGTGTACCGGTCCCATGGTCTTCGAGCTCGCCGAACTGACCGTGCATGCGGCCGGCGACCTGGCACTGGCCCACTGGCTGAACCGCTGCGGCCCGGGAGACGACGAAAGCCAGTGCGGCTTCATGCGCGCCACCGTGGGCTACCGTCGTCAGGGCGGCCAGTGGCAGGTAATCCACGAACACTGGTCGGCGCCTTTCGACATGGAAACGCAAAAAGCCCTGTTCGATCTCAAGCCCTGAGCCGTTATCGCCAAACGCACTTTGCCAATGCCCTGGAGGCGACCATGAAATACCTGTGCCTGGTCTATTGTGACGAGGGGCTGTTGCACAGCCTGCCCGACAGCCCGGAAGACGCCGAATGCATGGCTTACGCTGAAGCTGTCCACGGCTCCGGTCGAATGCTTGCGGCCGAGGCATTGAAGCCGGTGCAGACGGCCACTACGGTGCGCATGCGTAACGGGCACATGAGCCTGACCGACGGCCCGTTCGCCGAAACCAAGGAGCAGCTGGCCGGCTTTTACCTGGTCGAGGCCCGCGACCTTAATGAAGCGCTGAACATCGCCAAGGGCATCCCAGCCGCGCGGGTTGGCAGTGTCGAAGTGCGACCAGTGCGCGAACTGCAACCCTGACTGCCACGGAGAGACCCCAGCATGAGCCTTGCACCCCTTGCGCAAGCGCAACACGAGTTGTCCATCAGCCGCCTGATCGACGCCCCCCCGTCCAAGGTGTTCCGCGCCTGGACCGAACCCCACTGGCTGATGCAGTGGTGGGGGCCGCACGGCATGACCACCCCGGAGTGCGAGATGCAGTTGTGGGCCGGTGGCCTGTTCCGCACCCTGATGCGGGCGCCGGATGGCAGCGAGTACCCTAACCAGGGCGTGTTTCTGGAAATTGCCGCGCCGCGCCGGCTGGTGTTCACCGACGCTTTCGGCCCCGGCTGGGTGCCGTCCAACAAAGCGTTCATGACTGCCGTGATCAGCTTTGACGAAGAGCAGGGCAAAACCCGCTACACCGCCCGTGCCTGGCACTGGAATGCCGCAGACTGCCGGGCCCATGAGGAAATGGGCTTCCACCAGGGCTGGGGAGAAAGCCTGGACCGCCTGGTGGAGGTGGTGACCCAGCGGATGCCTGACTGATGGCGGCACCGGCGCAGGTGCGCACCGAGGTCGAGGCGGTGTACCGGGCTGAGTCGCGGCGCATCCTGGCGACGCTGATTCGCCTGCTGGGTGATTTCGACCTGGCCGAGGAGGCCATGCATGATGCCTTCTTCATTGCCGTCGAGCGCTGGCAGCACGACGGTATCCCCGCCAACCCGCGGGCATGGCTGGTATCTACAGGGCGCTTCAAGGCCATCGATGCGCTACGCCGGCGTGCCCGGTTCGACCGCTCCCAGGCTGACCTGAGCATGCTGCTCGACGGCCAGGCGCAAGACCCCAGTGAAGAAGAGCTGCTGGCAGACGACCGCCTGCGGTTGATCTTCACCTGCTGCCACCCGGCGCTGTCGGCCGATGCGCAGGTGCCACTGACCCTGCGCGAAGTCTGCGACCTGACCACCGAGCAGATCGCCCGTGCCTTCCTGCAAAGCCCTGCCACCATTGCCCAACGGATTGTCCGCGCCAAGGCCAAGATCCGCGATGCCGGCATCCCTTACCAGGTGCCGGAGCTGATTGAGCTGCCCGAGCGCCTGGAAAGCGTGTTGCGGGTGATTTACCTGGTGTTCAACGAAGGGTACTCAGCCTCTTCGGGGGAGGCACTTTTGCAGCAGGCATTGAGTGACGAGGCCATCCGCCTGGCGCGGTTGCTGGTTCAATTGCTGCCTGACCCGGAGGCAGTCGGCCTGCTGGCGCTGATGTTGCTGCAGGCGTCACGGCAACAGGCGCGCACGGATGGCCAAGGCAACCTGGTGCTGTTGGAGCAGCAGGACCGTAGCCTGTGGGACCAGCAACGCATCGCCGAGGGCTGCGAGCTGGTGCGTCAGGCCCTGCAAAGCCGCGGTTTTGGCACCTATAGCGTGCAAGCGGCAATTGCTGCGGTGCATGCCGAAGCGGCAACGGCTGAAGAGACGGACTGGGCCGAGATCGTCGGGCTGTATGACGTGTTGCAGCGGCATTGGCCGTCCGCCGTGGTGGAGCTTAACCGGGCGGTGGCGCTGGCCAAGCGGGATGGGCCGGCGGTTGGTTTGCGGGTGATTGAAGGCATTCTGGCACGGGGGGAGTTGCAGGACTATCACCTGGCGCATGCGGCGCGGGGTGAACTGCATTACCAGCTGGGGCAGCTTGAAGAGGCACGTGCGGCGTGGCGGCAGGCGCTGGCGCTGACCCGGCAAGCGCCTGAGCGCAGGCATATCGAGCGGCGGTTACAGGCTATGGATTGATGTTGGCATTGCTGGCCCTTTCGCGGCGGTTCGGCGCCCCGATGAACCCGCTCCTACAACATTCCGTGTAGGAGCGGGTTCATCGGGGCGCCGAACCGCCGCGAAGAGGCCGGTGCTGTTTACATCACATTTCAGCTAGCCACAAAATTCGGCGGCGACACCAGTTCGACGGTCTGCTGCTTGCGCGGCGCGAGGATCTCGGCCTCGCCCTGAACCACCAGCTCATCATTCTGGTTGTACACATTGGTGGCGATGCGCACCTTGAACTTTGGCAGTTTTTCGAGGATTTCCAGGCGTACGGTCAGGGTGTCGCCAATCTTCACCGGCTTCTGGAAGCTCATCTGCTGGCCCAGGTAGATGGTGCCAGGGCCAGGCAGGGTGCAGGCCACTGCCGCACTGATCAGCGCGCCACTGAACATGCCGTGGGCAATGCGCTCGCGGAACATGCTCTTGGCGGCGAACTCGGCGTCCAGGTGCACCGGGTTGTGGTCACCGGACATTGCCGCGAACAGCTGGATGTCGCGTTCTTCGACGGACTTCTTGTATTCCGCCTTCTGACCTACTTCGAGGGCTTCGTAAGGCGTGTTGGTGACCTGGGACATCGGGGCTTCCTTAAGCGGTAGGCGAGGGCGGCTATCATTCACTGCGCACAGGGCGGCCAAGGGCCAGCGCCTGTTCAAGCCAGCCGAGAATGTCGGCGGTGACCTCGTCACGGTTGGTTTCGTTGAGTAATTCATGCCGCGCTTCAGGATAGACGCGCAGCTGTACATGTCGATTGCCGGTCGCGCGCAGGGCGTCGGCCAGATGGGTGAGACGCTTGCCGGCACTGACCGGATCACATTCCCCACCGATTACCAGCATGGGCAGGTTCGGATCGATCTGCGCGAGGTTACTCGGCTGGCTGATCTGCGCCAAGCCTTGCAGCAGGTCGAGCCACAGCTGGTTGCTGCAGCGAAAGCCGCACAGCGGGTCATTGACGTACAGGTCGACCTCGGCCGGGTCGCGGCTGAGCCAGTCGAAGGCTGTACGGTTGGGCTTGAAGGCCTTGTTGAACGAGCCGAACGACAACCACTCGATCAGTGCGCTTTTACCCAGCGGCCCTTGGCGCCAGGCCTCCAGCCGGGCAATCAGGCGGGCCAGGCGATACAGCGTGGCCGGCTGGTAATTGGAGCCGCTGAGGATCGCCCCGTGCAGGCTGCCACTGTGGTGCAGCAGGTAGGCCTGGGCGATGTAGCTGCCCATGCTGTGGCCGAACAGGAACAGCGGCGTGCACGGGTATTGCTGGCCGATGTGCTGGGCCAGGCGGCCGAGGTCGTTGACCACGGCATTCCAGCCATGTTGGCGGGCGAACAGGCCGAGGCTGCTCTGTTCGGCAGTGCGCCCGTGGCCACGCTGGTCGGCGGCGAACAGGGCAAAGCCGGCCTCGCTCAGAGCCTGGCCCAGGCGCTGGTAGCGCCCGGCATGCTCGGCCATGCCATGGGCCAGCAGCACCACGGCTTTTACCGGCGTGGCCGGCAGCCATTGGTGTACGTACAGGCTGCAGTGCTCGCTGGCGGGTAGCCAGAAGGCGTCGTGGGGCATGGCGGGTCCTTGTGCGCACGGGTACCCGGACAGTGTATGCACAACCGGCCGGATTGCAGGAAGGGCACAAATAAGATTCACAATGTTAATGGCGGCACTTGGCGTGTATGCCACCTCGGGCTTACCTGCTAACGTCGGATCAACGCCTTTTTGCCATCAGGCATTCAGGTAAAGGACTAAAGGACGCAGTGCAGGTCCAGGCAGAGGAACAATAATAAATGCAAGCCGACTTCTGGAATGACAAGCGCCCGGCGGGCGTGCCTTCCACCATCGACATCAATGCCTACGCCTCGGTCGTCGAGGTGTTCGAGCGCTCCTGCAAGCGCTTTGCCGATCGCCCGGCATTCAGCAACCTGGGCGTGACCCTGAGCTACGCGGAACTGGAGCGCCATTCGGCGGCCTTTGCCGCCTGGCTGCAGCAGCACACCGACCTCAAGCCCGGCGACCGTATCGCGGTGCAGATGCCCAACGTGCTGCAGTATCCGATTGCCGTGTTCGGCGCCATGCGCGCGGGGCTGATCGTGGTCAACACCAACCCGCTGTACACCGAGCGCGAGATGCGCCACCAGTTCAAGGACAGCGGCGCGCGTGCGCTGGTGTACCTGAACATGTTCGGTAAACGGGTGCAGGAGGTGCTGCCCGACACCGGTATCGAGTACCTGATCGAGGCGAAGATGGGCGACCTGCTGCCGGCCGCCAAAGGCTGGCTGGTCAATACCGTGGTCGACAAGCTGAAGAAGATGGTGCCGGCCTACCAGCTGCCGCAGGCCATAGCGTTCAAGCAGGTGCTGCGCGAGGGGCGCGGGCTGACACCGAAACCGGTGCCGCTGAGCTTGGACGACATCGCCGTGCTGCAGTACACCGGTGGCACCACTGGCCTGGCCAAGGGGGCGATGCTCACCCACGGCAACCTGGTGGCCAACATGCTGCAGGTGCTGGCCTGCTTTTCGCAGCATGGGCCAGATGGGCAGAAGCTGCTCAAGGACGGCCAGGAGGTAATGATCGCGCCGCTGCCGCTGTACCACATCTATGCCTTTACCGCGAACTGCATGTGCATGATGGTCACCGGCAACCACAACGTGCTGATCACCAACCCGCGGGATATCCCCGGCTTTATCAAGGAGCTGGGCAAGTGGCGATTCTCCGCGTTGCTGGGGCTCAATACCCTGTTCGTGGCGCTGATGGATCACCCAGGCTTCCGCCAGCTGGACTTCTCGGCGTTGAAGGTCACCAACTCCGGCGGCACGGCGCTGGTCAAGGCCACTGCCGAGCGGTGGGAGGCGCTTACCGGCTGCCGCATCGTCGAAGGTTACGGCCTGACCGAAACCTCGCCGGTAGCCAGTACCAACCCCTATGGCCAACTGGCGCGGCTGGGCACGGTGGGTATCCCGGTGGCGGGCACCGCGTTCAAGGTCATCGACGATGACGGCAACGAAATGCCGTTGGGCGAGCGTGGCGAGTTGTGCATCAAGGGGCCGCAGGTGATGAAGGGCTACTGGCAGCAGCCTGAGGCCACCGCCCAGGCCCTGGATGCCGAAGGCTGGTTCAAGACCGGTGATATCGCAGTGATCGACCCGGATGGCTTTACCCGCATTGTCGACCGCAAGAAGGACATGATCATCGTCTCGGGTTTCAACGTGTACCCCAACGAGATCGAGGACGTGATGATGGGCCACCCCAAGGTCGCCAACTGCGCCGCCATCGGCGTGCCGGACGAGCGTTCCGGCGAGGCCGTGAAGCTGTTCGTGGTGCCGCGTGAGGCCGGGCTGAGCGTGGAAGAGCTCAAGGCCTACTGCAAGGCCAACTTCACCGGCTACAAAGTGCCCAAGCACATCGTGCTGCGCGATTCGCTGCCGATGACGCCGGTGGGCAAGATTCTGCGGCGGGAGCTTCGTGATATAGCTTAGTGCCGTGTTGGCTTCGTTCGCGGGTAAACCCGCTCCTACACCGTCCAATGTAGGAGCGGGTTCACCCGCGAAGGCCCTCAAACAGCTCTAACAAGCTAATCACAGCCCAATCTGCGACATTTTGGTCAATTACTCTAAAAATGACCTGTATTCTTCATTGAGTCATTTTTGTGACCGCAAGGCCTGTTTTGGCCTCTAGGCGACCCCAGGCAAAGCTGTTACTCTCGGCCCGCTTTCTGATGATCCGGTTTGCAACGAACCGTCATCTCATATCAATAATAAGCGCATCGACGCGTGAATCGAACTTCGCTGTTGCTGAAGGAGTGGGCTTCCATGATCGAAAATTTTTGGAAGGATAAGTACCCAGCCGGGATTACGGCGGAAATCAATCCTGACGAATTTCCCAATATCCAGGCGGTACTCAAGCAATCCTGCCAACGCTTTGCCGACAAACCGGCCTTTAGCAACCTGGGCAAGACTATCACTTATGGCGAGTTGTATGCGCTGTCGGGGGCCTTTGCCGCCTGGCTGCAGCAGCATACCGACCTCAAGCCGGGTGACCGCATTGCCGTGCAACTGCCCAATGTCCTGCAGTACCCGGTTGCGGTGTTCGGTGCCATGCGCGCCGGGCTGATCGTGGTCAACACCAACCCGCTGTACACCGTGCGGGAAATGGAACACCAGTTCAACGACTCTGGCGCCAAGGCCCTGGTGTGCCTGGCCAACATGGCCCACCTGGCTGAAAAGGTGGTGCCCAAGACCCAGGTCAAGCACGTCATCGTCACCGAAGTGGCCGACCTGCTGCCGCCAATCAAGCGCCTGCTGATCAACAGCGTGATCAAGTACGTGAAGAAGATGGTCCCGGCCTACAACCTGCCGCAGGCCGTGCGCTTTAACGACGCGCTGGCGCTGGGCAAGGGCCAGCCGGTGACCGAGGCCAACCCGCAGGCCAACGACGTGGCGGTGCTGCAATACACAGGCGGCACCACCGGCGTGGCCAAGGGCGCCATGCTGACCCACCGCAACCTGGTGGCCAACATGCTGCAGTGCCGGGCGCTGATGGGCTCGAACCTGCACGAAGGCTGCGAAATCCTGATTACCCCGCTGCCGCTGTACCACATCTACGCCTTTACCTTCCATTGCATGGCCATGATGCTGATCGGCAACCACAACGTGCTGATCAGCAACCCGCGTGACCTGCCGGCCATGGTCAAGGAACTGGGCAAGTGGAAGTTCAGCGGCTTTGTCGGCCTTAACACCTTGTTCGTTGCCCTGTGCAACAACGAGGCGTTCCGCGCCCTGGACTTCTCCGCGTTGAAAATCACCCTGTCGGGCGGCATGGCATTGCAGCTGAGCGTGGCCGAGCGCTGGAAAGCCGTTACCGGCTGCGCCATCTGCGAAGGCTATGGCATGACCGAAACCAGCCCGGTGGCGGCGGTGAACCCGGCCGAGGCCAACCAGGTCGGCACCATCGGTATTCCGGTACCGTCCACCTTGTGCAAGGTCATCGATGACGCCGGCATCGAGCTGCCGTTGGGCGAAGTAGGCGAGCTGTGCGTCAAGGGCCCGCAGGTGATGAAAGGCTACTGGCAGCGCGAAGACGCTACTGCCGAAATCCTCGACAGCCAAGGCTGGCTGAAGACTGGCGACATCGCCCTGATCCAGCCTGACGGCTACATGCGCATTGTCGACCGCAAGAAGGACATGATCCTGGTTTCGGGCTTCAACGTGTACCCCAACGAACTGGAAGATGTGCTGGCAGCCTTGCCGGGCGTACTGCAGTGCGCAGCCATTGGTGTGCCGGACGAGAAGTCGGGTGAAGTGATCAAGGTGTTCATCGTGGTCAAGCCGGGCATGACCGTGACCAAGGAGCAGGTGATGGAGCACATGCGTGCCAACGTGACCGGCTACAAGGTGCCACGCCAGATCGAGTTCCGCGATTCGCTGCCGACCACCAACGTGGGCAAGATTCTGCGCCGCGAGCTGCGTGATGAAGAGCTGAAGAAGCAGGGGCTGAAGAAGATCGCGTAATCCCAGGGTTACGCGGTCCCTGTAGGAGCGGCCTTGTGTCGCGATCGGGCCGCAAAGCGGACCCAGAAAATTCAGCATTAAAGCTGGGACCCTGGGGCCGCTTCGCGGCCCGATCGCGACACAAGGCCGCTCCTACAAAGGTTGCGTACAGTCTGGATTCAGCGCAGTTTTTCAAGCATCTGGTAATACCACATCCCCGCCGCCAGCAGCGGGTTCCCCAGCAAATCCCCCATCGGCACCCGCACATGCTTGCACTGGGCAAAGGTGTCGAATTGCTCCAGCGTCCCGGTCAGCGCCTCGGCCATGATCTCGCCCATGATGTGGCTGGTGGCAATCCCATGCCCTGAATAGCCCTGGCAGTACCACACGTTGTCCGACAGCTTGCCCAGCTGCGGGATGCGGTTGACCACGATGCCCATGGCGCAGCTCCACTGGAACTCGATCGGCACGCCTTTCAAGGCCGGGAAAGTGCGCTCGATGCACGGGCGCAGTTCGCCTTCGATATCCCGTGAGTCACGCCCGGAATAGTTGGCGCCGCCGCCGAACAGCAGGCGCTTGTCGGCCGTCAGGCGGTAGTAGTCGAGCACGAAGCGGCAGTCGTATACCGCCAGGTCCTGCGGGTTGATCTGCTCGGCCAACTCGCCCAGTGGCGCCGTGGTGACAATGCCACCCATGGCCGGGAAGATCTTGCCCTTCAGCTGGCGCTTTTCCAGCTTGTGATACACATCGCCGGCCAGCATCACCTGGCGGGCCTCGACCCGGCCATGGGCTGTGACCACCGCCGGGCGCGGGCCGTGGACGATGTCCAGCACTTCGGAGTTCTCGAAAATCAGTGCGCCCAGGCTGTGCGCGGCACGGGCTTCGCCCAGGCACAGGTTGAGCGGGTGCAGGTGCAGGTTGCGCAGGTTCTTCAACGCGCCCTGATACAGCGGGCTCTGCAAGTGCTCGGCCACTGCCGTGCGGTCTAGTAGCTGCACCTGTTCGCCCATGCCCCGGCGATGGGCTTCGGCTTCGAAGGCGCGCAGCTCGTTCATGTGCGAAGGCTTCATGGCCGCATGCAGGTGGCCGCGCTTGAGGTCGCAGTCGATGCCGTAGCGCGCCACACGCTGCTCGATTACCTGGTGGCCGCGCCAGCGCAGGTGCCAGATAAAGTCGTCGACATCGGCGCCCAGGTGGTTGCGCATCTGTGTGCGCATGGCCTCGTCGCCCGACAGGCTGCCGGTGACCTGGCCGCCATTGCGGCCGCTGGCGCCCCAGCCGATGCGGTTGGTTTCGACGATAGCGACCTTCAGGCCGCGTTCGGCCAGTTCGATTGCCGTGGCCACGCCGGTGAAGCCGCCGCCGATGATCGCCACATCCACCTGCACCGTGCCCTTCAGTTGCGGGTACGCGGTGTGGTCGTTGAGGGTGGCGCTGTAGTAGGACGGCGCGCGCTGCGCCGGGCCGTTGTTCAATGCTGCGTTCATGGGTGTTCCTTGTTATGTAGGGGCTCAGGCCTGGTGCAGGTACCAGCGCCAGTCCTGTTCGCTGACTTCGGCCATGAACTGACGGTACTCGGCGCGCTTGACCTTCAGGTACACGCCGAGGAAGTCTTCGCCCAATGCCTCGCGGGCCCAATGCGACTGCTGCAGGGCGTCGAGGGCGGTCAGCCAGTCGGTGGGCAGGTGTTCGGTGGCCTGTGCATAACCGTTGCCTTCCACCGGGGCGCCCGGGTCCAGCTGTTCGCGAATGCCGCGGTGGCTGGCAGCAAGAATGGCCGCGGCGGCAAGGTAGGGGTTGGCGTCGGCACCGCAAATGCGGTGCTCTACGTGCCGGCTGTTGGCCGGGCCACCCGGTACGCGCAGGCTCACGGTGCGGTTGTCGACGCCCCAGGTCGGCGCCAATGGCGCATAGCTGTTGGCCTGGAAGCGGCGGAACGAGTTGGCGTTGGGGCAGAACAGCAACAGCGAGTCACGCAGGTGGCGCAGCATGCCGGCCACGGCCTGGCGCAGCAGCGGGGTGCCGGCCTTGTCGTCGCTGGCGAACAGGTTGTTGCCGGCGCTGTCGGCCAGGCTCAGGTGCATGTGCATGCCGGTGCCGGCCAGCTGGGCGAACGGTTTGGCCATGAAGCAGGCCTGCATGCCGTGGGCATGGGCCACCCCTTTGACCAGGCGCTTGTAGCGCACCGCCTGGTCCATCGCTTGCAGCGCGTCACCGTGCTCCAGGGTGATTTCCACCTGGCCCGGGGCGTACTCGGAAATGGCCGTGCGCGCCGGAATGCCCTGGGCCTTGCAGGCGGCGTACAGGTCGGCCAGGAACGGCTCGATCTGTTCCAGTTCGCGCAGCCCATAGACCTGGGTGCTGCGGGGGCGGCCACCGTCGTTGTCCAGCGCCGGTTGCGGGCGACCCTGGGCATCACGCTGCTGGTCGAGCAGGTAGAACTCCAGCTCGCAGGCCATGACCGGGTGGTAGCCGTCGGCCTTCAGTGCCTCGATGGTGCGCAGCAGCACATGGCGCGGGTCGGCGATGCTGGCCGGCAGGCCCTCGTTCGGGTGCATGCTGACCTGCACGGCGGCGGTCGGCACCCGGCGCCAGGGCAGGCGCACCAGGCTGCCTTCAAGCGGGTAGGCGCGGCAGTCGATATCGCCCACATCCCAGACCAGCCCGGAGTTTTCCACGTCATCGCCGTTCAGGGTCAGGCCGAGGATGGTGCTGGGCAGCGGGCGGCCGGTCTGGTACACGGCCAGCAGTTCGTCGCGGTGCAGCAGCTTGCCGCGGGGCACGCCGTTGGCGTCGAGGATGAACAGTTCGAACAGCTCGATATCGGGGTTGTCGGCCAGGAAACGGCTGGCTTGCTCTACGGGTGCAAAGTGCATGATGGATTCGCTCACGGGCGCACAGGGCCACCGCGCAGGCAGGCGGCCCAGTTGAGTCAAACGGCCAGGTGGTGGCCGGGTTTGGTCACAATGGCGTGAGCGAGGTGTCCGGTGGGCGCGCGTGGCGGCAGTGCCACAAGGCCCAGAAGGCGAGAATGATGTGCACCAGCGGATTTTCCCCGGCACGGCTCCGGGCCTTCGGTAGCGAAGGGCGTGAAGACGGTGGGGCGATGGGCTGGGCGGGAGTCATGCCTTTGATACTCACATGCGGCTTAAGGTTGATTAAAGCAGTGAATGGCAACCTTTACATAAGCTCTTGCTAAACTTTCAGCCACTGTGCGATCCCTTGTAGGAGCGGCCTTGCGTCGCGATGGGCTGCGGTAGCAGCCCCAAGATCTGCGCCCCGGCACAAATCCACGGGGCTGCTGCGCAGCCCATCGCGACGCAAGGCCGCTCCTACAGGGTGCGCGCCAGCCTGGACAGCAAAGCAGGCCCAAATCTGCGACAATCGCGCATCCTTCGAATGCCGATCATGAAAAAGCAGGCTCACCTGCATCACTAAAAAGCCCCATGACTGACCACGCCATCGACAAACTGCTGCAAAACCTCGACCACGCCATGATTGCCGACCGCCATCGCCTGCGCCGGCAACTGCACGAACTGCGCAAGCGCCCCGATGAGGCGAAGCTGGCGCAATGGGTGGAAAAGGTCCAGGCCTCCTGCGCCCAGGTTACCGCACGCCAGCAGAGCGTGCCGACCGTGCGTTACGACGACAGCCTGCCGATCGCCGCCAAGCGCGACGAAATCAAAAAGGCCCTGGCCGAACACCAGGTGCTGGTAATCGCCGGTGAAACCGGTTCGGGCAAGACCACCCAGCTGCCGAAGATCTGCCTGGAGCTGGGCCGTGGCAGCCATGGCCTGATCGCCCACACCCAGCCACGCCGCATCGCCGCGCGTAGCGTGGCGGCGCGGGTTGCCGAAGAACTGGGCACGCCGCTGGGCGGGCTGGTCGGCTACCAGGTGCGTTTCGAAGACCAGAGCGATGCCAACACCCTGGTCAAGTTGATGACCGACGGCATCCTGTTGGCCGAAACCCAACACGACCGCTTTCTCGAACGCTACGACACGATCATCGTCGACGAAGCCCACGAGCGCAGCCTGAACATCGACTTCCTGCTTGGCTACCTGAAGACCCTGCTGCACCGCCGGCCAGACCTGAAGCTGATCATCACCTCGGCGACCATCGACCTGGAGCGTTTTTCCAAGCATTTCGACGGCGCGCCGATCATCGAGGTGTCCGGGCGTACTTTCCCGGTGGAAACCTGGTACCGCCCGCTCACCAGCGAGCAGGACGAAGAAGGCAACCAGATCGAGGACGACCTCACCGTCGACCAGGCGATTCTCGCCACGCTGGATGAACTGGCCCACCACGAACGCAGTGAAGGCAAGGGCCCCGGCGATGTGCTGATCTTCCTGCCGGGCGAGCGGGAAATCCGCGATGCCGCCGAAATTCTGCGCAAGGCGCAATTGCGCCATACCGAGATCCTGCCGCTGTATGCGCGCCTGTCACCGGCCGAGCAGCAGCGCATTTTCCAGTCGCACACCGGGCGCCGGGTTATCCTGGCCACCAACGTCGCCGAAACCTCGCTGACCGTGCCCGGCATCCGCTATGTGATCGACACCGGTACCGCGCGCATCAGCCGCTACAGCTACCGCGCCAAGGTCCAGCGCTTGCCGATCGAGGCGGTGTCGCAGGCCAGCGCCAACCAGCGTAAAGGCCGTTGTGGCCGGGTCGAGCCGGGCATTTGCGTGCGCCTGTACAGCGAAGAGGACTTCAACGGCCGGCCAGCGTTTACCGACCCGGAAATCCTGCGTACCAACCTGGCGGCAGTGATCCTGCAGATGCTGCACTTGCGCCTGGGCGCGATCGATGCCTTCCCGTTCATCGAGCCGCCAGATGGCAAGGCCATCAGCGACGGCTTCAACCTGCTGCAGGAGCTGTCGGCGGTCAACCGCGAGAACCAGCTGACCCCGCTCGGCCGCCAACTGGCGCGCCTGCCGATCGACCCGCGGTTGGGCCGCATGCTGCTCGAAGGCGCCCGCCAGGGCAGCCTGCAGGAAGTGCTGATCGTGACCAGTGCGCTGTCGGTGCAAGACCCGCGCGAACGCCCGCCGGAGCGCCAGCAGGCCGCTGACCAGGCCCACGCGCAGTGGAAGGACGTGGACTCTGACTTCGCCGCGCTGGTCAACCTGTGGCGCGGCTTTGAGGAGCAGCGCCAGGCGCTGACTGCCAACCCGCTGCGCAACTGGTGCCGCAAGAACTTCCTCAACTACCTGCGCCTGCGCGAGTGGCGCGATGCCCATCGCCAGCTGGCGCTGATCTGCCGTGACCTGCAACTGACGGTGAATAAAGAACCGTCCGACTACCAGAAGATGCACAAGGCCATCCTCAGCGGCCTGCTCAGCCAGATTGGCCAGAAGACCGAAGAGGGTGACTACCAGGGCGCCCGCCAACGGCGCTTCTGGGTGCACCCGTCGTCGGGCCTGGGGCGCAAGCGCCCGCAGTGGGTGATGGCCGCCGAACTGGTCGAAACCACCAAGCTGTATGCGCGCATGGTGGCCAAGATCGAACCGGACTGGATCGAGCCGCTGGCCGGGCACCTGGTCAAGAAGAACCACTTCGAGCCGCACTGGGAGAAGAAGCGCGGGCAGGTGGTGGCCTACGAACAGATCACTCTGTACGGCCTGATCCTGGTCGGCCGCCGCCCGGTGCACTTCGGCCCGATCGACCCGGTTACCTCGCGCGAGCTGTTTATCCGCGAAGGCCTGGTCGGTGGCGAAATCCAGTCGCGGGCCAAGTGCCTGGCGGCCAACAAGCGCCTGCTGGAACAGCTCGATGAGCTGGAAGCCAAAGCGCGCCGGCGCGATATCCTGGCCGATGAAGAGACGCTGTATGCGTTCTACGAAGCGCGCCTGCCTGAAGACATTCACCAGACCGCAACCTTCGATGCCTGGTACCGCATGGGCAGCCAGAAGGATGCCAACCTGCTGATCATGCGCGAAGAAGATGTGCTGGCCCGCGAGGCCAGCGAAGTCACGGCGGCGCTGTACCCCGACAACCTGCAGGTGGGCGAGCTGCGCTTGTCGCTGACCTATCACTTCGAGCCTGGCCACCCCCGTGACGGCGTGACCGTGCGCGTTCCCGCACCGCTGTTGCCGAACTTGCCGGGCGAGCGCCTGGAGTGGCTGGTGCCGGGCTTGCTCGAAGCCAAGTGCGTGGCGCTGGTGCGTAACCTGCCCAAGGCCCTGCGCAAGAACTTTGTGCCGGTGCCGGACTTCGTCAAGGCATCGCTGGCGCGCATGACCTTTGGCCAGGGCGCGTTGCCCCAGGCCTTGGGCCAGGAATTGTTGCGCATGACCGGTGTGAGGGTGCCCGACGAGGCCTGGGCCGAGTCCGTCAACCTTGTCGAAGGCCACCTGCGCATGAACATTGAAGTGGTCGATGGCCAGGGCAAGTTCCTCGGTGAAGGTCGCGACCTGGCCGAGCTGACTGCCCGCTTTGTCGCCGCCAGCCAGGCGGCGTTGGCCGTGCCGCGCAATGCCGATGCCGAGAAACCGGTACAGGCCAAAGCCTTCAGCGAAGTGGCGCAGAGTACCCAGCAGAAGATCGCCGGCCTGTCGATGACGGTTTACCCGGCACTGGTGGACGAGAATGGCACCGTGCGCGAAGGGCGTTTCTCGACCCAGGCCGAAGCCGAGTTCCAGCACCGCCGCGCCTTGCAGCGCCTGTTGTTGCAGCAGCTGGCAGAACCGGCCAAGTTCCTGCGTGGCAAGCTGCCAGGGCTGACCGAACTGGGCCTGCTGTACCGCGAGCTGGGGCGTGTCGAAGCGCTGGTCGAGGACATCCTGCTGGCCAGCCTGGACAGCTGCATTCTTGAGGGTGAGCAGCCGTTGCCACGCGACGGCGCTGCCCTGGCCGGGTTGGCCGAGCGCAAGCGCGGCAGCTGGGCCGAGCACGCCGAGCGCCTGGCGCGGCAGACCCTGGAAGTGCTAAAGCTGTGGCATGGGCTGCAGAAGCGCTTCAAGGGCAAAATCGACCTTAGCCAGGCGGTGGCGCTGAACGACATCAAGCAGCAACTGGGCAACCTGGTGTATCCGGGCTTTGTGCGCGAAACACCGGGGGCCTGGTTCAAGGAACTGCCCCGTTACCTGAAAGCGGTGGAACTGCGCCTGGAGAAGCTTGGTTCGCAGGTGCAGAAGGACCGGGTGTGGAGCGGCGAGCTGGCCAACCTGTGGGCGCAGTACAAGGCCCGTGCCGACAAGCATGCCCAGGAGGGCAAGCGTGACGAGCAACTGACCGTGTACCGCTGGTGGCTGGAGGAATACCGCGTGTCGCTGTTTGCCCAGCAGCTGGGGACCAAGGTGCCGATTTCAGATAAAAGATTAAGCAAGCAGTGGAGTCAGGTGGAGGGCTAAACTTCCTTTATTTGTGGCACACTTCGGTGAGATTGGGGCCGCTTTGCGGCCCTTCGCGGCGGCGTCCCGGTGAACCCGCTCCTACAAGGGTCAGCAATGTCCTCGGGAGCGGCGCGCTCCTTTGTAGGAGCGGGTTTACCCGCGAACGAGGGCAAAGCCCTCGCCCCAAAATTGGCACTAAAGTGCCACTAAACCGTCATATTCCCAGCCAGCGCCCCATGGCGATGGCCTTTGACCAGAGGAACGACCGTGCATAACGTCGTCATCAGCGGCACCGGCCTGTACACCCCGGCCCAGAGCATTTCCAACGAAGAACTGGTGGCCTCCTTCAACGCTTGGTCGCAACAGTTCAACCAGGACAACGCCGCCGCCATCGAGCGCGGTGAAGTAGAAGCGGCGCCATTCTCCGATGCAGCATTCATCGAAAAGGCCTCGGGCATCAAGAGCCGCTTCGTCATGGACAAGGCCGGCATCCTCGACCCACAGCGCATGAAACCGCGCCTGCCGGAGCGCAGCAACGAGGAGCCGTCGGTGCTCTGCGAAATGGCCGTGGCCGCTGCCCGCCAGGCTCTGGAGCGCGCCGGGCGCTCCGCGGCGGATGTCGACGGGGTGATCGTCGCCTGTTCCAACCTGCAACGTCCGTACCCGGCCATCGCCATCGAAGTACAGCAGGCGCTGGGTATCCAGGGCTTTGCCTTTGACATGAACGTAGCCTGCTCGTCGGCGACTTTCGGCATCCAGACCGCTGCCAACAGCGTGGCCCTGGGCCAGGCGCGCGCGGTGCTGATGGTCAACCCCGAGGTGTGCACCGGGCACTTGAATTTCCGTGACCGTGACAGCCATTTCATCTTTGGTGATGCCGCCACTGCGGTGCTGCTGGAGCGTGCCGACAAGGCCACCTCGACGCACCAGTTCGACATCGTCAGCAGCAAGCTGTGGACCGAGTTCTCCAATAACATCCGCAATAACTTCGGCTTCCTCAACCGTGCGGCGGAAGAGGGCGAAGGCGCAGCAGACAAGCTGTTCATCCAGGAAGGCCGCAAGGTGTTCCGCGAAGTGTGCCCGAAGGTGGCCGAGCTGATCGGTGAGCACCTGCAGGAAAACGGCCTGCAACCGAGCGATGTGAAGCGTTTCTGGCTGCACCAGGCCAACCTCAGCATGAACCACCTGATCGTCAAGAAACTGCTGGGACGTGAAGTGGCCGAGCAAGATGCACCGGTGATTCTCGACCGCTATGCCAACACCAGCTCGGCGGGGTCGGTGATTGCTTTCCACCTGTATCAGGATGATCTGGCCAAAGGCTCGCTGGGGGTGTTGAGCTCGTTTGGGGCGGGGTATTCGATTGGTAGTGTGATTCTGCGCAAGCGCTGATTGTCTGGTCTGATCCGAGATAGCCGGGGCCGCTTTGCGGCCCTATCGCGACACAAGGCCGCTCCTACAGGAGAGCGCGTACCTGCAAAGGACGCATTCCCCTGTAGGAGCGGCCTTGTGTCGCGATAGGGCTGCAAAGCAGCCCCAGCTATTTCACAGGCAAAAAAAAGCGGGAAACGCCGGATGGGGTCGGCATTTCCCGCTTCAGCGTGAAGCAGAGGAGGGTGTTGCTTAGAACTTGGCTTCCAGGTCTACCTGCAGGGTGTCTACGTCAGCATTGCTGTTCGGCAGGTTGGAATAGTCGGTCTTGGCCATCAGGTAAGTTGCACCTACACCGAAGTTCTTGTCGATTTCATAGCCGACCTTGAACTTGTGACCACGGGAGCCGGTGAAGCCGGCACCGAAGTCAGAGTCGGTGAACAGGCTGACCACACCGTTACGCTGCACGTCGCGGTAGTTGTAGTCCAGGCTCCAGGCGCCAAGCTTGGTCTTCAGACCAGCCAGCCAGGCTTTGTCCTTGCCGTCGGTGCTTTCGGTGTTCTTGACGAACTGGCCGTAAGCCGACAGCGGGATGGCGAAGCCGGTGAAGTCGATCTGACCGAAGCCTTCCACCAGGTTGAACTCGTTGGTGGTGTTGCCCAGCGAGGCCAGGGCGGCCGATGCCTTGTCGTTGTCGTAGCCGTAGATACTGCCGCCCACGGTGACCTTTACGGTGTCAGCTGCGTTGAACTTGGTACCCAGCTGGCCAGCGTACAGCTGAGCGTCGTGCTTGAACTGCACGCCGTCGCCGTCGACGTTGTCTTTCAGGTTGTAGTGACCGAGGCTGCCGAATACTTCAGCTGGGCCCACGTTCATCTTGTAGGTTGCTGCCACACCTTCCGGGTTGATGTCGCTGTCCCAGATGATGTCGCCCATGCTCACCCACGGCTGGTTCATCTTGCCGCCAATCAGGTGCAGGTTGGGCACGGCAGTCGGGTGCCAGTCGAGGTAGGCCAGGTCGACCCACAGCGATTTCTTCTCGAAGTAGTTGTCCAGGCTCTGGTTGGTCGAGCGGGCATCGGCGCTGCTGCCGGTGGCGACGCGCACGCCGGCGTCCACTTGCGGGTTGATCTCGCTGTAGAAGCCGACACGGGCACGTACGCGCTCACGGTCCTGGTTGCCACTGCGGGAGATCGGGTTGTCGACGTTGACGTCTTCGTAACGCAGGCGCACATCACCCTTGATCTGGGTCTTGGCGGCCCATGCCACTTTTTGTTCGAAGGAGCTCATACGTTCGGACTGAGCTTTCTGGTCGGCCTTTTCCTTGGTTTCTTTTGCCAGGTCGCCCTGCAGTTCGTTGTACTGCGCCTGGTTGATCGAGCCGTTGGCGCGGAGCATCTCGAGCAGCTTGGCGTCGACAGCAGCACTGGCCGGGGCGCTCAGAGCCAGCATCATGCCGGTGAGGCTCACTCCGGTAAGTGTAGAAACAAGACGCATAAGGTTCTCCCTACTGAAAAAAATGGGGGAGGCTCAAGCGCCTGCCCCTGCGTTGGCATGTCTTCGGAAAGGGCCTGAATAGACAGGTTCAGGGGTTCCGGAAAACAGGCGCAAGTATTGCGGGGGCCAATGACAGATTAATGTCTAATTAGTGGCACTGTTGTTAAGTAATGGAGGATAAAAGGATCAGCCCGGCGTTCGTCATTTGAGTGTCGGGCCTTCCTTGGGGATACTGAAGGCCTCCAGACAGCGAGTCGAAAACGTGACCAGCCTGTACAGCCTTGCCCATTTGCGTGATCTTCCGGCGGCCACCTGGGACGTCATGGTGCCGATCGGCCAACCGTTCCTGCGCCATGCGTTCCTCAGTGCCATGGAGGACAGTGGCAGCGTGGCGCGCAACACCGGTTGGGCTGCCGAACACCTGGTGCTGGAGCGTGACGGCCAAGTGCGGGCGCTGTTGCCGGCCTATCGAAAGTGGCACTCGTTTGGCGAATACGTGTTTGATCATGGTTGGGCCGACGCCTGTGAACGCGCCGGCATTGCCTATTACCCCAAGCTGCTCGGTGCGGTGCCGTTCAGCCCGGTCAGCGGCCCGCGCCTGCTGGCCAGCGACCCGGCCGACGGCTTGCTGATGTTGCAGGCGTTGCCGGAGTACCTGAACACGGGCGGACTGTCTGGGGCACACATCAACTTCACCGACCCGCAGCTGGATGCGCAGATGGCCGGCTTGCCGGGCTGGATGGAACGGCTGGGCTGCCAGTTTCACTGGCGTAATCAAGGCTACCGCGACTTTCAGGACTTTCTCGACAGCCTCAGCTCGCGCAAGCGCAAGCAGATGCGCAAGGAGCGAGAGCAGGTGGCGGGGCAGGGCATCGATTTTCGCTGGTACCGCGGCGATGAACTGGACGAAGCGCAGTGGGATTTCGTCTTCCTGTGTTACGCCAACACCTATGCGGTACGCCGCCGTGCGCCTTACCTGACCCGCGAATTCTTCAGCCTGCTGGCCGAGCGCATGCCCGAGGCGGTACGCGTGGTGATGGCGCGCCAAGGTGGGCGGGATGTGGCGATGGCCTTGAGCCTGGTCGGTGGTGACAGCTTGTTTGGCCGTTACTGGGGTTGCCTGGATGAATTCGACCGGCTGCACTTCGAGACGTGTTTCTATCAGGGCATGGACTTTGCCATTGCCGAGGGCTATCAGCGTTTCGATGCCGGGGCGCAGGGTGAGCACAAGCTGATACGCGGGTTCGAGCCGGTGCTGACGCGGTCGTGGCATTACGTGTTGCACCCGGGGTTGCGGCGGGCGGTGGAGGACTTCCTGGCGCAGGAGCGTGAAGGGGTAAGGGGGTATGCCGAGGAGGCGCGGGGGATGTTGCCTTATCGGCGGGACTGAGGGATTTGTGTTAGCTGTGCTGGCCTCTTCGCGGGTAAACCCGCTCCTACATTGACCGCACAAATATGCGGTTGTGCGGTCAATGTAGGAGCGGCTTTACCCGCGAAGAGGCCGGATCAGGTCTCAGTCAACCCCGACAAACCCCCCGGTCTGGTGGTGCCACAGCCGGGCATACAACCCTTGCTGCTCCAGCAACTCACTGTGGCTGCCACTCTCGACAATCCGCCCCTTGTCCAGCACCACCAGCCGGTCCATCCGGGCAATGGTAGACAGCCGGTGGGCAATGGCGATCACTGTCTTGCCCTGCATCAGCGTCTCCAGGCTTTCCTGAATCGCCGCCTCCACCTCCGAGTCCAGCGCCGATGTGGCTTCGTCCATGATCAGGATCGGCGCATTCTTCAGCAGCACGCGGGCAATGGCGATGCGCTGGCGCTGGCCACCCGACAGTTTCACCCCACGCTCACCGACGTGGGCATCGAAACCTGTGCGGCCCTGGGCATCCGACAGTTGCGGGATGAACTCGTCAGCCCGCGCACGGCGTACGGCTTCCTGCAGCTCTGCGTCACTGGCACCTGGGCGACCGTACAGCAGGTTGTCACGGATCGAACGGTGCAGCAGTGAGGTGTCCTGGGTGATCATGCCAATCTGCGCCCGCAGGCTGGCCTGGCTGACTTCGGCAATGTCCTGGCCGTCGATCAGGATGCGCCCGCCCTGCACGTCGTACAGGCGCAGCAGCAGGTTGACCAAGGTCGACTTGCCGGCCCCGGACGGGCCGATCAGGCCGATTTTCTCGCCCGGGCGGATGTCCAGGTTCAGCCCTTCGATGATGTTGGCAGCCTTGCCGTAATGGAAGTCTACATCATCGAAACGCACCGCACCGCGGCTTACCTTGAGTGTCGGGGCATTGGGCGGGTCGGTGACGGTGACCGGCTGGGCGATGGTCTGCAGGCCGTCCTGGACCATGCCGATGTTCTCGAAGATGCCGTTGACCACCCACATGATCCAGCCCGACATGTTGACGATGCGGATCACCAGGCCGGTGGCCAGGGCGATGGCGCCGACGGTGATCAGCGACTGGCTCCACAGCCACAGCGCCAGGCCGGTGGTAGTGACCACCAGCAGGCCGTTAAGGGTGGTGATGACCACGTCCATGCTGGTGACCACCCGCGACGCCAGCTGGGTTTTCTCGGTCTGTTCGCGGATCGCTTCGCGGGCGTACTGCTGCTCGTAGTCGGTGTGGGCGAACAGCTTCAGGGTGGCGATGTTGGTGTAGCCATCGACGATACGCCCCATCAGCTTGGAACGGGCGTCGGAAGAGATCACCGAGCGTTCCTTCACCCGCGGCACGAAGTAGAACAGTGCGGCGATGTAGCCGACGATCCACACCAGCAGCGGCAGCATCAGGCGCCAGTCGGCCTCGGCGAACAGCACCAGCGAGGTGATGGCGTAGATCAGTACGTGCCATAGCGCGTCCACCGCCTGCACGGCAGAATCACGCAGCGAGTTGCCGGTCTGCATGATGCGCTGGGCGATACGCCCGGCAAAGTCGCTCTGGAAGAAGTTCAGGCTCTGCTTGAGCACGTAGGTGTGGTTCTGCCAGCGGATCAGGCTGGTCATGCCGGGGTTGATGGTCTGATGCACCAGCAGGTCGTGCAGGCCGAAGAACACGGGGCGCAGCAGCAGGATCACCACCAGCATCCAGATCAGCTCGCCGCTGTGCTCGCTGAAAAAGTTGGCGTTGGGCGTGCCCTGGGCCAGGTCGATGATGCGGCTGAGGTAGCTGAACATCGCCACCTCGATCAGCGAGGCGAACAGGCCGACTACCAGCAAGGCGAGAAAGCTGGGCCATACCTGGCGCAGGTAATACAGGTAGAACGGCCACACGGTGGTGGGTGGCGATTCAGTGGGTGCTTCGCGAAAGATATCGATCAGCTGTTCAAAACGACGGTACAGCATGGGTAACGACACTCCTGTTCCATCCGGCCCTCAGGCGGTTGCACGTCCCTGTGCAGCCTGCGGTCAGTCGATGCGTTTGGCCGACTTGATGTACACCGGGTCGGCCGGTACATCACGCATGCCTTTCTTGGTGGTGGTTGGCGAGTTGACGATCTGGTCGACCACCTCCATGCCCTTGGTCACTTTGCCGAACACGGCATAGCCACGGTCACGCCCCGGGTTGAGGAAGTCGTTGTCGGCCACGTTGATGAAGAACTGGCTGGTGGCCGAGTTCGGGTCCGAGGTGCGCGCCATCGACAAGGTGCCACGGGTGTTCAACAGGCCGTTGCTGGCTTCGTTCTTGATCGGGTCCTTGGTGTCTTTCTGCACCATCTGGTCAGTGAAGCCGCCGCCCTGAACCATGAAACCCGGGATTACCCGGTGGAAGATGGTGTTGTTGTAGAAACCGCTGTCGACGTATTGCAGGAAGTTCTTGGTGCTGAGCGGCGCCTTCTCGGCATTCAGTTCGATTTCGACCTGGCCGAAGCTGGTGTCCAGCACAACGTGCGGGGTCTTGTCGGAGGCCATGACGCTGGTGGCGAAAGCGACCGAGCAGGCGGTGAGCAGGAGTTTTTTCAGCATGGGCTCAAAGATCCTTGAGAGGTGGAAGCGGCTGCGAGGAATTGCAGCAGGGTCTGGTTAAAGACCTCGGGTTGATCGAGGGGCGTAGCGTGCCGCGAATCGTCGACGACGACCAGCCTGGCGTTGGGCATCAGGGCGACGTAGTGCTGTTTCAGTTGTATCGGGGTGTAATCGTGGTCGGCGGCAATGATGAGGGTAGGACAGTGAATCTGGCCAATGCGTTCCTGCACGCCCCAGTCGACGATGGCGTCGAAACTCTTCAGGTAGGCGCGCTTGTCGTTGCGCGCCCAACGCTGGGCCATCTTCTGCCGCAGGTCGGCTTGCCCGGGTTTGGGGAACAGCCGTTCGGCCAGCCCCTTGCCGACGGTTTCGACACTGAGGATACGCGCCAGGCCCCAGCGCTTGAGCCACCACAGCCAGTCACTGCGGGTACGGCGCTTGACCTCGGGGGCGCTGTTGACGATGCACAGGCTGCGCAGCCACTGCGGGTGGTCGACGGCAAACTGGAAGCCGATCATGCCGCCCATGGACAGGCCGACGAAATGCACCGGGCCGGTGTGCAGGTGTTCGAGCAGGGCCAGCAGGTCGGCACTGAAGGTGGCGATCTGGTAACCGTCACGCGGCTTGTCGGAGCGTCCGTGGCCGCGAATGTCCATGAGGATCACCCGGTAGTGCTGGCTCAGCAGCGGCACCTGCAGCTCCCAGTCCTGGCAGCTGGAGCCCAGCCCGTGCAGCAGCACCAGCGGTTCGCCCTGGCCATATTCCTGGTAATGCAGTGCGCATCCTTCGTGTTCGAAATAGGCCATGGGCGCGGTCCTCTCAGGCTTGTGGGGGGGCTGCGAAGGGCACGTCCAGTGGCGCGGTGTCGAAATTGCGCAGCAGGTCGATGAGAATCTGCGTAGCCGGGCCCAGGGTCTTCTCTTTACTCGAATAAAGGTAGAACAGTGGGTGGCGGCTGCCACCCTGGTCCAGCGGCAATGGCTTGAGCACGCCTTCGCGCAGTTCGCGTTCGATCATGTGCCGGGGCAGCCAGGCAAAGCCCAGGCCGCTGCTGACGAACGTAGCGGCGGTGCCCAGGCTGCCGACGGTCCAGCGCTGCTCTGCACCCAGCCAGCCGACGTCGCGAGGCTGTGCGCGGCCAGAGTCGCGAATCACCACCTGCAACTGGCTTTCCAGGTCCTGGAAGGTCAGTTCACGGCCCAGGCGGTGCAGGCTGTGTTCGGGGTGGGCGACGGCGACGAACTCCACCGCGCTCAGCTCGGCGCCCAGGTAACCGCCGATGCTGTAGCTGCTGATGGCCAGGTCGGCGATGCCTTCGTGCATCACTTCTTCCACGCCAGACAGCACTTCTTCACGCAGGCGCACCCGGCAGCCGCGGCTTTGCGGCATGAACGCGGCCAGGGCGCGCACCAGGCGGGCACTGGGGTAGGCGGCATCGACCACCAGACGCACTTCGGCCTCCCAGCCCTGCTCCATGTGGTGGGCGAGGTCTTCAAGCTGGCTGGCCTGCTTGACCAGGTGGCGCGAGCGGCGCAGCAGCACGTTGCCGGCCTCGGTCAGCACCGCCTTGCGGCCGTCGATGCGCAACAGTGGCACGCCCAGTTGCTCCTGCATGCGCGCCACGGTGTAGCTGACCGAAGACTGCGAACGGTGCAAGGCCTCGGCAGCCTGGGCAAACCCGCCGTGATCGACCACTGCTTGCAGGGTTCGCCACTGGTCTAGGGTTACGCGCGGCGCTTTCATCTTTCGCTCCTGTTGTCCTAAGCTGCGCTCTTTGCACGGAGCGCGGCCCATGAAGAAATGTTGTGCGGCAATACTGATGTGCCTGCCCCTCGGGGCCATGGCTTACCCCATCGATGTGGAGAAGGCGCTGACCGGGGTCAAGCTCGACTACACAGCCTACGACACCGCCTACGACATTGGCGCCATCACCCTCAACAACTATGGGCAAGTGCCGGCGGCGTGCAAAGTGACGTTTCGCAACGGCCCGGAAGCACCGCGGGTGCGCCGGGTGAACGTTCCGGCCGGTAAAAGCGTAGATGTCACTGCCAAATTCAACCGGCAGATCATCAAACTGCGAATCGCCTTGAACTGCAGTGCCGAATAAACCGATTAATCGATAGATTGAACCCACTTTTTACGCTTTTTTATCGATAGGTCAACATTTAATCTTCCCTCCATCGAATCGCAACCCTTTTTGCCGATGGAGGCACCCCATGTCCCGCGTACTGATCATCGAAAGCAGCGCCCGCCAGCAGGATTCCGTTTCCCGTCAGCTGACCAAAGACTTCATCCAGCAATGGCAGGCCGCCCACCCGGCCGATCAGATCACCGTACGCGACCTGGCGGTAAGCCCGGTGCCACACCTGGATGCCAACCTGCTGGGTGGCTGGATGAAGCCTGAAGAACAGCGCAGCGCCGCCGAACTGGAGGCCCTGGCCCGTTCCAACGAACTGACTGATGAATTGCTGGCTGCCGACGTGCTGGTGATGGCTGCACCGATGTACAACTTCACCATCCCGAGCACCCTGAAAGCCTGGCTGGACCACGTGCTGCGCGCCGGCATCACCTTCAAGTACACCCCGACCGGCCCCCAAGGCCTGCTGACCGGCAAGCGCGCCATCGTGCTGACTGCCCGCGGCGGCATCCATGCCGGCGCCAGCAGCGACCACCAGGAACCCTACCTGCGCCAGGTCATGGCCTTTATCGGCATTCACGATGTCGACTTCATTCATGCCGAAGGCCTGAACATGAGCGGCGAGTTCCACGAGAAAGGCGTCAACCAGGCCAAGGCCAAACTGGCGGCGGTGGCCTGAGGTTTAACGAATTCCCAACCCTGACACCTGGTTTTGCTCCTTTGGGTGTACCTGCCCGGTCCGTATGACCGGGCTTTTTTATGCCCGCAGGCCGCCGCGATCTGCTCTGTGTAGGAGCGGCCTTGCGTCGCGAAAGGGGTGCGAAGCGCCCCCAGGATTTCAGCTTCGCCGCAGATATCGCCGGGGCCGCTCTGCGGCCCTTTCGCGACACAAGGCCGCTCCTACACTGACGGCATTCCCACCCGACCTTACATTCCTCATGGTTGAACTCATTTACCGCAACCCGCTAAGGTCGCGGCCTTGATTCACGAGAGGCAACCATGGGCTACCTGATAATCGTCGCGCTGATCCAGGCGTTTTCCTTCAGCCTGATCGGCGAGTACCTGGCCGGGCACGTAGATAGCTACTTCGCCGTGCTCGCCCGCGTGCTGCTGGCCGGCCTGGTGTTCCTGCCGCTGACCCGCTGGCGCCAGGTCGAGCCGCGCTTCATGCGCTCGATGCTGCTGATCGGCGCACTGCAGTACGGCATCACCTACGTCTGCCTGTATTTGAGCTTCCGTGTGCTCACCGTGCCGGAAGTGCTGCTGTTCACCATCCTTACGCCCTTGCATGTAACGCTGATCGAAGACGCCATGAACCGGCGCTTCAACCCGTGGGCATTGCTGGCCGCGCTGGTGGCCGTGGCCGGCGCTGCGGTAATCCGCTTCGACAGCATCAGCGGCGAGTTCTTCATCGGTTTCCTGCTGCTGCAACTGGCCAACTTCACCTACGCCGCCGGCCAGGTGCTGTACCGCCACCTGGTCGCACGCAACCCCAGCGACCTGCCGCACTACGCCCGTTTTGGTTACTTCTACCTTGGCGCCTTGCTGGTGGTGCTGCCGGCCTTCCTGCTGTTCGGCAATGCCCAGCACCTGCCGAGTACCGACGTGCAATGGCTGGTGCTGCTGTTCCTCGGCCTGTGCCCGACGGCGCTGGGCCTGTACTGGTGGAACAAGGGCGCGTGCCTGGTATCTGGCGGCACCTTGGCGGTGATGAACAACCTGCATGTACCGGTGGGGTTGCTGCTGAACCTGCTGATCTGGAACCAGCACGAGCCGCTGGGGCGGCTGTTCATCGGCGGTGCGATCATTCTTGCCTCGGTATGGCTGAGCCGCTTGGGTGGCCGCGCGCAGACGCCGTTGGCCGGCAAGGCCTGACGTGCACACCATCTTCGTCATCGTGGCGCCGATCTTCGCCCTGATCCTGGTCGGCTACCTGTGCCGCAAGACCAACAAGCTAGGCGACAAGGCCGCTGCCGAGATCAACAAGATGGTGGTCTGGCTGTGCCTGCCGGCGTTGCTGTTCAAGGTGACCGCCACGGCCACCTGGAGCGAGATCTGGCACCCCGGCTTCATCGTTGCCTTTGGCGCGGGTGCCCTGGCCATGTTCGTGGTCACGCTGCTGTGGCGCCTGTACAGCGGCCACGGCCTGGTCGCGGCGAGCATCGACGGGCTCAGTGCGGGTTACGCCAACACCGGCTATATCGGCATCCCGCTGTGCCTGCTGTTGTTCGGCCAGGCGGGGTTGCAGCCGGCGTTGATCTCGTCGTTGATCGTGGTATGCCTGGTGTTTGCCATCTCGCTGACACTGATCGAGTTCGGGCTACAGGCGGAGCGGCACATTGGTCGCGCCATCTTGCTGGTCAGCAAGGCGCTGGCCAAGAACCCGTTGGTGATTTCGCCACTGGCGGGCGCTGCCTGGGCGGTATCTGGCTTGGGTCTGGCGGAACCGGTCATGCACTTTCTGGACATGCTGGCGCTGGCGACCACGCCTTGTGCGTTGATATCGCTGGGCGCATTTCTGGCTGAAAAACGTACAGGGTCGCAGGCCAGCCCGTGGCCGTTGGTGGCCTTGAAGTTGGTAGGGCAGCCAGCGCTGACCTGGGTGCTGGCGTTCAAGGTGTTCAGCCTGCCGACCATGTGGGCGGCCTCGGCAGTGCTGCTGGCCGCGTTGCCGACCGGCACCGGGCCGTTCATGCTGGCGGAGTACTATAACCGCGAGGCGGGGCTGATTTCGCGGACCATCCTGTTGTCGACCGTGGCTTCGCTGCTGACCTTGACCGGCTTGTTGTACCTGCTGGGGTATGCGGGGTAGTGGCCGTTGGAGTATGAGAGCGCGGCGCAGGCTGTGATAATGGGCGCAATCACAAGGGCCATGTCATGCTGACCATCTCCAATACGGTGCATCTGCCGGATGCCGACATCGAACTGACCTACATCCGCGCACAAGGCGCGGGCGGGCAGAACGTCAACAAGGTGTCCAGCGCCGTGCACCTGCGCTTCGACATCCCGGCCTCATCGCTGCCCGAGTTTTACAAGGAGCGGCTGCTGGCGCTGCGTGACAGTCGCATCACCGGCGACGGCGTGCTGATCATCAAGGCGCAGCAGTACCGCACCCAGGAACAGAACCGCGCTGACGCCCTGGCGCGCCTCGCCGAATTGATCATCGCTGCCGGCAAGACCGAAAAGAAACGCCGCCCCACCAAGCCCACTCTCGGCTCGAAGACCCGCCGCCTTGAGGGGAAGGCCAGGCGCAGCACGGTCAAGGCGGGGCGGGGCAAGGTGGATTTCTAATACAAGCAGTTCCCTACAATACTGCGCAGGTCTCGAATTGTGCGCGAAACCTTGTAGGAGCGGCCTTGTGTCGCGATGGGCTGCGCAGCAGCCCCGGCAATCTCAAGCCTCGCTCATCTCTTCCTGCCGACGCGGCACAGGCTCTTGCGCCACACGCCCGCTCAACCCCACCCGCATATCATTGCCACTCGGCTGCTGATACAGGCTCAAGCCAAACTCCGGCAACACCGCCAGCAGGTAATCGAAGATATCCCCCTGAATCCGCTCATAGTCCGCCCACACGGTGGTGGTGGTAAAGCAGTAGATCTCCAGCGGCACACCCTCGGCCGTGGTCTGCATCTGCCGCACCATGCAGGTCATGTTCGGGTGTACGTTGGGGTGGTTCTTCAGGTAGGCCAGGGCAAACGCGCGGAAGGTGCCGATATTGGTCAGCTTACGGCGGTTGGCCGACAGCTCGGCCACCGGGCCCAGTGCCTCGTTCCAGTTCTGCAGTTCCTGGCGCTTGCCGGCCAGGTAATCGCCCAGCAGGCTCACCTGGGTCAGGCGCTGCTCTTCTTCGCGAGTAAGGAAACGCACACCGGCGGCGTCGATGAACAGGCTGCGCTTGATCCTTCGGCCACCGGACTGCTGCATGCCGCGGTAGTTGCGGAACGACTCGCTCATCAGGCGCCAGGTGGGGATCGAGACAATCGTCTTATCAAAATTCTGTACTTTTACGGTGTGCAGGGTGATGTCCACCACGTCGCCATCGGCGCCTACCTGCGGCATTTCGATCCAGTCACCCACATGCAGCATGTCGTTGCTGGTCAGCTGCACGCTGGCAACGAACGACAGCAGGGTGTCCTTGTATACCAACAACAGTACCGCCGACATGGCACCCAGGCCGGACAGCAGCAACAGTGGCGAGCGGTCGATCAGGGTGGCGACGATAACGATGGAAGCAAAGATCCACAGCATCATCTTGGCCAGCTGCACGTAGCCCTTGATCGAGCGGGTGCGGGCGTGTTCGGTGCGGGCATAGATGTCGAGCAGGGCGTCCAGCAGGCACGACAGCGCCATGGTCATGAACAGCAGGGTAAAGGCCAGGGCGACGTTGCCGAGGAAATGCTGGGCGGTTTCGGACAGTTCCGGCACCAGTTTCAGGCCAAATTGCAGCACCAGTGACGGCGTGGTTTGCGCCAGGCGGTGGAACACCTTGTTGTGGCGTAGGTCGTCCAGCCACTTCAGCGCCGGTTGGCGGGCCAACAGGCGCGCGCCGTGCAGCATCAGGAAGCGCGCCAGGCGGCCGACTACCAGGGAAACAAGCAGCAGCACCGCCAGGCCGATGGCCGCGTGCAGCATGGGGTGTTGGTCGAGGGTGCCCCACAGGTCGAGGGAGTCACGCCAGATTCGTTGGATATCCATGGGCTTGGGTACAGTCTTTTTGCGAAACGAAGCGCCATTAGAACGCGGATGGCGACGAAGTTGCCAAAAGAAATTCGGCTAAGGCGGCAGAAAACGTTACCCTATGCAACTGAATTTCCCGCACTTGTCTGAGGTTACCTCCGTGTTCTCCCAATTCGCCCTGCATGAACGCCTGCTTAAAGCCGTGGCCGAGCTTAAATTTGTCGAGCCAACCCCGGTGCAGGCCGCGGCCATCCCCCTGGCCCTGCAAGGGCGTGACCTGCGCGTGACTGCGCAGACTGGCAGCGGCAAGACTGCAGCCTTCGTGCTGCCGCTGCTCAACCGCCTGGTCGACCTGAAAGGCGGGCGTGTCGAGATCCGCTCGCTGATCCTGCTGCCGACCCGCGAGCTGGCCCAGCAGACCCTCAAGCAAGTGCAGCTGTTCTCGCAGTTCACCTATATCAAGGCGGGCCTGGTCACCGGTGGTGAAGACTTCAAGGAACAGGCCGCGATGCTGCGCAAGGTGCCGGACGTGCTGATCGGCACGCCGGGCCGCCTGCTGGAGCAACTGAATGCCGGCAACCTCGACCTGTCCCACGTGCAGGTACTGATTCTCGACGAAGCCGACCGCATGCTGGACATGGGCTTTGCCGAAGACATGGAGCGCCTGTGCAAGGAGTGCGAGAACCGCGAACAGACCCTGCTGTTCTCCGCCACCACGGGTGGTGCGGCCCTGCGCGACATCATTGGCAAGGTGCTGAAAGACCCTGAGCACCTGATGCTCAACAGCGTCTCGCAACTGGCTGAAGGCACCCGCCAGCAGGTCGTCATGGCCGACCACGACCAGCACAAAGAGCAGATCGTGCAGTGGCTGCTGGCCAACGAAACCTTCGACAAGGCGATCATCTTTACTAACACCCGCGCCCTGGCCGACCGTATCTACGGCCACCTGGTGGCCAAGGACGTGAAAGCCTTCGTGCTGCACGGCGAGAAGGACCAGAAAGACCGCAAGCTGGCCATCGAGCGCTTCAAGCAAGGCAGCTCCAAGGTGCTGGTGGCCACCGACGTGGCCGCCCGTGGCCTGGACATCGACGGCCTCGACCTGGTGATCAACTTCGACATGCCGCGCAGCGGCGACGAGTACGTGCACCGCGTGGGCCGTACCGGGCGTGCCGGTGGCGAAGGCCTGGCGATTTCGTTGATCACCCACAACGACTGGAACCTGATGTCGAGCATCGAACGCTACCTCAAGCAGCAGTTCGAGCGCCGGGTAATCAAGGAAGTGAAGGGTACCTACAGCGGGCCGAAGAAGGTCAAGGCTTCGGGCAAGGCGGCTGGCAGCAAGAAGAAAAAGGTCGAGAAGAAGTCCGGCGACAAGAAGACCGCGGCCAAGCGCAAGCCTACCGCCAAGCCGAGGGCCAACGCGCCACTGGCTAGCGCCGACGGTTTGGCACCGCTGAAGAAGCGCAAGCCTGCTGCTGAGTAATCAGCCTCTGGCAGGCTGACGCACTCCCTGTAGGAGCGGCCTTGTGTCGCGAAAGGGCTGCGGAGCAGCCCCATGATTTTGGCGCAAATGCACAAATTGCTGGGGCCGCTTTGCGGCCCTTTCGCGACACAAGGCCGCTCCTACAGGGGCGCGCGTCAGCGGGAAGCATCTCACTCAGCCTTCTTCTCCGCCTGCTTCAACTCCTTGATCCGCTGGTCAATCAGCTGACACTTGTCGGGCAAGTCCTTGCTCGCCGTCCCCAGGTCCATCCCCTGAAGCTCGTCATTGATCTCCTTGGCCTTCTGCGGGTTCTGCTCGGTCAACTGGGTAACCAACCCGGCCAGCTCTTCACGTTTCTGCGTCGCTTCTTCGGGTGTGCAGGCCCAGACGGGCAGGGCGCAGAGCAGGGCGGTGGCGCAGGCAATGGGTAGCAGCGGTTTCATCCTTTCTACCTCCAGCGGTGACTATGCGCGGTGGAGGGCTTTGGGTGCAGCAAAGTTCACGGCTTGCGACCGATGGCGGAGCCTGATAATCAGCCTGAGATATGGGGGCGCGCTGTCATGTCTATTCCCAGTGCTTTCATCACGGTCAGGAACGATTTAAGGGTCGGGTTGCCATGCTCGCTGAAAGACCGGTAAAGCTGTTCCCGAGACAGGCCGGTTTCTTTCGCCAGCTCGCTCATGCCTTTCGCTCGTGCTACCACGCCGACAGCATTGGCGACATAGCTGGCATCCCCGGTCTCAAGGGCGTCGGTCATGAACACAGCTATTGCTTCGGGAGTAGTGAGGTATTCGGCGGGATCAAATTCAGAGAAGGTTTCAGTCATTTTGCATCCTCCACGAACGCAGTGCCTGGTGGGCTGCTTGAAGTTTAGTTGTCGTGTGTAGTTTATAAACTACAGGTAACGAGCCAGCAAATGTTCTTTCCCTATTGCTGTATCAGTGCCTTCAGGCTCGTACAGTTGCCCCGTCAAATCTTTCGGAACACCGCACCCCTCCGGCGAGTCCCACCTGTGTACCCCTTTCCGTCCACAGCAGGAGCCCGTAGCCATGAGCATCGCCTACGACTGGGACTTGATCGAACGCTTGCTGCACGAGGTGCAGAACGGCGGCGGTCACAGCTTCACGCCACGCCCATACGCCGAGCAGCACGCTGCCGCGCTGGCCGCCAAGGGCGAGCCGGTGGGTGACCTGGACCATTTGAAAACCCGTGCCTGCGAGTACGAAAAGCTGTTGTTCGAGCGCGGCTTTATCGAAAGCCGGCCTGAAGAGGACGGCGGCAACGGTGAGAACTTCGTGCTGACCGAGCGCGGATCGCGGCTGATGAGCCTGATCGACAGTAGCATCCCTGGCTTTGAGCACCCGCGCCAGGTGCTGGATGAGCAGGAAGATGCGCTGGACGAAACCACCTTTGAACAGGTGTCGGCAAAAGCGCAAATCGCTTGAGGTCGTTTTGAGGCTGGCAAGGGCGGTCACGAAACCCCGATAATCGGTAGCTTCTGAACGCTGCCGAGTCCTTGCCCATGCCCACGATCACCTCAGAGGCCCGCCCATGAGCGCGGTCCGCAAGAACCCAGACGCCTTTGCTTTCCAGGTCATGCTGGGCCTGTGCCTGATCTGGGGCTGCCAGCAGGTGCTGATCAAGAGCGCTGCTGTCGACATCGCCCCGGTGATGCAGGCAGCGTTGCGCAACGGCATCGCCGCCGTGTTGGTGGGCCTGATGCTGTGCTGGCGCGGGGGCTGGGAGCAGGTCGGCAGTACCTGGCGCGCCGGCCTGCTGGCAGGTGGGCTGTTCGGCGTCGAATTCCTGTTCATTGCCGAGGGCCTCAAGCTGACCTCGGCAGCGCATATGTCGGTATTCCTTTATACCGCGCCTGTATTTACCGCATTGGGCCTGCATTTCAGCCTGGCCAGTGAACGCCTGCGGCTACTGCAATGGTTAGGCATTCTGCTGGCTTTTGGCGGCATTGCCATGGCCTTTGCCGGTGGCATGTCGTTCGAGCACATGGATGGCCGCACCTTGCTGGGCGATGCGTTTGGCGTGATCGCAGGGCTGGCCTGGGGGGCAACCACGGTGGTGGTGCGCTGCTCGCGGCTGTCGGAAGCGCCGGCGACCTTGACCTTGTTCTATCAGCTGGCGGTGGGTTTTGCCGGCTTGTTGCTGATTGCCCTGCTTAGCGGGCAGATCGGCGCGGTGTTGCTGACGCCGTTGGCCATGGGCAGCGTATTGTTCCAGGGGATTGTGGTGTCGTTCGTCAGCTACCTGACCTGGTTCTGGTTGTTGCGCAAATACCTGGCGTCGAACCTGGCAGTGTTTTCCTTCATCACCCCGTTGTTCGGGGTGACCTTTGGTGTCTTGCTGCTGGATGAGCCGCTGAGCGCGAATTTTGTGGTGGGGGCGTTGATGGTGTTGCTGGGGGTGATTCTGGTGAGTGCTGAGCCTTGGGTGAAGCAGCAATTGCGCAAGTTTGTAGGGTAACGTTTAGCCTGTACCGGCCTATTCGCGGGTAAACCCGCTCCTACAAGGACCGCGCAAGCCTTGAGGATTACACGGTCTTTGTAGGAGCGGGTTCACCCGCGAATAGGCCCGTACAGGCAACAACAACTCAGGATGTAACCCTGGCCTGACAACCACCAACCTGCTGTGCCCCACTGCCAACCAGCACCAACCCCCCAGCCACCGCCAGCCCACCTGCCGCCACCATCAGCGCCGGTTGCAACCCACCGCTGTAATGGCTGCTGAGCGCCGCCAACAACGGCCCGCTCAACTGCCCCAGGGCAAAGCACGCAGTCAGCAGCCCGGCATTGCGCTGCGTGGCATGCGGTGCCAGTTCCCGCGAGCGCTGCATGACCAGCTGCATACAGGCCAGGAACGGCCCACCGCACAGCACCACGCCCAACGCCAACCCGACACCCCCACCCATCAGGCAAGCCAGCACGCCCAGGCCTTGCAGCCACAGGGTGGCGGTCAGCCAGGCCGAAGTGCGTCCGCGGCGGCGTAGGCTCACCAACAGCACACCCAGCGCCGCCGCCAGGCCAAACGCCGGCCAGAACAGGTCAGCCAGCCACTGGCCATGAAACTGCTGGTTGGCCATCTGCGACAGGAAGGTGGCCGGCAGGATGTACCCCACACCGTACAACGCATACACCAGCCCCAGCCGGCCAATGCCGACACTGTGGGACGGGCCCTGATGGGCTGACGACGACGTTGGTGCCGTTTGCACCGCCCGGGGCAGCCACGGCCGTACGGCCAGCAGCATCAACAGCGCCGCCACGGCATAGATCAGCCACAGTGCTGCCGAACCCAGCCCCAGCCCATGCGCCACCAGTGCCAGCAGCCCGGTCACGGCAATGCCCAGTCCGGGCCCGGCGAAGACCAGCGCACCCAGGCGTTGGCGGTTGTGGGCATTGGCCACTTGCTGGCTGAGGCTGGTAAGCATCACCAGCACCCAGGCACTGGCTACGCCGGTGCCAAAGCGCAACAGCAGGTGCGCCCAGAAGCCGTCGGCAGCCCACGAGGCCAGGGTCAGCGCCACGCACAGCCACAGCCCGCCATGCAGGCGCAGGCGCACCTGGCCGGGCGAGCGGGCGAACATCGCGTCCACAGCACCGATGAAATAACCCAGGTAATTGGCCGCTGCCACCAGCCCCGCGACCGTCAAGTCGAACTGGCCTTCGGCAATCAGTTGCGGCAGTTGCGGGGTGAGGGCGAAACGGCCGATGCCCATAGCCAGCATCAGCGCCACCGCGCTGGCCAGCAGTTGAATAAGTGGCGACATGACAGGTCTCCTGCACGGATGTAAGCGATGACTGGCAGGTTAGGGCGGTTTCATTTTCAATAAAATTGAATAATGATGATCAAGTTGTTCTGTTTTGGAGAATGTCGTGGAATTCAGCCAGCTGCGTATCTTCCAGGCTGTCGCCGAGGAAGGCTCGATTACCCGTGCCGCCGAGCGCCTGCACCGGGTGCCGTCGAACCTTTCGACGCGCTTGCGTCAGCTCGAAGAGCAATTGGGCGTCGAGCTGTTCCTGCGTGAACGCCAGCGCTTGCAACTGTCACCGGCAGGCAAGGTGCTGCTGGACTACGCCAACCGTATGTCGAACCTGCGCGACGAGGCACTGGCCGCGGTGCGTGGCGGCCAGCCCGCCGGGGATTTCGTGCTGGGGACCATGTACAGCACCGCCGCGACCCATTTGCCGGCGCTGTTGGCGCGTTATCACCAGGCTTACCCTGCTGTGAACCTGCAGGTGCGCGCCGCACCCAGTGGCGAATTGCTCGAAGGCCTGCTCAACCACAGCCTGGATGCCGCACTGGTGGACGGCCCGCTGAACCTCGCCGGGCTGGATGGCGTGCCACTGTGCGATGAGCAACTGGTGCTGATCACCAGCCCTGAACACCCGACGGTGCACAGCGCGAAGGACGTGGTGGGCAAGGCGGTGTTCACCTTCCGCCAGGGCTGCTCGTACCGCATGCGCCTGGAGGCCTGGTATGCCCATGCCCATACGCCGATGGGCCGGGTGATGGAGATCGAGTCGTACCAGAGCATGTTGGCCTGTGTGATTGCCGGCGCAGGGGTGGCGATGATGGCCCAGTCGATGCTCGACAGCCTGCCCGGGCGCGACCGGGTAAGGGTGCATCCGCTGCAGGCGCCGTTCGATCAGGCAGTTACCTGGCTGATGTGGCGCCAAGGGATGCGCGGGGCAAATTTGCAGGCCTGGATCGACTTGCAACAAAGCGAAACGATTGACCAGTCGTCGGAATGCGCCGCCACGGCTTGATCCGGGTCAAAATGGCCCATATCTGTAAGAGCAGAGGCATGCGTAATACAGGACATCAGGCTATGATCTGTATGAAACATCGCAGGATTGATTTGCCGTGAGGCTGACCCGTCAAGGGGGCATTATGAATAAACCACTGTCCAACTGGCTCCACGACCTGGCGGTCGCCTTGGGGCTGATTCCACCACCCTTGCAGCCGGTGCCGATCCCGACTGATGAAGAGCAGCGCAAGCGCCAACCGCGTCGTCGCTAATCCTACTGAAGAGCAAAACGAAGGCCGCAGCACCTGGGTGGGGGCTGCGGCCTTTTTGTGTGTGCCAATTATGTGTTGCCTGTGCGGGCCTCTTCGCGGGTGAACCCGCTCCTACAACGGCATGTGTTCCGTTGTAGGAGCGGGTTTACCCGCGAAGAGGCCAGTGCAGGCAACCACGATCTATCAGGCCAGCTTCACCGCCACCACCGATTTACGCGACACCAGGCTCACCACCACAAAGCTCACCAAACCAACCGCCAGGCTGTAGTAGATCGGCGTATTGGCTTCCAGCCCGTCCTTGAACATGAACAGCAGCGCGGTAGCAAAGCCCAGCGACATGCTGGCAATGGCCCCGGCGGTGGTCGCACGCTTCCAGAAGATGGCGCCAATCAGCGGGATCAGCATGCCACCGACCAACAGGTTGTAGGCCAGGGTCAGGGCATTGATCACATCGTTGACCAGCAGTGCGATACCCAGTACTACCAGGCCGGTCAGCAAGGTGAACAGGCGGCTGGTACCCAGGCTCGACTGCTTGCCGCCACGCAGCTTGGGCAGCAGGTCTTCGGTGATGGTGGTCGAGGCCGCCAGCAGGCCGGCACTGGCGGTGGACATCATCGCCGCCAGGGCAGCTGCCATCAGCAAGCCACGGATGCCATCGGGCAGGGTGCTCTTGATCATCTCGGCGAAGGCATTGTTCGGGTTGGCAAGGTCTGGCATCAGCACATGTGCCGCCATGCCGATTGCCGCGCAAGCCAGGCCGTACACCACGCAATACACACCCGCAACCGTACCGGCACGCTGGCAGACCTTTTCGTCACGGGCGGTGAACACCCGCTGCCAGATGTCCTGGCCTATCAGGATGCCGAAGAAGTAGATCAGGAAGTAGGTAATGATGGTGTCCCAGCCAATGGTGGTCAGCTGGAAGCTGGCCGCTGGCAACTTGGCCACCAGGGTGTCCCAACCACCGGCCTTGTACAGGCACACCGGCAGCAGGATGAACATCAGGCCGACGGTCTTGATCACGAACTGGACGATGTCGGTCAGGGTCAGCGACCACATGCCGCCAATGGTCGAGTACAGCACTACCACGCCGCCACCGAGTAGCAGCGATGCCCAGAACGGCAGGTCCAGCAGCACCTGCAGGACGGTGGCCATGGCCAGGGTCGAGGTCACGCCGATCATCAGCGCGTACGCCAGCATGATCACGGCGCTGGCCTGGCGTGCAGTGGGGTTGTAACGCTGCTCCAGCACCTGGGTCACGGTGAAGATGCGCAGGCGCAGCAGCGGCTTGGCCAGGAACAGGTTGATGGCGATGATGCCCAGGCCCAGGGCTGCGCACAGCCAGAAGCCGGAGATGCCGTGGACGTAGCCCAGGCGCACGGTACCGACGGTGGAAGCGCCACCGAGTACGGTGGTGGCCATGGTGCCCATGTATAGCACCGGGCCGAGGTTGCGCCCGGCCACCAGGTAATCTTCATGGGTTTTTGCGCGTCGCATGCCATACCAGCCAAGCCCGAGCATGCCGGCGGTGTAGATCATTACAACAATGATGTCCAAGGCCATTGGGGGTCTCCCGATTATCTTTATTATGGCGAGATTGACCACGCGGGCGTTTACACGGCGCCCGGCAGTCTTGTCTTGTGTTGGCGGGCCTCAGTGGCCCTCCCATATGGCTCCTGCCGGGGTACTACAGATACTGCGGGCGCTGTTTGTAGGAGCGGCCTTGTGTCGCGATCGGGCCGCAAAGCGGCCCCAGCGATTCGGGCGTCGATGCATGAATCCGGGGCTGCTCCGCAGCCCGCTCGCGACACAAGGCCGCTCCTACAACCGAATGCAACCAAACGCCGGTTAGCGGCGGACCACACCCGGCAGCACGCAAAGCATCTCGAACAGCAGGTTGGCACCGAGCAGCGAGGTGTTGCCGGTGGTGTCGTAAGGCGGGGAGACTTCGACAAGGTCACAGCCGATCAGGTCCAGGCCGTGGCAGCCGCGGATGATCTCCATTGCCTGGATGGTGGTCAAGCCGCCAATTTCCGGGGTACCGGTGCCTGGCGCCCAGGCCGGGTCGATGCCATCGATGTCGAACGACAGGTAAACCGGGCCGCCACCGACCTTTTCCCGCACTTCGGCCATCAACGGTTCCAGCGACTTGTGCCAGCACTCTTCGGCCTGAACCACGCGGAAGCCCTGGCGACGGCTCCAGTTGAAGTCGTCGGCGGTGTAGCCCTGGGCGCGCAGGCCAATCTGCACCACGCGGTCGCAGTCGAGCAGGCCTTCTTCCACCGCGCGGCGGAAGGTGGTGCCGTGGGCGATCTTCTCGCCGAACATGTGGTCGTTGACGTCGGCGTGGGCGTCGATGTGCACCAGGCCGATCTTGCCGTGCTTCTTGTGCAGCGCACGCAGGATCGGCAGGGTGATGGTGTGGTCGCCACCCAGGGTCATGGGGATGACATTGTGCTCGACGATTTCGTCATACGCTTCTTCGATGATGCGCACGGCGTCCAGCAGGTTGAAGGTATTGATCGCCACATCACCGATGTCGGCAACCGACAGCGAGTCGAACGGTGCAGCCCCGGTGGCCATGTTGTACGGGCGGATCATTACCGATTCGGCGCGGATCTGCCGTGGGCCGAAGCGGGTGCCGGAGCGCAGCGAGGTGCCGATGTCCAGTGGCACGCCGATGAAGGCAGCATCCAGGCCTTCGGCGCTTTGCAGGTGGGGCAGACGGAGCATGGTGGCGATGCCGCCGAAACGCGGCATTTCGTTGCCGCCCAGTGGTTGGTGGAGAGTCTTGTCCACGGTGGGCCTCATCAGTCGGTCGATTGTTCTGTTTGTTCGAACCTGTGCCGCGGCGCGCCTTTCAACTGTGTTTTTGCCGGCGGGCAGGGACATTTCGGCCAGTCTGCGCAAGGTAGTGCCCGGGAAGAATCGCTACCGACAAATACTTAGTTCAGGAATTTCTGAACTAAAGCCTGGCGCAACGGTTAGACTGCGCGCAAATACACCAGTGGAACCGTTGCACCATGGCCTCGACATTGCCCGACCTGAAACTGCTGCGCATCTTCATCAGCGTGGTCCGCCACCAGGGCTTTGCCAACGCCCAGCGCGAGCTGAACCTGTCGACCTCGGCCATCAGTACCTACATGAGCCAGCTGGAGGGTGCCTTGGGTATCGTGCTGTGCCACCGGGGCCGGGGCGGTTTCAGCCTGACCAGCAAGGGCGAGCTGTTCCACCAGGAAACCCTGCGCCTGCTGGCCGAACTGGACGGTTTCGAGCAGTATGCCGCAGCCCTCAAGGGCGAGCTGCGCGGCACCCTCAACCTGGGGGTGATCGATTCCACGGTTGGCGACCGCGCGCTGCCGCTGGCCGAAGCCATCGGTGCCTACAGCCAGGAGCACCCGGCAGTGCACCTGCACCTGTCGGTGTCCAGCCCGTACGAGCTGCAACTGGGTGTGCAGGACAACCGCCTGGACCTGGCCATCGGTGCGTTTTCCTCGCGCATGAGCGGCCTGCTGTACCAGCCGTTGTACCGCGAACAGCACTGGCTGTACTGCAGCAGCCGCCACCCGCTGTACAACGATCGGCGAATTCCCGAGCAGGTGGTAACCCAGCAGCGCATGGTCGGGCGTGGCTACTGGAGCCAAGCCGAACTGGCCCGGCATGGCTTCAAGCACAGCGCGGCAACGGTAGAGAGCATGGAGGCGCAGCTGATCCTGATTCTCTCGGGTGCGTACATCGGCTATCTGCCCGAACACTACGCACAGGCCTGGGTCGACAAGGGCGACTTGCGTGTGCTGTCGCCGTCGACCTTCGGTTACCAGGCGCCGTTCTCGTTGATCATTCGCCGCGGGCGTAGCCGCGAACCGTTGATCCAGACCTTCCGCGATCTGCTCAAAAGCCAGCTCAACGTGGGTTGAGCTGCGTCACATTCATGCATTCCGTCGGGCGACGTTAAATTCCGGCAAAAGCTGACCGCTAACCTGATAGCGCTCTGCTACATATCAACTTGCGCTGATGATTTCCCCTTATTTCATCCTGCAAGGATCGCCCAAGATGCGCATGAATTTGCCCGTCACTGAGCACGAAAGAACCTTTTCCAGCGAACAACGGCTAATTTCCACTACCGATCTCAATAGCCGCATCACCTACTGCAACGATGCCTTTGTGGCAATCAGCGGGTTCACCTACGACGAGTTGGTAGGGCAACCCCACAACCTGGTGCGTCACCCGGACATGCCGCCCGCGGTATTCGGCCACATGTGGGAAACCATCAAGCAGGGTAAACCGTGGATGGGGGTGGTCAAGAACCGGGCGAAGAACGGTGATTACTACTGGGTCAGCGCCTACGTTACGGCGATCTATGAGCAGGGCCGCATCAGTGGCTACGAGTCGGTACGCTCGGTGCCCACGCGCGAGCAGATTCGCCGCGCCGAGGCCTTGTACGGCCGCTTGCGCGATGGCCGCACGCCGGTGTCGTGGGTGGCCCGCTTGGGGCATGGCCTAGGCCAGGGCTGGCCATTGATCGGTGCGGGCCTGGTGTCGGCGGCAGGCTACTTGTGGCTACCACCGTATGCCGCGCTCGGCGTGCTGATGGCCAGCCTGCTGCTGGCCTGGTACCTGGTCGAGCACGGGCAGAACCAGACCATTCGCCGCACGCTGGCCGAGCACCCCAAGGCCTTCACCAGCCCCTTGGTGGCGTTGACCTACAGCGACAATCCAGGCCTGCAGGGCCGACTGGACCTCGCCATCCTCAGTGAGGAAGCCCGCCTGCAAACGGCGTTGACGCGCCTGGTGGACGCCGGGGTCGGGGTGAAATCGCGGGCTGCGCAATCCTCCGACCTGTCCGATGCCCAGGCGCAGATGCTCGACCGCCAGCGTAGCGAGACCGACCAGTCGGCCACCGCCATTGCGCAGATGGCGGCCACCATCCAGGAGGTCACCCACAACGTGCAGAGCACGGCGCATGCGGCGGGTGATGCCGACCAGCTGGCGCAGCACGGTAGTGAGCTGGCGCTGCAGAGCCTGAAAGCCATGGGCAGCATGAGCGATGCGGTCAATGACATTGGCCAGGCGGTGAATGCTTTGGCCGAGCAGACCCAGTCGATAGGCAGCGTGGTCGATGTGATTACCTCGATTGCCGAGCAGACCAACCTGCTGGCGCTCAATGCCGCCATTGAAGCGGCGCGGGCGGGCGAGCAGGGGCGCGGGTTTGCCGTGGTGGCCGATGAGGTGCGCTCGCTGGCCCAACGCACCCGTACGTCGACCCAGGAGATACACCAGATCATCGCCTCGTTGCGCGCCGGGGCGGAGCGGGCGGTGAGCACTGCCAGCCGCGGTGAGCAGATCTCCCGTGACAGCGTGCACAGTGTCGAAGCGGTGCAGGCCGCGTTGAGCGGAATTGCCCAGGCGGTCAGCCGCATTACCGGCATGAGCCAGCAGATGGCCACGGCGTCGGAACAGCAGAGCCATGTAGCCGAGGACATCAACCAGCAGATTGTGCGGATTGCCCAGCTGTGCGACCAGAGTGCCGGGCAAGCGCGGCAGGGTGCAGAGATCAGCCAGGACCTGGAGCGCATGGCCGAGTACCTGCATAGCCTGGCGGAGCGGTTCAACCGCTGAAATCGCAGAGAGCTGCTTTTGCAGCCTCATGGCCTTTGTAGGAGCGGGTTTACCCGCGAACACGGGCGAAGCCCGTGCCAGCCACCGCGTTGCCTGTTTCGCGGGCAAGCCCGCTCCTACAGGGGCGAATGGCCCGCAAGCGGGCCCATGATCTGTGGCAAAATTGTCCCCGCCAAGGAGACCCCCATGCCCAGACCTCGCTGCGAACGCTGCCAGCGCCCGCTCGACCATTGCCTCTGCCCTTTGATTCCCGCGCTCGACAGCCGTACCCGCGTGATCCTGCTGCAGCATCCCAGCGAAACCGCCCACGCGCTGAACACCGCACGCCTGGCTGCCCTTGGCCTGAACAACGCCGAGCTGCGGATCGGTGAGGTGTTCGATGGCCTGGAGCCGTTACTCGCTACACCCGGCTACCGGCCGGTGCTGTTGTTCCCCGGTGATGACGCCCAGGTGCTGAGCGCCTATGGCGAGGCGAGCGACAATCCGTTGCTGCTGATCGTGCCCGACGGCACCTGGCGCAAGGCGCGCAAGCTGCTTTACCTGAATCCGCTGCTGGAAGCGTTGCCGAGGGTGACCTTGGGGCAGGTGGCTGCTTCGCGCTATCGCTTGCGCAAGGCGCCGGAGGCGGGGGCGTTGTCGACCATCGAAGCCGTGGTGGGGGCACTGAATGCGCTGGAGCAGCCAGCCTGCTTCGATGCGCTGCTGGCACCGTTCGAAGCGTTGATCGAAGGGCAGATCAGGGCCATGGGCGTGGAGACGTTCCAGCGTAATCATGGTGAGGGGTGAGCATGCAATGATGCCCTGTGGGAGCGGGTTTACCCGCGAAGCAGGCAACTCGATCTATGGCACCGGCTGCGCCGGTGTTCGCGGCTTAAGCCGCTCCCACAGTGTCCGCGCAAGCCTGCTGAACTGGGCGTGCGCGGCCGGTGTAGGAGCGGCCTAGTGTCGCGATAGGGCCGCAACGCGGCCCCGGCAATCTCAAACCCGATCAACGCATTTCAGGCAAACGCGCCTCAGTACGTACTTCAGTAGTCGCCAGCGCCTCTGGCGGCAGCGAAATACGCTGCTTGGTCAGCAGCTCGCCCATGGTTGCCAGTACGCGATAGCGCGAGAACTCTTCGGTGTAACGCACTTCGGTGTAGCGGCGGTCGGCGTTGTACAGCTCGTTCTCACTGTCCAGCACGTCCAGCAGGGTACGTTGGCCCAGGCCGAACTGGTCCTGGTAGGCCGCGCGCACGCGCTTGGTGGTCTCGGCGTATTCACGCGCGGTCGGCAGCTGCTTGCTGGCGTTGTTCATGGCGTTCCACGCCAGGCTCAGGTTCTCGGTCAACTCACGCAGGGCGTTATTGCGGATGTCCAGGGCCTGGTTGATCTTGTGCGCGTCGGAGTTCAGGCGAGCCTTGTCACTGCCGCCGCGGAACAGGTTGTAGTTCATTTCGACGCCGGCTTGCCAGTCATTATTGTTATGACCCTTCTCGCCACCCGTGTTGTTATTGGCACCGGTGGCAAGGATGGCGTCGAAGCGGGGATAGAAGGTCGATTTGCCGATTTCGTATTGCTTCTCGGCGGCATTCACATCCGCTTGTGCCGATTTGATGTAGGGGTTGTTCTGGCGCATGCCTTCGCGCGCTTCTTCCAGATTGACCGGCATCTCCACTTTGATCGACTGCGGGCTTTCCAGCTCGTCTGGCACGCGTCCGACTACGCTGAAGAAGTTGGCCTCGGCATCGGCCAGGTCGACTTCGGCGGTGTCCAGGTTGTTTTCTGCCAGGGCGCGACGGGCGCGGGACTGGTCAAGGTCAGCGGTGCTGCCGACGCCACGCTCGTTGCGCAGGCCGATCTGGTCATTGACCCGCAGGTGGGCTTGCAGGTTGTTCTTGGCCAGGGTCACCAGCTCACGGCGCTTGAGCACTTCCAGGTACACCTCGACCGCACGCAGGGCGACATCCTGGGCAACTGCCTGGGTGTAGTAGGCGCGAGAAGTGGAGACAGCCTCGGTGCGGCCCACTTCATTCGAGGTGTTGAAGCCGTCGAAGATCATCTGCCGCAGGCGCAGCTCGGACTGGGTGTAGTTCAGGGTTTCCTTGTTGTGGTTACCCTCGGCACGGGTGGTGCTATTGTCCGAGCGCTGACGGCCGTAGCCGGCGACCAAGTCTACGGAAGGGTAGTAGCCACCACGCGCGAACTTAACGTCTTCATCAGCCGAGAGCTTGCTGTTACGGTTGGAGCTGACCTGTGGGTGGTAGTCCACGGCGCTTTGGACGGCCTCGGTGATCGACATCGCCTGTACGTTGGCACTCGCCAGGGCCAACAGTAATGCACTGGTGATGGGGTTCAAAACGCGCATGGTACATCTCCCTGATCCTGGAATTGATCCTGCTGTTCGCCAAAAAAATGACGATAATTTATCGCGTATAGTGTTGCAGGTTTTTAACCCCACAGCTAAGTACATTCAATGCGATAGATAAGATGATTTGTTCATATCAAACTGCCACATAAGGCCTTTATTGTCTAACTAATGAGCGTAAGCACATAGCGACTGATAGCATCGAATGCCCTGAAAGCCAAGGTTTACAAGGCACGCGTACGGTTCCAGAACTATTTCAGATAAATAGAGCATTAGTTAGGCTAAATTGATATTTGGCGACAAAATATTGTCACTTTCGCACGTGCAAGGTTTTTTGCTTGAGGATGTACAGGCTGACCAGCACGGCACTGGTGAGCATGAAGGTACGCGCCCAGAACAGCGGTACCAAGTAGCACGACAGGCCAATGCTGGCCCACATCAGGCCGATGGCGTAGACCTTGCCCTTGAGGGGGATGCCTTCACCACTGAGGTAGTCGCGGATCCATGGCCCCAGCTTGGGGTGATAGACCAGCCAGTGGTGAAAGCGCGGCGAGCTGCGGGCAAAGCAGGCTGCCGCCAGAAGCAGGAAGGGGGTGGTGGGCAATACCGGCAGGAATATGCCCAATACACCCAGCGCGACGCTGAGCCAGCCGATGGCCAGCAGCAGGTAGCGCACCGCAGGTTCAGTGGTGGCGTGGCTTGAGCAGTGCCGGTTTCTCGTCAGGCGCGTGCAGCAGCAGGAACAGCGCGGTCAGCGCTTCGGGGATCTGTACGATCATGTCATCCTGCAGGTTGGCGTTGCTGGCGATGTCGGCGAACTCTGGCTGCTCGTCGAACAGGCCCGAACCCACCATGATTGGCAGCAGCATCTCGCTGACTTCTTCTTCGTCGCGGTCGAACCAGGCTTCTTCACGCAGGAAAACGCCTTCCATGAAGCCGATGCACCAGCCGCGCAGGTCGGAATCGTCCGGTTCTTCGGTCAGGTCGAGGTCGCACGGCAGGTCGAATTCTTCTTCGCTGGCCAGTTGGCGAGCAATGTGCGCCTTGAGCGCCACCAGGGTGGCCTCGATTTCAGTGCGCTGGGCTTCGCTGGCGTAGTGCGGCTCTTCGGCGAACAGGGCGTCGATCCATTCGCGCTCGGGCACTTCTTCGGCGTTGATTGACAGGGCGGTGAGGTAGCCGTGGGCGGCGACGTAGTCCAACGCCTCTTCGTGCAGTTCGTCGGCGTCGAGGAAGGCTTGCAGGCGGGTCAGTTGCTCGGCGAAGGACATTACAGGGCTACCTTGGAGAATAAACGATAACGAATTCTAGCACCTTGCAGCGGCGCCGGGGTAAAGGGAACGTCTATCGCCGTGGTGCCCTGCGCAGTACAACGCTGCGGTATACTCCGCGGTTTTTCATCCAGGCGCAGGCATTGCCGGCCGCCTGGTAAAAACCGCTTACGCATTCGGCGTGTGCGGGGCGGGTTTTTCGTCCAGCCTGTATCCAGGATGGTACGGCGATTTGTGGAGTTGCACATGCTCGAACAGGCTCAGCGCGTTCTCAAGGACATCTTCGGCTACGACAGTTTCCGAGGGCGCCAGGCAGCGATCATCGAATGCGTGGCCAATGGCGGCGATGCCCTGGTACTGATGCCCACCGGTGGCGGCAAGTCGTTGTGTTTCCAGGTGCCGGGGCTGCTGCGCCCAGGCCTGACGGTGGTGGTCTCGCCACTGATCGCGCTGATGGACGACCAGGTCGCCACCCTTGACGAGCTGGGCGTGGCAGCGGCCGCGCTGAACTCTACGCTGACCGCAGAGCAGCAGCGTGAGCTGGCCGGGCGCCTGCGCCGCGGCGAAGTGAAGATGCTGTACCTGGCGCCGGAACGCCTGGTGCAACCGCGCATGCTCGACTTCCTGCGCGACCTGGATATCTCGCTGTTCGCCATCGACGAGGCGCACTGCGTGTCGCAATGGGGCCACGACTTCCGCCCGGAATACCTGCAACTGGGCCAGCTCGCCGAGCTGTTCCCGCATGTGCCGCGCATCGCGCTGACCGCCACCGCCGACATGCGTACCCGCGAAGAAATCGTCCAGCGCCTGCACCTGCAAGGCGCCGAGCGCTTCCTGTCGAGCTTCGACCGGCCCAATATCTTCTACCGCATCGTGCCCAAGGAGGCGCCGCGCAAGCAGCTGATGGCGTTCCTTGGCGAGCGCCGTGGCAACGCCGGCATTGTCTACTGCCTGTCACGCAAGAAGGTCGACGAAACCGCTGCGTTCCTCTGCGAGCAGGGCTTCCCGGCGCTGCCGTACCATGCCGGCCTGGCCGCCGAGACGCGGTCGGCCAACCAGCACCGCTTCCTCAACGAGGAAGGGTTGATCATGGTCGCGACCATTGCCTTCGGCATGGGCATCGACAAGCCCAACGTGCGCTTCGTCGCCCACCTCGACCTGCCCAAGTCGCTTGAGGCCTATTACCAGGAAACCGGCCGCGCCGGCCGTGACGGCCTACCATCCGATGCCTGGATGGCCTACGGCCTGCAGGACATGGTGATGCTCAAGCAGATGCTGCAGAACTCCGAAGGTGACGAGCGCCACAAGCGCATCGAGCAACACAAGCTCGATGCCATGCTGGCCCTGTGCGAAGAAACCCGCTGCCGCCGTCAGTCGCTGCTGGCCTACTTCGACGAAGTCCTCGAACAACCCTGCGGGCACTGTGACAACTGTGTCGACAACATCCAGACCTGGGACGCCACCGAGCCGGCACGCCAGGCTTTGTCGGCGGTGTTCCGCACGGGTCAGCGCTATGGCGTCGGCCACCTGGTCGATGTACTGCTGGGCAAGGACACTGAGAAGGTGCGCAACTTCGGCCACGAGAAGCTTTCGGTGTTTGGCGTGGGCAAAGGCCTGGCCGAGGTCGAGTGGCGTTCGCTGTTCCGCCAGTTGGTGGCCCGTGGCCTGGTCGACATCGACCTCGAAGGCTATGGCGGCCTGCGCCTGTCCGACAGCTGTCGGCCCCTGTTGCGTGGCGAGGTGACCTTGCAATTGCGCCGCGACCTCAAGCCGCAAACCACCGCGAAGAGCGCGTCGTCCAGTGGCGGCAGCCCGGCCAGCCAGCTGGTGCGTGCCGAAGAACGCGAGCTGTGGGAAGCACTGCGCACCCTGCGGCGCAAGCTGGCCGAAGAGCACAGCGTGCCGCCCTATGTCATCTTCCCCGACTCGACCCTGCTGGAAATGCTGCGCAGCCAGCCGGTCAGCCTCAGCGACATGGCCCAGGTCAGCGGCGTGGGGGCGCGCAAGCTGGAGCGCTATGGCCAGGCATTCCTCGAAGTGCTGAACAACAGTGGCGGCACCGACGAGGCGCCAAAGGTGGTGCTCGACCTGCGCCACGAGCTGGTCAGCCTGGCCCGCGCCGGCATGACCCCGGCGCAGATCGCCGGGCAGCTCAACTGCAGCGAAAAGAACGTGTACAGCCTGCTGGCCGAGGCATTGGGCCGCCAGGAGCTAAGCCTGGACCAGGCGCTTGACCTGCCGGAAGACCTGATGATGGAGGTGCAGGACGCCTTCCTCGATGGCGAAGGCGAGTTGCCGCCTGTGTCGGCCATTGCCCCGCTGTTTGGCGCGCGCGTACCTGAGGGGGTGTTGTATTGCATCCGTGCTGCGCTGGCCGCGGAGTTTGAGCTGTAACCCTTGGCAGGATCGAAGGCAGATTCGCCATCTGCTGACCTTTGTCATGCTTTTTGACGATTATCGAACACGCAAGTGTGCCCGAGCCTTGCCTCGTGGGGCCGGGCATGGTTAGCTGCCTAATAATTAGATCTACTCAATGAGTTGCTTATGCCCCTGACCGACAACCAACACCGCTTCGGCATGCAGCTGGCCCAGATGTCCCGGGGTTGGCGTGCCGAGCTGGACCGCCGCCTGGCCGGGCTCAACCTGTCCCAGGCGCGCTGGCTGGTGTTGCTGCACCTGGCCCGTTTCGAAGAGGCCCCGACCCAGCGCGAGCTGGCCCAGAGCGTGGGCGTTGAAGGCCCGACCCTGGCGCGCCTGCTCGATAGCCTGGAGGCACAGGGTCTGGTACGTCGGCAGGCTGTGCTGGAGGATCGGCGGGCGAAGAAGATTGTACTGTGCCCGCCCGCCAAGCCGTTGATCGAGCAGATCGAGACCATTGCCAACCAGCTGCGCATCGAGCTGTTTACCGGGGTGGACGAGGCCGACTTGCAGGTGTGCATGCGCGTGCATGCCAAGATCCTGGCCAACCTGGAGAAATCCTGAGGGCATTGGGGCCGCTTTGCGGCCCTTTCGCGACACAAGGCCGCTCCCACAGGGGATCGCGTACTCCTGTAGGAGCGGCCTTGTGTCGCGAAAGGCTGCAAAGCAGCCCCGGCAATCTAGAAGGTATGCCCCAGGTTCAGGTACACCGCCTGCTCATGCGCACTGTTGGCGCCATAGGTAAAGTTCAGCGGCCCCAACGGCGTCTCCAACCCCAGGAAGATGCTCGCCGCATTGATGTAGCCACTGTCGAACGCGTTGTCGTTGTTCCACGCCCGCCCGCGCTCCAGCGACCCGCCGATGTACAGCGGGAAGTCCAGCGGCACATAGGCCCGTGGCGTCAGGCGGCGGTAGTAGACCACCCGCATCAGGCTCACGTTTTGCCCCGACACCGAGTCCTGGCGGAAGCCTGACAGCTCCCGCGCCCCGCCCATCACGAAGCTCGAGGTGACCACTTCGGTCTCATCCAGCGTGCGCCCGTAGCGCCCGCCCAGCACGAAGGTGTTCGGCCCGCTGCTGATGGCCTTGTCCAGGTTGAACATCCACTGCCGGTAATCCTGGTCGGAGTCCAGCGACTTGTCGTACTTGCGCAAGGTCAGGCCGATGTCCTCGCCGCGGTGCGGGAAGTACACGTTGTCGAGGGTGTCGAACGAGTACTTCAACTCGTAGAAGCCTTCGTTGAAACTGACCTTGGGCAGGTCCTGGTCGCCAATGCGCACCTCCGCCTCGCCCCAGGCCTTGCCCACGCCCAGGCGCACCTCGCCGCTGGTGCCGATCTGCCGGCCCACGTTCAGGCCAAAGCCGTAGCGCTCCAGGCGGTATTCGGCGACCGGGTCGTTGTCGAGGGTGGCTTCGATGTTCTGCGAGCCGAAATCCAGGTAGGGCGCGACGAAGTAGCGCGAGCCCACGTCCAGCGGCTGGTAGAACTCGCTGTACAGTTCTTGCTGGTCGCCGATCTGGCCACGGGTCAACCATTCTGCGCCCAGGCTGTTGATGCCGTTGACCCGGTAGCTGGCGCCCAGGTTGAAGGCGCTGTCGCCGCGCAGGTCATCGGACAAGTTCAGGCCCAGGCGCAGGTAGTCGGTGCCGCCGCGGCGGCCGCGGGCATTGATTACCAGCGTGTTGTCGTCACCCTTGTGCACCACGCGGTACTGCACCCGGTCGAAGTAGTCCAGGCCGTACAGCGTGCCCATGTCGGTCTGCAGGCGGTCCAGCTCCAGCGGCGCATCGATCGGCTGGCGAATGTAGGAGCGAATCACGTCGTCGCTGACTTTGGAGTCGTTCTCGATCCTGATCGCGGTGATCATCGGCGTGCGCTGGCGTGGCGAGCGGGCCACGGCCAGGCTGCTGTCGCCCTCGGGCTGGCGCAGGGCGGCAAGGCGTGGGTCGAGCAGGCGGGTGGCGCGGTAGCCCGCGTCGATCATGTCCCGGGCACGGCCGAAATCGGTCACGCCGAAGGCGGTCAGCGACGGCTGGATGAGGATGTCGTCACGGTGTAGGCTGGCCAGCTGTTCTTCCGAGTTGCGCCGGGTCATCAGGGTGATCGACTGGTTGAGCACATCGACCACGGTCAGCAATTGCTTGCGGTCGCGCAGCGGGGTACCGATGTCGACCACGATGGCCAGGTCCACGCCCATTTCGCGCGCCACGTCGACCGGAATGTTGTCGACCATGCCGCCGTCCACCAGCAGGCGGCCGTCCAGTTCGACCGGGGCGAACACCGCCGGGATCGACATGCTGGCGCGGATTACCTGCGGCAGGTGGCCACGGCGAAACACCACTTTTTCACCACTGGCGATGTCGGTGGCCACCGCGCGGAAGGGGATCGGCAGCTTGTCGAAGTCACGGGTGTCGGCGGTGTGCGCCAGCTTGCTTTCCAGCAGAAGCGACAGGTTCTGGCCCTGGATTACCCCCAGCGGCAGGCCCAGGCTGCCGTCGTCGCGAAAGCTGAGCTTCTGTTTGACCAGGAAATCGCGGTCATCCTGCTTGCGCCGGAACGGCACGTCCTTGCGCGGTGGGGCGTCAGACAGCGCCTGCTGCCAGTCGAGGGTAGTGGCCAGTTTTTCCAGCTCTTCGACACTGTAGCCCGACGCATACAGCCCGCCGATCACCGCGCCCATGCTGGTGCCGGCAATCGCGTCGATGCGCACGCCCTGTTCCTCCAGCGCCTTGAGCACACCAATGTGGGCCAGGCCACGGGCCGCGCCACCCGACAGCACCAGGCCGACCTTGGGCCTGGCCGGTTCGGCGGCGCTTGCTGTAAGCGAGGTGAGGGCGAGCAGGAAACAGAACAGCAAACGGCGCATCGTGAGTCTCAAACCGTGGGCTAAAGACCGCTAGTATAAACGGCCCCTCAACAGGAGATGTTTCACCATGGCCGACAACAAGCCGGAAATCGTCATCACGTATTGCACCCAGTGCCAGTGGTTGCTGCGCGCCGCCTGGCTGGCCCAGGAACTGCTCAGCACCTTTGCCGACGACCTTGGCCGAGTGGCGCTGGAGCCTGGCACCGGCGGTGTCTTCCGCATTACCTGCAACGGCGTGCAGATCTGGGAGCGTAAGGCCGACGGCGGCTTCCCCGAGGCCAAGGTGCTGAAGCAGCGGGTACGTGACCAGTTCGACCCGCAGCGCGACCTGGGCCACAACGACCGCTGAATCAGGCGCCCTCGGCCATTGGCCGTTGCTTGGGCGGCTGCTCGGCAGCCAGGCGGCCGGACAGCACGATGGCGAAGATGATCAGCGCGCCGCCCAGCAGCATGCGCACGCTGGGGGTTTCGGCAAACACCACCCAGGCCACGGCAATGCCGTAGATAGGCTCCATGCCGAACACCACGGCAGCGGTGCGCGCCTTGATCACTGCCAGGCTGGCAACGAACAGGCTGTGCGCCACGCCGGTGCAGAAGATGCCGAGCAGGGCGATCCACAGCCAGTCCATGCTCGCGACACCGGCCAGGCCCGGGGCGGCGAACGGCAGCAGGCACAGGCCCACCACCAAGTTTTGCCACAACGCGGCCTGTACTGCCGGCAAGCGGCCGGAGCCGGCGCGGTTGGTCAGCGACAGCAGCGAGAACAGCAGGCCCGAGAGTAGCGCCCAGAGCAGGCCGCCGGTGGCTTCGCTGGCCAGGTCGAAGGCCGGCGTGACCAGGATCAGGCCGATGCTGACCAGCAGCACCAGCACGGCCTCGTTGCGGCGGATGCGCTCGCGGAACAGCAGGCCTTCGAGAATCACGGTAAAGGCCGGGAAACTGGCGAAACCGAGGGTAGCAATGGCCACGCCACCGACCTTGACGGCAATGAAGAAGCTGACCCAGTGGCCGGCCAACAGTACGCAGCCCAGCAGCAGGCGGCGGGCGTCCTGGCCGCTGAGGCGCTGCCAGCCGGGGCCGGCAACGCTGGCGAACAGGGCCAGGGCAAGCACGGCGAAGGCCGCGCGGCCGAACACGATGATCGCCGGGCTGGCGCTGGCGGCCAGTTTGCCGAAGACGCCGGTGAGGCCAAAGAACAGTGCGCCAATGTGCAGGGCGCCGAGGGCGGTGCGGTGGTTCATGATGGGTCCTTGCTCAAGATCTCTACAGGCAGTGCCGGCCTATTCGCGGGTGAACCCGCTCCTACATCGATTGCAGTGGCCCTGAATGATGTGATTGATCTGTGCGCGGTCTAACGGCGAACAGCATTCTTTGTAGGAGCGGGTTCACCCGCGAATAGGCCGGTACAGGAAAAGTGTAAAGCCTCAGGCAATCAAGTTCTGTCGCAAGACTGCTGTCAATTGTCGCCAGACTCGCGCCGCAACGCCAAAGGCTTACAACCAAACGCCCGTAACATCGCCGCCGAAAACGCACTCTGCGAGCTGTACCCCACCTGCGCGGCAATCTCGCCCATCGGCAGCAGGGTCTGCAGCACCAGCCGCCGCGCCTTGAGCAAGCGCCGTTGGCGAATGTAGTCCATCGGCGTCATTGCGCACTCGGCAGTAAAGCGCGCATGTAGCCGGGCACTCGACAACCCGGCGATGCGCGCCAGGTCAGCCACTTGCAGCGGGTAGGCCGCCTGCTGCTCGATATGCGCATCGAAGGCCGCATACGGCAAGCGCTGGCTGGCGCGCACGCTGGCCGCCGCCGTAGGGTTGAGGCTGGCCAGCAGCAGTGCTGCGCCTTGCCGGGCAATCAACGGGTCATCCATGGGGCTGGCTGCCAGCCAGTCCACCAGCTGCTGCTGGCGCTCATCCAGGCCCAGGGCTGCCGGGCGGTCCAGCAGACGGCGGCTGGCGTCGGCATGCTCGCCCAGCTGCTCGTGCAACCAATGCTCGCCGGGCACGTCCAGCACCAGGCAATCGCTGCCGCCGTCGCTGGCACAGGTGTGGTGAGCGCCGGCCGGTACCACGATCAAGCCTTGTCGACCGACCCCGGCACCTTGCCCCTGTACCTCGAACTCCAGGCGACCGCGCAGGCCGAACACCAATTGCGGGTGTTCGTGGCTATGGGCAATCAGGCTGTCGCGGTAATGGCGCAGCGAGAGGATCGGGCCGGCGGTCATGGAGCGTCCTCGCGGGGCAGAGGCCCATTGTGCCTGATTCGCTGCACACCATCACTCGTCACCGTTTTGCCACGGCGCTGTCATGCACGCCTGCCAGTCTCCAGCTAACTGCGCCGGAGCCTGCCCATGACCCATGCCGAACTGTCCCGTCCCTCGCGCAAGCAACGCGTGCGCACCCTCTGGATCTCCGACGTGCACCTGGGCACCCGCGACTGCCAGGCTGAACACCTGTCGCAGTTTCTCAAGGGCTACCAGGCCGACCGTGTCTACCTGGTAGGTGACATCATCGATGGCTGGAAGCTGCGCGGCGGCATCTACTGGCCGCAAGCCCACACCAACGTGATCCGCCGCTTGCTGACCATGAGCAAACGCGGCACCGAGGTGACCTACGTTACCGGCAACCATGACGAATTCCTGCGCCGCTACTCCAAGCTGATCCTCGGCAACATCCAGCTGGTGGATGAGGCCGAGCATCTGACCGCCGATGGCCGCCGGTTGCTGGTGATCCATGGTGACCAGTTCGACGTGATCACCCGTTATCACCGCTGGCTGGCGTTTCTGGGCGACCGCGCCTACGAATTCACCCTGGTGCTCAACCGCTGGCTCAACCACTGGCGTGCGCGCTATGGCTATGGCTACTGGTCGCTGTCGGCGTACCTCAAGCACAAGGTAAAAGGGGCGGTGAACTTCATCAGCGACTTTGAGGATGCGATTGCCCACGAGTGCACCCGGCGTGGTTTTCATGGGGTGGTGTGTGGGCATATCCACCATGCCGAGATCCGCAAGGTGGGCGAGGTGGAGTACCTCAATTGCGGGGATTGGGTGGAGTCGTGTACGGCATTGATCGAGCACTGGGATGGCAGTATCGAGTTGTATCGGTTGGCCGAGGCGCAGGCAGCGGCGGCGGCAGAGATACGGGAGCTGGCGTAAGGCTTGAGGGCCATGGGGCTGCTTTGCAGCCCATCGCGACGCAAGGCCGCTCCTACAGGGGACCGCGCAACCATGGGAAAGCCCATCGCGACAGGGGTCGCGCAACCATGGGAAAGCCCATCGCAACAGGGGCCGCGCAACCATGGGAAAGCCCATCGCGACAGGGGACCGCGCAACCATGGGAAACCGCGGTCGGTGTAGGAGCGGCCTTGCGTCGCGATGGGCCGCAACGCGGCCCCAAAAAACTTACAGTTTGAGCTTACCGAGCAGGATATCCCTGAACATCACGAAATCACCGGCAAGGCTGTAGAACGGATAGGTAAAGGTCGCCGGCCGGTTCTTTTCGAAAAAGAAATGCCCGACCCAGGCAAAGCCGTAGCCGAACAGCGGTACGGCCAGCAACAGCATCCATTTGCCACTGCCAATGGTGTAGGCCAGCAGCGCGATCACCAGGCTGGTGCCGACAAAGTGCAGGCGACGGCAAACGGGGTTGCTGTGCTCCCCCAGGTAGTACGGGTAGAACTCGGCAAAACTGCGAAACTGCGCTGTGCGGTTCATGACAGTGCTCCGGGATTAATACTTCTGGACAAGATGCACGGCGTGGAGCCTGAATCGAGTCTAGAGTGATTGGCAGCACCTACCAGTGACAATAGGCGCCAATTGAGTATCCTTGGGGTTCACCGCAGGAGCGGTCAGGAAGAAGCCTGTCATGAGTGAAAGAACCACGTCAGCCAGCTGGGCATCAGGGATCGTGAAGGCACTCGAACTGGAAGGGCTGGACTGCCAGGCCATGTTCAAGCAGCTGGGGCTGGACTTCGCTGCCCTCGACGACCCCGACGCACGCTTCCCGCAGGACTCCATGACCCGGCTCTGGCAACTGGCCGTGGAGCTGTCCGGCAACGAGGCCATTGGCCTGAACATGGCACGGGTGGTACGCCCGGCGTCGTTTCATGTGGTGGGCTATGCGTTGATGTCCAGCCGCACCCTGGCCGAAGGCTTCGAGCGGCTGGTGCGTTACCAGCGCATCATCGCCGAAAGCTCCGACCTCAGTTTTGTCCTCGGCGCCGAGGGCTACTCGCTGATCCTCACCGTACACGGCGACCACCTGCCGCCGACCCGGCACAGTGCCGAAGCCTCGCTGGCCTGCGCACTGGCGCTGTGCAAATGGTTGAGCGGCCGGCCGGTGCAGCCACGACGGGTGCTGGTTCAGGGGCCGCAGCCGCGGAATGTCGAGCCATACAAGGTAGCGTTTCATTCGCCGCTGGTGTTCGGTGCGCCGCACGATGCGCTGGTGTTCGAGCGCGCCGACATGGAGGCGCCTCTGCCGACCGCCAACGAAGCCATGGCAGTGCTGCACGACCGTTTTGCCGGTGAGTACCTGGCGCGCTTCTCCGAAAGCAAGGTTACCCACCGCGTGCGCCAGGTGCTGTGCCGCATCCTGCCGCAGGGTGAGCCCAAGCGTGAGACCCTGGCCAAGGCCCTGCACCTGTCGCAGCGCACTTTGCAGCGGCGGCTGCAAGAGGAGGGCACCAGCTTCCAGACCCTGCTCGACGACACCCGCCGCGAACTGGCCGAGCAGTACCTGGCCCAGCCGGGCATGACCTTGCTGGAGGCGGCCTACCTGCTGGGCTTTGCCGACCCCAGCAACTTCTACCGGGCGTTCCGCCGCTGGTTCGATGCCACGCCCAGCGAGTACCGCGCCCGCCGAGGCGCGGAAGCCGAAGTGCTCAGTGACGCCAGAACGCCGGCATACACAACACAAGCACGGTGATGATTTCCAGGCGACCCAGCAGCATGCCGGCAGCGAGGATCCACTTGGCTGCGTCCGGCAGCGTGGCGTAGTTACCCGAAGGGCCTATCACTTCACCCAGGCCTGGGCCCACACCCGAAACCGTGCCGGCGGCGCCGGTCAACGCGGTCATCCAGTCCACCCCCAGCAGCGACAGCAGCAGCGCCATGACGCAGATGGTGATGGCGAAGAAGAACGAGAACGTCAGGATCGAGCGCACGATGTCTTCGTCGAGGCGGTGGCCGTTGTACTTCTGCTTGATCACCGCGCGCGGGTGGATCAGCTGGTTGAGGCTGGCCTTGAGCAGGATGTAGGCCACCTGGAAGCGGAAGATCTTGATCCCGCCTGCGGTGGAACCGGAGCAGCCGCCCACGAAGCCCAGGTAGAAGAACAGCATCAGCGAGAAATTGCCCCACAGGCTGTAGTCGCCCAGGGCGAAGCCCGTGGTGGTGACTACCGAGGTCACGTTCAGCGCCACGTGGCGTAGCGCATCCAGCCAGTGCAGGTTGGTGCTGTACCAGTACCAGGTGCCCAGCACCAGCCAGGTGACCACCAGCATGCCCAGCAAACCCTGCACCTGCTGGTCGCGGATCAGCGCCTTGCGGTTGCCGCGCAGTGTTGCCACATACAGGGTGAACGGCAGGCTGCCCATGATCATCACCACCACCGCCACCCAGTGCACGGCGGGGATATCCCATTTTGCCAATGACTGGTCAGAGGTGGAGAAACCGCCGGTAGAGATTGCCGACATGGCGTGGTTGATGGCATCGAACGGGCTCATGCCGGCCCACCAGAAGGCCAGCGAGCCGAGGATCGAGAAGCCGACGTAGACCCCGACGATCGACTTGGCGACCATGTGCGAGCGCGGCATGACCTTTTCGGAACGGTCGGACGACTCGGTCTGGAACAGGCGCATGCCACCGATGCGCAGCAGCGGCAGAATTGCCACCGCCATTGCGATGAAGCCAATGCCGCCAAGCCAGTGGAGCATCGAGCGCCACATCAGGATGCCGGGTGACATGTTATCCAGCCCGCTGAGCACGGTGGCGCCGGTGGCGGTGATGCCCGACATGCTCTCGAAGAAGGCATCGGTATAGCTGATGTGCTGGGTCAGCAGGAACGGCAGGGCGGCAAACACGCACACCACCAGCCAACTGCACACCGTGAGCAGGTACATGTCGCGCGGTCGCAGGTGCACATGCTCCGGGCGCCCTTGCGCTACCAGGGCCAGGCCGGCAATGAAGGTAATCAGGCTGGACCAGAGGAACGACGGCATGTCGCTGGTGCGCTCGAAGATCACCAGGGTCGCCATGGGCACCGCCATGCCCACGGCCAGGGTAATCAGGAAGATGCCGATGATGAAACCAATGATCCTTAAGGTCGGCAACGCCATGTGATCTGCTCTGACTCGATTCGGAAGGGCGCCATTCTACCTATGGGTTGGTGAGCTGCAAGCTGCGAGCTGCAAGCTGCAAGCTGCAAGAAAGAGCAGCGTACGCCGGCTTGCTTCTGCTTGAAGCTTGAAGCTTGCAGCTTGCAGCTTATAGCTAGCAGCTTGAGAATGGCCGCACATTCACCTGCCAGGAGGGTAGCCGATGGAGGCTCTCGACGCATTGCTCAACCGTGTTTCCGTGCCACGCCTGACCGACCCGGCGCCCAACGCCGCCCAGCGCGAGGCGCTGTTCCAGGCTGCCTTGCGCGCCCCGGACCACGGCCAGCTGCGGCCATGGCGTTTTTTGACCATCGAAGGCCAGGGCCGCGAGAAACTGGGCGAGCTGTTCGCCGAAGCGGTGCAGCACAAGGGTGATGCCACCCCGGCTGCGCTGGACAAGGCCCGCGCCATGCCGCTGCGTGCACCGTTGCTGATCGTGGTGATTGCCAAACTGCAGGACCACTTCAAGGTGCCCAAGTCCGAGCAGCGCCTGGCCGCGGGCTGTGCGGCGCACGGAATCCTGATTGCTGCGCATGCGCAGGGGATCGGCGCGGTGTGGCGCACCGGTGACATGGCATTTGATGCCCATGTGCACAAAGGGCTGGGTCTGGCTGAGAACGAAGAGCTGATTGGCTACCTGTATGTCGGCACGCCGCTGGCCGAACCGCGTACGGCGCCGATTCTGGAGACTGCCGATTTTGTCAGTGGTTGGGGCGAATAACGTAGCCTTGGGCTGATGACTGTATCAAGGCGCCCGGCCATTTCGCGGGTGAACCCGCTCCTACAACAGCATCCACGTACCCCTGTAGGAGCGGGTTCACCCGCGAAGAGGCCGGCCGCCTTTACATCACCTCAACTGCCAATCGCCCCAGCCAAAGGCAACTCCAGCCTGGCCACGAACCCACCCTGCGCATGATTGCCCAGCACCAGGCTGCCGCCATGCCGCTCCGCTGCCTTGCGCGCAATCGCCAGCCCCAACCCATGCCCCGGCGCTTCCTGCCCCGGCGCGCGGAAGAACGGTTCACCCAACTGCGCCAGGTGCTCCGTGGCCGCCCCCGGCCCGTGGTCGCGCACACTGATCACGATCCGCTCCTGCTCGCGCACGGCGCTGACCTCCACCGGCTGCCCCGGCGGGTTGAAGCGCAGGGCATTGCGCAGCAGGTTATCCACGGCCCGCTCGATCAGTGTTGGCCAGCCTTGCAAGGTCAACCCCGGCTGGGCCTCCAGGCGCACGTCCTGTTCAGGCGCGCCGAGCAGGGCGTCTTTGCGCACGCTGCCGAGCAGGGCATTGAGATCGACCGGTTCGGCATGGGCCTGTTCGGCATCCACGCGGGCCAGGGTAAGAATTTCGCTGATCAGGTCTTCCAGCCTGTCGCACTCGCGGGTCAGGCGTGGCCACAGGGTCTGTCGCTGTTCGGGTTCAGCGCGTTCGGCCAACGCCAAGGCGATGCGCAACCGGGCCAAAGGTGAGCGCAGCTCATGGGACACATCGCGCAGCAGCTGGCGCTGGCTGCCGAGGGTGCTTTGCAGGCGCGCCCCCATCTTGTTGAAGTCCTTGGCCAGCACACCGAACTCGTCGCGTCGTGCCGCCAGGCGCGCCAGGCTGTTCTGCTGGTAGGTGCTCTGGCCCAGGTCGTGCACGGCGCTGCGCAGGCGGCTTAGCGGGCGGGTGATGGACAGCGTCACCAGCAGGCTGAACAGGGTCAGCACCACCAGGGCGATGCCCAGCGCACTGAGTGGCCACATCAGGCTTTCGCGGTGCCAGGCATCCAGTGCCGGGTGGGGGATGCGGTAGATCAGCAGGTAGGTTTCGCCGGTGTCGGGGCTGGTGTATTCCTCGGTCAGCCGGCGCCACGGCAAACGTCGCTCATCATTGTGCTGGCGCGCCTCGAAGGCTGCTGCACGGCGTGGGAAGGTACCGGGCACCAAGGCCTCGCCGCTGTCATCGAGCACTTGCACGTCGATCTTGTAGCGGTCCTTGCGCCGCTCCAGGAAGTGCTGCGCCGCATCCAGGCCTTCTTGTTCGTAATGCTTGGCCCACTTGCTGGCCAGGGTATTCAGGCCCGGGTGGCGGCTGAGGATCCAGGCGTCCTGGTTGAGCATGTGGCCAAGCAGGATCGACAGGCCTGCGACCAGGGTTATGGCCAGCCAGAAGCTGGCCAGGATGCGCCAGAACAGTGAACGCAAGTGCACCTCCTAAACAGAAAAAGCCCGGCTCGCGCTGGGGCGGGCCGGGCATGTGGCGGACAGCTTACTGGGCCTTGGTGCCTTTTTCAGCTTTCCAGGCCTGGAACTCCTGCCACTCGGCTTTCTTGGCGGCGCGTTCCTTTTGCAGTTCGTCGAACTTCTTCTGCTGGTCAGGCTTTAGCAGGTTGCGCACTGCGGTGTCGGTCTTGGTGCGGCTGGCCTGCAGTTCGTCCTTCATGGCCTTCTGATCAGCGGCCGGCAGCTTGGACAGGTAGCGCTCGGTGATGTCGCGGCGCTGCTGCATCTGCTCGCCCATCAGCTTGCCGATCTGCTGGCGCTGGTCACGGCTCAGGTCCAGTTGGTGGAAAGGCGCATCACCGCGATGATGCGGGCCGTCGTGACGCGGGCCGCCGTCAGGCATGGCCATGGCCACGGTCGGCAGGGCGGCGGCGAACATCAGGGCGATAAGGGTCTTGCGCATGGTGTCTCTCCTTTCATAGGCCGGTGGTTACCGGATGAGCACAGTCTAGGGAGATCACCGTCAAGCGCAGTCAGCGGATGGTAAAGGCTCGGTAAAGATGGTCACAGGCAGTAGTAATAGCCCCGGCTGCGCAGGGCGACAATGCGTGGCCGGCCATCGGCGTGCGGGCCGATCTTCTTGCGCAGATTGCTGACGTGCATGTCCAGGCTGCGGTCGTACAGGGTCAGCTTGCGGCCCAGGCCGATCTGTGCCAGTTCCTGCTTGTCCAGCGGCTCGCCGGGCTGGCGCAGCAGGGCTTCGAGAATACGGCTTTCGGACAGGGTCAGGGTCATTTCGCGGCCATCGATGCTGGCCACGCCGCGGGCCGGGCTATACACCAGGTCGCCCAGCTCCACCTGGCTGGTGGTGGCGGTGGGGTGGCTGCGGCGCAGCACTGCGCGCAGGCGGGCGGTGAGCTCGCGCGGGTCGCAGGGTTTGGCCAGGTAGTCGTCGGCGCCCAGCTCCAGGCCGAGAATGCGGTCTAGCGGCTCACCACGTGCCGAGAGCATCAGCACCGGAAGCTCGGCGTGCTCGCTGCGCAACTGTTTGAGCAACTCCAGGCCACTGCCGTCGGGCAGCATCACATCCAGCACCACGGCATCAGGGGCATGCTCGGCCAAGGCCTGGCGTGCGCTCTGGCCATCGTGACAGGCACGTACGGTAAACCCTTCCTGGGTCAGCCAGCTGCCGAGCAGCTCGCACAGTTCCTGGTCATCATCAATCAGTAACAGCTCGCTCATGACTCACTCAATTCAACCATTGACGGCGGTCAAATCGGCCCGCCAGTGGCAAAGATACCGCAGACTGATGGCAACCGTATAACTGCGGGTACCGCGTGGGCTTCTTCGCGGGTGAACCCGCTCCTACAAGGACCGCGCGGTTCCTGTAGGAGCGGGTTTACCCGCGAAGCAGGCGACGCGGTCTCAGCTCACGGCAATACTTGCTTGAACGGTTTGACCACGACCTTGTCGTACACGCCCGCTGCAATGTAAGGATCGGCATCGGCCCAGGCCTGCGCCGCCGCCAGCGAGTCGAACTCGGCAACGATCAGGCTGCCGCTGAAGCCCGCGTCCCCTGGGTCATTGCTGTCGATGGCCGGGTGCGGGCCGGCCAGCACCACCCGGCCTTCGGCTTTCAGTTGCTGCAGGCGTTCGATATGCGCCGGGCGTGCGGCCAGGCGCTTTTCCAGGGAGTTCGCGACGTCGCTGGCGATAATGGCGTAGAGCATGTCAATCCTTGGGTTTGGAGGTAGAAGGGTCGTCGTGCAGGTGGCGCGACAGGTACACGCCTTGCGCCACCAGGAAGATCACGGTCATGCCCAGGCTGCCGAACACCTTGAAGTCCACCCAGAAGTCCTGAAAGGTGAAGGCGACGAACAGGTTGGCCGCGCCGCAGAACAGGAAGAACGCGATCCAGGCCACGTTAAGGCGAGCCCAGATGGCATCGGGCAAGGTCAAGGCGTGGCCCATGATGCGCTTGATCAGCACCCGGTCGCCGATGAAGTGGCTGCCGGCAAAGCCCAGGGCGAACAGCCAGTTGACCACCGGTGCCTTCCACTTGAGGAAGGTTTCGCTGTGAAAGGTCAGGGTCAGGCCGCCGAATACCAGGCAGGCAACCAGGGTCAGCCACTGGCCCTTTTCCAGCTTGCGCTGGCGCAGGAACAGCGCGCCGTATACCACCAGTGAGCTGATGATCAGCATGGCCGTGGCGCTGTAGATGCCGCCGAACTCGAAGCTGTGGCCGGCGACTTCCATGGGGCGCGGGTCGAGCTTGTAGACAATGAAGAACAGCAGCAGCGGGATGAAATCGATGAATTGTTTCACAATGGCAGCCAGAATCGGGATGTGACGGCATAATAACAAACATCGAATCCAGCGAAAGCGCTCCTCCATGAATGTTGATCTGCACTGTCACAGCACGGCCTCCGACGGCGCCCTGTCGCCCTCGGTACTGGTTGCCCGGGCCCATGAGCACGGGGTGCAAACGCTGGCCCTGACTGACCATGACACCCTCGAAGGCCTGCCCGAGGCACGCCAGGCCTGCCTTGAGCGGGGCATGCGCTGGGTCAGCGGGGTAGAGCTGTCGTGCACCTGGGGTGGCGCCACCATCCACGTGCTGGGCTATGACTTCCCGCTCGACGCGCCGCCGTTGCTGGCGGCGATCGAAGCATTGCACCGCGGGCGCTGGCTGCGCGCCGAAGAAATTGACAAACGGTTGGCCGCCAAGGGCATGCCCGGCACTCTTGAAGGCGCCCGCGCCGTGCAGCAGGAGCTGGGCGACAGCGGCAATGCCCCGGCGCGCCCTCACTTTGCCGAGTACCTGGTGCGCGCCGGGCACGTCAAGGACCGTGGCGAGGCGTTTCGCAAGTGGCTGGGCGCCGGCAAGCTGGGCGACGTGAAACAGCATTGGCCGACCCTCGACGAAACCGTTGCCACGTTGCGGCAGTCCAACGCTTGGGTGAGCCTGGCGCATCCCATGCACTACGACCTGACCCGCAGCAAGCGCAGACGGCTGATTGCCGACTATATTCAGGCAGGTGGGCAGGCACTCGAAGTGGTCAACGGGATGATGCCTGCCGAGCAAGTGGGCACCCTGTCCATCCTCACCCGTGAGTTCGGCCTGCTGGCAAGTGCTGGCAGTGACTTCCACGGCCCCGGCACCTGGGGCGAGATCGGTGCCTACCGGCCATTGCCCGAGGACCTGCCACCTTTGTGGCCTCGATTCAGCCATGAACAGCCTTTGGCGCTATGAACAGGATGACTACGTGAGCCAATTTTTCCAGATTCATGCGGAGAACCCGCAGGCGCGCCTGATCAAACAGGCCGTCGAGATCATCCGCAAGGGTGGCGTGGTGGTGTATCCGACCGACTCGGCTTACGCGCTGGGTTGCCAGATCGGCGACAAGGGCGCAATCGAGCGTGTGCGTACATTGCGCAAGCTGGACAAACAGCACAACTTCACCCTGTTGTGCTGCGATCTGTCGCAAATGGGGCTGTTCGCCAAGATCGATACCTCGACCTTCCGCCTGCTCAAGGCGCACATCCCGGGGCCTTACACCTTCATTCTCAACGCCACCCGCGAAGTGCCGCGCCTGCTGATGCATGAGAAGCGGCGGACCATCGGCCTGCGCGTGCCCTCCAACCCGATCGTGCTGGCGCTGCTCGAAGAGCTGGGCGAGCCGTTGATGAGCGTGAGCCTGATCTTGCCGCCTGAAGAAGAGCCCATGACCGACCCGTACGAGATACGTCAGCGGCTGGAGCACCATGTCGACCTGATCATCGACGGAGGTTACGGCGACCTCAAGGCCTCGACCATCATCGACCTGACAGGTGATGAGCCTGCGCTGATCCGTGAAGGCTGCGGCGACCCGACGCCGTTCCTGGTCGACGCGTGAGCCAGTTGGAAGCGCCGGAGGCGCCGGCCGAGCAGGCCGAGGAACCTCGGCAGTTGCAATTGGCCTTGGTCTACGGCGAAGCCCTGACCGAAATGCCGCTGGACCTGTACATCCCGCCGGACGCCCTGGAAGTCATTCTTGAAGCCTTCGAAGGCCCGCTGGACCTGTTGCTGTACCTGATCCGCAAGCAGAACATCGATATCCTCGACATCCCTGTGGCGGAAATCACCCGCCAGTACATGGGGTACGTGGAACTGATGAAAAGCGTGCGCCTGGAGCTGGCTGCCGAGTACCTGGTGATGGCCGCCATGCTCGCCGAGATCAAGTCGCGCATGCTGTTGCCGCGTTCGGCCGAGGTTGAGGAAGAGGAGGGCGACCCGCGCGCCGAACTGATTCGCCGCCTGCAGGAGTACGAGCGTTTCAAGGCCGCCGCTGAAGGCATCGACGAATTGCCACGCGTTGGCCGAGACGTGGTGGTGCCGCGCCTGGAAGCGCCGCAGGCCAAGGTGCGCAAGCTGTTGCCCCAGGTCAGCCTGGAAGAGCTGCTGGTGTCCATGGCCGAGGTGATGCGCCGCAACGACCTGTTCGAGAGCCACCAGATCACCCGTGAAACGTTGTCCACCCGCGAGCGCATGAGCCAGGTACTGGAGCGCCTCAAGGGCGGCGCTTTTGTGCCGTTTGTCGAGCTGTTTGGCGTCGACGAGGGCAAGCTGGGCGTGGTGGTGACCTTCATGGCGATTCTTGAGCTGGTGAAGGAATCGCTGATCGAACTGGTGCAGAATGAACCTTTCGCCGCCATCCACGTGCGGCTTCGCCCGGCGCTTGTTGAAGAACCCGATGAACCTGAATGAACCCCGCGACCTGGCGTCGCTGATAGAAGCCTTCCTGCTGGCTTCGGGCAAGCCGCAATCCCTGGAGCGTCTGTACGAGTTGTTCGAAGAAGCCGAGCGGCCTGAGCCCAAGGTGTTCAAGCAAGCCCTGGAGGTGCTGGGCAAGTCGTGCAACGGCCGCGCCTTCGAGCTCAAGGAAGTGGCCAGCGGCTACCGCCTGCAGATTCGCGAGGACTATGCCCCCTGGGTCGGACGCCTGTGGGAAGAGCGCCCGCAGCGCTATTCGCGTGCCTTGCTGGAAACGTTGGCATTGATCGCTTACCGCCAGCCCATCACGCGCGGCGAAATCGAGGACGTGCGTGGTGTGGCGGTAAACAGCAACATCATCAAGACCATGATGGAGCGTGAGTGGATTCGCGTGGTTGGCTACCGCGAAGTGCCCGGGCGCCCGGCGATGTTCGCCACCACCAAGGCGTTTCTCGACCACTTCAACCTCAAAAGCCTGGATGAGTTGCCAGCCTTGGCCGAGCTGCGCGCGATGGAGCCCGAGCCACTGCTTGACCCGGACGATGCGCCCGTGCCGGCGCACCTGCAGGCGCTGGCCGATGCCAGCCTTGGGGAAGAGGAAGAGGTAGGCGAGCCAAAGGAGGAGACCAGCTTCCGCAGCTTGTTGGTGGAGCTGGATGCCATGGAAGAAGGGCTGAAGACTGATTTTGATGATTTGCGAGAAGAGGAGCCTGAGGTTTCTGTGGAGGAAGAGGGCAAGGTACAGCCCTGATTCTTCTGTTGCCTGTACCGGCCTATTCGCGGGTAAACCCGCTCCTACACTGGATACCACATGCCCTGAGGGTGGTGCGGTTCCTGGATATCACATGCCCTGAGGGTGGCGCGGTCCCTTGTAGGAGCGGGTTCACCCGCGAATAGGCCGGTACTGCCAACACACCACCATTAGGCAGAAACCCCTGCCAATGCCCACAAAACCCTCTACGCTCCAGTGCGTTCTACAGCCGAACCGCGTATGATGCGCGGCCTTTTGGCGCGTCCGTCGCCAGAAAACCTATTTCATTCCTACACCGGGAGGTGCCCAGATGAGTGAGCAAGACCTGCAAAATACCGAAATTACCCCGCCAGCCGGCGAAAAGCTGCAGAAAGTGCTGGCACGCATTGGCGTGGGCTCGCGCCGTGACGTCGAGGCCTGGATCAGCCAGGGTCGCATCAAGGTCAACGGCGTTGCCGCCACCCTCGGCCAGCGCGTCGACCTGCACGACGCTATCGCCGTGGACGGCAAGCTGATCAAGCGCGAGGAGGCTGCCGAGGCCACCCGCCGCGTGATCATGTACAACAAGCCCGACGGCGAAATCTGCACCCGTGACGACCCGGAAGGCCGCCCGACCGTGTTCGACCGCCTGCCACGGCCAAAAGAAGGCCGCTGGATCAATATCGGCCGCCTCGACATCAACACCACCGGCCTGCTGCTGTTCACCACCGACGGTGAACTGGCCAACCGCCTGATGCACCCGTCCTATGAAATGGACCGTGAATACGCGGTACGTGTGCGTGGTGAAGTCGACGACGAGATGATCGAGCGCCTGAAGGCCGGCGTGATGCTGGAAGACGGCCCGGCCAAGTTTACCGACATCCAGAAAGCGCCCGGTGGCGAAGGCTTCAACCACTGGTACCACTGCGTGGTAATGGAAGGCCGCAACCGTGAAGTACGCCGCCTGTGGGAGTCCCAAGGCATGGTGGTCAGCCGCCTGAAACGCGTGCGTTTCGGCCCGGTGTTCCTCAACTCCGACCTGCCGATGGGCCGCTGGCGTGAAATGTCCCAGGGCGAGATCGACATCCTGGCCGCTGAAGTAGGTTTGCAGCCGGTGGCGCTGCCAACCCTGAACCTCAAGGCCAAGGACAAGATGGAGCGCCTGCAGCGCAAATCGTCCCGCCCGATGGGGCGTGGCGAGCGCGTGCGCAACCTGCGCCCGGCGCATGAAGGGGCTGCTACCGGTGAGCGCCCTGCGCGTCAGCCGCGCGAAGAGGCCCCACGCAAGGGTAGCCGCGGCAGTGCCGTGGCCGAGCGCCCGAGCGAGATGCGCAAGCGCCCTGGCAAGCCTGACGGTGACAAGCCGACCGGCCGTGGTCGCGGAAAGCCGCGTGGCTGATTGGCCTTTTGCGGTATAGAGAACCAGCCTTCGGGCTGGTTTTTTATGGCTGTAAGGACTTGGGGCCGCTTTGCGGCCCCAAGATATTGAACCAAAAGAATTTTTCTGACGACTGGCAAGTTCCCAAACCACCTCGTAAAGAAATCTATACAAATCTGGCCTATTTCAGCCCGCATTTCAGAACAAGCCCCATCCTGTAAACAAACCTTGCCGCCACGCACACGCAAAACTCGCCACCCAAGCCCTGCCCACCCTTGCCCAAACCCCCGCCCCACGGTGTTATAGCCGCCATTGCCGTGTGCAAGAGCCCGTCCACAGAGCCTGGCTGACAAAACAACAAATGGAGGCGCCATGTACGCCGATCACTCCGCCTTCCAAGGCCTACACCACAGGATCGCTGCGTTTTTTCCCGAGGAAACGATGCAACGCGTTGACGCCTGCGCGTTTGCAGGGGTATACAGTGCGCCGCGTTTTACCTGTGACCCTCTTGCGTACCGCGCACTCTTGATCACACCTGGCTGAGCCGCCTGCGGCGATAACCGAGATCAGGAAACCCAAGGTAACCACCTTGCCCATTCCGCTGCGCCACGAGCGCGGTGGGTCCGATTCCGTCACAGATAAAAACAATGCAGGTGACTTCGTTGAGTGGACAAAACATGCATTCAGGCGAGCTCAAGCGGGGCCTGAAGAACCGCCACATCCAGTTGATCGCCCTCGGCGGCGCGATTGGTACCGGCCTGTTCCTCGGCTCGGCAGGCGTAATGAAATCCGCCGGCCCGTCGATGATCCTTGGCTATGCCATTTGCGGCTTCATCGCCTTCATGATCATGCGCCAGCTGGGCGAAATGATCGTCGAAGAGCCGGTAGCCGGTTCGTTCAGCCACTTTGCCCACACCTACTGGGGCGGTTTCGCCGGCTTCCTGTCGGGCTGGAACTGCTGGGTGCTGTACATCCTGGTGGGCATGTCGGAGCTTTCGGCGGTCGGCAAGTATGTCCACTACTGGTGGCCGGAGATCCCGACCTGGGTCACCGCAGCCGCATTCTTTGTGCTGATCAACGCCATCAACCTGATGAACGTGAAGTTCTTCGGTGAGGCCGAGTTCTGGTTCGCCATCATCAAGGTCGTCGCCATCGTCAGCATGATCGGCCTGGGTGCCTACCTGTTGACCAGCGGCAGCGGCGGCCCAGATGCCACCGTCGCCAACCTGTGGTCGCACGGCGGCTTCTTCCCCAACGGTGTCAGCGGGCTGGTGATGGCCCTGGCCTTCATCATGTTCTCCTTCGGTGGCCTGGAAATGCTCGGCTTCACCGCTGCCGAGGCCGACAAGCCGAAGACCGTGATCCCCAAGGCGATCAACCAGGTCATCTACCGCATCCTGATCTTCTATGTCGGTGCCCTGGTGGTGCTGCTGTCACTGACCCCGTGGGACAACCTGGTCGCCAGCATCGACGCTTCCGGCGGCAGCTACGGCAGCAGCCCGTTCGTGCAGGTGTTCTCGCTGCTGGGCAGTGACGTGGCCGCCCACCTGCTGAACTTCGTGGTCCTGACCGCCGCGCTGTCGGTGTACAACAGCGGTACCTACTGCAACGCCCGCATGTTGCTGGGCATGGCCGAGCAGGGCGATGCCCCGGCGTCGCTGGCCAAGGTCGACAAGCGTGGTGTGCCGGTGCGTTCGATCCTGGTGTCGGCGGCGGTGACCCTGATCGCCGTGCTGCTCAACTACCTGATGCCGCAAAACGCCCTGGAACTGCTGATGTCGCTGGTAGTGGCGACCCTGGTGATCAACTGGGCGATGATCAGCTACTCCCACCTGAAGTTCCGCCAGCACCTGGACCGTACCGGCCAGAAGCCACTGTTCAAGGCCCTGTGGTACCCCTACGGCAACTATGTGGTGCTGGCGTTCGTGGTGCTCATCCTCGGCATCATGCTGATGATCCCGGGCATCCAGGTGTCGGTGTATGCAATTCCGGTTTGGCTGTTCGCCATGTTTGTGGTGTACATGGTCAAGCCACGCCGTCAGGTGCGGGCACCTGGGGTTGCCGGTCAAGCGGCCAAGTAAGCAACTGCAACTGCTGCCCCCAACCCGAAGCCAGCTAGCTGGCTTCGGGTTTTTTGCGTTAACCGCAAGGGCATTGCTCGCCCTCTGCCTGCCAGACGATGCCGGGTGGCAACCGGATACCGTCTGATGCAGTCTGCCGCCGCCGATGCTACTGCCATTTTCGAGCAGGGTTTCAGGCAGACATGGCTACCGACACACATCCCTCCACACAGACCGATCTGATTGCACAACTGCAACGCTACCAAGACAGTTTCATTGCCAGCCGGCTTCCTGACTGGTTGAAAAGACTCAAGCCAGCGCATTTTGCCTTGCTTAGCGAGGCGTTGCAGGCCAGCCTCGTTACGCGCCGGCAGCTCTCTGCAATTTTTGCCAAGTTGCAAAATATTGATGAATTTGCGCGCAAGTGTATTGCCGACCAGTTCGAGCTGAGTGCGGCGCCTGACAAGCTGTTCCTACGGCAGTGGTACACCTATGTATCGCCCTCGGTGCATTGGACTACGAGTCGGCTACCCACACTGGATCGTGACTGGTACGACACGTCGTTGTTATGGGCGGCATTACAGAACTTCAGTGATGACCACGTCACGATGGAGGCAGATTGCCTGGTCGATGTGGCCGGCCACAAGGTCGCGCAACCTTCGGCCAAGGCATTCATCCAGGCGTGCCGCAGGCTCGATATCGGCGGGAAATACCAGAAACACTTGCAATCTTTGCTGGAAACGCCCGGCAGTGCGGGCGCGGGCGAGCAGGATTTCGCTGCGCTGCTGCAGAAGCAGATACGTTCGATGATGCTGATCGATGCATTCAAGGCACACGCCGATGGCGTTCTCAGCGAAATGCAACTGGACTGGGTGATCGGTATTTATCGGCAAGGTCGTCCTGGCCGACTGGCGGGTGCGCCGGTGGTTGCCAGGAAGCTGCAGGCATTTGGTTGTGAGCTTCAGCAAATTGTAGTGTTCGACGTGGTCGATGAAGGCTTTTTTCGAAACACCAGTAAAGCCGTGCTGGTTTACATACCTGCAGACCCGCAAGGCGCCTGGAGCGTGAGTAACGACTTGGAAACGTTTGCGCGCAGCGTGCTGGGGCGTCGCCTTCGCGACGAACAGTATCGAACGTTTTTCAGCCGGTATGTACGCAGGCGTGACAGCCAGCATTTCTTTTTCGAATTGCACAAACGAATGGTTGATGTTGCAGGCGATGAAACCCCGGCGCTGGACCAACGCATGATCCGTGACCTGGACTCGCTATTTCAGGGGCTGGCCACCAGGCGCATCCGGCAGATCAAGGATGACGCTGCAATGATTGCCGTCCCGGTAGCCGACATCGATACTGCCGCGCGAGCAGATCATGACCGGCGCATGGCTGCTGAGGGATGGGCGGGTTTGACGCTTGCCAGCCTGTTTGTGCCGCAGTTGGGCGTGATATTGCTGGCGGTGATGGCCTGGGAACTGCTGGATGAGACGTTTCAAGCTGCCGCGGATTGGCGCGAGGGTGACAGCGCTGCGGCGCTGGAGCATCTGCTGAACGTAGGCAAGCGTGTGGCCACTGTCGCTGCGCTTGCTGCAGGCGGTATAGCCGTGCGACACGCATGGCAACGCGCCGTGATGGTCGATGACATGGTGCCAGCTGTGCTGGAGGACGGCACTGAAAAGCTGTGGAAGCCAGATCTTGCACCCTACGTGAGCGCGCCGCCACCCGCAACCGCCGTACTCGATGCCCAGGGGATTTACCGCCAGGGCACGCAATGCTGGGTCGAAATGGACGGAGCTTATTACGACGTGTACGAGCAGGCTGACGGTGAGTGGTACCTTCGCCGCTACGCCAACTATTCGCCGCAACTTGAACACAATGGGGCGGGGGCGTGGCGGCTTTGGAGCGAGCGCCCGGAACAATGGAGCGATACGCACCGGATGTTCAGCCGACTGGGCGGACAATGCGCCCGGCTTCCGCATAGTTTGATCGAGCATGTTCTCGCCGTGCATGGCCTGAGCGCGCTTCAGCTCAGGGCATTGCACGTGTTTGGCCGAGCGCCCGAGGTTGAACTGGTGGACACGGTGAACCGGTTTGCGATTGCCCATCGAGTGGCCGATTTACAGGAGCGCTTGCAGTCCGGAGAGGAGGTCGTGGACACGCCACTGCTGCTCAAGGTTCATGAACTTTGCGGTGCAACCGTGGTGGCGGATGAACGCATGGCGCAAATGGTCGCCGATAATCGACGTCGTCTGTTCCAGATGCTTTATGACCAGGACGATGTGGTGGATGAGGCCACTCGCCCTCTGCGCCGGGCTTTTCCCAGCTTGCACCGCTTGGCGGCACAGCAGATTCTCGACGAGGCCACAGCCGCTCAGCGCAACCAGCTCGCGGATTCCGGAAGGGTCCCTTTCGCAATGGCGCTTGTGGCCAGGCAGCGAGTAGTGCGGATAAGGGTGGCGCGAGTGGGGGAGGGGCTGTGGATCGACGCCCCACAAACCCTGGACTTCGCCAGGGCAGTGCTCAAAATTGTGCAGGGCTTGCCCGGAGTGGCTGCCGACAAAGGTTGGCATTTGATAGACGCACAAGGTCGCTGGGCGTTACCCCCCGATACTGGCAAGTCCAAAGCGGTTAGCGTGCTGTATCAAGACGGTGCGTTCTGGCTGCGGGACACCAAGGGTAACGATCAGAGCGCCCCGGGTGAGCTGTTTCAAACCCTGGCCGATACGTTCAGTGCGCACGAGCGCGAAGCCATGGCAATCGAGGCGCCTTTTGCGGCCAACCTGCGCCGGGCGGTAGCGGCCCGGTGGGCTGCTCAGCGTCAGGACATCGCCACTCTTTTTGGCGCTGACCGCCCTGCGCCCGCCTTCGTGCTACCCACACGGTTGGATGATGGCAGGATAGGTTATCCACTTGCAGGGGGAAGGCGACTATTTGGCGCGCACCCGCCCGCCGCGCTGCCAACCCGATTAGCACAGTTATGCACAGGCGCCAGCGATGATCAGATCGCGCGATGGTTGAATGCGGCAGGACCTGATGACGCAACTGCAATAGGTGAATTCGAGCGCCAGCTAAAGCGCTTGAAGACCAGCCTGACGCACTGGCAGCGCCGTGGCGCGCTCAAGTTCGAATGGCTTGAACGCTATGGGTTTCGCAAGATACTGATCGCGCGTTGGCGCCACGTGGTGCTCGGTAGATATTTGAACCTGGAGTTACCCAGTGCATTGTGGGATTACGAGCTTGGTATAGCGCAGTTGCCTGACCTGCCTGAAACCATTGTCTTCCCCCATATTACCCAATTGTCGTTCCGAGACTCCGAGTTAACATCGATTTCACCTGGATTTCTCCGGGCATTTCCCAACTTGAAGGGGTTGGAACTCACCAACGGTGAGCTTCGCAAGATTTCCTTACCCGCCTTCTTACGCCAACAGCTGACGTCGCTGGACCTGTCAGGAAATAGAATCAGGCTCGATGCCGAGCAGGTGGCGGAGCTGGAAAGTTGCTCGGCACTGGTGTACCTGAATTTGTCGGATAACCCTTTGAAAGCGGGCTTTTCCATCAGTCGGATGCCGGAACTGCGCTCACTGATGCTTTGCTCGACGCGTTTGACGACGTTGCCGGACGGCGTGTTGACGCACCCGAAACTGTCCAGGCTCGAGCTGATTGATAGCACGATCACCACCTTCCCCGCAGGTTTTTGGAGTGCGTCCATCGTGCGGACAGGGAGATTTCGGATAGGCAGGTCGGGTGAGGCTGAGCGGCGCTGGTACGACCCTGAGGATATCCTGAATCCAGTACCCAAACGTTACCTCTGGCAGGACGCTGTGGACTTGCCCGACAGAAGCGATATGGCCACATTGTGGCAAAGCCTTGAGGAAATGCCTGGCTCGCATGATTATTTCAACCTGCTCGCGCGGTTGAGTACCTCTGCTGAGTTTGCCTCGGACGTGGGTGCGAATGCGCTTGCCTATCGGGTGTATGAAATGATGGAGGCGATCAAGGAATTTGGCGATTCACTGGTGATCACTGAACGCGAGTTGGCGGCGGTCATTGAGCAGAAAACGGCCCAGGCTAGCGCGCGCGGGCTGACAGTGGACAGCGCAAAGCTGCTGGCCGATACCCGAGAGGCCTTCAGCTTCCGGGCGGATTTCTTCAGCGCATCGGAGATCGATGGCTGCGGTGATGATGCGCTCTCTCGCTTTATCGATCTTGAAATGTATATCAAAACCTGGAAGCTCAGCCGTGACCTTGATGCCACTGCCGAGGCCGAGCTGCTCAGAATAGGTGCTCAGTTCTGGCGCTTGCAAAAGCTCGATGAGTTTTCCGAATTGCATGCGTATCGGAACGGTTTGGGCCACAAACTGGTGGATGTGCAGCTGATGTATCGCATGGATTTGTTCGACAGCCTGCAACTGCCTATTCGACGCCCGCTCATGCGGTTCATCGGCACGGTAACCCCGGCCGAGCTGACCGTGGATCAGGACGGGGTGTTGAGTTACATCCGTGAGCGTCAGACGGTTGCCGTGATGGCCAGGTGGTACTGTCAGCAGCCCTATTGGATAAAATACCTTGAGCGCTCATCGCCCGCCCGCTTCACGTTGACGCGGCAAAAGCTGATCGAGAAGAACAGGTTGCACACCCAGGACGATGTAGCAGGCATGGAGGCGTTCAACCGCTGGGAAGCCGATTGGCTGCGCGATCAGCGTAGGGCGTTGACCGAAGAATGCATGCAGCGCGCAGCGCATATGTGGACTGTCCACATCCCTGAATGAGCAGAGGTGCCCACCAGGATAGGTGGTTAGCTAGATCTGCCCCAGTAGCCAGCTACGGAACGCTTTCAACGATGGCAGCGCTTCGTTTCTGGCGGGGTAGATAAGGTAGTAGCTGCGCTGACTGGCGATGGCGCTCCCGGGGCTGAACAGCTCGCCGTTGATCAGCTCTTCGTCTACCAGAATTCGGGGTACCAGGCCGATCCCTATGCCGGCTCGAACGGCCTGGATCAAGTGCGAGGTCAGTTCGAAACTCGGCCCCAGGCGCATTGCGCGATGCGACAGGCCGTGGTGCGAAAACCACTCACCCCAGGCATAGGGGTTGTTGGCGACGTTCAGCAGCACCTCCTGGCTGATGCGTGCCGGGTCCCAGCCCCGGGTATCGGTGCCGGCCTGCGTCGGCAGAATGACCACCAGCTCTTCGGCGTGCAGGCGATGGCAGATGAGCCCCGGCAGGTCGTGGCTGGCCACGGCGATAGCGGCGTCGATCTCGCTGGTCTCGAAGTTGATGGCTTCGATACGGGAATGAATATGCACCAGCATGCCGGGGTGTGCGCCGTAGAACGCATGCAGCCGCGGCAACAGCCATTTCGAGCCGAATGTGGGCAGCGTGGCCAAGCGCAAAGTGCCCACGCCCGACTGGTAGGCCAGGGCCTGCAAGGTGGCGCTGCGGATGCGCCCCAATGCCTCGCTGAGCTCGCGCTGGTACAGGCGGCCGACATCGGTCAACTGCACCTGCCGGCCCTCGCGGCGGAACAGGGTCAGGCCCAGCTGTTGCTCCAGCGCCTGCACCTGGCGGCTGACCGCACTCTGGGTCAGCGACAGTTCGGCAGCAGCACGGGTGTAGCTTTCATGCCGCGCGGCGGCCTCGAATGCCAGCAGCAGCGACATGGACGGTGTCAGGTGGCGGTAATTCATTCATAAAAGTCATTGATAGCGGCAGGATTATCCGTTTGCCCCTCAGGCCAAACTACAGGAATATTGGCCTATACGTCATCCCTGCATGTATTAACCCATGCCGGCACGACAGGAATCCCGTGAATTAGCCAATATCAAGAGGCCATCCTTCGATGATCGCCCAGCTGCCGACCGTTGCACCGAGCGCCAACTACCCCGAATTCCTCGAAGCCCTGCGCAACAGCGGCTTCCGTGGCCAGATCAGTGCCGACTACGCCACCCGTACGGTGCTGGCCACCGACAACTCGATTTACCAGCGCCTGCCGCAAGCAGCGGTGTTCCCGCTGGATGCCGACGACGTGGCGCGCGTCGCCACGCTGATGGGCGAGCCGCGCTTCCAGCAGGTCAAGCTGACCCCGCGTGGCGGTGGTACCGGCACCAACGGCCAGTCACTGACCGACGGTATCGTCGTCGACCTGTCGCGGCACATGAACAACATCCTCGAAATCAACGTCGAGGAACGCTGGGTGCGGGTGCAGGCCGGTACCGTCAAGGACCAGCTCAACGCGGCGCTCAAGCCACACGGGCTGTTCTTCGCCCCCGAGCTGTCCACCTCCAACCGTGCCACCGTCGGCGGCATGATCAACACCGATGCCAGCGGCCAGGGCAGCTGCACGTACGGCAAGACCCGTGACCATGTGCTGGAGCTGCACAGCGTGCTGCTCGGTGGTGAGCGCCTGCACAGCCTGCCGATCGACGATGCCGCGCTGGAGCAGGCCTGCGCCGCGCCTGGCCGGGTTGGCGAGGTGTACCGCATGGCACGGGAAATCCAGGAAACCCAGGCCGAACTCATCGAAACCACCTTTCCCAAGCTCAACCGTTGCCTGACCGGCTATGACCTGGCGCACCTGCGCGATGAGCAGGGTCGCTTCAACCTCAACAGCGTGATGTGCGGCGCCGAGGGTTCGCTGGGGTATGTGGTCGAAGCCAAGCTCAACGTACTGCCGATTCCCAAGTACGCGGTGCTGGTCAACGTGCGCTACACCAGCTTCATGGATGCCCTGCGTGACGCCAATGCGCTGATGGCGCACAAGCCGCTGTCGATCGAGACCGTGGACTCCAAGGTACTGATGCTGGCGATGAAGGATATCGTCTGGCACAGCGTTGCCGAGTACTTCCCGGCCGACCCCGAGCGCCCGACCCTGGGTATCAACCTGGTGGAGTTCTGCGGCGACGAGCCGGCCGAGGTCAATGCCCGGGTGCAGGCCTTCGTCGCCCACCTGCAAGCGGATACCAGCGTCGAGCGCCTTGGGCATACCCTGGCTGAAGGCGCCGAGGCCGTGACCCGTGTCTATGTCATGCGCAAGCGTTCGGTGGGCCTGCTGGGCAACGTCGAGGGCGAAGTGCGCCCGCAGCCGTTCGTCGAAGACACCGCGGTGCCGCCCGAGCAGCTGGCCGACTACATCGCCGACTTCCGCGCGCTGCTCGATGGCTACGGCCTGGCTTACGGCATGTTTGGCCACGTCGACGCCGGTGTGCTGCACGTGCGCCCGGCACTGGACATGAAAGACCCAGCCCAGGCCGCGCTGGTCAAGCCGATCTCCGATGCAGTGGCAGCGTTGACCAAAAGTTACGGCGGCCTGCTGTGGGGCGAGCACGGCAAGGGTTTGCGCTCGGAATACGTGCCCGAGTACTTCGGCGAACTGTACCCGGCGCTGCAACGCCTGAAAGGCGCCTTCGACCCGCATAACCAGCTGAACCCAGGCAAGATCTGCACCCCTCCAGGCAGCGCCGAAGGCCTGACCCCGGTGGATGGCGTGACCCTGCGCGGTGACCTCGACCGCACCATCAACGAGCGCGTGTGGCAGGACTTCCCCAGCGCCGTGCATTGCAACGGCAACGGCGCCTGCTACAACTACGACCCCAACGACGCCATGTGCCCGTCGTGGAAGGCCACCCGCGAGCGCCAGCATTCGCCCAAGGGCCGTGCCTCGCTGATGCGCGAATGGCTGCGCCTGCAGGGTGAAGCGAACATCGATGTGCTGGCCGCGGCGCGCAACAAGGTGTCGTGGCTCAAGGGCCTGCCGACACGCCTGCGCAACAACCGCGCGCGCAGCCAGGGCCAGGAAGATTTCTCCCATGAGGTGTACGACGCCATGGCCGGCTGCCTGGCATGCAAGTCATGCGCCGGGCAGTGCCCGATCAAGGTCAACGTGCCGGACTTCCGCTCGCGCTTCCTCGAGCTGTACCACGGCCGCTACCAGCGCCCGCTGCGCGACTACCTGATCGGCTCGCTGGAATTCACCATTCCGTACCTGGCGCATGCGCCGGGGCTGTACAACGCGGTGATGGGTTCGAAGTGGGTGAGCAAGCTGCTGGCCGACAAGGTCGGCATGGTCGACAGCCCGCTGATCAGCCGCTTCAACTTCCAGGCTACCCTCAGCCGCTGCCGTGTTGGCATTGCCACGGTACCGGCCCTGCGCGAACTGACCCCGGCCCAGCGCGAGCGCAGTATCGTGCTGGTGCAGGACGCCTTCACCCGCTACTTTGAAACGCCGCTGCTGTCGGCCTTCATCGACCTGGCGCACCGTCTGGGCCACCGGGTGTTCCTGGCGCCGTACAGTGCCAATGGCAAGCCATTGCATGTGCAAGGCTTCCTTGGCGCATTCGCCAAGGCGGCGATCCGCAACGCCACCCAGCTCAAGGCCCTGGCCGACTGCGGCGTGCCGCTGGTGGGCCTGGACCCGGCGATGACCCTGGTGTACCGCCAGGAGTACCAGAAGGTGCCGGGCCTGGACGGTTGCCCGCAGGTGCTGCTGCCGCAGGAGTGGCTGATGGATGTGCTGCCCGAGCAGGCGCCGACCGCGCCCGGCAACTTCCGTTTGATGGCGCATTGCACCGAGAAGACCAACGTGCCAGCCAGTACCAAGCAGTGGGAGCAGGTGTTTGCCCGTTTGGGGCTGAAGCTGGTGACCGAGGCGACCGGTTGCTGCGGCATGTCCGGGACATATGGGCATGAGTCGCGCAACCAGGAAACGTCGCGGACCATCTTTGAGCAGAGCTGGGCGACCAAGCTGGACAAGGAAGGTGAGCCGCTGGCGACCGGGTATTCGTGCCGGAGCCAGGTCAAGCGCATGACCGAACGCAAGATGCGCCACCCACTGGAAGTGTTGTTGCAGTACGCACAGCGCTGAGCTTGAGGGCCCCGGGGCTGCTTTGCAGCCCATTCGCGGGTAAACCCGCTCCTACACAGATGGCGTCGGCTTGCACGATCCTTGTAGGAGCGGGTTCATCGAGGCGTCGAACCGCCGCGAATAGGCCCGCCCCGGCAATACAGCTGTCAGCCTTCTGCTGTGCGATCCCTACCCCGACGCGCCTGCCGATACAAATACAGGCTCAACACCAACCCGCAAGCCGCCGCAGCCGCCGCAAACAGAAACATCGAAGCAAACCCGAACCCCGCCGCCACCGCGCCCACCAATGGCCCGGTCACCCCCAGCGACAAATCGATGAACAGTGAGTAAGCCCCCACCGCAGCCCCGCGGTTGGCCGCCGACACCTGGTTCACGGCTTCCACACCCAGTGCCGGGAACACCAGCGAGAAACCAAACCCGCTCAACGCAGCCCCCGCCAGTGCCAGTTCGGCACTGGGTGTCAGCCACAGCATCAGCAGCCCCAACGTTTCCACCGACAGGCAAGCGATCGCCACGCGAAACCCGCCAATCCGGTTGATCAGGTTGCCGAACAGCAACCGTGCACTGATGAAGCTGGCACCAAACAGGCTCAGCGTCAGCGCGGCATTGCCCCAGCCACGGCTGGCGTAATACAGGGTGATGAATGTGGCGATGGTGCCAAAACCTATCGAGCCCAGTGCAAGGCCGGAGCCATGCGGAAACACCTTGCCCAGTACCCGCAGAAAGGGCAGGCGCACGCCGCTGACAATGGGCGCGGCCTGCTTGCGCCAGGCCAGCAGCAAGCCGAGTACGCACAGCAGGATGATGCTGACGCCCATGCTCCATAGCCCCAGGCCTTTGACCATCAGTACGCCCAGCGGGGCGCCGATGGCCAGTGCGCCGTAACTGGCGATGCCGTTCCAGGAGATGACCTTGGCCGTGTTGGTGGCGCCCACCCGGCCAATCCCCCAGCCGATCGCGCCCGAACCCACCAGGCTTTCGGCGCTGCCCAGCACCAGGCGGCCGACCAGCAGGCATGTCAGGCTCAGCCACGGCAGGTGGGTGAAGAAGGCGCAGGCCAGCATGAACACGCCACTAAGGCCGCAGCCGGCAAGGCCGTACATCACGGCTTTCTTGCTGCCGTGGTTGTCGATGATGCGGCTGGCGGTCGGGCGGCTGAGCAGGGTGGCCAGGTACTGCACGCTGATCACCAGGCCGGCGACCACGGCGCTGAAGCCCAGGTCGTTGTGCACATAGCCAGGCAGTACGGCCAGCGGGATGCCGATGTTCAGGTAGCCGATGAAGGTGAAGAGGACAATGGAGACGACTTGCAGGGTGACCGCAAGGGGGCGCGGTGAGTCGGGCATGGGGGCCTACGTGGGTTCTGGACGGTGTGAAAACGTGATGACGGGGGTGGCCCGCAGGTCAGCCGTTTTCACACAGTCGGGGGTGCGCAGTTATTCCTGGTCAGCGCTGGATTGATCGTCACCATCCTGCTCGGCGGCAACTGCCGGCTCGGCGTGGACGGTAACGGTTGGCTCTTCTGGGTTCAGGCTTGGGAAGGGAAGATTCGGGATCTCATGCATCTCGTCGTTCCTCGCAAGTGTGAGTGAAAAGTCTGCGCCAGGCGCGTTTGGAGCTTCACAAAGCTGGGGCAGGATACACAAGTCTGGATGACAGTTTGGATTTTTTCCCGTTCGTTTGTCGGTTTTGCGGGCGAACAGCGCACAATTTCCTTATGAAAAAGGGCCGCTTCGCGCCCCATTCGCGGGACAAGCCCGCTCCCACAGATATCGCGCACAAGCCTGTGCAGGCGCGGTCTCTGTGGGAGCGGGCTTGTCCCGCGAATGGGGCGCGAAGCGGCCCTTCCTTGTTGCTTACTTACGGCCTTCTGCCGTCTCTGCAACCTTGTCAGTACGCGCACACATGATGAAGTCGTTACGGTGCAGGCCCTTGATCGAGTGGCTCCACCAGGTCACGGTCACCTTGCCCCATTCGGTCAGCAGCCCCGGGTGGTGGCCTTCGGCCTCGGCGATTTCGCCCACAGCATTGGTGAACGCCAGGGCGTGCGTGAAATTCTTGAACAGGAACGCGCGCTCCAGCTCCATGTGGCCGTCACGTACTTCGATGTTCCAGTCCGGAATTTCGCGGATCAGTTCGGCCAGCTCTTCGTCGGTAACCTTCGGGGCGTCGGCGCGGCAGGCTTCGCAGTGGGCTTGGTTCAAGGCATTCATGAGGTGTTTTCCGGTTCGAGTTGTTATCGGCAAGGTCGCTCAGGCGGCGACCTTGGGTGGAAATTTCGGGGCGTGCAGGCCCAGTTGCATGGCTTGGTGGACCATGCCCATGATGTCTTCGTGGGCCAGGTCGAACAGGCGCTTCATGTTCGGTAGCACGAAATACACGGGCTGCAGGATGTCGATGCGGTAGGGCGTGCGCATGGCCTCGATCGGGTCGAAGGCCTGGTGCTCAGGCTCGTCAGACAAACTGTAGACGGTCTCCTTCGGCGACGAGAGGATACCGCCACCGTAGATCTTGCGGCCCTGTGCGGTTTCCATCAGGCCGAACTCGATGGTCATCCAGTACAGGCGCGCCAGGTATACGCGCTGTTCCTTGGTCGCGGCCAGGCCGAGCTTGCCGTAGGTGTGGGTGAATTCGGCGAACCAGGGGTTGGTCAGCAGCGGGCAGTGGCCGAAAATCTCGTGGAAGATATCGGGCTCTTGCAGGTAGTCCAGCTCTTCGGGGGTGCGGATGAACGTGGCAACCGGGAAGCGCTTGCTGGCCAGCAGCTCGAAGAAGGTCTGGAAGGGGATCAGGGCCGGTACCCGGGCAACTTGCCAGCCGGTGGTGGCGCCCAGCACCTTGTTGATTTCGCCCAGTTGCGGAATGCGGTCATGCGGCAGCTTGAGCTGGTCGATGCCGTCCAGGTATTCCTGGCACGCGCGGCCTTCGATCACTTTCAACTGGCGGGTGATCAAGGTGTTCCACACCGCATGCTCTTGCTGCGGGTAATCGATAAAACCATGCGCATCGGGCTCGCGGGCCACGTATTGCGTCTGTTTCATAAGGCTCTCCTGGTGAGGGCTTTTCTTGTTATGTGCAGGACATGCCTAAGGAATATCCCTTCGCGCGCTGCTTTGCACGAGGGCAAGCAAGTGTGGCCAAGGGTTGATAACCCTGTTTTCGTAACGATAATTTTACAAAAATGGCCAGGTGTCGGAAAATCCGAGGCATCTGGCTGATGGTTACCCTGTTTTTGTCAGCTTATCTTTACGACTTTTCTGCGCGGTGTTGAAAAACATTGGCGCTACGAGAGCCTTCATGCGTATCAAAGTGCACTGCCAAAACCGCATCGGCATCCTGCGCGACATCCTCAACTTGCTGGTGGAGTACGGCATCAACGTGCTGCGCGGCGAAGTGGGTGGTGACCATGGCAACGCCATCTACCTGCACTGCCCGAACCTGATCAATCTGCAGTTCCAGGCCTTGCGGCCTAAGTTCGAGGCCATTGCCGGGGTGTTCGGCGTCAAGCGCGTGGGCCTGATGCCCAGCGAGCGCCGGCACATGGAGCTGAATGCACTGTTGGGGGCGTTGGACTTCCCGGTGCTGTCGGTTGACATGGGCGGCAGCATCGTTGCAGCCAACCGCGCTGCCGCACAATTGCTGGGCGTACGCGTGGACGAGGTGCCGGGCATGCCGCTGGCGCGTTATGTCGAAGACTTTGACCTGCCGGAGTTGGTGCGGGCCAACCAGTCGCGCATCAATGGCCTGCGCATCAAGGTCAAGGGGGATGTGTTCCTGGCCGATATTGCGCCACTGCAGTCTGAGCATGACGAGAGCGAAGCGCTGGCCGGTGCCGTGCTTACCCTGCACCGCGCCGACCGCATTGGCGAGCGCATCTATAACGTGCGCAAGCAGGAGCTGCGCGGCTTCGACAGCATCTTCCAGAGTTCGCGGGTGATGGCTGCCGTGGTGCGCGAAGCGCGGCGCATGGCACCGCTGGATGCGCCATTGCTGATCGAGGGCGAGACCGGCACTGGCAAGGAGTTGTTGGCGCGCGCCTGTCACCTGGCCAGCCCCCGCGGGCAGTCGCCGCTGATGGCGCTGAACTGCGCCGGCTTGCCCGAGTCGATGGCCGAGACCGAATTGTTCGGTTACGGCCCCGGGGCATTCGAAGGGGCGCGGGCCGAGGGCAAGCTCGGGCTGCTGGAGCTGACCGCCGGTGGCACGCTGTTCCTCGACGGGGTAGGGGAAATGAGCCCGCGCCTGCAGGTGAAATTGTTGCGTTTCCTGCAGGACGGCTGCTTCCGCCGGGTTGGCAGCGATGAAGAGGTCTACCTGGACGTGCGGGTGATCTGTGCGACCCAGGTGGATTTGTCCGAGTTGTGTGCCCGGGGTGAGTTCCGCCAGGACCTGTACCACCGCCTCAACGTATTGTCGTTGCACATTCCGCCTTTGCGCGAATGCATGGATGGCCTGGAAGGGCTGGTGCAGCACTTTCTTGACCAGGCCAGCCGGCAGATCGGCTGTGCCCTGCCACGGCTGGCGCCGGCGGCAATGGACAAACTTGGGCAATACCATTGGCCGGGCAATGTAAGGCAGTTGGAAAACGTATTGTTCCAGGCGGTTTCGTTATGCGAGGGCGGCGTGGTCAAGAGCGAGCATATACGGTTGCCGGATTATGGCGTGCGCCAACCGCTGGGTGAGTTTTCGCTGGAAGGGGATCTTTCGCAGATTGTAGGGCGCTTTGAAAAAGCGGTGCTGGAAAGTTTGATGGGGGAGTTTTCCAGTAGCCGGGCGCTGGGGAAAAGATTGGGGGTTTCGCATACCACGATTGCCAACAAGTTAAGGGATTATTCGTTGGGCAAGTCGGCAGATTAAGTAACGGGAAGTTAATATCCTGTTAATCAGGTGGTGGTTTCTTCGCGGGTAAACCCGCTCCCACAGGGAGCTGCGTACATTGTACTTGTGGGAGCGGGTTCACCCGCGAATGGGGCCCGCAGGGCCCCCAATTCACAAGGTATCAGCCGTTAGAGCAGCCGTTCCCCATCACGCGGTATTCGAGAATGTGCTTCTGGCCCTGGGAGTCCTCGTAGGTCATGCGGGCTGGCACGACTTCGCACACATTGGGCACTTCGCTCATCGAGATGACGCGGGCAATGTCCAGGTGCTGCGAGTAACTGTATTGTTCAACCGGAATCTGCTCGGCATCTTTGGCTTCGCCGGCCATCGCCGCGCCGCAAAGACTGCCAAGTACCAATACCAGTAAAGCTTTCATTTTCTATTTACCTGTCTAAGGTCGTGAGGGGGCACGCGGCGCTTATGGCGCCGCGAGTACAGCAAGTTTTAACTATCGTGTTTAGAGGGGGATTAACGCTTGCCTTCGTGGGGGCTGTTACCAGTTGTTAATCGCCTTGCCGTTGCTGGCGAGGTGAATTTTAGGGTGGTGAACAAGGCTGAAACAGTGGGTCTTTTGATAAAGTGTTTTGACAGAATCTGTAACAATCCCCCATCAAGCCCCTTTCTTTCCTCGCTGTTCGGGCTGTAATGCGCATGCCAGAGCGCTCTGCCGGAACGGGCGTACCAAATTACTACCAACGTCGAATGGCTTTTGGCGCTCTGGTACAGTTACAAACGGTTCCATACAAAAACAACTATTACACCGAGGTAACACAGATGAGTGCGGCTCCACTGTATCCCGTTCGTCCCGAGGTTGCGGCCACTACCCTGACCGACGAGGCCACCTACAAGGCCATGTACCAGCAATCGGTGATCAACCCGGACGGCTTCTGGCGCGAGCAGGCCCAGCGTATCGACTGGATCAAGCCGTTCACCAAGGTCAAGCAGACCTCTTTCGACGACCACCACGTCGATATCAAATGGTTCGCCGACGGCACTCTGAACGTTTCCTCCAACTGCCTGGACCGCCACCTCGAAGAGCGCGGCGACCAGTTGGCCATCATCTGGGAAGGCGACGACCCTTCCGAGCACCGCAACATCACCTACCGCGAACTGCACGAGCAAGTCTGCAAGTTTGCCAACGCCCTGCGTGGCCAGGACGTGCACCGCGGTGACGTGGTCACCATCTACATGCCGATGATTCCCGAAGCCGTGGTCGCCATGCTGGCCTGTGCCCGTATCGGCGCAATCCATTCGGTGGTGTTCGGCGGTTTCTCGCCCGAGGCGCTGGCCGGCCGTATCATCGACTGCAAGTCCAAGGTGGTGATCACGGCCGACGAAGGCTTGCGTGGTGGGCGTCGTACCCCGCTCAAGGCCAACGTCGACCTGGCGCTGACCAACCCGGAAACCAACAGCGTGCAGAAGATCATCGTGTGCAAGCGCACCGGTGGCGACATTGCCTGGCACCAGCACCGCGACATCTGGTACGAAGACCTGATGAAAGTGGCCTCCAGCCACTGCGCACCGAAGGAAATGGGTGCCGAGGAAGCGCTGTTCATCCTTTACACCTCTGGCTCCACCGGCAAGCCGAAGGGTGTGCTGCACACCACCGGCGGTTACCTGGTGTATGCCGCGCTGACCCATGAGCGCGTGTTCGACTACCGCCCGGGCGAGGTGTACTGGTGCACCGCCGACGTGGGCTGGGTCACCGGCCACAGTTACATCGTCTACGGCCCGCTGGCCAACGGTGCCACCACCCTGCTGTTCGAGGGTGTGCCCAACTACCCGGACATCACCCGTGTGTCGAAGATCGTCGACAAGCACAAGGTCAACATCCTCTACACCGCGCCAACCGCCATCCGCGCCATGATGGCCGAAGGGCAGGCTGCCGTTGAGGGTGCCGATGGCTCCAGCCTGCGCCTGCTGGGCTCGGTGGGTGAGCCGATCAACCCCGAAGCCTGGAACTGGTACTACAAGACGGTAGGCAAGGAGCGTTGCCCGATCGTCGATACCTGGTGGCAGACCGAGACTGGCGGCATCCTCATCAGCCCGCTGCCGGGCGCTACCGGCCTCAAGCCGGGTTCGGCGACCCGCCCGTTCTTCGGCGTGGTGCCGGCGCTGGTGGACAACCTGGGCAACCTGATCGACGGTGCTGCCGAAGGCAACCTGGTCATCCTCGACTCCTGGCCGGGCCAGTCGCGTTCGCTGTACGGCGACCACGACCGCTTCGTCGATACCTACTTCAAGACCTTCCGTGGCATGTACTTCACCGGTGACGGTGCGCGTCGCGACGAGGACGGCTACTACTGGATCACTGGCCGTGTGGACGACGTGCTCAATGTATCCGGGCACCGCATGGGCACTGCCGAGATCGAAAGCGCAATGGTTGCGCATTCGAAGGTGGCCGAGGCTGCGGTGGTCGGTGTGCCGCACGACATCAAGGGGCAGGGCATCTATGTGTATGTCACCCTCAATGCCGGTGTCGAGGCCAACGAACAGCTGCGCCTGGAACTGAAAAACTGGGTGCGCAAGGAAATCGGCCCGATCGCCTCGCCGGATGTGATCCAGTGGGCGCCGGGGCTGCCAAAAACCCGTTCGGGCAAGATCATGCGCCGCATCCTGCGCAAGATTGCCACCGGTGAGTACGACGCGCTGGGCGACATCTCGACCCTGGCCGACCCGGGCGTGGTGCAGCACCTGATCGATACCCACAAGGCGATGAACCTGGCTTCGGCCTGATAGCAGAGCGCGCATTCCGAAAGCTTGCGCAATCCCCTGTAGGAGCGTTTGCCGCCCACAAGAACCCCGCCCGGGCAACCGGCGGGGTTTTTGCTTTACTGTTACCCGACAACCATCGGTAACCGTTCTGTCACCGCTTCCGCACACTATCGGGGCGCCAGGAAACAAAACGGGCTCGTTTCGGTGCATTAGTGCCGTCATTTTGTGCAACACAGCACGCTACACTTGCCGTTGTACAAGGCTTTGCCAATAATAGGCCCAGGAATTGCTAGGTCTATAGGTTCTATTTCTTGCGCTCTTGCATGTTTTGCAATAGCTGTCAACATCGCCCGCGGCGGTTTCAAGCGCTTCTGTAAGTAGTTGTCGCTTTGAAGAAATATCGACTACCGGGCTGTCGTTAAAATGCCACTCACTCGCTCGTGGTATGCGGCCTTGGTCGAACCCTGCGCGGCTCGCGTTGTACCCATTCGCATATCGGGCAGCCGTTACCTGCCTTGTATTGCCCCGTACCGATGGAGTTACCTGATGAAGAAGCTCGCACTGCTTGGCGCCCTGGCGCTGTCCGTGTTTTCCCTGGTATCGCAGGCCGATGAAAAACCGTTGAAAATCGGCATCGAGGCCGCTTACCCACCCTTCGCCTTCAAGCAACCCGACGGCAGCATCGCCGGCTTCGACTACGATATCGGCAACGCCCTGTGCGAAGAGATGAAAGCCAAGTGCACCTGGGTTGAGCAAGAATTCGACGGCCTGATCCCGGCGCTGAAAGTGCGCAAGATCGACGCCATCCTGTCGTCCATGTCGATCACCGACGACCGCAAGAAGTCGGTCGACTTCACCAAGCGCTACTACCTGACCCCGGCGCGCCTGGTCATGAAAGACGGCACCACCGTCAGCGACAGCCTGGATGAACTCAAGGGCAAGAAGATCGGCGTGCAGCGTGGCTCGATCCACGACCGCTTCGCCAAGGAAGTGCTTGGCGCCAAGGGTGCCACCGTCGTGCCTTACGGCACCCAGAACGAAATCTACCTGGACGTGGCAGCCGGTCGCCTTGATGGCACCGTGGCGGACGCCACCCTGCTGGAAGACGGCTTCCTGAAAACCGACGCCGGCAAGGGCTTTGCCTTCGTAGGCCCGGCCTTCACCGACGCCAAGTACTTCGGTGATGGCATCGGCATTGCCGTGCGCAAGGGTGACAAGGCCAACGTCGACCGCATCAACGCGGCCATCGACGCCATCCGTGCCAACGGCAAGTACAAAGAAATCGAGAAGAAGTACTTCAACTTCGACATCTACGGTCCAGACTCGAACTAAGACGTCGGGTTTCACCTGTGCAATGGTGCAAACAGCAGAGGCTCTGAGGTTTGCACCATTTTTCATTCTTTAGGTCGAGGACCTCATCATGTTGAAAGGCTACGGGGCAGTCATCCTCGACGGGGCGTGGCTGACGCTACAGCTCGCCCTGTCGTCGATGGCCCTGGCCATCGTACTCGGCCTGATCGGTGTGGCGCTGCGCTTGTCGCCGGTGCGCTGGCTGGCCTGGCTGGGTGACCTGTATTCCACGGTGATCCGTGGCATTCCGGACCTGGTCCTGATCCTGCTGATTTTCTACGGCGGGCAAGACATCATCAACCGGGTGGCGCCGCTGCTCGGCTACGAAGACTACATCGACCTGAACCCGCTGATCGCCGGTATCGGCACGCTGGGCTTCATCTTTGGCGCCTACCTGTCGGAAACGTTCCGCGGTGCATTCCTGGGCATTCCCAAGGGCCAGGCCGAGGCCGGCATGGCCTATGGCATGAGCCCGCGCCAGGTGTTCTTCCGCATCCAGGTGCCGCAAATGATTCGCCTGGCAATCCCGGGCTTCACCAACAACTGGCTGGTACTGACCAAGGCCACTGCGCTGATCTCGGTCGTCGGCCTGCAGGACATGATGTTCAAGGCCAAACAGGCGGCCGACGCCACCCGCGAGCCTTTCACCTTCTTCCTGGCGGTGGCGGCGTTGTACCTGGTGCTGACCAGTGTCTCGCTGCTGGCCCTGAAGTATCTGGAACGCCGCTACTCGGTAGGCGTCAAGGTGGCTGAACTATGATCTTCGATTACAACGTCATCTGGGAGGCGCTGCCGATGTACTTCGGCGGCCTGCTGACCACCCTCAAGCTGCTGGCGATTTCCCTGTTCTTCGGTCTGCTCGGGGCCGTTCCCCTGGGGCTGATGCGGGTCTCCAAGCAGCCTGTGGTCAACCTTGTTGCGTGGCTTTACACCTACGTGATCCGCGGCACGCCGATGCTGGTGCAGCTGTTCCTGATCTACTACGGCCTGGCCCAGTTCGAAGCGGTGCGCGAGAGTATCTTCTGGCCACTGCTGTCCAGCGCCACCTTCTGCGCGTGCCTGGCGTTCGGTATCAACACCAGTGCCTACACCGCCGAAATCATCGCCGGCAGCCTCAAGGCTACGCCGCATGGCGAGATCGAAGCGGCCAAGGCCATGGGCATGTCGCGCATGAAAATGTACCGCCGCATCCTGCTGCCATCGGCCCTGCGCCGGGCACTGCCGCAGTACAGCAACGAAGTGATCATGATGCTGCAGACCACCAGCCTGGCGTCGATCGTCACCCTGATCGACATCACCGGTGCCGCACGCACGGTCAATGCCCAGTACTACCTGCCTTTCGAGGCCTATATCACGGCGGGCGTGTTCTACCTGTGCCTGACCTTCATCCTGGTGCGCCTGTTCAAGATGGCCGAACGCCGCTGGCTCGGCTACCTGGCGCCGCGCAAGCACTGACCGCTTTGTGAGAATCGACAGCATGTACAAACTCGAAGTCCAAGACCTGCACAAGCGCTACGGCAGCCATGAGGTGCTCAAGGGTGTGTCGCTGGCGGCCAAGGCCGGCGACGTCATCAGCATCATCGGCTCCAGCGGTTCGGGCAAGTCGACCTTCCTGCGCTGCATCAACCTGCTGGAGCAGCCGCACGCCGGCAAGATCCTGCTCAACAACGAAGAGCTGAAGCTGGTCGCCGGCAAGGACGGCGCGCTGAAGGCTGCCGACCCGCGCCAATTGCAGCGCATGCGCTCGCGCCTGTCGATGGTGTTCCAGCACTTCAATTTGTGGTCACACATGACCGCGCTGGAAAACATCATCGAAGCGCCGGTGCACGTGCTGGGCGTAAACAAGAAGGAAGCCTTGGAAAAGGCCGAGCATTACCTGGCCAAGGTCGGTGTCGCCCACCGCAAGGACGCCTTCCCGGGGCACATGTCCGGTGGTGAGCAACAACGTGTGGCAATTGCCCGTGCGCTGGCCATGGAGCCGGAGGTTATGCTGTTCGACGAGCCGACCTCGGCGCTCGACCCGGAGCTGGTCGGCGACGTGCTGAAGGTGATGCAGGCGCTGGCCCAGGAAGGCCGGACCATGGTGGTGGTCACCCACGAAATGGGTTTTGCCCGTGAGGTGTCCAGCCAACTGGTGTTCCTGCACAAAGGCCTGGTGGAAGAAACCGGCTGCCCCCGTGAAGTGCTGGCCAACCCGCAGTCGGAGCGCCTGAAGCAGTTCCTCTCCGGCAGCCTGAAGTAAAAGCTGCATTTTTGCACCAGAATAGGGCATGCTGCGCGGCGAGCGCAGCCTGACCCGGCGCACAGACTCGAACGACATCAGGTTTCGGACCCGTACCCTATGACCACCCAGCGAATCGGTTTTCTCATTTGGCCCAGCACCAGGGCTTTGACCCTGGCGCTGGCCGAGGAAGTGTTGCAGGTGGCGCAGCGGGTGCACCCGGATGTGGTCTACGAACTGGCCTTCCTGCAGGCCGAGCCAGCGCCAGAAGGTGCCTGGCGCTTGCCGGGCGAGCCGTGGAACGGCCGCCTGGACGGTTGCCACAAGCTGTTCCTGCTGGCTGACGAGCCGCCTGCGGCGTTGGGTGCTGCCTTGTCGACGGCACTCAAGCAACTGGCCCGCAGTGGCTGCATGATCGGTGGCCTGTCTGCCGGGGTGTATCCGTTGGCCATGCTGGGCCTGCTCGAGGGTTACCGGGCGGCGGTGCACTGGCGCTGGCAGGATGATTTTGCCGAACGCTTCCCCAAGGTCATCGCTACCAGTCACCTGTTCGACTGGGACCGCGACCGCCTGACCGCCTGCGGAGGCATGGCTGTGACCGACCTGCTGCTGGCAGTGCTGGCCCGTGACCATGGCGCGGAGCTGGCAGGGGCGGTGTCGGAAGAGCTGGTGGTCGAGCGCATCCGTGAGGGTGGCGAGCGCCAGCGCATTCCGCTGCAGAATCGCCTGGGCTCCAGCCATCCCAAGCTGACCCAGGCGGTGTTGTTGATGGAAGCCAACATCGAAGAGCCGCTGACCACCGACGAAATCGCCCAGCATGTGTGCGTGTCGCGCCGGCAGCTGGAGCGCATCTTCAAGCAGTACCTGAACCGCGTACCGAGCCAGTATTACCTGGAGCTGCGGCTGAACAAGGCGCGGCAGATGCTGATGCAGACCAGCAAATCGATCATCCAGATCGGGCTGTCCTGTGGTTTTTCCTCGGGGCCGCATTTTTCCAGTGCGTACCGCAACTTCTTTGGCGCGACGCCGCGGGAAGACCGCAACCAGCGGCGTAGTAGCAGCCCGTTCGAGCTGAGTTCGGCGCCTGCTGAAAAGGGCTGACATTTCGGTTGGGGTCGGGGTGTATGCCTTGAGGGTGTATGCCTTGAGGGTGATGGTGGGGCGGATATCGAGCGCCGCCCGCGCGGCGCTTCGCGGGGCAAGCCCGCTCCCACATTTGTTTCGGGCCAGTCCATCCTGTGTAGTCACCTTTGTCCGCCTTGTTTGTCCCCTTCGATATCGGAGGGGGCGCCGCTGCTCTTCATCAATCTCCAGCCATGCGCCATGGGTGCGCGCGCCGGTGGAAGCAGGAGGAACTGGCCCGAAACAAATGTGGGAGCGGGCTTGCCCCGCGAAGCGCCGCGCGGGCGGCGCTCGATCTGTCAGGCACCACAAGAATACCGGCGAACATTCCCGTACACTGCGCGATTGCGACAGTGTTTGTCGCATTGCCGAAAGCCTTGTCAAAACTGGGTTTTGCGCTGTAACAAGTTGTCGCTTGGCCGCAAGGACAGGCGCGGATCAGTCCTTACAATCCCCCCATCGCTCGCCACTTCCAGGCCAGCGTTCCTCTTCAGGAGACTCAGATGTCCGTTGAGCAAGCCCCGGTGCAACGTGCCGATTTCGACCAGGTCATGGTCCCCAACTATTCTCCGGCGGCCTTCATTCCTGTGCGAGGCGAGGGTTCCCGCGTCTGGGACCAGTCCGGTCGCGAGCTGATCGACTTTGCCGGCGGTATCGCGGTCAACGCCCTGGGCCATTGCCACCCGGCGCTGGTCAAGGCCCTGACCGAGCAGGCCAACACCCTCTGGCACGTCTCCAACGTGTTCACCAACGAGCCGGCCCTGCGCCTGGCGCACAAGCTGGTGGACGCCACCTTCGCCGACCGTGCGTTCTTCTGCAACTCCGGGGCCGAGTCCAACGAAGCTGCCTTCAAACTGGCCCGTCGGGTTGCCCATGACCGCTTCGGCCCGGAAAAGCACGAAATCATCGCCACCGTGAACAGCTTCCACGGCCGTACCCTGTTTACCGTCAGCGTCGGCGGCCAGCCGAAGTATTCCGACGGCTTCGGCCCGAAGATCACCGGTATCAGCCACGTGCCCTACAACGACCTGGAAGCGTTGAAAGCACAGATTTCCGATAAGACCTGCGCCGTGGTGATCGAGCCGATCCAGGGCGAGAGCGGCGTGGTGCCGGCCGACAAGGCCTACCTGGAAGGCGCGCGCAAGCTGTGTGACGAGCACAACGCCCTGCTGATCTTCGACGAAGTGCAGACGGGCGTGGGCCGTACCGGTTCGCTGTACGCCTACCAGCACTATGGCGTGACCCCGGACATCCTGACCAGCGCCAAGAGCCTGGGCGGCGGTTTCCCGATCGGCGCCATGCTGACCACCAGCGAGCTGGCCAAGCACCTGGCCGTTGGCACCCACGGCACCACCTACGGTGGCAACCCGCTGGGCTGCGCCGTTGCCTGCGCCGTGCTGGATGTGGTCAACACACCGGAAACCCTGGCTGGCATCAAGGCCAAGCATGCGCGTTTCAAAACCCGCCTGGAGCAAATCGGCCAGAAGTACAACCTGTTCAGTCAGGTACGTGGTGTTGGCCTGCTGCTGGGTTGCGTGCTGACCGAAGCCTGGCAGGGCAAGGCCAAGGACGTACTCAACGCCGCCGAGAAAGAAGGCGTGATGGTGCTGCAGGCCGGCCCGGATGTGGTTCGCTTTGCGCCAAGCCTGGTAGTTGAAGACGCCGATATCGATGCAGGCCTGGACCGCTTCGAGCGCGCCGTGGCCACCCTGACCCAAGGCTGATCCGCCTGCAGTCCCTTCGCCGGCCCCAGCCAAGGCTGTACCAGGCCGGCGATACCCGATTCCACAGCAGGTGCATATGCGCCTGCCGTTTTTCCGTGCCGCCATGAGCGGCCCGTATTCCAAAGGAGTGACACCATGCTGGTGATGCGCCCCGCGCAAATGGCTGATCTGAACGAAGTGCAGCGCATGGCTGCAGACAGCCCCATTGGTGTCACCTCGCTGCCGGACGACACGGCTCGCCTGGGCGACAAGATTGCCGCCTCCGAGACCTCCTTCGCCGCCGAGGTCAGCTTCAACGGTGAAGAAAGCTACTTCTTCGTGCTCGAAGACAGCGAAACCGGAAAGCTCGTCGGCTGCTCGGCCATCGTCGCTTCGGCGGGTTACTCCGAGCCGTTCTACAGCTTTCGTAACGAGACCTTTGTGCACGCCTCGCGCGAGCTGAAGATCCACAACAAGATCCACGTGCTGTCGCTGTGTCACGACTTGACCGGCAATAGCCTGCTGACCAGCTTCTATGTGTTGCCAGAGCTGGTAAACAGTGGCTGGGCCGAGCTCAATTCGCGCGGCCGCCTGCTGTTCATGGCTGCGCACCCGGAGCGCTTCGCCGACTCGGTGGTGACCGAGATCGTCGGTTACAGCGACGAGCAGGGCGAATCGCCGTTCTGGGACGCCATCGGCCGCAATTTCTTCGACCTCAATTACGCCCATGCCGAGCGCCTGTGCGGCCTGAAGAGCCGTACCTTCCTCGCCGAGCTGATGCCGCACTACCCGATCTACGTGCCACTGCTGCCTGACCTGGCGCAGGAAGCCATGGGCCAAGTGCATCCGCGGGCGCAGATCACCTTCGACATCCTCATGCGCGAAGGCTTCGAGACCGAGCACTACATCGACATCTTCGACGGCGGCCCGACCCTGCATGCGCGCACCTCGGGCATCCGCTCGATCTCCCAGAGCCGGGTAGTGCCGGTAAAAATCGAAGAGGCGCCGGCCAAGGGCGGGCGCCCGTACCTGGTGTGCAACGGCCAGCTGCAGGACTACCGCGCAGTGCTGCTGGACCTCGACTGGGTGCCTGGCAAGCCGGTCAGCCTGAGCGTGGCAGCAGCCGACGCGCTGGGCGTGGGCGAGGGTGCCAGCGTGCGCCTGGTGGCGGTCTGAGGTCTGGCAACAGACGTTTCGGGATTGATGCGTTAGCAGAGTTTCGCGCCGGCCGATGCCGCCGCACAAGGAGATAGCATGATCGTTCGTCCTGTACGCAGCAGCGATTTGCCTGCGTTGATCGAATTGGCACGCAGCACCGGCACCACTGGGCTGACCACGCTGCCGGCCAACGAAGAGCGCCTGGGGCATCGCGTTGGCTGGGCGGAAAAAAGCTTCCGTGGCGAAGCCGAGCGTGGCGACACCGACTACCTGTTCGTGCTGGAAAACGACGAGGGCATGGTGGTGGGCATCAGTGCCATTGCCGGTGCCGTCGGCCTGCGTGAGCCCTGGTATAACTACCGGGTCGGTCTGACGGTCAGTGCCTCGCAGGAGCTGAAGATCTACCGCGAAATCCCTACGCTGTTCCTGGCCAACGACCTGACGGGCAACTCCGAGCTGTGCTCGCTGTTCCTGCGCAGCGACTACCGCTCCGGCCTGAATGGCCGCCTGTTGTCGCGAGCGCGCATGCTGTTTATCGCCGAGTTCCCTGAACTGTTCGGCAAGAAGATCATCGCCGAAATGCGTGGCATGTCTGACGAGCAAGGCCGCTCGCCGTTCTGGGAAAGCCTGGGCCGGCACTTCTTCAAGATGGAGTTCAGCCAGGCCGATTACCTTACCGGCGTAGGCAACAAGTCGTTCATCGCCGAACTGATGCCCAAGTTCCCGCTGTACACCTGCTTCCTGTCCGAGGCGGCGCGCAGCGTGATTGGCCGCGTGCACAAGGACACCGAGCCGGCGCTGGCCATGCTTAAGCAGGAAGGCTTCAACTACCAGGGCTACGTCGACATTTTCGACGCAGGCCCCGCCATCGAATGCGACACCGCCAAGATCCGTGCCGTGCGCGAAAGCCAGACCCTGGTGCTGGCGATCGGTACGCCGGGCGATGACGCCACCCCCTACATCATCCACAACCGCAAGCGCGACGACTGCCGCATCACCGCGGCACCTGCGCGGCTGGCCGCCGGCACCCTGGTGGTCGACCCGCTGACCGCCAAGCGCCTGCGCATGGGCGCTGGCGACAACGTGCGCGCCGTGCCGCTGTCGGCTAGCCGGGAGGCCCAGTAAATGACCACGCATTACATTGCAGGCAATTGGCAGGCTGGCCAGGGCGAAACCCTGCAGTCGCTGAACCCGGTGACCCAGGCCGTGATCTGGCAAGGGCAGGGTGCCGACGCCAGCCAGGTTGACGCTGCCGTAAAAGCAGCCCGCCAGGCATTCCCGGCCTGGGCGCAACTGAGCCTGGAAGCGCGTATCGATGTGCTGGAAAAATTTGCTGCGCAGTTGAAAGCGCATGCCGAAGCCATGGCCCAGTGCATTGGTGAGGAAACCGGCAAGCCGCTGTGGGAATCGGCGACCGAAGTCACCAGCATGATCAACAAGGTGGCGATCTCGGTGCAAAGCTACCGTGAGCGCACCGGTGAAAAGAGCGGCCCGCTGGCCGATGCCACGGCAGTGCTGCGGCACAAGCCGCATGGCGTGGTGGCGGTGTTCGGCCCCTATAACTTCCCCGGCCACTTGCCTAACGGACATATTGTGCCGGCACTGCTGGCGGGCAACTGCGTGGTGTTCAAGCCCAGCGAGCTGACACCCAAGGTCGCCGAGCTGACCGTCAACTGCTGGAACGCCGCCGGCCTGCCGGCGGGTGTGCTGAACCTGGTGCAGGGCGCGCGCGAAACCGGCGTGGCGCTGGCTGCCAACCCGGGTATCGACGGCCTGTTCTTCACCGGCTCCAGCCGCACCGGCAACCTGCTACACCAACAATTCGCCGGCCGCCCGGACAAGATCCTGGCCCTGGAAATGGGTGGCAACAACCCGCTGGTGGTGGACGAGGTCAAGGACATCGATGCAGCGGTGTACACCATTATCCAGTCGGCCTTCATTTCCGCTGGCCAGCGCTGCACCTGCGCACGGCGCCTGCTGGTACCGCAAGGTGCCTGGGGGGATGCGCTGATCGCGCGCCTGGTCGAGGTCTGTAAAACCATCACGGTGGGGGCGTTCGATGAACAGCCGGCGCCGTTCATGGGCTCGGTAATTTCGCTGCAGGCGGCGCGGGCGCTGATTGCGGCCCAGGCCGAGCTGGCCGCCAACGGTGGCGTAAAGTTGCTGGAAATGACCCAGCCGCAGGCCGATGCCGCGCTGCTGACCCCGGGTATTGTTGATGTCACCGCGGTGGCTGGGCGCCCGGATGAGGAGTTCTTCGGCCCGCTGCTGCAGGTGATCCGCTACGCCGACTTCGATGCTGCCATCGATGAAGCCAACAACACCCAGTACGGCCTGGCTGCAGGTTTGTTGTCCGACTCGCGCGCCCGCTACCAGTACTTCTGGCTGCGCAGCCGCGCCGGCATCGTCAATTGGAACAAACAGCTGACCGGTGCCGCCAGCAGTGCGCCGTTCGGCGGCGTGGGTGCCAGCGGCAACCACCGCGCCAGTGCCTATTATGCGGCCGACTACTGCGCTTACCCCGTGGCTTCGCTGGAAACCGCCAGCCTTGCCTTGCCGGCGACCCTGACGCCGGGCGTCACCCTATAACAACAGGTCACGGAGCCTAGCCGATGAAATCCTTTGAAGTGAATTTTGATGGCCTGGTGGGGCCTACCCACAATTACGGCGGCCTGTCCTACGGCAACGTGGCTTCGCAAAGCAACAGCCAGCAGGGGTCCAACCCGCGCGAAGCCGCGCGCCAGGGCCTGGCGAAGATGAAGGCGCTGGCCGACATGGGCTTCAAGCAGGGCGTGCTGGCGCCGCAGGAGCGCCCGGATGTGGCCGCGCTGCGCCGCCTGGGCTTCAGTGGCAGCGACGCCGAAGTCATCCAGCGCGCCGCCAAGGAGGCCATGCCGCTGCTGGTAGCCAGCTGCTCGGCGTCTAGCATGTGGGTGGCCAACGCTGCCACGGTCAGCCCCAGTGCCGACACTGCCGATGGCCGCGTGCACTTCACCGCCGCCAACCTCAACTGCAAGTACCATCGCAGCATCGAACACCCGACCACCAGCCGCGTGCTGGGCGCCATGTTCCACAACGAGAAACACTTTGCCCACCACGCGGCGCTGCCGGCCGTGGCACAGTTCGGTGACGAGGGCGCGGCCAACCATACGCGCTTCTGCCGTGACTATGGCGACGCGGGCGTGGAGTTCTTCGTCTATGGCCGCAGTGCTTTCGACAGCCGTTACCCGGCGCCACAGAAATACCCGGCCCGGCAAACCCTGGAGGCCTCGCAGGCGGTGGCCCGGCTGCACGGGCTGAGCGATGACGGTGTGGTCTACGCTCAACAGAACCCGGCAGTGATTGACCAAGGTGTGTTCCACAATGACGTGATTGCGGTGGGCAACGGCGAAGTGCTGTTCTACCACGAGGACGCGTTCCTCGACACCGACACAGTACTTGGCCAGCTGCGAGCTAAACTGGCCAGCAAGGGTGGCAACTTCCAGGCCATCTGCGTACCACGGGCAGAGGTGGCGGTGGAGGACGCAGTGCGTTCCTACCTGTTCAACAGCCAGCTGCTCAGCCGCGAAGACGGTTCCATGCTGCTGGTGGTGCCGGAAGAATGCCGCAACAACGAGCGGGTCTGGGCTTACCTGGGCCAGCTGACCCGCCAGGGTGGCGCAGTGAAGGAGGTCAAGGTATTCGACCTCAAGCAGAGCATGCAGAACGGCGGTGGCCCGGCTTGCCTGCGTTTGCGCGTGGCTTTGAAGGAAACCGAACTGGCGGCGGTCAACCAAGGCGTTATCATGACCGCCCCGCTGTACGACACCTTGCTGCAGTGGGTCGACAAGCACTACCGCGACCGCCTCGTCGAGGCGGACCTGGCCGACCCGCAGTTGCTGGTTGAGTGCCGTACGGCACTGGACGAATTGACCCAGATCCTGAAGTTGGGCTCGGTGTACCCGTTCCAACGCCAACCTTGAAGAGAGAATTGTAATGACCGACGCCCTGCGCCTGATCCTTGAAGATGAAGACGGCACCCAGCTGGAAATCTCCTGCACCCGTTTCGCCGTGGTGTGGCAAGGCAAGGAAGTGTGGATTCAGCAGGACGGCCGTGGCCAGCTGCTGATCGGTGTGGATGTCGACGAAAACGACACCGAATACGCCAACCTGCTGCTGCGCCCGATGGCCACCAACCTGGTCAGCCTGCAGCTGGAAATGGAACCGGCTGAAGTTGGCGAAGACGACGATCACGTCCATGGCCCCGACTGCGGCCACACACACTAAGGAAGTTCCTATGCTTGCCCTTGGCAAATTGCTTGAGCTGACCCTCACCGATCACGAACCGGCCGAGAAGACCCAAGTGACACCCAAGGGCGCGCGTTTGCGCTGGCTGGGGGAGGGCGCGCTTGAGGTGCGCCCGGCCGAGAGCGAGGACTGCGGGCTGGACCTGCTGTTGTCTGCTGGCATTCACGGCAACGAAACGGCACCGATCGAATTGCTGGAACGGCTGCTGCACGGCGTGGCCAACGGCACGATCAGGCCGAAGGCGCGGCTGCTGTTCCTGTTCGGCAACCCGGCTGCTATTCGCAAGGGCGAGCGCTTTATCGAGCAGGACATCAACCGCCTGTTCAACGGCCGCCACGAGCTGTCCAGCGGCTTCGAGGCATTGCGTGCTGCCGAACTGGAACAGTTTGCCCGGGTGTTCTTCAGCAAGCCGGGGCGCAGCCGCCTGCATTACGACCTGCATACGGCCATCCGGGGTTCCAAGATCGAGCAATTTGCGCTGTACCCTTATAAAGAAGGGCGCAAACATTCCCGTCGCGAGCTGGCGCGGCTGGCGGCAGCGGGCATGGAGGCGGTGTTGCTACAGAGCAAGTCGTCGATCACCTTCAGTGCCTTTACCTACGAACAGCTGGAAGCAGAAGCCTTCACCCTGGAACTGGGCAAGGCCCGCCCGTTCGGCCAGAACGAGCAGGTCAACCTGGACAAGCTCGAAGAACGGTTGATCCGCATCATCGAAGATACCGAGCCAGAAGACCAAGGGTCGCTGGACGGGCTGCAGCTGTTCAGTGTCTCCCGCGAGATCATCAAGCACAGCGACAGTTTCCACCTGCACTTACCGGCGGACATCGAGAACTTCTCCGAGCTGAGCAAGGGCTACCTGCTGGCCGAAGACCTGGCCGAAATGCGCTGGGTGGTAGAGGAGGAGGGCGCGCGTATCATCTTCCCCAACCCCAAGGTCAGGAACGGCTTGCGCGCCGGTATCCTGGTCGTGCCGGACTCGGGGCAGCGACTGGGCTAATTGAGGCGGTCCGGGTTTTCCTGCGCGCTCAGTAGTGGGTGCGCACGGGCACGCCTAGCTCCCTGCGCAGTGTATTTTCGTTGAATGGCGGTGGGTTGCTGTCGGTCGGTGCGGTGTCGGGATCATTGTCGAAGTCGTACAGAATGCCGCTCGGCAAGCCGATCGCCTGCAGGTGTGCATGACTGACCTTGATCTGCCGGCGATCGATAGTCCTGACCAGGGTGTCACCCGGTATCGTCGTGCCGTTGAAGGCGTTGTACGCCTCGCACAAGCAGCGGTAAAGGTCGAACAGCGGCAAATTGTCGCTGTCCGAGCGCGTGAGGTTGAATGCCAGGTCGCCGCCCTCGGCAGGCCAGCCCGCCGACCACTCCAAGTGGCTGTTGCGCCGCAGGTGATGGTCGCTTTCAGTCGGGTCAGAAATGTAGGCATCAAAATGGCTGGCTTTTTGTGTTTCGATAACCCTTATCCATGACCGTTTTGCCAGCTCGGCCAGGAGTTGCTGGCCGCACTGCGTGTGGCGCAGGAAAACCAGGTGATTGAGCACAGCCTGTTTAAAGGTGGCGCTGCCTTGTATGTCGAACGTGCTGCTGGCGAGCGTGCCGAGGGGGGCGGGCAGTGGCTGTGCGAAGCGAGCGTCCCCCGCCTGGTTCCGGGCATACACCACCGAATAATGTGGGTCGTCGACCAGGATATGGCCGTTGATCTGGCTGTTGGCCGAAGCGCTCTTGATAAACGTCAACCCTTGGCTCACGTTGATCTGCGCATCGCCAGTGCCGGTGAACACCTCGGTGATGCCGCCGCCGGTGGTGATGCGCACGGTGCCATCTGCGGCCTGAATGATGATAGGCGTTTTCACCTCCTGTGCTACGCGAACGTTGGCTTCACCCTTCGCCGTTCTGATGATGAGGGTTTGCCTGGGCGTAGGGGCCAGGATGAACGTGTTGTTGCCGACCTTGGCCATCAGGTGGCAGTCGTAGGCAGAAATATCGATATCGACAGCCGGGGCATGGCTGTCTATCACCATGTGGTGCCTGCCGGGGATCTGGCCTTGCTCGAACCATAGCTGTTCCAGCAGGACGTCCACTTTGTCATCCCGGTATTCGTAGAATCGATGAACGGCTCTGCCATCGACGGACGTGTCTGCCCACTGTTGAAAACCGCTGCTCCTACCAGAAATGAAATAGACGGGATTGGGGTGCATGAGGGGCCTCGCTTGCAGTGAATGGTGGCGGTAGGTACCGCAGCGGCCAAGGCTAAGGGACAGAGCAGGCGGGGAGTGGTACTTATGTAGGTGCGCAGGGCGCGAGGCCGGGGCGTTGTGACCAGGCGCTGGACGGGATAGCCTGCATTTTGATATTGAAGTCGACGATTTAATGCCGATTGGCCCTTTAGGGCCGATAAACACACTGTATCTCCCGTGCAGGCTGGCTATAATGGCGCCCTTTGCCGTCGTTTCGTCGATTCGACGTATTAGCCCAAACGGCCGCCGTTTCCGTGGAAGAACCTATGAAAAGCGCAGAAATCCGTGAAGCCTTCCTTCGCTTCTTCGAAGAGCAGGGACATACCCGAGTCGCCTCCAGTTCGCTGATTCCGAACAACGACCCGACCCTGCTGTTCACCAACGCAGGCATGAACCAGTTCAAGGACTGCTTCCTCGGCGCGGAGAAGCGTGCCTACACCCGTGCGGTCAGCAGCCAGAAGTGCGTGCGCGCCGGTGGCAAGCACAACGACCTGGAAAACGTCGGCTACACCGCGCGGCACCATACCTTCTTCGAAATGCTGGGTAACTTCAGCTTCGGCGACTATTTCAAGCGCGACGCTATTACCTTCGCCTGGACCTTCCTGACTTCCGACAAGTGGCTGAACCTGCCCAAGGAAAAGCTCTGGGTCACCGTCTACGCCACTGACGACGAAGCCTACGACATCTGGACCAAGGAAGTCGGCGTGCCAGCCGAGCGCATGGTGCGCATCGGCGACAACAAGGGCGCCCCTTACGCCTCCGACAACTTCTGGACCATGGGCGATACCGGCCCTTGCGGCCCGTGCACCGAGATCTTCTACGACCACGGCGCGGACATCTGGGGCGGCCCACCCGGCTCGCCAGAAGAAGACGGCGACCGCTACATCGAGATCTGGAACAACGTCTTCATGCAGTTCAACCGCACCGCCGACGGCGTGCTGCACCCGCTGCCAGCGCCATCGGTAGACACCGGCATGGGCCTGGAACGCGTCAGCGCCGTGCTGCAGCACGTGCACTCGAACTACGAGATCGACCTGTTCCAGAACCTGCTGGCTGCCGCAGCCAAGGCCATTGGCTGCAGCAATGATGGCCAGGCCTCGCTGAAAGTGGTCGCCGACCACATCCGTTCGTGCGGCTTCCTGATCGCCGACGGCGTGCTGCCGTCCAACGAAGGCCGTGGCTACGTGCTGCGCCGCATCATTCGCCGCGCATGCCGCCACGGCAACAAGTTGGGTGCCAAGGGCAGCTTCTTCTACCAGATCGTGGCCGCCCTGGTCGCCGAGATGGGCGAAGCCTTCCCGGAGCTGAACAGCCAGCAAGCGCACATCGAGCGCGTGCTCAAGGCCGAAGAAGAGCAGTTCGCCAAGACCCTGGAGCAGGGTCTGCGCATCCTCGAGCAAGACCTGGCCCAGCTGCAAGGCAACGTGGTACCGGGCGACGTGGTGTTCAAGCTGTACGACACCTACGGCTTCCCGATGGACCTGACTGCCGACATCGCCCGTGAGCGCGAGCTGACCATCGACGAAGCCGGCTTCGAACGTGAAATGGACGCCCAGCGCGAGCGTGCCCGTTCGGCCAGCGCCTTCGGCATGGACTACAACAGCCTGGTCAAGGTTGACAGTGCCACCGAGTTCCTCGGTTACGACACCACTGAAGGCCAAGGCAAGATCATCGCCCTGTACAAGGACGGCCAGGCCGTCGACCAGCTGGGTGAAGGCGAGCAGGGCGTGGTCGTGCTCGACCGCACGCCGTTCTACGCCGAATCCGGTGGCCAGGTGGGTGACAGCGGTTTCCTGCAGGCTGGCGCGGCACGCTTTGACGTGCGCGACACCACCAAGACCGGCGGCGCTTTCCTGCACCACGGTGTGGTTGCCAGCGGTGCGCTGCTGATCGGTTCGCCGGTCGAGGCCAAGGTCGATGCCGAGGTGCAGCACGCCACCTCGCTGAACCACTCAGCCACCCACCTCCTGCACGAAGCGCTGCGCCAGGTATTGGGCGAGCACGTACAGCAGAAAGGCTCGCTGGTCGACAGCCAGCGCCTGCGTTTCGACTTCAGCCACTTTGAAGCGGTGAAGCCGGAGCAGATCAAGCAGCTGGAAGACATCGTCAACCGCGAAGTACGCAAGAACACCGCCGTTGAAACCGAGCTGACCGACATCGAAACTGCCAAGGCCAAAGGCGCCATGGCGCTGTTTGGCGAGAAGTACGGCGACACCGTGCGCGTGCTGAGCATGGGCGGCGATTTCTCGGTGGAGCTGTGCGGCGGTATCCACGCCAAGCGCACCGGTGACATCAGCCTGTTCAAGATCATCAGCGAAGGCGGCGTGGCCTCTGGCGTGCGCCGTATCGAAGCAGTAACCGGCGCCGCTGCGCTGGCCTACCTGAACGCTGCCGAAGAGCAGGTCAAGGAAGCCGCGCAACTGGTCAAGGGTAACCGTGACAACCTGATCGACAAGCTGTCGGCTGTGCTCGAGCGCAACCGCCAGCTGGAGAAGCAGCTGGAACAGCTGCAGGCCAAGGCTGCCAGCGCCGCCGGAGACGATCTCTCCAACGCGGCCGTTGAGGTCAAAGGTGCCAAGGTCCTCGCCGCCCGCCTGGATGGGCAGGATGGCAAGGCCCTGCTGGCCCTGGTCGATCAGCTGAAGAACAAGCTCGGCCACGCAGTGATCCTGCTGGGCAGCGAGCATGAGGGCAAGGTCGTGCTGGTGGCCGGCGTGACCAAGGACCTCTCCAGCCAACTCAAGGCTGGCGATCTGATGAAACAAGCCGCTGCGGCAGTGGGTGGCAAGGGCGGTGGCCGTCCGGACATGGCCCAGGGTGGTGGCGTCGATGTCGCTGCACTGGACCAGGCCCTGGCGCTGGCCGTGCCATTCGCAGAGCAGGGACTTTGAGATGAAGGGGCGGGCGGTCTAGTCGCTCGCCCCTCATGTTGGATTGTTTTTTGGGGCCCTGTATGGGCTGAGGCACCATTGAAATGGCGTTGATCGTACAGAAATTTGGCGGCACCTCTGTCGGTTCCATCGAGCGGATCGAGCAGGTTGCCGAAAAGGTCAAGAAACACCGTGAAGCGGGCGACGACCTGGTGGTTGTGCTGTCGGCCATGAGCGGTGAAACCAATCGCCTGATCGACCTGGCCAAGCAGATCACCGATCAGCCGGTTCCGCGTGAACTGGATGTGATCGTGTCGACCGGTGAGCAGGTCACCATTGCCCTGCTGACCATGGCCTTGATCAAGCGTGGTGTGCCAGCGGTGTCCTACACCGGCAACCAGGTGCGCATTCTCACCGACAGCTCGCACAACAAAGCGCGCATCCTGCAAATCGACGACCAGAAGATTCGTGCCGACCTGAAGGAAGGCCGTGTGGTGGTGGTTGCAGGTTTCCAGGGCGTCGACGAGCACGGCAGCATCACCACCCTGGGCCGCGGTGGCTCCGACACCACCGGCGTGGCCCTGGCGGCGGCGCTGAAGGCTGACGAGTGCCAGATCTACACCGATGTAGATGGCGTCTACACCACCGACCCGCGCGTTGTGCCACAGGCCCAGCGCCTGGAGAAGATCACCTTCGAAGAGATGCTGGAAATGGCCAGCCTCGGGTCGAAGGTGCTGCAGATCCGTTCGGTGGAGTTCGCCGGCAAGTACAACGTTCCGCTGCGCGTGCTGCACAGCTTCAAGGAGGGTCCGGGTACCCTCATTACCATTGATGAAGAGGAATCCATGGAACAGCCGATCATTTCCGGTATCGCCTTCAACCGTGATGAAGCCAAGCTGACCATTCGCGGCGTGCCGGACACCCCGGGCGTGGCCTTCAAGATCCTCGGCCCGATCAGCGCTTCGAACATCGAAGTGGACATGATCGTGCAGAACGTTGCCCACGATAACACCACCGACTTCACCTTCACCGTGCACCGCAACGAGTACGAGAAGGCGCAGAGCGTGCTGGAAAACACCGCCCGCGAAATCGGTGCCCGTGAAGTGATCGGCGACACCAAGATCGCCAAGGTCTCGATCGTTGGCGTCGGCATGCGCTCGCACGCCGGTGTGGCCAGCCGCATGTTCGAGGCCCTGGCCAAGGAGAGCATCAACATCCAGATGATCTCCACCTCCGAGATCAAGGTTTCGGTCGTGATCGAAGAGAAGTACCTGGAGCTGGCCGTGCGCGCGCTGCATACCGCGTTCGAGCTTGATGCTCCTGCCCGACAGGGCGAGTAAGGCGCTGCCTGGAAGGGCGCGGCTGATGCCGCGCCCTTCGCGTTTCTGCTCGCCACGCAGGCCCTGTCCTGCCCTGTGTGGCGCGTAACCAGGGCCAGGTCGTCGTCCACGACCGGTCCTGACACCCAAGACTGTTACCCCTGAATGTTTGCGTAAGGAGAAAGCTATGTTGATTCTGACTCGTCGGTGCGCCGAGAGCCTGATCATTGGAGACGGCGAGATCACCGTGACGGTGCTCGGCGTCAAAGGCAACCAGGTGCGTATTGGTGTCAGCGCCCCGAAAGAAGTGGCTGTTCACCGCGAGGAAATCTACCTGCGGATCAAGAAGGAGAAGGATGAAGAGCCAAGCCTTTAATTTTTTTGAAGTTTTTTTCAAAAAAAGGGTTGCAAAGGTGAAAGAGGTTCTTTAATATTCGCCTCGTGTTGCGGTGAGGTGGCCGAGTGGCCGAAGGCGCTCCCCTGCTAAGGGAGTATACCTCATAAGGGTATCGGGGGTTCGAATCCCCCCTTCACCGCCATTATTTGCGTAGGGCGCTGTAAACGGTAAGAACGCTAAGTAGTTGTTTTTAAACGAAAACGTTCTTGCAAAAATGTTTCAGCGACCTATAATGCGCGGCAAGACACGGACTCATAGCTCAGCTGGATAGAGTACTCGGCTACGAACCGAGCGGTCGCAGGTTCGAATCCTGCTGAGTCCGCCACTTTTGAAGTGGCTTTGTTTGCAAGGCTGCTTCAATCAACCAGCGGTATCTGGTCTATA
>NZ_JBIVHY010000002.1:308630-562380 GCF_044749445.1 Pseudomonas sp. NPDC089408
AAAACTGCCAATCGCGGACTCATAGCTCAGCTGGATAGAGTACTCGGCTACGAACCGAGCGGTCGCAGGTTCGAATCCTGCTGAGTCCGCCACTTTCTTGAAGTGGCTTTGCTTGCAAGGCTACTTCAGTCAACCAGCGGTAACTGGTTTAAAACTGCCAATCGCGGACTCATAGCTCAGCTGGATAGAGTACTCGGCTACGAACCGAGCGGTCGCAGGTTCGAATCCTGCTGAGTCCGCCACTTTTTGAAGTGGCTCTGCTTGCAAGGCTATTTCAGTCAACCAGTGGTAACCTGGTCTAAAACTACCACCACGGACTCATAGCTCAGCTGGATAGAGTACTCGGCTACGAACCGAGCGGTCGCAGGTTCGAATCCTGCTGAGTCCGCCATAACCCATAAAAAGCCCGCTCGATTGAGCGGGCTTTTTGTTTTTCTGCGGCACAGAATTGTTGGCCGTGTCGATCTAAGCTCTCCAGTAGGTGAGGCGTTTGCCCTTGGGGCCGCTGTGCGGCCCCATCGCGGCACAAGGCCGCTCCTACAGAAGTGCGCGTTCCCTTGTAGGAGCGGCCTTGCGTCGCGAAAGGGCTGCAAAGCAGCCCCCAAATCGGCCAGGCGCCACTAACACATCCAGGCACACATCAAATGTGCTTTAACTGCCAGAGCCACCGTCGCACTGTCAGCTTCACGCGTTGTCCTAGCTTTATCGCGCAAACGATTGTTCTGGCCAAAAATTTAAGCGATCTGACAGCTTTAGCAGTGTATGATTGCGCCCGTCAGCCCCGCCGGGGCTTGTGGAAAACCACCATGGACTTACCCAGTAGTTACTCGCTAACACGATTCATACAGATAGATCTGACCGATTGATTCTCCCGGCGTGCTCCGCTGCTGGGAGTGGAGTTCGCCTATGACTGAAGTAGAAGTAAAAAAAGCGCAAGACAGCCTGCAGGATCGCCTGGCTCAGGTGATCGAACTGCTGCAACGCCAGCGCGTGGTCGAAGACCTGACCCACCGCCAGGAGGGCGCGCACAACGACCTGGTCGAAAACCTGGTCCACCGGCAGAACCTCGTCGAGTTGCAACGCAAGCTCGATGACCTGCACCCCGCCGACATCGCCTACATCCTCGAAGCCTTGCCGCTGGAAGACCGCCTGACGGTCTGGCAGCTGGTGCGCTCGGATCGCGATGGCGACATCCTGCTCGAAGTGTCCGACTCGGTTCGCCAATCCCTGATCGCCGACATGGACGATCACGAGCTGCTCGCCGCCGCCAAGGAAATGGACGCCGACGAACTGGCCGACCTTGCCCCTGAGCTGCCGCGTGACGTTGTTCACGAGCTGATGGAAACCCTTGATGCCCAGCAGCGCGAGCGCGTGCGTTCGGCACTGAGCTATGACGAGGAGCAGGTCGGTGCACTGATGGACTTCGAGATGGTCACCATCCGCGAAGACGTCAGCCTGGAAGTGGTGTTGCGCTACCTGCGCCGCCTGAAAGAACTGCCCAACCACACCGACAAGCTGTTCGTGGTCGATTACGACGGCATCCTCAAAGGGGTGCTGCCGATCAAGCGCCTGCTGGTCAACGACCCGGAGAAGAAGGTGGCGGAAGTCATGGCCACCGACCCTGTGTCCTTCCAGCCCGAGGAAGATGCCTACGACGCGGCGCAAGCGTTTGAACGTTACGACCTGGTATCGGCACCGGTAGTCGACAAGGCCGAGCGCCTGATTGGCCGTCTGACCATTGACGAGATGGTCGACCTGATTCGTGAAGAGAGCGAGAGCGAAGTGCTCAACATGGCCGGTCTGCGCGAGGAAGAAGACATCTTCGCCTCGGTCTGGCGCTCGTTCCGCAACCGTTGGGCGTGGTTGGCGATCAACCTTATTACTGCCTTCCTTGCGTCGCGGGTGATCGGCGTGTTCGAGGGTTCGATTGAGAAGCTGGTGGCGTTGGCTGCACTGATGCCGATCGTGGCGGGGATTGGTGGTAACTCGGGTAACCAGACCATCACCATGATCGTTCGCGCCATGGCGCTGGACCAGGTGTCGCCGGGCAATACCAGCCGCTTGATGCGCAAGGAGCTGGCAGTGTCACTGATCAACGGCCTTGTCTGGGGCGGGGTGATTGGTGCGGTGGCGTTCTGGCTGTACGGCAGTTGGTCTTTGGGCGTGGTGATGACCGCGGCGATGACCTTGAACCTGTTGCTGGCGGCGCTGATGGGCGTGCTCATCCCGATGACCCTGGCCCGCCTGGGGCGCGACCCGGCGATGGGGGCGAGTGTGATGATCACTGCCGTGACCGACAGTGGCGGCTTCTTTATCTTCCTGGGGCTGGCTACGTTGTTCCTGCTGTAAGCGGGCCAAGGCTTGCGCGATCCCCTGTAGGAGCGGCCTTGCGTCGCGATGGGGCGCGCAGCGGCCCCAAAATTTCAGCTTCGCCGCAGAAAACGCCGGGGCCGCTATGCGGCCCATCGCGACACAAGGCCGCTCCTACAAATGGATCGTGTGTCCTGCAGGACACACCCATAAAAAAAAGCCAGCTTACGCTGGCTTTTTTTATATCCGCTGCAACCCTCAGGAAGCGTCGGCGGCCATTTCCACATCGTGAGCGATGAGGGCGACCAGGGCGTTCTGCTGGCGGTGGGACAGTTGGCGGAAGCGCTGCAACAGCTCACGCTCATGCAGGGAAAGCTCCGGGCTGTCCAGGCGCATGCTCAGCTCTTCACCCAGCGCGCCTTCCTGGATAAGGCTCTGCTCCAGGCGCGCGATGATCTCGGAGTTCATGCTGCGGTGATGGTTGCGCGCTACCTCGGCAATGCGCTCACGCATCCCGTCTGGCAGGCGGACGACGAACTTGTCAGCGGTGCGGCTCGAATAAATAGCCTGTTTCATTGGGCGCATATAAATTGACCAGATTTTGGTTCAGGGGAAGCGGTTCTCAAATTGGCCGCACGGGGTGGAAATACGACCGTGGCGACGACAAAATGTTCAACCGTCTGTGAAAAATGGATGCTCATCTTGCCTCATGGTCGCCGTTTCCTTGGCGTCAATTCTGTGACAAATAGTGAGCCGGATAAAGGCTTTGTGCCAGTACCAATTATCAGAAATGAGTACTGGTTTGAAAAGTTTTACATGCTCCGGCTTACCTGACCGTCAGACTTTTGCCGTCAAAAACGGGTAAAACGCAGCAAAAGACCTGGAAAACCCCTAGAATGCGCCGGTTTCCCTCCATAGAGCATAGTGGCTATGCAACATGACGCAAGCGACCGCCGATCAGGGACAGGGCGGCTGATATTTCTGATAGGACCGTCGGGGTCGGGGAAAGATTCCCTGATCGACGCTTCGCGTGAACAACTCGCGGCGGCCGGGGTAGAAATTGCCCGTCGGGTCATCACCCGTTCGGCCGAAGCCAAGGGCGAAGCCGCCCAGGGTGTCACCGCCGAGCAGTTTGCAACGCTGCTTGCGCAAGGGGCGTTTGCCATGCACTGGCAGGCCAACGGCCTGGACTACGGCATTCCGCTTCAGGTAGACCAATGGCTGCAGTCGGGCAGGGCGGTGCTGGTGAATGGCTCGCGGGCTTACCTGGCGCAGGCGCGTCGGCGTTATCCGGATTTATTGGCAGTGTTGGTCGAGGTCAGGCCCGAGGTGCTGCGTCAGCGCTTGCTGGCCCGTGGCCGGGAAAGCGCCGAAGAAGTCGAGCAGCGGCTGGCCCGCAATGCAGGCCTGCAGACGACAACCGACTCGTCGGTGCATGTGCTGGACAACTCCGCTGGCCTAGAGGTTGCTGTCGCAGGCTTGTTTACACTGCTGCGAGAAGAGGGTGTGTTGCCGCGGGCCTGACAGCGCCAGAAAAGGATTACGCGAAAAAGCCCGGTGCAGACATGACAAACGCCAGTAGGCTGGTTAACATGCTTGCCGTCCCGCTGTGCAGCGCTCGCTGCCGGTGCTTGCGTCTCAGTAGCTCAATTGGATAGAGCATCCCCCTCCTAAGGGGAAGGTTGCAGGTTCAATTCCTGCCTGGGACGCCATTTCCTCTCCTTCCAGTGCTCGTCAGTTTCCCGGCATTACTGGGTCGCCATCTTCATGGCCATGCGCTGACGCATCACAAAATACCCCGCCACCACCAGCAGTACCGTCAGCACCGTGAACCAGAACTGGAAGCGCGATGCCGGCTCGAACGCCTGGGTGCCGATCACTGCCAGCAAGGCGAACAGCGCCACGAGGTTGGCATACGGGAACAGCCAGGCGCGGAAGGCGTTCGGGTCGACCGCTTCATGGCGGGTTTTCCAGCGCATGGCCACGTGGGCGACGATGATGAATATCCATACCACCATCACCAGGCTGCCGGTGCTCTTGGCCAGGGTCATGAACAGGTCGCCGCCACTGATGAAGTGCACGGTCAGGATCATGGTGCAAATTGACAGGCTGAGCAGCAGGGCATTGATCGGCACACCCTTGGCACTGGTACGCGAGAACAGCTTGGGCGCGTGCCCGCGCTGGCTCAGCGAGAACAGCATGCGCGAGTTGGAGAACATGAACGAGTTCATCACCGACATGAACGAGACGAACAGCACCAGCTTCATCGCCACCGCAGCACCCCCAAAGCCCGCCAGGCTGAATAGCGATACGTAGGGCGAGGCCAGGTTGGCCTTGTCGGTCCATGGCAGGCAAAGAATCAGGATCGACACCGAGCCGACGTAGAACAGCATCACCCGCAAGATCACGCTCTTGATTGCGCGAATCACGTTTTGCCGCGGGTTCTCCGACTCGCCTGCGGCTACGGCGGCAATTTCGCTGCCGCCCAGCGAGAAGATCACCACGATAACGCCGGCCATTACCGGCGACAGGCCATTGGGCATGAAGCCGTCGTGGGCGGTGAGGTTGATCAAACCGGGGGAGGGAATGTCGCTGTGCAGGCCGAGCAGGATCGAGATGCCCAGCAGCATGAAGATCAGGATGGTGGCGACCTTCATCGCGGCTAGCCAATATTCCACCTCGGCAAACGAGCGCACCGAGTAGGCATTGCTGGCCATCAGTGTCACCAGCATGAGGAAGGCGCCTGCCCAGATCGGCAGCCATGGCAGGAAGTCATGCAGGATGGCACCCAGCAGCACCGCTTCCAGGGTGATGGTCATCATCGACTTGAACCAGTACAGCCAACCGACCGCAAACCCCGCCCAGTCGCCGAGGTAGGTGTTGGCGTAGGTCGAGAACGAACCGGCATCGGGGTTGCGGCAGGCCATTTCGCCCAGCATGAACATGACCAGGGTCACCACCAGGCCACCGATGAAGTACGACAGGATCGCTGCAGGCCCTGCCGAGGCGATCAGTGAGCCCGAGCCCATGAACAGCCCTGCACCGATCACCCCGCCCAGCGCGATCATGGTGATATGCCGTTGCTTCAGGCTTTGCTTCAAACTGTTGGAATGCATTTCCTTGTCCTCTCTTATTATTGGGGGGATCCGACAACGTCCCCCAACGCAGGCATCGTCATGCGCCTGCGTCCACACGCGGCAGCCTTTTACAGGCAATAGCTATCAGCCTGCCACCATGGACAATAAGGCCAAGGACCTCAAACGAATTCTGCGCACAACATCCTGCCGATTTTTCCTGAGGATCGCGGCTATGCCCGCTTGCGCAACCGTCACGCTGCCCAGTGCTTCAACGCCCACAACACCCCCATCCCCACCACCAGCGTCAGCAGCGTACTGCGCGTGCGCCATGCCACCAGCGCGGCCAGCACCGCCGCCGGGATCTGCGGGTTCATCCAGTCAAACCCGGCATGCCTGTCGGGGAACACCACTGCCGGCAATACCAGTGCTGCCAGTACGCTGGCCGGCACATACGCCAGCGCACGGCGAAACAGCGGGGGGATGCGCAACACCGTGTGCAGTTCGATGAACGACAGGCGGATGGCAAAGGTACCCAGGCCGATCAGGGCGAAGGTTATCCATTGGGTCGTTTCGCTCATGATGCTTCCTGCTCGGTGTTGGCGTCAGGCATTGCCTGCGGTTTCTTCCAGCTCTCGATGGCCAGCCCGGCAATGATGCCGCCCAGCGCGCCAGTCAGCAGGCCGAGGTTGTAGGGCAGGTCGGCAGCCAGCACGGCGAGCACGCCACCGGTCAATGCCGCGCCAAGTGTGGGCGCATTGCGAATGCCGGGTATCAACAGGGCCAGGAACGACAAGGGGATGGCAAAGCCCAGCGACCAGTCTTCGGGGATGCTGGCGCCCAGGTACATACCCGCCAGCACCGAGAGGTTCCAGCCAAAGAACATAGTGATGGCGGTACCGGCATAATAAGGGTAGGCATGCTGGCCGAGCCCGCCCGAACCTGCCTTCAGCGTGCACAAGGCAAACGACTGGTCAGACAACATGTAGGCCATCGGCCATTTTTGCCGGCGAGGTAGCTGACCCAGGTGCGGGGCCAGGCTGGCGCTGTACATCAGGAAGCGCAGGTTGATCACCAGCGCGGTCACCACCATGGTCACCGGCAGTGCGGCGTTCTGCATCAACTGCATGACCACCATCTGCGCCGACCCGGAGTAGAACAGCAAGGTCATCCCGACGGCATCGACCGGCGACAGGCCCATGCCGATGGCAGTGACACCGGTAATCAGGCCGAAGGGCACGATGCCGGAGGTCAGCGGCAGGGCGCTATGAACACCTTGCCTGAATGCATGGGGCCCGCTTGGAGAGAGCATTTGAGTTCCTTGAAAATGTGCAATGACGCGCGTTAGGTAGCTTCACGGTACTGCGCGTGACAGTTGGCTACAACCTCAGATTCGCGCCGGTGGCGTGTGCGGTGCCGCTGGGCATGACCATCGTTGCCTGCCGGCTGCCGGGGGCCAAGGGCAACCAGGTGGTGGCTGCGGTGGAAGAGGCGCTGGTGCATCTGGCTTGACCTGATGACCTCCCCGAACAATTGATGCGGGCCATGTAGGAGCGGCCTTGTGTCGCGATCGGGCTGCGCAGCAGCCCCAGGTTTTCAGCGCAGTTGCACAAATTGCTGGGGCTGCTGCGCAGCCCGATCGCGACACAAGGCCGCTCCTACAAGGGCCGCGCAGGGCTTAAGTCAGGCCAGGTTCTGCTCAGCCGACCAGCTGGCGTACCAGCTACGGAACAGCCCGTACTGCTGCTCGGCATAGTTGCGCTGGGCATCGGTCAGTGCGTCGGTCTCGTTGAAGTGCAGGCTGTACTCGCTGTCACCGTTGAGCACCATCAAGTGCTTGTAGTACAGCACCAGGTCGCAGCCTTCATCGAACGACGACAGCACCGCCAGCGCTGCTTCCAGCTCGCGCGCCAGACGGCGGGCACGGGCGTCGCCCTTGGCGGCCTGCTTGCTCAGGCTCACCAGTTGCAGCACTTCGCGTGGCAGGGCGTTGCCGATGCCGGTGATGGCGCCGGTGGCGTTGCAGTTGACGAAGCCATGCACCACCTGGGTGTCGACGCCGACCATCAGGGTCACGTCATCGTCCTTTGAGGTGATGTGCTCGGCGGCGTAGCGCAGGTCGGCGCCACCGCCGAATTCCTTGAAGCCGATCAGGTTAGGGAACGCGCTGCGCAGTTCGAAGAACAGGTCGGCGCGGGTGGCAAAGCCGTAGTAGGGGCTGTTGTAGATCACCGCCGGCAGCTTCGGCGCGGCAGCGAGAATGGCCGAGAAGTGGTGCTTTTGGGCGATCAGCGAGGCGCCGCGGCTGAGCACGCGGGGGATGACCATCAGGCCGGCGGCGCCAACCTTGGCGGCGTGGGCGGCATGCGAAACGGCTTCACGAGTATTCACCGCGCCCGTGCCGACGATGGTCGGGATGCCGGCGGCGACCAGGCGCGCCACGCCTTCCTGGCGCTCGGCCTCGGTCAGCAGCGGCCAGTCGCCCATCGAGCCGCAGTACACCACGGCGCTCATGCCGGCCTCGATCAGCTCGCGGCCCTTGCGCACCAGGGCGTCGAAGTCCGGCTTGCGCTCGGCGGTGCACGGGGTCATCAGGGCGGGCATGGTGCCGGAGAAAATATTGCTCATGTTCATTACCTCGGGATTTATTATTGTGGGTTGCTTAGCGGCCGACGTTGCGGGCCGCGGATTCTTCGTCAACCGCGCGCAGCGACTTGCCGCGGGTTTCCTTGGCGGCCGCCACGGCCACGATCGAGATGGCCGCCGCTGCAACCAGGTACCAGGCGATGGGGGTGGAGCTGTTGTATTCCTTGAGCAATGTCACGGCGATCAGCGGCGCCAGCGAGCCGGCCAGGATCGGCGCGACCTGGTAGCACAGCGACAGTGCGGTATAGCGCACGTGGGTAGGGAACAGTTCGGCCATCAGCGCGGAGTAGGGCGCGTAGGTCATCGACTCGATGGCAAGGCCCAGGGTGATTGCCGCCATGATCAGCCAGTCATTGCCGGTGTCCATCATCGGGAAGCCGACAAAACCCCAGAACGCAGTGAGCACCGCGCCAATCAGGTACACCGGCTTGCGGCCGATGATGTCCGACAGGTAGCCCATGGCCGGGATCATGAAGAAGTGCAGCAGGTGGGCGCCGAACATCAGCAGCAGGATCTGCGAAGTGTCTTTATGCACCACCAGTTTCAGGTAGGTGATGGAGAAGGTGACGACGGTGTAGTAGAGGATGTTTTCGGCAAAGCGTGCGCCAATGCCGATCAGCACTTCGCGCCAGTATCGGGTGACCACTTCCACCACGCCCAGCTGCTGGCTTTCCAGCTTCTGCTGCTTGGCCTGGGCCTCCTTGAAGATGGGGGCATCGTCAACCCGTGTGCGGATCCAGTAGCCGATCAGCACCACCACTGCCGAGAACCAGAACGCCACACGCCAGCCCCAGTCAAGGAACTGTGCCTCGCTCAGGTTGGACGACAGCAGCAGCAGGATGATGGTGGCGATCAGGTTGCCGGCCGGTACCCCCGCTTGTGGCCAGCTGGCCCAGAAGCCGCGGCGGTTGTCAGGGCTGTGTTCGGACACCAGCAGCACCGCGCCGCCCCATTCGCCACCGAAGGCAAAGCCCTGGATCAGCCGCAGCACCACCAGCAGGATGGGCGCGGCGTAGCCGATGCGTTCGAAGGTGGGCAGGCAGCCCATCAGAAAGGTGGTTACCCCCACCACGATCAGGCTGATCTGCAACAGGTGCTTGCGGCCGACTTTGTCGCCGTAATGGCCGAACACCAGGCCACCGATGGGGCGGGCCAGGAAGCCCACGGCATAGAGGGCAAAGGCGGCGATGATGCCGTCCATGGCACTGCCGGTCTGGCGGAAGAACAACTGGCCAAAAACCAGTGCCGAGGCGGTGCCGTACAGGAAGAACTCGTACCACTCGGCGACTGCGCCGGCCATGGCCGCAGCTACCACACGCTTGATGCCCGCAGGGGCTTTGTCTGCTGCTTTTGCGACATTCACCGATGCCGCCGAAGAGGGTGTGGCCATGGTTTTGCACTCCGGTACGTAATTATTGGAAGAAGGAGTAGGCAGAGCGGGGCTGGCAAAACCGGCGCCGCTGATTCCTTATATGGTATTTCGTATACGATATCTAGATAAGCAAAAACGAAGCCAGTGATGGGTGTTCGGGCTGGCTATTCGGTGAAATGGGGGATTTTGGGGCCGCTTTGCGGCCCATCCGACCGGTCCGGCGCCCCGGCAAGGCCGCTCCTACAGGGGGATCGCAACAAGATCTTGAGGGCGCGATCCGTTGTAGGAGCGGCCTTGTGTCGCGATTGGGGCGCACAGCGCCCCCAGTGCCTAGTTGTGGGGCAAGTGCTCGTACAGGCTCTGGCACACCCCGTTGATGTGTTCTTCGATCAACCGCGCCGCCAGCTCCACATCGCGCGCGCGGCACGCAGCGACGATGTCACGGTGCTCGTGGTCGGCGCGCAGCTTGCCCGCCGACAGGCTCATCTGCATGCGCAGGTAGCGTTCCACCTTGTCGTGGATCGAACGGATCAGACCGAGCAGGTAAGGCCGTCGCGCAGGTTCATAAAGGCAGGCATGCAGCGCCCAGTTGAGGTCGGCCCAGCGGCCAACATCGTCTTCACCGACAAATTCCGCGCAAATGGCTTCGGCACAGGCAAAGTGCTGTTCGGTCATGTTGGGGATCGCCAGGCGAATCGCCTTCACTTCCAGCAACACCCGAACTTCGAACATCTGCGCCAGCTCCGGCTCCGAAATACGGGTAACCAGCGCGCCACGGTTGCGGTGGAAATCCACCAGGCCTTCCGCCTCCAGGCGTTTCAGGGCTTCGCGTACCGGAATCTTGCTGACGTTGAAGGCCTGTGCCACTTCGTCCTGACGCACCGGTTCGCCTTCGGCGAGCTGGCCCGAGATGATTGCCTCGCGCAGGTGCTTGGCAATGATTTCCGACATCGAGGGCGTTGCACCCAGGTCGGTGGCTTTGAAAGACGGCAGCGGCACGTGAAATTCCAGCAATAGGCAATACGGATATCTTATACGAAACGCCTGGGCAGCCCAGACGCATTTAAAAAAATGAACACTAGGGCGCTGGAGCTATTCCGGTCGTGACACGGGGGGCATATGCTTGCCCGTCAGAGGCATGATCTTGCCGCCTGCGGCAAATTACACATTGTCGGCAGCCCCTTGATGGGAGCGCAGTTGCTGGGCATCAGGGAGAGCGTCCATGAATCAGGAAACCAGGCCGGCCCCAGCCGGCTTCAGTGAACAGCAGTTGCACACCTTGTTCGAGTTGATCAGCGATGGCATCTGGGACTGGAATGCCAACACCGGCTACGTCTACCGTAACCCCGGCTGGTACGCCATGCTCGGCTACACCAGCCACTCCATGGCCAATTCGGTCTTCACTTGGGAGAGTGTCATTCACCCAGAGGATTACCCACGGGTGATGGCGCATTTCGAGGCCTACATCGGCCAGCGCAACGAGCGCTACCGCATCGAATACCGTTGCCGCTGCCAGGACGGCAGTTACCTGTGGATCGAAGACAGCGGCCATATCATCGCCCATAACGAAGACGGCTCGGTGGCGCGCATGCTTGGCGCCCACCGCAACATCGACCCGGGCAAGCGCCTGGTGGCGCAACTGGAACGTAAAAACCAGTGCCTGGAAAGCCAGGTGGCCGAACGCACGCGCGAGCTGTCCTGGGTAAACCAGCAGCTGCAGCGGCAGCTGGACGAAAACCGTGAACTGGCCGAACGTGACGCCTTGACCCGTATCGCCAACCGTTACCGGCTGGAGAAGGTGTTGCAACTGGAATGCCAGCGCGCCCAGCGTTTCCGTCAGCCATTGTCGCTGATTGCCATGGACATGGATGATTTCAAGCCGATCAACGACCGCTATGGCCATGCCCGTGGCGATGCGGCGCTGGTGCGGGTGGCGGAAAACCTGCGCACCTGCCTGCGCGAGCTGGACCTGCTGGCGCGCTGGGGCGGTGACGAGTTTGTGATCGTGCTGCCGCAGACCACCTTGGGCGAGGCGCTGGATGTCGCTGGGCGCTTGCGCCAGGTGATGGAGCAGCTGGAACCGGTGGGTGAATGCCGGCTGACCATGAGCTACGGCGTGGTGCAACGGGAAGAGGGCGAGGATCAGCATGCACTGCTGGCGCGGGCGGACAAGGCGTTGTACCGGGCCAAGGGCAATGGCAAGAACGTCATAGCCGAGTAGTCAGCCTGGTGCAGATCACCTGTAGGAGCGGCCTTGTGTCGCGATAGGGCTGCAAAGCAGCCCCGGCAATTTGTGCATTTGCGCTGAAACCCTGGGGCTGCTTCGCAGCCCTATCGCGACACAAGGCCGCTCCTACAGGGGGCCGCGCAGGCAGCCGGGTCAGTACAGGCATAAAAAAAGACCCGCTGCGCCTCACGGCGCAGCGGGCCAAATCGGCCTTGGCCGCTTCAGTGTCAGATATGCAGGGCGTGCCCCAATGCACGCAGTGCCGCTTCCTGTACCGCTTCACCCAGCGTCGGGTGGGCATGGATGGTACCGGCCACGTCCTCCAGGCACGCGCCCATCTCCAGCGACTGGGCAAACGCCGTGGACAGCTCGGAAACCGCCACGCCAACCGCTTGCCAACCCACGATCAGGTGGTTGTCACGCCGCGCCACCACACGTACGAAACCGCTTTTCGCTTCCAGGCTCATGGCCCGGCCGTTGGCGGCGAACGGGAACTGCGCAACGATGCAGTCCAGGCCTTGCTGGCTGGCCTGCTCCGGGGTCTTGCCCACCACTACCACTTCCGGGTCGGTGAAGCACACCGCAGCAATCGCAGCTGGCTCGAAGCGTCGGCTCTTGCCGGCGATGATTTCGGCCACCATCTCGCCCTGGGCCATGGCCCGGTGCGCCAGCATCGGCTCGCCGGCTACATCGCCGATGGCCCAGACGTTGTGCATGCTGGTCTGGTAGCGCGCGTCGATGGCAATGGCCGCGCCGTTCATCTTCAGGTCCAGGCATTCCAGGTTGAAACCTTTGGTGCGTGGGCGGCGGCCTACGGCCACCAGTACCTGGTCGGCCTCCACGCGCAGTTGCCCACCCTTGCCATCATTGGCCAGCAGGCAGCCATTTTCGTATCCCTCGACGCTATGGCCCAGGTGCACGGCGATGCCCAGCTTCTTCAGCGACTCGGCCACCGGCGCGGTCAGCTCGCTGTCGTAGGTCGGCAGGATGCGTTCACGCGCTTCCACCACGCTGACCTGCGCGCCCAGCTTGCGGTAGGCGATGCCCAGCTCCAGGCCGATATAGCCACCGCCAACCACCACCAAATGTTGTGGCAGGGCTTTCGGCGCCAAGGCTTCGGTCGAGGAAATCACCGGCCCGCCCAGTGGCAGCATCGGCAATTCGACGCTGCTGGAGCCAGTGGCCAGCAACAGGTGTTCGCACTGGATACGCTGGCCATCGACTTCGACCTGCTTGCCATCGAGCACCTTGGCCCAACCGTGCACCACTTTCACCCCATGCTTTTTCAGCAGGGCCGCAACACCGGTGGTCAGGCGGTCGACAATGCCGTCCTTCCACGCCACGCTCTGGCCAATGTCCAGGCGCGGCGAAGCCACACTGATGCCCAGCGGCGAGGGTTCGGTAAAGCGCGAAGCCTGGTGGAACTGCTCGGCCACGTGGATCAGCGCCTTGGACGGGATGCAGCCGATGTTCAGGCAGGTGCCGCCCAGTGCCTGGCCTTCCACCAGCACGGTTGGAATGCCCAGTTGCCCGGCGCGGATGGCCGCCACGTAGCCGCCTGGGCCGCCGCCGATAATCAACAGGGTTGTCTGGATAGTCTGTTGCATGCTCACTCCACGAACAGGCAGGCGGGTTGTTCGAGCAGGCCACGCACGGCCTGGATGAACAGTGCGGCGTCCATGCCATCGACCACACGGTGGTCGAACGAACTGGACAGGTTCATCATCTTGCGCACGACGATCTGGCCGTCGATCACCACCGGCCGCTCGACCATGCGGTTGACGCCGACGATTGCCACTTCCGGGGTGTTGACCACCGGTGTGCTGACGATACCGCCCAGCGCGCCAAGGCTGGTCAGGGTGATGGTCGAACCAGACAGCTCTTCGCGGCCGGCCTTGTTGTTGCGCGCTGCAAAAGCCAGGCGCGAGATTTCGCCAGCGTTGCTCCACAGGCTGCCGGCTTCGGCATGGCGCAGCACCGGTACCATCAGGCCGTTGTCACCTTGGGTGGCGATGCCCACATGCACCGCGCCATGGCGGGTGATGACCTGCGCTTCGTCGTCATAGGTGGCGTTGATCTGCGGGAAGTCACGCAGAGCCACCACCAGTGCGCGCACCAGGAACGGCAGCAGGGTCAGCTTGCCACGGCTGTCGCCATGCTTGCTGTTGAGTTGCTGGCGCAGGGCTTCCAGGGCGGTGACGTCGATTTCTTCCACGTAGCTGAAGTGCGCGACCCGGCGCTTGGCGTCCTGCATGCGCTGGGCGATTTTGCGGCGCAGGCCGATGACCGGCACCTGCTGGGTGTCGGTGCGCTTGGCATAGCCATTCGATGCCTGCCCGCCACTGCTTTGCGGCTTGCTCATGAAGGCGTCGAGGTCTTCGTGCAGGATGCGCCCGGCCGGGCCGCTGCCATGCACGTAACGCAGTTCGATACCGGCATCCAGGGCGCGCTTGCGCACCGCCGGCGAGGCCAGTGGCCTCTCGCCCGGCTGGCGCGGCACGATCGGGGCTGACGCGTGGTTGGCAGGCGCCTGGTACGCTGCAGGTTTTACTTCCTGCTGTGGCGCTGGCTTGGCTGCCACAGGGGCAGCAGGTGCAGCGGCCTCGACCGGTTTGGCCGTTGGTACATCCACATGGTTGCCGCTGCCTTCCACTTCGATGCGGATCAGCTCGCTGCCGACCGCCATCACTTCACCCGGCTGGCCACCCAGGGCCAGCACCTTGCCGCTGACCGGCGAAGGGATTTCCACAGTGGCCTTGTCGGTCATGACATCGGCCACCACCTGGTCCTCGGCGATGATGTCGCCGACCTTGACGAACCATTCCACCAACTCGACCTGCGCGATGCCTTCGCCAATGTCCGGCATCTTGATGACGTGCGTGCCCATTCAGACCTCCATGACCTTTTTCAGTGCCGCACCTACCCGCGAAGGCCCTGGGAAGTAAGCCCATTCCTGTGCGTGAGGGTAGGGGGTGTCCCAACCGGTGACGCGCTCGATCGGCGCCTCCAGGTGGTGGAAGCAGTGTTCCTGCACCAGCGACACCAGTTCGGCACCGAAGCCGCAGGTACGGGTGGCCTCGTGCACCACCACGCAGCGGCCGGTCTTTTTCACCGACTCGACGATGGTGTCCAGGTCCAGCGGCCACAGGCTGCGCAGGTCGATCACTTCGGCGTCGACGCCGCTTTCTTCGGCGGCCACCTGGGCCACATATACGGTGGTGCCGTAGGTCAGCACGGTCACGTCATTGCCTGGGCGGGTAATGGCGGCCTTGTCCAGCGGTACGGTGTAGTAGCCGTCGGGCACGGCACTGTGCGGGTGCTTCGACCACGGGGTTACCGGGCGGTCGTGGTGGCCGTCGAACGGGCCGTTGTACAGGCGCTTGGGCTCAAGGAAGATCACCGGGTCGTCGCATTCGATCGAGGCAATCAGCAGGCCTTTGGCGTCATACGGGTTGGACGGCATGACCGTGCGCAGGCCGCACACCTGAGTGAACATCGCTTCTGGGCTCTGGCTGTGGGTCTGGCCGCCATAGATACCGCCGCCGCAAGGCATGCGCAGGGTCAGCGGGGCAATGAACTCGCCGGCCGAACGGTAACGCAGGCGCGCCATCTCGGAAACGATCTGGTCGGAAGCCGGGTAGAAGTAGTCGGCGAACTGGATTTCCACCACCGGGCGCAGGCCGTAGGCGCCCATGCCCACGGCGGTGCCGACGATGCCGCTCTCGGAGATCGGGGCGTCGAACACACGCGACTTGCCGTACTTGGTCTGCAGGCCCTCGGTGCAGCGGAACACGCCGCCGAAGTAACCGACGTCCTGGCCGTACACCACTACATTGTCGTCGCGCTCAAGCATGACATCCATGGCCGAGCGCAGGGCCTGGATCATGGTCATGGTAGTGGTGGCCATGGCGGTTTCCGGGTTGATGCTGTTGTTGTGGTCGTTCATCTCAAACCCCCAGTTCCTGGCGTTGACGGCGCAGGTGGTCGGGCATTTCCTTGTACACGTCCTCGAACATCGAGGCGGCGCTCGGGATATGACCATTGGCCAGGGTGCCGTACTGTTCGGCTTCCTTCTGCGCGGCGATGACCGCGGCTTCGAACTCCGCCGTGGTGGCCTGGTGTTCTTCCTCGGACCAGTGGCCGATCTTGATCAGGTGCTGCTTCAGGCGGGCGATCGGGTCGCCCAGCGGGAAGTGGCTCCAGTCATCGGCGGGGCGGTACTTGGACGGGTCGTCGGAGGTCGAGTGCGGCCCGGCACGGTAGGTGACCCACTCGATCAGGCTTGGGCCAAGGCCACGGCGGGCGCGCTCGGCGGCCCAGCGCGAGGCGGCGTACACGGCGACGAAGTCGTTGCCGTCAACCCGCAGCGAGGCAATGCCGCAACCTACGCCACGGCCGGCAAAGGTGGTCGACTCGCCACCGGCAATGGCCTGGAAGGTCGAAATCGCCCACTGGTTGTTGACCACGTTGAGGATCACCGGGGCGCGGTACACGTGGGCGAAGGTGAGGGCGGTGTGGAAGTCCGACTCGGCGGTGGCGCCGTCGCCGATCCACGCCGAGGCAATCTTGGTATCGCCCTTGATCGCCGACGCCATGGCCCAGCCGACGGCCTGCACGAACTGGGTCGCCAGGTTGCCGCTGATGGTGAAGAAGCCGGCCTCGCGTACCGAGTACATGATAGGCAACTGGCGGCCCTTGAGCGGGTCGCGCTCGTTGGACAGCAGCTGGCAAATCATTTCGACCAGCGACACGTCGCGGGCCATCAGGATGCTTTGCTGGCGGTAGGTCGGGAAGCACATGTCGGTGCGGTTCAGCGCCAGCGCCTGGCCGCTGCCGATGGCTTCTTCGCCCAGGCTCTGCATGTAGAAGGACATTTTCTTCTGGCGCTGGGCAACCACCATGCGGCTGTCGAAGATGCGCGTCTTGAGCATGGCGCGCATGCCCTGGCGAAGAACGTGCGGGTCGATGTCTTCGGCCCACGGGCCTTGCGCGTTGCCTTGCTCATCGAGCACGCGGACCAGGCTGTAGGACAGGTCGGCGGTGTCGGCAGCATCGACATCGACTGGGGGTTTACGGGCTTGACCTGCGTCGTTCAGGCGCAGGTAGGAGAAATCGGTCTGGCAGCCTGGCCGGCCGGTGGGCTCGGGCACATGCAAACGCAGGGGGGCGTACTCGTTCATGCTTTTTACGCTCGCTCGGGGTATTTGTTTTTGTGAGCTCTGAAGCGGCCGCCGCTGAGTACCGGCTTGTGACTGGTAAGTCAGCGTCCTCTACATCTTAGTGGCCCGGCAGGAGAATTTTTCTCTCAAGTTGATTGCCTTTGCCGTGCGGGGCAGATAAACATTCCGCATAAACATAAAAAACCGGTGATTTTGTCTCATGCGCAAACTTGATCGTACCGATATAGGCATTCTCAACAGCCTGCAGGAGAACGCCCGCATCACCAACGCCGAGCTGGCACGCTCGGTAAACCTGTCGCCCACGCCCTGCTTCAACCGGGTGCGGGCCATGGAAGAACTGGGGGTGATCCGCCAGCAGGTGACCTTGCTGTCGCCCGAAGCGCTGGGGCTGGATGTGAATGTGTTCATCCATGTCAGCCTGGAGAAGCAGGTTGAGCAGTCACTGCACCGTTTTGAGGAAGAAATTGCCGAACGGCCCGAAGTGATGGAGTGCTACCTGATGACCGGCGACCCGGATTACCTGCTGCGGGTACTGCTGCCGAGCATCCAGGCGCTGGAGCGTTTTCTCGATTACCTGACGCGGTTGCCGGGGGTGGCCAATATCCGGTCAAGCTTTGCCTTGAAGCAGGTGCGCTACAAGACTGCATTGCCGTTGCCGGCCAATGGCATGACCTTGCGGGAATAGGGTTTGCCTGTGCCGGCCCTTTCGCGGGTAAACCCGCTCCCACAACGATCGTTGTAGGAGCGGGTTTACCCGCGAAAGGGCCGGCACAGGCACCACAGAGTGCTGCTTGATATTTTAAACACCTCCAGCCTATGTTGTTGTCAGCCTACAACAACAAGGATAAGCGTCATGAGCACCGCTCAGCTCCAGGGCATCGATGAAATCGAATGCGTCACCCCCGACCTCAATGGCGTCCCGCGCGGCAAGGTGATGACCGCAGAAGGTTTCCTCGAAGGCCGCCGCCTGCAGATGGCCCGGGGTGTACTGCTGCAATGCATCATGGGCGGCTACCCGCCAGCGAAGTTCTACGGCAGCGACGACGGCGACCTGGCACTGGTGGCCGAGCCCAGCCAGGTCCATCGCCTGCCCTGGAGCAGTGACGGCCGCGCCCTGGCCATTTGCGATGCCAATGAGCTGGATGGCCGGCCATCCGCGCTATCCACCCGTGGCCAGCTCAAGGCGGTGATCGCCCGCTATGCAGCGCTAGGCCTGGCGCCGGTGGTGGCGACCGAGCTGGAGTTCTTCGTCTTTGCCGCCAACAGCGACCCGCTGCAGCCGTTCCAGCCACCGCTGGGTATCGACGGCCGCCGCGAGCTGGGCCATTCGGCATTCAGCGTCAGCTCCAACAACGGCCTGCGCCCGTTCTTCAACGAGGTGTACCAGTGCATGGCCGCGCTGGGCCTGCCGCGCGACACCTTCATGCACGAAATGGGCGTCAGCCAGTTCGAGATCAACCTGCTGCACGGCGACCCGCTGCTGCTGGCCGACCAGACCTTCCTGTTCAAGCACCTGCTCAAGGAAGTGGCGCTCAAGCACGGGCTGAGCGTGGTGTGCATGGCCAAGCCGCTGGCGCACACGCCCGGCAGCTCCATGCACGTTCACCAGAGCCTGGTGGACGTGGCCAGCGGGCGCAACGTGTTCAGCGATGAGCAAGGCTTGGCGACCGACACCTTCCACCACTTCATTGGTGGTTTGCAGGCGTGCCTGGCCGACTTCACTGCGTTGTTCGCCCCCAACGTCAACTCCTACCAGCGCCTGTGCCACCCCTATGTCTCACCGAACAACGCCTGCTGGTCCGAGGACAACCGCGCCGCCGGCCTGCGCATCCCGGCCAGTGCACCGGTGGCGCGGCGGGTGGAAAACCGCCTGCCCGGCGCCGATGCCAACCCGTACTTGGCCATCGCCGCCAGCCTGGCCGCCGGGCTGCACGGCATTGAACAGCGCCTGCAGCCTTCGCCGGCCATTCAGGGCGAGTTCCAAGTGCCCGAGCACCTGAGCCTGCCGTGCACCTTGCATGCAGCGCTGGAGCGCCTTAAGCGCAGTACGCTGGCGCGGGAACTGTTCGGCAGCGAGTTCATCGAAGGCTACATCGCCAGCAAGACCCTGGAGCTGACTGATTTCTTCGACGAGATCACCCCATGGGAGCGCCGGGTGCTGGCGGCACAAGCCTGATCGCGACACGACCTGCACCGGACACGCCCCCACTGCGCCAAATCGCTGAAAGGGGGCCTGCGCCGGGCGGTTTTTGCCCTTATGCTGCTAGCACCCCCCGCCACCTGATCAAGGGAGCTTCACGGGACCTATGCGAAATATATGGAAGCCGTTTCAGTCGTTGTATTTCGCCGCGCTGATGATGTTGATCGGTTCGGGCCTGCTCAGTACCTACCTGGCCTTGCGCCTGGCCGCCGACCATGTCGACAGCCTGTGGATTGGTGCGCTGATGGCCGCCAACTATTTCGGCCTGGCGTTGGGTGGCAAGGTCGGCCACCGGTTGATCGGCCGGGTAGGGCACATACGCGCGTATGCCACCTGCGCCGGCATCGTCGGCGCTGCGGTGCTCGGCCATGGCCTGACCAGCTGGCTACCGGCCTGGGTCGGGCTGCGCATGATCGTCGGCCTGGGTATGATGTGCCAGTACATGGTCATCGAGAGCTGGCTGAACGAGCAGGCCGATGTGAAGCACCGTGGCGCGGTGTTCAGCGGCTATATGATTGCCTCGTACCTGGGCCTGGTGCTTGGCCAGCTGATCCTGGTGGTGCACCCGCAGCTCGGCCCGGAACTGCTGATGCTGGTCGCCATGTGCTTCGCCCTGTGCCTGGTGCCGGTGGCGATGACCCGGCGCATTCACCCGGCGCCGTTGCGCCCGGCACCGATGGAACCGAAGTTCTTCATCAAGCGCGTGCCGCAGTCGCTCAGCACGGTGCTGGGCTCGGGGCTGATCGTTGGCTCGTTCTACGGCCTGGCGCCTTTGTATGCCTCCAGCCAGGGCATGACCACCGAGCAGATCGGTCTGTTCATGGGTAGCTGCATTTTTGCCGGCTTGCTGGTGCAGTGGCCGCTGGGCTGGCTGTCGGACCGCTATGACCGCGCGGTACTGATCCGCAGCGTGGCGGTAGGCCTGGCGCTGGCGGCTGCGCCGTTGGCGATCCTGCCCAGCGTGCCGCTGGAATTGCTGTTCGGCATCGGCTTCCTGATTTCCTTGCTGCAGTTCTGCCTGTATCCGCTGGCGGTAGCGTTTTCCAATGACCATGTGGAAAGCGAGCGGCGGGTTTCGTTGACCGCGATGTTGCTGGTGACCTATGGCGTGGGTGCCTGTATCGGGCCATTGGCGGCTGGCGTGCTGATGAAGGTGCTGGGGCCGCAGATGCTGTATGCCTTCTTTGTGTTCTTTGCGCTGGTGCTGGTGTGGCGCATCCGACCGAAAGCGGTTACCGGCCTGCACCAGGTGCAGGACGCCCCGTTGGGCCACGTAGCAATGCCGGCGGCCGGCTCGCCGTTGTCGGCAGCGCTGGACCCACGGGTGGATGAGCAGACTGTGCAGGATGTGATGCAGGCACCGGTGGCGGCGGAGGATACCGAGGCGGAAGAGAAAGGGGCCGAGCAGCAGGCGCCCGAGCCTGAGGAGACCAGTAAATCAGTGTAAGCCTGTGCTGGCCCTTTCGCGGGTAAACCCGCTCCTACAGGGTTTTGCACAGATTTCAGAATCGGCGCGTACCCTGTAGGAGCGGGTTTACCCACGAAAGGGCCGGCACAGCAGAAACACAAACTAAAACGCCACCTCGAAAGGTGGCGTTTCTGTTCTACCGGCAGGCGATCAATAGTCGTCCTTGTCGAACCGCCGCGCCTCACGCTGCAGCTGGTATACAAAGCTCTCGATCTTGCGCTGTGCCTGCCCGCTGAGGTTGTGGAAGCGCACCCCGGCAAAGGTGGTGTTGATGCGCTCTTCATAGTGCAGGTGGCGCAGCTCGACCATGGTATCGACCAGGCCCAGCGGGTTGCCTGCCTTGAAGCGCTCATACACCTGGCCCAATTGCAGGCGGTCTTCGACATTGCCCTCGAAGCGCAGCTTGCAGCCGGTGGCGGAGATATCCAGCAGCTTGCCACGCAGGGCGCCGTTGCCCTTGAGGTGGGTGCCATCGAAGATGATGTCGACCAGTTGCGACAGCTTCAGCGCGGCGCGGAAGGCGTTGCGGCGCTGGTGGTAGGTCATCTCGAGCGGCAGGGCGCCGCTGTAGCAGCGGTGGCCGTTGACTTCGCTGATCTTCAGTTCGTGGTCGCATTCCCAGGCGATGCGCACACCATCGTGGAAGCCTTCGACGCGGAAGTGCTCACCGTTCTCGATAAACTTCTCGCCGTCACGGGGGATCATCTCGTCCAGGGCCAGGGTGTTGCTTTCACGGTCCACATGCACCACGTAGCTCTGGAAGCGCTGGCTGCGGTCATTGAAGGTGATGATCAGGGGGTCGTGGCTTTCCTGCAGCTGCCGCAAGTTAGCCGCAATCTCCAAGGGGGTGCTCAGCACCTTTGGCGGTTGCGGGGCATCGGATTCATTGAACACGGCTTATCGTTCTCCAGGCAAAAGCAACACACGCAATTAACGGCATTTTGCCAGTATGTTCCGTGCCTTGACAGAAAAATCAGACTTGGCTGAGGGCCCTTGGTTTGGCCAGCAGTGAGGTGCCGCCACGGCTGTCGTACAGTGACGGCGCATCGCCGCCCTGCAGGATGCGAATCTGGTTGTTGGTGGCATGTTGTTGCACCTGGATGATCCGGCCATTGGTCTGGTTGACCTGCTGGCAGTCGTCCATCAGTTGCGACAGCATGTCGAGCCGCTGCAGTAGCGTGTCGCCATGTGACGATTGCGCGGCCACGGCCTGTACACCACTGCGGTCGGCACTGAGGCCGAGGCTGGCGAGCAACTGGCTGCGGCGCTGGCCATGCTGCTCGAGCAAGATGATCAGCGACTGCTTGCGCGCCAGGATCTGTTCCAGCAGCGGCATGTCGCGGCCATGCAGGGCGATCGCTTCCTGGTGCAGAAGGTCGCGCAGTTCCTGCATCGGGGCAATGTCATCTTCGATCAGTTGCAGCAAGGTGGTGTCGTGCATGGCTAACTCTTGGCTTTTCTAGCGTCCGTGAAGTCAGCGCGCCGTACGGTCAGCGCTGGGCTTCGAAATCGAGCAGTTTGCTGGCGACCCGGCCGGCATCGACCTGATAGCTGCCGTCGGCGATGGCCTGTTTCAACTGGGCCACGCGGGCGCTGTTGACTACCGGCTCGTCGCGCAGCTTGTCGCTGATCTTTTGCAACTGCTGGGCCTCTTGGCTGAGGTGTACCGCTTCTCCGCTGGCGCCGGTGTCTTTCACCGCTTCCTGGCTGGCTGCCGGTTTTTCGGCGCTGCCGGACGCGGTGTTGCCGCGCACGCCGCCCGTGACGGACGGAGAGTTATTCAAACGACTGAAGTCGATGACCATGATCAGAAACCTCTGGGTATTTGGACGCTTGCCTAGTTTTCGGCCAACCCGAAAGAAACTTTAGGCACAAATGCACAGCCGCCTGTCAGCAAGCTCGCGGACCCGTGTTCTGACACAGTTTAGAAAAAGCAGTTCCTCCCTGCCAGCGCAATCTGGCAGCTAGCTTACATACTGACTTCGACCTGGCCCGGGCCGGTGACCCTGGCCTTGACCACCCGTTTCGAGTTGAGGTTGCGTACCCGTATCTGTTCGCTCAGGCCGCCCTTGCTCAGGGCCTCGCCGGGCATGCGCACACTCAGGCTGCCGCTGCGTGCGACGATCACCACCTGGTCGCCCTTGCGCACCACTTCGGCCTGTTCCAGGTGCTGCGGGGTGAGCACCTGGTCGATCACCGTCGGGCGCAGCATCTTCATGCCAACGGCCTGGTCCATTTCGGTCAGAAAACCCTGGCCCAGGGTACCGACATCCCGTTCACGCAGGGCCACGTCGCCTTCGCCCACGGTGTTGTCACGCTTGAGCGGGCGGGTAACCACCACCACGTCGCGGAACAGCCGCACGGTGGCCGGCACGAACACGGTCCACGGCGCCGTACCGTTGCAGCGGACTCTCACCGTTACCCGGCCCAGCGGCTGGGAGGGGCTTTCCAGCGAGGCGTCCAGCTGCTGGCTGCACAACGGCATGCGCAGGCGTGGGTCCAGCGAGTTGACCTGGATTTCATAACGGCCGGCGGTCTGGGTGGTGGCCAGGTAATCTTCGACGGTAAATTCAAGAAACCCTTGGGTGACGCCGATAAGTTGTTCAGGCAAGGTAAACGCGTCCGCTACCGTGCGAGCGCCGGGCGCCAGCAGGCACAGTGCGGCCAGCGAGCCAGTCAGCAGGCGCGTCAATCGTCGGGAAAATGTCGTTTTCGTGTGCATGACCCTCAAAAAAGCAAAGCCCGTGCCGACTCGCTACCTGAGTTGCAACGAAAGGCTGAAATGAAAAGGAGTCTGGCATGGCGGGTGTTATGGATTCGGTCAACCAGCGCACGCAGCTGGTGGGGCAGAATCGCCTGGAGTTGCTACTGTTCCGCCTCAACGGCGAACAGCTTTACGGCATCAACGTATTCAAGGTCAGGGAAGTGCTGCAATGCCCTGCGCTGACCCTGTTGCCCAAGGCGCACCCGGTGGTGCGCGGGGTTGCCAACATTCGTGGGGCGACCATCCCGATCCTCGACTTGTCGATGGCTACCGGGTTGCGTCCACTGCAGGAAGACACGCGCAAGAGCTTCGTGATCATCACCGAGTACAACACCAAGACCCAGGGTTTCCTGGTGCACTCGGTGGAGCGCATCGTCAACATGAACTGGGAAGAGATCCATCCACCACCCAAGGGCACTGGCCGTGACCATTACTTGACGGCGGTCACCCGGGTGGATAACCGCATGGTCGAAATCATCGACGTGGAGAAAGTGCTGGCCGAAGTGTCGCCGTCGTCCGAGTCGGTGTCTGCCGGGGTGATCGATGCCGAGGTGCAGGACAAGGCCGTGCTGATGCGGGTGCTGACCGTCGACGACTCGTCGGTGGCGCGCAAGCAGGTCAGCCGTTGCCTGCAGACCGTGGGGGTGGAAGTGGTGGCGCTCAATGACGGCCGTCAGGCGCTGAACTACTTGCGTCAGCTGGTGGATGAGGGCAAAAAGCCGGAAGAAGAGTTCCTGATGATGATCTCGGACATTGAAATGCCGGAAATGGACGGCTATACGCTAACGGCGGAGATCCGCAGCGACCCGCGCATGCAAAAATTGCACATCTGCCTGCATACTTCGCTTTCCGGGGTGTTCAACCAGGCAATGGTCAAGAAGGTCGGCGCTGATGACTTCCTGGCCAAGTTCAAGCCGGACGACCTGGCCCAGCGGGTGGTCGACCGGATCAAGGCAGCGCATTGAAGCCGCCGGGGCAGCCCCCCGGCACCAGTGATTGAAAAGAGGCGGCAGTAGTGTCTACGGGTAATTTGGATTTCGAACAGTTCCGGGTCTTCCTGGAAAAAGCCTGTGGCATCTTGCTGGGCGAAAATAAGCAGTACCTGGTTTCCAGCCGTCTCAACAAGCTGATGGAACAACAGGGTATCAAGAGCCTGGGCGAGCTGGTGCAGCGCATCCAGGCCCAGCCGCGCGGCGGTTTGCGCGAGCAGGTGGTCGATGCCATGACCACCAACGAGACCCTGTGGTTTCGCGACACCTACCCGTTCGAAGTGCTGAAGAACAAGGTCATCCCCGAGTTCATCCGCAACAACCCTGGCCAGCGCCTGCGCATGTGGTCGGCGGCCTGTTCGTCGGGGCAGGAGCCTTACTCCATCTCGATGGCCATCGACGAGTTCGAGCGCAGCAACCTCGGCCAGCTGAAAATGGGCGCGCAGATCGTTGCCACGGACCTGTCCGGCACCATGCTGAACAACTGCAAGACCGGTGAGTACGACAGCCTGGCGATTGCCCGCGGGTTATCGCAGGAGCGCCTGCAGCGCTACTTCGACCCCAAGGGGCCGGGGCGCTGGGCGGTGAAGCCGGCGATTCGCAGCCGCGTCGAGTTCCGCTCGTTCAACCTGCTCGACAGCTACGCCAGCCTGGGCAAGTTCGACATCGTGTTCTGCCGCAACGTGCTGATCTACTTCTCGGCGCAGGTAAAGCGGGACATCCTGCTGCGCATTCACAGCACCCTGAAGCCGGGCGGCTACCTGTTCCTCGGCGCCTCGGAGGCGCTGAACGGGTTGCCGGACCATTACCAGATGGTGCAGTGCAGCCCAGGGATTATTTACCAGGCCAAGTGAACCAGAAGCCGGCAACGAAAGTTGCCGGCTTTTTGTTTGCCTGTGCTGGCCTCTTCGCGGGTGAACGCGCTCCCACAGGTTATGCACCACCCTTAAGGGCAGCGATGCACCTGTGGGAGCGGGTTTACCCGCGAAGAGGCCAGCGCAGGCAACAAACCTGACGTCAATTTTTTGTTTTGCCGCTTTTGCCATCCGACAATTGCCGCTTTCGCCGCCCAAGGCGGAAGGCCTTTGCCGCTTTTCTGGCATCACTCTGATAGCACCGCACCCCGCAGCCCCGCAATTTCGGGCTTTTCTAGGGTTGGCACAGCCCTTGCTATACCTTGCTCAACGAAATTCCGGTCAACCTCTGAAGGTTTCCCCGACATGAGCATCAGCTTCGACAAGGCGCTTGGTATCCACGAAAAGGCCCTGGGCTTCCGCGCCCAGCGCGCCGAAGTGCTGGCCAACAACATCGCCAACGCCGACACGCCCAACTACAAGGCGCGTGACATGGACTTTTCTTCGGTGCTGGCCGCCGAAACCAGCAAGCAGCAAAGCGGCCGCTTCGCCATGGACCGTACCAACAGCCGGCACATCGAAGCCGAAGGCCTGGCCGTCGCCGCTGATGACACGCTGAAGTACCGCACGCCGCTGCAGCCTTCGATCGACCAGAACACCGTTGACGCGCAGATCGAGCAATCGAACTACACCGAAAACGCCATTGGCTTCCAAGCCAGCTTCACGTTGCTCAACAGTAAATTCAAAGGGCTGGTTTCCGCCCTGCGGGGAGAATGACCATGTCCCTTTCCAGCGTTTTCAACATTGCCGGTAGCGGCATGAGTGCGCAGAACACGCGCCTGAACACCGTGGCCTCGAACATCGCCAACGCCGAGACCGTGTCGTCGAGCATCGACCAGACCTACCGTGCCCGCCACCCGGTATTCGCCACCACCTTCCAGGATGCGCAGGCCGGCGGCAGCCAGTCGCTGTTCGAGGACCAGGGCGAAGCAGGGCAGGGCGTGCAGGTAAAAGGCATCGTCGAAGACCAGAGTACCCTTGAGGCCCGCTACGAGCCGAACCACCCGGCGGCGAACAAGGACGGTTACGTTTACTACCCGAACGTCAACGTGGTCGAGGAGATGGCTGACATGATCTCTGCCAGCCGCGCGTTCCAGACCAATGCCGAGCTGATGAACACGGCCAAGAGCATGATGCAGAAAGTCCTGACCCTGGGGCAGTGATAGGAAGCCGACATGACCACTACCAATTCCACCACCGACGTCGGTAGCGCCTATCTGACCTCGCTGCAAAAGCAGCAGAGCAAGAACAGTGACAGCACCGGCGCCGCCGGCAGCGCGCTGGGCAAGGACGCGTTCCTGCAGTTGCTGGTTACCCAGATGCAGAACCAGAACCCCCTCGACCCGCAGGAAAACGGCGAATTCGTCGCCCAGTTGGCGCAGTTCAGCAGCCTCGAAAGCATGCAGTCGCTGAACGACTCGGTGCTGTATATCGCTGCAGGGCTGCAGTCTTCCCAGGCTTTGCAGGCGTCGTCGCTGGTCGGGCGCAACGTGATTGTCGAAACCGACAAGGCCGTGGTCGACACCGGCAAGGGGCTGAACGGCTCGGTCAACCTCACGTCTTCCAGTACGGCCACCTCGGTCGGCGTCTACGACAAGGACGACAAGCTGATCCGCACCATCGACCTGGGTACCCAGAAAGCCGGCAAGATCGACTTTACCTGGGATGGCCTGGACGATGACGGCGAAGTCGCGGCCGACGGTACCTATACCTTCAAGGCCACTGCCTCGATCGATGGCAAGGCCACCGCCATGACCACCAACCTGCCGGCTTCGGTGACCAGTGTGACCATGGGGACCAACGGTTCTGAGATGACACTCAACCTGGCCGGGCTGGGCAGTGTTGCGCTTTCCAAAATCCAAAGCATCGGCATCTAGGGCCTGAGCAAAACGACAGGAGTTTCACATGTCTTTCAATATCGGCCTTAGCGGCCTCTATGCAGCAAACAAGGCCCTGAGCGTTACCGGCAACAACATTGCCAACGTCGCCACCACCGGCTTCAAGTCGTCGCGCGCCGAGTTCGCCGACCAGTACTCCAATTCCATTCGGGGTACCAGTGCCGGCAAGACCGTGATCGGTACCGGCGTGAAGACCGCTGCGGTTTCGCAGCTGTTCACGCCAGGCAACATCAATGCCACGGGCCAGGCGCTGGACATGGCCATTGACGGCAATGGCTTCTTTGCCCTGAACGATAACGGCTCGAAGATCTACACCCGTGCTGGCGCGTTCTACAGCGACAAGGAAGGCTATGTGGTGAATGCCGGGGGTGCAAACCTGCAGGGGTATGCGGTGGGTGAGGATGGCAAGGTCATTCAGGGTATTCTGACCAACCTGCAGATTGATACCTCGAACCTGACGCCGAAACCGACCAGCCTCATCACCGAGAAGATCAACCTCAACTCGGGTGCGACCGCCCCTGCGGTAACGCCGTTCGACCCCACCAACGCCAGTTCCTACAACTTCACGTTCAACACCCCGGTGTACGACAGCCAGGGTAACGAACACCAGATGAACCAGTACTTCATCAAGGACGACACCACCAACACCTGGTCGATGCACACCACCATCGATGGCCGCAACCCGGCTGACCCGGCCTCGACCACGCCGTTGGTTAACGCGGTGCCGTTCAAATCCGATGGCACGCTGGACAAAGATGCAATGGCTGCGGGCGCGGTCGTCGGCGGCTTGACCATTGGCGAAGACAAGATATTCAGGCTCGACAACTGGATTCCGGCGCAGAAAAACGCCGCTGGCGAGTGGTCGGCCAATGGCGCCATCGCCAATGCCGACGGTGTGAAGCTGGACATGCTGGGGGCTACCCAATACAACTCGGCCTCCGCAGAAGTTGCCAAGACTCAGGATGGCTACGCCACCGGTGAGCTGTCCGGGCTGAGCATTGACCAGAGCGGTTACCTGTTTGCCAGCTTCACCAACGGCAAGGACAAGGTGATTGGCCAGGTGGCGGTTGCCAGCTTCGCCAACATGCAGGGCTTGACGCCGATTGGCGGTACCAACTGGAAAGAGTCCTACGCCTCGGGCGTGCCGGTGGTCGGCGCGCCGGACACCGGCACCCTCGGGCAGATTTCCGGTGGTGCGCTGGAAGACTCCAACGTCGACCTGACTGGCGAACTGGTCAACCTGATCAAGGCGCAGAGCAACTACCAGGCTAACGCCAAGACCATTTCCACCGAAAGCACCATCATGCAGACCATCATCCAGATGACCTGATGATGGCTGGGGCTGCTGCGCAGCCCGTCGCGACACAAGGCCGCTCCTACAGGTGATCGCGATCCCTTGTAGGAGCGGCCTTGTGTCGCGATGGGCCGCAAAGCGGCCCCAAAATCTTGAAGGTTTACGCCAATGAAACGGCTATCGCTAATCGCCTTGCTCCCTTTGCTGGTACTGGCACTGTCGGCGCCAGCTGCCCCCGCCCCGTTCTACCTATGGCAAAGCCTGGTCACCGGCCGCTACCTGTGCGTGGCCCACAACCCGGGCAAAGGCTGGGTGCGCCATGCCGGCCCCTACAACAATGCGGCTTGCCGCAGCCATTGAGCAAACCTTTGCCGCAGGCGGCAAACATCCGCCGACAAACTGACGGTTATTGCCCCTTGCCACGCTGAAAGCCCCGGAAAACGGGCGTTGCAGACTTGGTTCGATTATTGCTTTGAACCTGCCCAGTGACAGCGCGGCAGCCACGCGCAGAGGAGATACTGTGGACAAGTTGCTTTATGTGGCCATGACCGGCGCCAGCCAGAACGCGCTGGCGCAGAAGGCCCACGCCAACAATCTGGCGAACGTTTCCACCACCGGTTTTCAACGCGACCTGGAACAGGCCCGTTCAATGCCGGTGTTCGGTGACAGCTTTCCGGCGCGCGCCTTTGCCATGACCGAGCGCCCGGCGACTGATTTCAGCCAAGGCCCATTGGTCGAAACCGGCCGCGACCTCGACGTGGCCGTGACCGGCAACGGCTTCATTGCCGTGCAGGCCCCGGACGGCAGCGAAGCCTATGTGCGCACCGGCAGCCTGAACATCGATGCCCTCGGTGTGCTGCGTGCCGGCAACGGCATGCCGGTGATCGGCAACGGTGGCCCGATTGCCATTCCGCCGGAACAGAAGGTTGAAGTGGGCGCCGACGGTACCCTCAGCATTCGCTCGATGGGTGAAGACCCAAGGGTGATCGCCGAGGTCGACCGTATCAAGCTGGTCAACCCCGATACTAAAGGCCTGGAGAAGGGCCTGGACGGTCTGATCCACACCACCTCCGGCCAGCCGGCCGATGCCGACGTCAATGTGCGGGTGGTGGCGGGCTTTCTGGAAGGCAGCAACGTCAACGCTGTCGAGGAAATGACCTCGGTGCTGGCGCTGTCCCGCCAGTTCGAACTGCACGTCAAGATGATGAACACGGCCAAGGAAGGCGACGAAGCCATGGCTCGGGTTTTGCAAATCGGCTAATCACTTTTGAACGGGTGCCGTAAAACAGGCGCACGAGGAGAAACTACATGCTTCCGGCTCTTTGGGTCGCTAAAACCGGCCTGTCCGCCCAGGACACCAACCTGACGGTCATTTCCAACAACCTGGCCAACGTCTCGACCACCGGCTTCAAGCGTGATCGCGCCGAGTTCGCCGACCTGCTGTACCAGATCAAGCGTCAGCCTGGCGCCCAGTCCACCCAGGACAGCGAGCTGCCCTCCGGCCTGCAGGTGGGTACCGGTGTACGCATTGTCGGCACCCAGAAAAGCTTCGTCGCGGGTAGCCTGCAAACCACCGAAAACCCGCTGGACATGGCGGTCAACGGCCGTGGTTTCTTCCAGGTCCTGCAGCCGGACGGCACCGTTTCCTACACCCGTGACGGTACCTTCCACCTGAACTCCGACGGCCAGATCGTCACCGCCAACGGCTACGCCCTGGAGCCTGCCGTGGTCGTGCCGAACGACGCGCAGACCTTCACCGTGGGCACCGACGGCACGGTATCGATCACCACCGCTGGCAACCCGGCTGCGCAGGTGATCGGCAACATCCAGACCGCCGACTTCATCAACCCGGCTGGCCTGCAGGCGATTGGCGACAACCTGTTCCTCGAAACTGCCGCCAGTGGCGCGCCGCAAGTCGGCACACCAGGCCTGAACGGTTTCGGCACTACCCAGCAGCAGACCCTGGAAAACTCCAACGTCAGCACCGTGGAAGAGCTGGTGAACATGATCACCACCCAACGCGCCTACGAGATGAACTCCAAGGTCATCTCCACCGCCGACCAGATGCTGTCGTTCGTCACCCAGCAGCTGTAAGTAGCCTTGTACTGTCGTTACACCCGTGCCCGTGAGGTAAGCGTCATGAATCGTCTGTTGTCCGTTTTCGCCCTGGGGGGGGCGGTGTTGCTGGCAGGTTGCGTCGCACCGACGCCCAAGCCCAACGACCCGTACTATGCGCCGGTGTTGCCGCGCACCCCATTGCCGGCAGCGGCCAACAACGGTTCGATCTACCAGGCCGGGTTCGAGCAGAACCTGTACAGCGACCGCAAGGCGTTCCGGGTGGGTGACATCATCACCATCACCCTCAACGAGAAAACCTCGGCCAGCAAGAACGCCGGTTCGCAGATTGCCAAGAACAGCAAGACCGATATCGGCCTGACCTCGCTGTTCGGAAGCACGCCGAACACCAACAACCCGTTCGGCGGTGGTGACCTGTCGCTGGAAGCCGGCTACAGCGGTGACCGCGCCACCAAGGGCGACAGCAAGGCCACCCAGGGCAACACCCTGACCGGTTCGATCACCGTGACCGTGGCCGAAGTGCTGCCCAACGGCATCATCGCCGTGCGTGGCGAGAAGTGGCTGACCTTGAACACCGGCGAAGAGCTGGTGCGTATTGCCGGCATGGTCCGTGCCGACGATATCGCCACCGACAACACCGTGCCGTCCACCCGTGTGGCCGATGCGCGCATCACCTATTCCGGTACCGGCTCGTTCGCCGACGCCAGCCAGCCCGGGTGGCTGGACCGCTTCTTCATCAGCCCGCTTTGGCCTTTCTGAGTACGGATGACCATGTTCAACGTGAGGCAGCTGATTGCCGCAACCCTGCTCCTGTCCTGTGCCTTTGCGGCGCAGGCCGAGCGCCTGAAGGACATTGCCAGCATCTCTGGCGTGCGTTCCAACCAGTTGATCGGTTACGGCCTGGTGGTGGGCCTGAACGGTACGGGTGACCAGACCACCCAGACACCGTTCACCCTGCAAACCTTCAACAACATGCTGTCGCAGTTCGGCATCAAGGTGCCGGCCGGCTCCGGCAACGTGCAGTTGAAGAACGTGGCTGCGGTGTCGGTGCATGCCGACCTGCCACCGTTCGCCAAGCCGGGCCAGGTAGTGGACATTACCGTGTCGTCGATCGGCAACTCGAAGAGCCTGCGTGGCGGCAGCCTGTTGATGACCCCGCTTAAAGGTATCGACGGCAACGTCTACGCCATCGCCCAGGGCAACCTGGTGGTGGGCGGCTTTGACGCCGAAGGCCGTGACGGCTCGAAGATCACCGTCAATGTTCCGTCGGCAGGCCGTATTCCGGGTGGCGCCAGTGTCGAGCGTGCGGTACCGAGCGGCTTCAACCAGGGCAATACCCTGACCCTGAACCTCAACCGCCCCGACTTCACCACCGCCAAGCGTATCGTCGACAAGGTCAACGACCTGCTCGGCCCGGGCGTGGCCCAGGCGGTAGACGGTGGTTCGGTGCGGGTCAGTGCGCCGATGGACCCGAGCCAGCGTGTGGATTACCTGTCGATCCTGGAAAACCTCGAGATCGACCCGGGCCAGGCGGTGGCCAAGGTCATCATCAACTCGCGTACCGGCACCATCGTGATTGGCCAGAACGTCAAGGTGTCGCCGGCAGCGGTGACCCATGGCAGCCTCACCGTGACCATTACCGAAGACCCGATCGTCAGCCAGCCGGGGGCCTTCTCCAATGGCCAGACCGCTGTGGTGCCACGCTCGCGGGTCAACGCCGAGCAGGAAGCCAAGCCGATGTTCAAGTTCGGCCCAGGCACCACGCTGGATGAAATCGTCCGTGCGGTGAACCAGGTGGGCGCAGCGCCCGGCGACCTGATGGCCATCCTCGAAGCCCTGAAACAGGCCGGCGCCTTGCAAGCCGACCTGATCGTGATCTGAGGGCGCCGAGGATGAACAGTAAAAGCCTGGTTTCCGGCAGCGCCGACAGCGGTGCCTACACCGACCTCAACCGCCTCAACGCCCTCAAGCACGGCGACCGCGACAGCGAAGCCAACGTGCGCAAAGTGGCCCAGGAGTTCGAGTCGCTGTTCATCAGCGAAATGCTCAAGGCCTCGCGCAAGGCCAGTGACGTGCTGGCCGACGACAACCCGATGAACACCGAAACGGTCAAGCAGTACCGTGACATGTACGACCAGCAGTTGGCCGTGAGCATGTCTCGCGAGGGCGGCGGTATCGGCCTGCAGGATGTGCTGGTGCGCCAGTTGACCAAGGGCCGCAGTGCCTCGATCAACACCAGCCCGTTCCCGCGTGTCGACAACGCAGGCCCGGCGCTGTGGGGCAACAAGGTGGCGGAGCCGGTGCATGCCAGCGATTCAACCACCACGCGCAATGACGTTGCCGCGCTCAACTCGCGGCGCCTGGCCTTGCCGAGCAAGCTCACCGACCGCCTGCTGGCCGGTATCGTGCCATCGGCGGCCACCGCCAATACAGCCGCCGTGCCGGCCCGTGACGGCCAGCAGGTGGCCAAGGCCTTTGCCGTGCCGGACAACGGCCTGCGCATTGTCGGGCGCGCCGTGGCCCAGCCGCCGCTGGCGCCGAAAAAGGCCTTTGCCGACAGTGACGAGTTCGTCGCCACCATGCTGCCGATGGCCGAACAGGCCGCCAAACGCATCGGTATCGACCCGCGCTACCTGGTGGCCCAGGCCGCGCTGGAAACCGGTTGGGGCAAATCAGTGATGCGCAACAGCGATGGCAGCAGCAGCCACAACCTGTTCGGCATCAAGGCCACCGGCAATTGGCAGGGCGAGCAGGCGCGAGCGATCACCAGCGAGTTCCGCGATGGCCAGTTCGTCAAGGAAACCGCAGCGTTCCGCAGCTACGACTCGTACCAGGACAGCTTCCACGATCTCGTCACCTTGTTGCAGAACAATTCCCGCTATCAAGGTGCGCTGGATTCGGCCGATAACCCAGAGCAGTTTGCAAGAGAGCTGCAAAAGGCAGGTTATGCGACCGACCCGGGCTATGCGCGCAAGATCATCAGCATCGCCCAGCAAATGCAGACAACCCCGCAATACGCCATGGCTGGCAGAACCACGAATCTATAAAAGGACTAAATCATGTCGAGCCTGATTTCGATTGGCCTGAGTGGCCTGAATGCCAGCCAGGCGGCATTGTCGGTAACCAGTAACAACATCGCCAACGCCGCGACCAGTGGCTACTCGCGCCAGCAGACCCTGCAGCAGGCGGGCCCGTCGCATAACATCGGGGCTGGTTTCATCGGGACCGGCACCACACTGGCAGACGTGCGGCGCATCTACAGCTCCTACCTGGACAACCAGCTGCAGACGGCGACCTCGCTGCAGGCCGACTCGGTGACGTTCCAGGAGCAGGTAACCAGCGTCGACAAGCTGCTGGCAGACCGCGACACCGGTATCAGCTCGGTGCTTACCGCCTTCTTCTCGGCCCTGCAGACCGCAGCGGCCAAGCCGGGTGACGTTGCCTCGCGCCAGTTGCTGCTGACCCAGGCGCAAACCCTGAGCAACCGTTTCAATGCGGTGAGCACCCAGCTCAGCCAGCAGAACGCCACGATCAACTCGCAGCTCGATACCATGGCCGGGCAGGTGAACAAGCTCACCGCCAACATTGCCGAGTACAACAAGCAGATCACCGCCGCCAGTGCCTCGGGTAACACCCCCAACAGCCTGCTGGATGCGCGCAGCGAAGCCGTGCGCCAGCTCAATGAGCTGGTCGGCGTGACGGTGCAGGAGCGTGATGGCAACTACGACGTGTACCTGGGCAGTGGCCAGTCGCTGGTCACCGGTACCAAGGCCAACACCCTGTCGGTGGAGCCGGGTGTCGCCGACAAGAGCCAGGTCAGCCTGCGCATCAACTATGACTCGTTCAGCTCGGACGTGACCACGGTGGTTTCCGGTGGCGCGATTGGCGGCCTGCTGCGTTATCGTCAGGACGTGCTGACGCCATCGATGAACGAACTCGGGCGTGTCGCCCTGGTGGTCGCCGACAGCATCAACAGCCAGCTGGGGCAGGGCCTGGATGCCAATGGCCAGTTCGGCAGCTCGCTGTTCTCCAGCATCAACAGCGCCGCCGCGATTGCCCAGCGCAGCCTGGCCTCGTCGAACAACAGCGCAGGCTCCGGCAACCTGGATGTCACCATTGCCAACAGTGGTGCGCTGACCACCTACGACTACGAGGTGAAGTTCACCAGCGCCAACCAGTACAGCGTGCGCCGGTCCGACGGCACCGACATGGGCAGCTTTGACCTGAATGCCGACCCGGCGCCGGTGATCGATGGTTTCAGCCTGGCGTTGAAAGGCGGCGGCCTGGCGGCTGGCGACAGCTTCAAGGTCATCCCCACCCGGGCTGCTGCCGGTAGCATCACCACCACCCTGACCGATGCCAACAAGCTGGCGTTTGCCGGGCCGGTGAGCGCCACAGCGGGCAGCGGTAACAGCGGCACCGGCACCATTACTCAGCCGACCCTGGGCGAGTCGCTGGACATCTATAACGGTGCCGACACTGCATTGATCCAGCAATCGATTCGCGACTCGATGCCGGTGCGCGTGGTGTTCGACGCGGCCAGCGGTGGTTCCCAAGGCTACAAGCTGTTCGATGCCAAGGGCACGCAGATTGGCACGGGCAGTGTAGTGCCTGGTACCGACAACAAACTGTCGATTGCTGTACCGATGCTGGATGCGTCGGGTAACCCGATTCTTGATGACAGCGGCAACCCGCGAACCTTTGCCGTCGAAACCACCATCGGCGGTAGCCCGGCTGCCAACGACAGCTTCACGCTGTCGTTCAACGCCGACGGCAAGGCTGACAACCGTAACGCCAACGCCCTGCTGGACCTGCAGACCAAGTCGACCGTGGGCACCAACTCCGGTACCGGCACCAGCTTCACCTCGGCCTATGCCGCACTGGTCGAGCGGGTAGGGGCCAAGGCCAGCCAGGCCACCATCGACACTACGGCAACCCAGGCCGTGCTCAAGTCTGCGAGCGAAAGCCGCAGTGCCGTGTCGGGTGTCAACCTTGATGACGAAGCGTCCAACTTGATCAAATTCCAGCATTACTACACGGCGTCATCGCAGATCATCAAGGCGGCGCAAGAAACCTTCTCCACCCTGATCAACGCCCTGTAAGGAGTAGCGGACCATGCGTATTTCAACTGCTCAGTTCTATGAGACCAGCGCCACCAGCTACTCGCAGAACTACTCCAACCTGGCGAAGATCACCGAACAGGTGACCTCCAAGTCGCGCATCCAGTCGGCCGGCGACGACCCGGTCGGCGCTGCACGCCTGTTGCTGCTGCAGCAGCAGAGTTCGTTGCTAGAGCAGTACAGCGGCAACATGACCACGGTCAAGAATGCCCTGCTGCAAGAAGAAAGTGTGCTGTCGACCATCAACGATGCCCTGCAGCGCGCCAGTGAGTTGGCAATCCAGGCGGGTAACGGTGGCCTTAGCGATGCCGACCGTACCTCCATCGCCAGCGAAATCAAGGAAATCGAAGCCAACGTGTTCGGCCTGCTGAACTCGCGTGATGCCAACGGCGACTACATGTTCGGCGGCTCCAAATCGTCTACCCCGCCCTATGTGCGCAATGCCGACGGCACCTACAGCTATCAGGGCGACCAGACCCAGCTGAGCTTGCAGGTTTCGGACACCTTGCGCCTGGCGACCAACGACACCGGCTACAGCATCTTCGATCAGGCCACCAACAACAGCCGCACCCAGTCTAACCTGGTAGCGCCGTCGCCGGATGATGGCAAGGTGCTGCTGTCTGGCGGTTTGTTGACCTCGGCCACCACCTACAGCAACCAGTTTGCTGCGGGCCAGCCATATTCCGTCACGTTCACCAGTGCCACCGAGTACAGCGTCAAGGATGCCGCTGGCAATGACATCACCCAAGAAACCGCCGGCAAGGGCAAATTCGACGTCAATGCCGAAGGCGGCAAGATGATCTCGCTGCGCGGTGTCGAGTTCGAAATCAACCTTAACCTGGCGGAGGGCGATGATGCCGACGCCGTGGTGGCGGGGCATGTGTTCACCCTTGAGGCCAAACCCGACACCCTGACTGCCACGCGCAGCGCAGGCAACCCGTCGACGGCACAGGTGACCGGCACCAGCATCACCGGCCCGGATGCCTATCGCAGCACCTTCCCCAGGGACGGCGCAGTGATCCGCTTTACCAGCGATACGGAGTATTCGCTGTATGCGCAGCCGTACAGTGCCGACAGCAAGCCGATTGCCTCCGGTACGGTAGGGGCGGGTAATGCGGTAACGGTCGCTGGCGTCACCTACCAGTTTGATGGTGCACCCAAGCAGGGTGACCAGTTCTCTGTCAACGCCAACACCCACCGCACGCAGAACGTGCTGGACACCTTGGGCCAACTGCGCAGCGCCCTGGAAAAGCCGCTGGATACACCCGAGGCGCAAGCTGCACTGAAGGCCGCTACCGACTCGGCCATTTCCAACCTGGCCAGCGCACGTGACCGCATCGATATCACCCGTGGTTCGGTGGGTGCGCGTGGCAACTCGCTGGATATCCAGGCCCAGGAGAACGAAAGCCTGGGTTTGGCCAACAAGACTACCCAGAGCGCTATCGGTGACACAGACATGGCCACGGCGACCATTCAGCTGACCCTGCAGCAGGCCATGCTGGAAGCCTCGCAGCTGGCGTTTGCGCGTATTTCGCAGCTGAGCTTGTTCGACAAGCTCTGATCTATCACCGCTCTATCAGGCTGGCACCAAACCCTGTAGGAGCGGCCTTGTGTCGCGATAGGGCCGCAAAGCGGCCCCGGCGATTTTTGCGATAATGCTGAAATCCTGGGGCTGCTTCGCAGCTCTTTCGCGACACAAGGCCGCTCCTACAGGGTGCTTGCGGCTGCCTGGTCACGGCTTTCGTAGCATTTCAATGTGACCAATGAGTCAAAACGTTCATCTTCCCTGTATTCTATGCAGCAGCTGTTGCAGCATTTTGTTACCGGTTGCGCAGGCGAGCTCTGCTTTCACCCCCTGGCGGTGACGCTCCGGTATTTGGCGCCCTCAATTCATCGAGTGGTGGTCTTTGGCTGTTTTCATTGGGAAGCCAGAATGATTGGCATCAAAAGCATCGCGAGTTACGTGCCCACCGCTGGCCTGGACAACTACGTCCAGGGTGCGAAGTTCGGCAAGGACGAAGAGTTCATGTTCGGCAAGATCGGCGCCTCGTTCCTGCCGCGCAAGGCCGAAGAACAGGAAACCTCCGACCTGTGCGTAGAAGCCGCCCAGGCACTGTTCGCCAGCAACCCCGACCTTGATCCGCAGTCGATCGATGCGTTGATCGTGGTCACCCAGAACGGTGACGAAGAAGGCCTGCCGCACACCGCTGCCATCGTCCAGAGCAAGCTCGGCCTGTCCACCCGCGTGGCGGCGTTCGACGTGTCGCTGGGCTGCTCGGGCTATGTATATGGCCTGTATGCGATCAAAGGCTTCATGGAAGCGGCAGGGCTGAAGAACGGCCTGCTGATCACGGCTGACCCGTACTCGAAGATTGTCGACCCGGAAGACCGCAACACCACCATGCTGTTCGGCGACGCCGCCACGGCGACCTGGATGGCCGAAAATGCGGTGTGGAACCTGGGCCAGGCGCGCTTTGGTACCGACGGTTCCGGTGCCGAGCACCTGAAAGTCACCGATGGCAAGTTCTTCATGAATGGCCGCCAGGTGTTCAACTTCGCCCTGGTCAAGGTGCCGGCGCACCTGCACGAACTGCTGGATGCCAGCGGCCTGACGTCTGCCGATATCGACGCCTTCTGCATTCACCAGGGCAGCGCGGCGATTGTCGATGCCGTGGCGCGCCGCTTCGAAGAGCAGCACCCGGAGAAGTTCGTCAAGGACATGCTGGAAACCGGCAACACCGTATCGTCCAGCGTGCCGCTGCTGCTGCAGAAACACATGCTCGACGGCAGCTGGAAGCGCGTGGCGATCAGCGGCTTTGGTGTGGGCCTGTCGTGGGGCTCGGCCATTCTTTACCGCGACTGATCCTCTGCAGCCTTGAAAAAGCGCCCGGCGGCTAACGCCCGGCGCTTTTTTAATGCCTGAAAAATTACCACGGCACTGGGTACGTTCCCTGTGGGAGCGGGTTCACCCGCGAACACCGGCAAAGCCGGTGCCATCCAGCGCGTCGCCTTCTTCGCGGGTAAACCCGCTCCCACAGGGGAGGGGTTGCTGAGGTCTGAGGGCTGGCATTCAGCCTGGCCGAGAGCGAATTTTGACGCCAATAAACCGCCCTTAACCCCTTGATTTCTCAGGGCTGGCCCCCTGCCACCATTTTTTTTTCGAAAAACCCCTCAAGCAACCCGCGCAACCGACGATAACCATTACGAAGGTTCTCTAGGCCACACCCGGCTGTCGCCAGGGCCGGAAGCCGCAGTATCCATACCACGAGGAATTCGTCATGGCTTTGACCGTTAACACTAACATCACCTCCTTGGGCGTTCAGAAGAACCTGAACCGTGCTTCCGACGCGCTGGGCACCTCGATGTCCCGCCTGTCCTCTGGCCTGAAAATCAACAGCGCCAAAGACGACGCCGCTGGCTTGCAGATCGCCAACCGTCTGACCAGCCAAATCAAAGGCCTGAGCGTTGCCGTGAAAAACGCCAACGACGGCATCTCCATCGCCCAGACCGCTGAAGGCGCGATGCAGGAATCGACCAGCATTCTGCAGCGTATGCGCGAACTGGCCCTGCAGTCGGCTAACGGCTCGAACAGCGGCGACGACCGTACTTCCCTGCAGCAAGAATTCACCGCTCTGTCGGGTGAACTGACCCGTATTGCAAACACCACTACCTTCGGTGGTCGTAACATTCTGGACGGTTCGTTCCAAAACGTTGGTTTCCAGATTGGTGCTAGCGCTAACGAAACTATTTCGTTTGGCATGACTGACATTAGTGCGACTGGCTTAAAAGGTTCTTACAGCGAAGCAACTATCGCTGGTAATGATATGGGCGGTCTGACCGCCACTGCATTGGGTACCAAACTGACCACTCCTGCGCCGGTAGTTGGTGCAGCTGTAGTGAATAGCACATCTGTACCAACCGAGATTAAGGCTGGTGAAGGTGGCTTCGCTGCGGACCTGGGCTTTGCTATCGGTAACCAATCTGTATTGGTAGAGGCTGGTGACGAAGGAGCAGCAATTGCTGCTAAGATGCAAACTGCTCTGCGAGCCGCTACTGGTGATAACACCGCCACTGTAGGCTTCACCGATGCTGATGGCTTCACCATGAGCGCGTTGGCTGATATTGAAATTTCGGGTGCGGGTGCATCGTCTATAGGTCTAGCTACCGGCACTACCAAAGCGGTAACTGCTGGTACCCCAACCCCGGCTACCGGGGCTACAACTTTGGCAGCTGGCGGTACAATCAGCGTCAATGACTCTCAGGTCACCTGGGCGGCTGGTGCAACCATCACTAGCGTACTTGCTCAGATCCAAGGTCTTGATAGCATTGATGCCGCTAATACAAAAATCGATTCTGACGGCCGTATCAATATCGTTTCTAAAGATGGAAGTGATGTGCGCCTTTCGAATGAGCAGAGTGGCTCTCTGGCGCAGCTGGGCTTGACTGCCGGCACGTCGGAAGCGAAAACTACTGCAGATACGTCGATCACCCTTAATGGTGTAGAAGTTAAATTCGCCAAGGGTTCTTCAGCTCAAAATATTGTCTCGGCTATCAATAGCGCTAGCACCGGCGTCACTGCTAGCTTGACCGATGATGGCAAGCTCTCATTGTTCTCTGATAAAGACATTACTGTTTCGGACGGCAGTGCCGGTACTGGTCTGTCTGCTCTGGGGCTCGCGGGTAAAACTGGTGCTACTGCAGTAGCAATGGAAACTACTGTTTCCAATCTGAGCATTACTGATGCGCAATCCTCCCAGATTTCTATCCAGGCCTTGGATGCTGCTATTGCCCAAGTCGACAGCCAGCGCGCCCAGCTGGGTGCCGTGCAAAACCGCTTCGACAGCACCGTAGCCAACCTGAACAGCATCTCGGAGAACTCCACTGCTGCCCGCAGCCGTGTACAGGACGCCGACTTCGCTTCGGAAACCGCCGAGCTGACCAAGCAGCAAACCCTGCAACAGGCTTCCACCGCGATCCTGTCCCAGGCCAACCAGCTGCCGTCCTCGGTACTGAAACTGCTGGGCTAATACTAAAAGCTGAGTAGTTTGACGAAGGGTACGGTGACGTACCCTTTCGTCTTTCCAGGAAAAAGAGGTGTAAGACATGGATATGAGCGTGAAACTGGGCCTGTCCTATCCCGCCTCCGCTGCGCCCGACACATCGACGAGCAAGCGGCAAGCAAACGACATGGCAGCCAACGAGCCGGTCGACAAAGAATCCAAGCCTGCAGTCCGGCTAGATCTGGAGGGTGCCATCAGTGCCATTCAGGACTTCGTCAAGGCTTCAGAGCGACAACTCGACTTTTCGATCGATGACTCCACCGGCCAGGTGGTGGTCAAGGTCATTGCCCGCCAAAGCGGCGAAGTCATCCGCCAGCTGCCTTCCGAAGTGGCACTGAAACTGGCGGAAAACCTGAAGGATGCCAATAGCCTGTTGTTTGACATTCAGGCCTGATTGGCACGGCTTTTGTTGTAAAGCCGCACGGACGCGTTTTCGTCGGATTTTCGACGGTCACCGAAATGGAGAGTAAAGATGGCGAGTTCAACTATTACCGGCCTGGGTTCGGGTCTGAAGATCGACGAGATCGTGGCGGCGTTGGCCAATGCCGAAAAGGCGCCAAAGCAGAAGCAGATCAATACCCAGACCACCACGGCCACGACCTCGCTGTCGGCCATCGGTACCATCAAAAGCGCGCTGGATACCTTCCGTGCAGCGATCGCCAAGCTGAATACGGCGTCGAGCTTCTCTGGCCTGGCTTCGTCGTCGTCCGATGAGGCAATCGCCAAGTTGAAGCTGGGCGACGGGGCGTCTTCGGGCACCTATGCCCTGGAAGTCACGCAGCTTGCGACCGCATCGAAAATTTCGACGCAGGTGTACGAAAGCACGTCGAAGATTGTCAACGACTCTGGCGAATCGCAAACCCTGACCATCAGCCAGGGCAGTGCTACCCATAGCGTCACAATCGCCAACGGTGCAACCCTGCAGCAAGCGCGCGATGCCATCAACGGGCAATTGCAGTCCAAGGGCATTACGGCAAACATCGTCACCGACGCCAGTGGGTCCCGGTTGGTGTTCTCCTCGACCAAGATGGGCGAGGGTACCGAGTTAACGCTGGGTGGCGATGCCAGCATGGCCACCGGCGTTACCACCATTGCCAAGCCGCAGAACGCCAAGTACACGCTTGATGGGCTCGAGCTTGAATCGGCTTCCAATACCGTCACTGGGGCAGTCAGCGGGGTCGACATCACGCTGGTGAAAGAGGGCAAGTCCAGCCTTTCGATCGTCAGCAACAACGACACCCTGAAAACCTCGGTGCAGTCGTTCGTCACGGCTTATAACGCGTTGATGACCTCCATCAATGCCCAGACCAAAGTAACCACCGGCGCCGATGGTGCTGCCACGGGTTCTGCGGCGCTGACGGGCGATGCCACCATGCGTTCGTTAGTCAATGCGGTGCGCAGCGAAATCAGCCACAGCGTAGGTACAGGGGGGCTGCGCACCCTGTCGCAGCTTGGCATCAACACCGTGCAGAAAACCGGCTTGCTGGAATTCAACGACACCAAGTGGGATGCGGCGGTCAAAACCTATGGCGCCGACATCAGCGACATGTTCACAGGTAAAGACGGCCTGCTGACGCGCATGACCAAAACCACCGAGGAATACGCCAAAACGGGTGGTATCCTCGCCTCGCGTCAGACTAACCTGACCAATCAGCTCAAAGAGCTGGAAGAGTCGCAAGCCGCCCTGGATCGCCGTATCGAGTCGCTGACCGAAACCCTGACCAAGAAATACAACGCCATGGACACCATGGTCGCCCAGCTCAAGGCCACCAGTGACAGTGTGATGACCACGCTGAACGCACTGAACAAAGCCAACAGCGACTCCTGACCGCATTAAAGAAAGCCGGGGCAGGGCCGATACCTTGAGTATACGGCCCCTGTCCAGCAGCCCCGTTCACTGAGGATCCCCCATGCACCCGATGAGAGCCCTTCGCCAGTACCAGAAGGTCAATTCCCACGCCCAGATTTCCGAGGCCACGCCGCACCGCCTGGTGCAGCTGCTGATGGAAGGTTCGCTCGACCGCATGGCCCAGGCCAAGGGTGCAATCGCGCGCGGTGATGTGGCGCAGAAGGGTGTGATGCTGGGCAAGGCTATCGACATCATCGGTGGCCTGCGTGAAGGCCTGGACAAGGAAAAAACCGACAACCCGGACGAACTGGACCGCCTCGACAGCCTGTACGACTACATGGCCCGTCGCCTGACCCAGGCCAACCTGCACAGCGACCCGGCGATGATCGACGAAGTTGCGCAGCTCATGATCACCGTGAAAAGCGGCTGGGATGCCATCGCTTCCGCTGAGCAATAACACCCAAAGGAGCCCCTCCATGAGCGCATTGCAGCAAATCGAAGATACCCGTCTGGCCCTGAGCCAGGCCCTGCAAGCGCGCGATTGGGCAGCCATCGGTGAGCTCGACCTAGCATGCCGGGCGCTGATGGATGAAGTGTCGCAGGTGGATGAAGAAGACGAGGCCGCTGTAAAGGCCAAGCTAGAGGCGTTGATGGCGGTTTATCGTCAGCTAATCGACGTTGCAAGTGACGAGCGTCAATCGTTGGTCACGCAAATGTCGAATATCAACCAAGCGAAACACGCCACAAAGGTATACCATCTGTTCAGCTGAAGCTGGGCACAATGCAACGTTTCGGCGCCATTAATTTGACTGCTTTTAAGTTTTTGACTTTACTAGTGGCTGTTTTCGAATTTCAGACGTCCGAACACTGACCATTCAGTCGGAATGATGTCGAGCACGCCCCTGCAGGGCGCCGATATGACTAGGGAAGTTGCTATTGCATGTGGCGTGAAACCAAGATTCTGCTGATCGATGACGACAGCGCACGCCGCCGCGACCTTGCGGTGGTGTTGAACTTCCTCGGCGAAGATAACCTCGCGTGCGCCAGCCATGACTGGCAGCAGGCGGTCGAGCCATTGTCCTCGAGTCGCGAAGTGCTATGCGTACTCATCGGCACCGTCAATGCTCCGGGCAATCTTCTGGGGCTGCTTAAGACAGTGGCTGGCTGGGATGAGTTCCTTCCGGTTCTGCTTTTAGCTGAAATTTCTTCTGCCGAGCTGCCGGAAGACCTGCGCCGCCGGGTGCTTTCCAACCTGGAAATGCCGCCCAGCTACAGCCAATTGCTGGATTCGTTGCACCGTGCCCAGGTCTACCGCGAGATGTACGACCAAGCGCGCGAGCGCGGCCGCCAGCGCGAACCCAACCTGTTCCGCAGCCTGGTCGGCACCAGCCGTGCCATCCAGCATGTGCGACAGATGATGCAGCAAGTGGCCGATACCGACGCCAGCGTGCTGATCCTGGGTGAATCGGGCACCGGCAAGGAAGTGGTGGCGCGCAACCTGCACTACCACTCCAAGCGCCGCGAAGCGCCGTTTGTGCCGGTCAACTGCGGCGCGATCCCGGCCGAGTTGCTGGAAAGCGAACTGTTCGGCCACGAGAAGGGCGCCTTTACCGGGGCGATCACCAGCCGTGCCGGGCGTTTCGAGCTGGCCAACGGTGGCACCCTGTTCCTCGACGAAATCGGCGACATGCCGCTGCCGATGCAGGTCAAGCTGCTGCGCGTGTTGCAGGAGCGCACCTTCGAGCGCGTGGGCAGCAACAAGACCCAGAGCATCGATGTGCGCATCATTGCCGCCACGCACAAGAACCTCGAGACCATGATCGAGGACGGCACCTTCCGCGAAGACCTGTACTACCGGCTGAACGTGTTCCCTATCGAGATGGCGCCGTTGCGTGAGCGGGTGGAAGACATTCCGCTGCTGATGAACGAGCTGATCTCGCGCATGGAACACGAAAAGCGCGGCTCCATCCGTTTCAACTCAGCCTCGATCATGTCGCTGTGCCGCCACGGCTGGCCGGGCAACGTGCGCGAGCTGGCCAACCTGGTCGAGCGCATGGCGATCATGCACCCGTACGGGGTGATTGGCGTGTCCGAGCTGCCTAAGAAATTCCGCTACGTCGATGATGAAGACGAGCAGATGGTCGACAGCCTGCGCAGCGACCTGGAAGAGCGCGTGGCAATCAATGGCCACACGCCGAACTTCAGCAGCCACGCCATGCTGCCGCCCGAAGGCCTGGACCTCAAGGACTACCTGGGTAGCCTGGAGCAGGGTCTGATACAGCAGGCGCTGGACGATGCCAACGGTATCGTTGCGCGCGCAGCTGAACGTTTGCGCATTCGCCGGACCACCCTGGTCGAGAAGATGCGCAAGTATGGTATGAGCCGCCAGGGCGGCGAGGACCAGGCTGAGGATTGATGGATAGGCCGGGGTGTTCGCCTTGGCCTTTCTGGCGCCTGTGAGATCGAGCGCCGCCAGGTGTTCGCCGCAACATTTTCATCGCCTGTGAAATCGAGCGCCGCCCGCGCGGCGCTTCGCGGCTAAAGCCGCTCCTACGTTTGTTTCGGGCCAATTATGCCTGCGGGATTTGCGCGCGAACGCCTTGGTGCATGCCTCGATATCGCGTCGTACAAACAAGGCGGTCGCGCGCGCCTGGCGCAGGATGGACTGGCCCGAAACAAACGTAGGAGCGGCTTTAGCCGCGAAGCGCCGCGCGGGCGGCGCTCGATTTCATAGGCGCTGACAATGCATCGACGAACACTTGGCGGCGCTCGATCTCGCAGGCCCTGCAAATCTCCCGGTAACCACCTTCCAGCCCTCGCACTGCCTTCCTCTCGCTAAACCCCCATCTCCGGCACGGCTATTGCTACACCGCTGGCAACATACCGTTTTTATGACGGTCAGCCACGCGAGAGAGCACGATGCCCCAGGCCGCCCACGTATCCCGAGCCCCCGATCAGCAGGGGCAAACCCCGGTCGAGCAGGACAGCCGCCAGGGTATCGAGCACGCCTTCGCCCTGTTCAACCAGGTGTCCAGCCAGCTCAGTCAGTCCTATAGCCTGCTCGAAGCCCGGGTCAGCGAACTCAAGGGCGAACTGGCCGTGGTCAGCGCCCAGCGCATCGCCGAACTGAGTGAAAAGGAGCGCCTGGCCAACCGCCTGCAGAACCTGCTGGCCCTGCTGCCCGGCGGGGTGATCGTGATCGATGGCCAAGGCCTGGTGCGCGAAGCCAACCCGGCGGCCTGCGAACTGCTCGGCGAGCCGCTGATCGGTGAGTTATGGCGCCAGGTGATCGCCCGCAGCTTTGCCCCGCGCAAAGACGACGGCCACGAAGTCTCGCTGCGCGATGGCCGCCGCCTGTCGATCGCCACCCGTTCGCTGGACGCCGAACCCGGCCAGCTGGTGCTGCTCAACGACCTGACTGAAACCCGTCGCCTGCAAGACCAGCTGGCGCGTCACGAGCGCCTGTCATCGCTGGGGCGTATGGTCGCCTCGCTGGCGCATCAGATCCGCACGCCGCTGTCGGCTGCCATGCTCTACGCCAGTCACCTGGCCGATAGCGAGCAACCGCTAAGCGAGGAAACCCGCCAGCGTTTTGCCGGCACTCTGAAGGAGCGCCTGTACGAGCTGGAACACCAAGTGCGCGACATGCTGGTGTTCGCCCGTGGCGAGCTGCCGCTGGGTGATCGGGTTACCCCCAAAGCCTTGTTCCAGGCCCTGCAGCAGGCAGCCCAGACCCATGTGCAAGGGCATGCCATACGTTGGCAGTGCGACAGCCACTTGGGCGAGCTGTTGTGCAACCGCGATACCCTGGTCGGTGCCTTGCTCAACCTGATCGAGAATGCCATACAGGCCAGCGTCGGTGCGGCGCGTTTGAAGGTGCACCTGTTCCGCCGCGAGCGCACCTTGCACCTGTGCGTGAGTGATGCCGGCAGCGGTATCGACGCCGAGTTGCTGGCGCGCCTGGGCGAGCCGTTCCTGACCACCAAGGCCACGGGCACCGGCCTGGGCCTGGCGGTGGTCCAGGCTGTGGTGCGTGCGCATCAGGGTACGGTCAGCCTGCGTTCGAAAGTGGGCCGTGGTACCTGTGTGCGGGTGGAGTTGCCACTGATCGACGGGCAATGCGCGGAGGCTGTGTAATGGCAATCAATGTGCTGCTGGTCGAGGACGACCGCGTCTTGCGCCAGGCGTTGGGCGACACCCTGGAAATCGGCGGCTTTGCCTACCGTGCGGTGGGTTCTGCTGAAGAAGCGCTGGAGGCGGTGCAGGATGATGCGTTCAGCCTGGTGGTCAGCGATGTGAACATGCCCGGCATGGACGGCCACCAGTTGCTTAGCCAGCTGCGTCGCCAGCAGCCGCAGCTGCCGGTGCTGTTGATGACGGCGCACGCCGCCGTCGAGCGGGCGGTCGAGGCCATGCGCCAGGGCGCCGCCGATTACCTGGTCAAGCCGTTCGAACCCAAGGCGCTGCTCAGCCTGGTCGAGCGGCATGCGGCCGGCCGGGTTAGCGGCGAAGAAGGCCCGGTGGCCTGTGAGCCGGCCAGCCGCCAGTTGCTGGAGCTGGCCGCGCGGGTAGCGCGCAGTGACTCCACCGTACTGATTTCCGGCGAGTCCGGTACCGGCAAGGAAGTGCTCGCCCGCTACATTCACCAGCAATCGTCGCGGGCGACGCAGCCCTTTGTGGCGATCAACTGCGCGGCGATCCCCGACAACATGCTTGAAGCCACCCTGTTCGGCCACGAGAAGGGCGCATTCACCGGTGCCATTGCCGCCCAGGCCGGCAAGTTCGAGCAGGCCGAAGGCGGCACCTTGCTGCTCGATGAAATTTCCGAAATGCCCATGGCCTTGCAGGCCAAGCTGCTGCGCGTGTTGCAGGAGCGTGAGGTGGAGCGGGTAGGTGGGCGCAAGCCGATCAGCCTCGATATCCGCGTGCTGGCCACCACCAACCGCGATCTGGCTGGCGAGGTGGCAGCCGGGCGTTTCCGTGAAGACCTTTACTACCGGCTGTCGGTGTTCCCTCTGGCCTGGCGGCCGCTGCGCGAGCGCCCGGGTGACATCCTGCAGTTGGCCGAGCGCCTGCTGGCACGGCATGTAGCCAAGATGAAGCACGCCCCGGTGCGCCTCTCGCCGCAGGCACGGGCGTGCCTGCAGGCGCATGCCTGGCCGGGCAACGTGCGTGAACTGGACAACGCCCTGCAGCGGGCGCTGATTCTGCAGCAGGGTGGGGTGATCGAGGCGGCGGATTTCTGTCTGGCAGGCGCCATTCCGTTGTCGGCTGGCACCGCGCCATTACCTGAGGTGGCTGCTGAGGCCAGCGGCCTGGGTGATGACGTGCGCCGCCACGAGTACCAGATGATCATCGACACCCTGCGCGCCGAGCGCGGCCGCCGCAAAGAGGCGGCCGAACGCCTGGGCATCAGCCCGCGCACCCTGCGCTACAAGCTGGCGCAGATGCGCGATGCCGGGTTTGACGTCGAGGCCAGCCTGTTCGGTTGAGCTGCAAGCCATAAGCTTCAAGCTTCAAGCCGCTTTGTGCCGGGGCGCCTTCCAGCTTATGGCTTGCAGCTTAAGGCTTGCCACTTCGAGGCTGGCACCTTTGTTGCTTTACGTAGGCTATTCGCCGCATGAGTGTCAAAAAAATGCGGCCGCAGGAGAGAGAAGGGTCATGAGCCAAGGTGTTGAATTCAATCGTCTGATGTTGGACATGCGGGCCATGCAGGCCGATGCCATGTCGCTGCCCAAGGTCACCGCCGCGCCCGAGCTGGCGCCGGGGCAGAGTACCTTTGCCGACATGCTCGGCCAGGCCATCGGCAAGGTGCATGAAACCCAGCAGGCCTCGACCCAGCTGGCCAATGCCTTCGAAATCGGCAAGAGCGGCGTCGACCTGACCGACGTGATGATCGCGTCGCAAAAGGCCAGCGTGTCGATGCAGGCCATGACCCAGGTGCGCAACAAGCTGGTCCAGGCGTACCAGGACATCATGCAGATGCCGGTTTGAGGACGGACGTAAACCATGGCTGAAGCAGTCGTCGACAACGCCCCTGCCAAACCCGGCAAGCCTGCGGCCAAAGCGCCGATCCCGGGCATGGCGTTTCTGGAAAACATTTCGCAGATGCCAATGCTGCGTCAGGTGGGCCTCATGGTCGGCCTGGCGGCCAGCGTGGCGATCGGCTTTGCCGTGGTGCTGTGGTCGCAACAACCCGATTACCGTCCGCTGTACGGCAGCCTGTCGGGCATGGACACCAAGCAGGTCATGGACACCCTGGCCGCTGCCGACATCCCCTACAACGTAGAGCCCAACTCCGGTGCCCTGCTGGTCAAGGCCGACGACCTCTCCCGCGCGCGCCTGAAACTGGCTGCTGCCGGCGTTGCGCCAAGTGACGGCAACGTCGGCTTCGAACTGCTCGACAAGGAGCAGGGCCTGGGCACCAGCCAGTTCATGGAAGCCACCCGCTACCGCCGCAGCCTGGAAGGCGAGCTGGCGCGTACTGTGTCCAGCCTGAACAACGTCAAGGCCGCACGCGTGCACCTGGCCATCCCGAAGAGCTCGGTGTTCGTGCGTGACGAACGTAAGCCAAGCGCTTCGGTACTGGTCGAGCTGTACCCGGGCCGCGCCCTGGAAGCCGGGCAGGTGATGGCCATCGTCAACCTGGTCGCCACCAGTGTGCCAGAGCTCGACAAGTCCCAGGTCACCGTGGTCGACCAGAAGGGCAACCTACTGTCCGAGCAGTTGCAGGATTCTGCCCTGACCGAGGCCGGCAAGCAGTACGACTACAGCCGCCGCATGGAAAGCATGCTCACCCAGCGTGTTCGCAACATTCTGCAGCCAGTACTGGGCAATGACCGCTACAAGGCCGAAGTGTCTGCCGACCTGGACTTCAGCGCGGTCGAATCGACTGCCGAGCAGTTCAACCCCGACCAGCCGGCCCTGCGCAGCGAGCAGTCGGTCGATGAGCAGCGTGCCAGCAGCCAGGGCCCGCAAGGTGTACCCGGCGCGCTGAGCAATCAGCCGCCAGGCGCCGCTTCGGCACCGCAGACCACCGGTGGCGCCGCTACCCCGGCAGCGGCCATCCAGCCAGGCCAGCCGCTGGTGGATGCCAACGGCCAGCAGATCATGGACCCGGCCACCGGCCAGCCAATGCTCGCGCCGTACCCGTCAGATAAACGTCAGCAAAGCACCAAGAACTTCGAACTGGACCGTTCCATCAGCCACACCCGCCAGCAACAGGGGCGCATGACCCGCCTGTCGGTGGCGGTGGTGGTGGACGACCAGGTCAAGATCGACCCGGCCACCGGCGATACCACCCGTGCGCCATGGGCGGCAGAAGACCTGGCGCGCTTTACCCGCCTGGTGCAGGACGCGGTCGGCTTTGACGCCAGCCGTGGCGACAGCGTGACGGTGATCAACGTGCCGTTCGCCGCCGACCGTGGCGAAGAAATTGCCGATATCGCCTTCTACCAGCAGCCGTGGTTCTGGGACATCGTCAAGCAGGTGCTGGGCGTGGTGTTCATCCTGGTACTGGTGTTCGGTGTGCTGCGTCCGGTGCTGAACAACATTACAGGGGGCGGCAAGCAGGCTGCCTCGGATAGCGACATGGAGCTGGGCGGCATGATCGGTCTGGATGGCGAACTGGCCAACGACCGCGTCAGCCTGGGTGGCCCGACAAGCATTCTGCTGCCTAGCCCGAGCGAGGGTTACGAGGCACAGCTCAACGCAATCAAAGGCCTGGTGGCCGAAGACCCGGGCCGTGTGGCCCAGGTCGTGAAAGACTGGATCAACGCCGATGAGTGACAACCGAGCCGTTACCGCCAAGCTGAGCCGCGTCGACAAAGCGGCGATCCTGTTGCTGTCGCTGGGCGAGACCGATGCGGCGCAGGTGCTGCGGCACATGGGCCCCAAGGAAGTGCAGCGGGTGGGTGTGGCCATGGCGCAGATGGGCAATGTGCACCGTGACCAGGTCGAGCAGGTGATGAGCGAGTTCGTCGACATCGTCGGCGACCAGACCAGCCTGGGCGTGGGCTCCGATGCCTATATCCGCAAGATGCTCAACCAGGCCCTGGGCGAGGACAAGGCCAACGGCCTGGTCGACCGCATCCTGCTGGGTGGCAACACCAGCGGCCTGGACAGCCTGAAGTGGATGGAGCCACGCGCCGTGGCCGACGTGATCCGCTACGAGCACCCGCAGATCCAGGCTATCGTGGTCGCCTACCTCGACCCGGACCAGGCCGGTGAAGTGCTGAGCAACTTCGACCACAAGGTGCGCCTGGACATCGTCCTGCGCGTGTCGTCGTTGAACACCGTGCAGCCGGCAGCCCTGAAAGAACTGAACCAGATCCTCGAGAAGCAGTTCTCGGGCAACTCCAATGCAGCGCGCACCACCCTGGGTGGTATCAAGCGGGCGGCCGACATCATGAACTTCCTCGACAGCTCGGTGGAAGGTGCGCTGATGGACGCAATCCGCGAAATCGATACCGACCTGTCGGAGCAGATCGAAGACCTGATGTTCGTCTTCAACAACCTGGCCGATGTCGACGACCGTGGTATCCAGGCGCTGCTGCGCGAGGTGTCCTCCGACGTGCTGGTGGTGTCGCTCAAGGGTGCCGACGAGCGGGTCAAGGACAAGATCTTCAAGAACATGTCCAAGCGTGCCTCGGAGCTGCTGCGCGACGACCTGGAAGCCAAGGGGCCGGTGCGGGTCAGCGACGTCGAAACGGCGCAGAAGGAAATCCTCACCATTGCCCGGCGCATGGCCGAGGCCGGCGAGATCGTGCTTGGCGGCAAAGGCGCCGAGGAAATGATCTGATCCTGCCGGCGACGCGGCCCCCTGTAGGAGCGGCCTTGTGTCGCGATAGGGCTGCAAAGCAGCCCCAGGATTTCAGCTTCGCAGCATAAAGTGCTGGGGCTGCTTTGCAGCCCTATCGCGACACAAGGCCGCTCCTACAGGGGGCGCGTTGGTTGCTAAAAGGCTTTTGAGTATTTGAAAACATGCCCACCATAGAACATCACCCCAGCGACCTGATCCGCGCCCGCGACCTCGAGGGCGTGGACGTGTGGGCGCTGCCCAGCTTCGACCCGCAACCCGAGCACGTTCCGGAGCCAGAGCCGGAACCTGAAGTGGTCGAGGATGAGATCGAGGAAGTGCCGCTGGAAGAAGTCCAGCCACTGACCCTGGAAGAGCTCGAAGCCATCCGCCAGGAAGCCTATAACGAGGGCTTCGCCACCGGTGAGCGCGAAGGCTTCCACAGCACCCAGCTCAAGGTCCGCCAGGAGGCCGAAGAGGCCCTGAAGGCCAAACTCGGCAGCCTTGAGCGGCTGATGGCCAACCTGATGGAGCCAATCGCCGAGCAGGACACGCAGATCGAGAAAACCCTGGTGCACCTGGTTGCGCACATGACCCGCCAGGTAATTGGCCGTGAGCTGCGCAACGACTCCAGCCAGATCACCCAGGTGCTGCGCGAGGCACTCAAGCTGCTGCCCATGGGCGCCGATAACATCCGCATCCACCTCAACCCCCAGGATTTCGAGCTGGCCAAGGCCCTGCGCGAACGCCATGAAGAAAACTGGCGGCTGCTGGAAGACAGCGCACTGCTGCCCGGCGGTTGCCGTATCGAAACCGCGCACAGCCGCATCGACGCGAGCATGGAAACGCGCATCGAGAAAGCGGTGGCGCAGCTGTTCGACCAGTTGCATGACCATTCCCTGCACCCGGCGGCGCCGGACGTGTCGGTAGACCTGGATGCGCCAGTCGAGCGCGCCGTGGACAACCCCGATGCACCTTAAGCGCACCAGTTTCGGCAAGCGCCTGGGCAGCTACGCCGAGGCCATCGAGCTGCCGGCCCAGCCCATCGTTGAGGGCCGCCTGCTGCGCATGGTCGGCCTGACCCTGGAGGCCGAAGGCCTGCGCGCCGCAGTCGGCAGCCGCTGCCTGGTAATCAACGACGACAGCTATCACCCGGTACAGGTCGAAGCCGAAGTCATGGGCTTTGCCGGCTCCAAGGTGTTCCTCATGCCGGTTGGCAGCATTGTCGGCATCGCCCCTGGCGCCCGTGTGGTGCCCCTGGATGATGGCGGCCGCCTGCCGATGGGCATGAGCATGCTCGGCCGGGTGCTGGATGGCGCCGGCCGTGCGCTGGATGGCAAAGGCGGGATGAAGGCCGAGGACTGGGTGCCGATGGACGGCCCGGTGATCAACCCGCTCAACCGCGACCCCATCAGCAAGCCGCTGGACGTGGGTATCCGCAGCATCAACGGTCTGCTCACGGTCGGCCGTGGCCAGCGCCTGGGCCTGTTCGCCGGTACCGGCGTGGGTAAGTCGGTGTTGCTGGGCATGATGACCCGTTTCACCGAGGCCGAAATCATTGTGGTCGGCCTGATCGGTGAGCGGGGCCGCGAAGTGAAAGAGTTCATTGAGCACATTCTCGGTGAAGAGGGCCTCAAGCGCTCGGTGGTGGTGGCGTCGCCTGCCGACGATGCGCCCCTGATGCGCCTGCGCGCTGCCATGTACTGCACGCGCATTGCCGAGTACTTCCGCGACAAGGGCAAGAACGTGTTGTTGCTGATGGACTCGCTGACCCGTTTTGCCCAGGCCCAGCGGGAAATCGCCTTGGCCATCGGCGAGCCGCCGGCCACGCGCGGTTACCCGCCGTCGGTGTTTGCCAAACTGCCCAAGCTGGTGGAGCGGGCCGGTAACGGCGAGCCGGGTGGTGGATCGATCACGGCGTTTTATACCGTGCTGTCCGAAGGTGACGACCAGCAAGACCCGATCGCCGACTCGGCGCGGGGCGTGCTCGACGGCCACTTCGTGCTGTCGCGGCGGCTGGCGGAGGAAGGCCATTACCCGGCGATCGATATCGAAGCGTCGATCAGCCGGGTAATGCCGCAAGTGGTCGATGCCGACCACTTGCGCCAGGCGCAGAAGTTCAAGCAGTTGTGGTCACGCCTGTCGCAAAGCCGCGACCTGATCAGCGTGGGCGCCTATGTGGCCGGCGGCGACCCAGAGACCGACCTGGCCATAGCCCTGCAGTCGAGGCTGGTGGAGTATCTGCGCCAGGGCCTGCGCGAGAACGTGGGCATGGCGCAGAGCCGCGAACAGCTGGGGGCGATCTTCACGCCCCCGGCGGGCTGATAGGCCATGGCACTGCCCGGACGCGCCGCGCGCCTGGCGCCGGTGGTGGACATGGCCGAAGAGGCCGAGCGCAAGGCCGCCCAGCGCCTGGGCCACTTTCAGCAGCAGGTGGCCACGGCCCAGGCCAAGCTGGCCGAGCTGGAACGCTTTCGCGAGGACTACCAGCAGCAGTGGATCAACCGTGGCGGGCAGGGGGTCAATGGCAGCTGGCTGGTCAATTACCAGCGCTTCCTCGGGCAGTTGGAAACGGCCATGACCCAGCAGCGCCAGAGCCTGGTCTGGCACCAGAACAACCTCAACAACGCCCGCGGTACCTGGCAGCAGGCCTATGCCCGGGTGGAGGGCTTGCGCAAGCTGGTGCAGCGCTACATGGACGAGGCCCGGCGCGCCGAAGACAAGCGTGAACAGCGCTTGCTGGACGAGCTGTCCCAGCGCCTGCCGCGGCAGAATTATTTGTAGGGTTTGGGGTGTTCGCCTTGAGGCTGTTGTCGCCTGTGAGATCGAGCGCCGCCCGCGCGGCGCTTCGCGGGGCAAGCCCGCTCCCACATCTGTTTCGGGCCAGTTATTCCTGTGCCTTTGGCGCGCGCACCCTGGGTGCAAGGCTGGACATTGATGAAGAGCAGCGGCACAGCCGATATCGAGTGGAACAAACAAGGCGGCCAGCGGTGAAATCACAGGAGTGACTGGCCCGAAACAGACTGTGGGAGCGGGCTTGCCCCGCGAAGCGCCGCGCGGGCGGCGCTCGATCTCACAGGCGCTGAAAATGTTGCGGCGAACACCCGCGGCCAACACTTGCCACCCCCCCCATCGCCTGCTAAACCTTAAAGGTGTTGCATCCGCCATCATCGAAGGAATCGCTAGCATGGCAGTCGAGACTGATTTTTCGCAGGATGGGAAAAAGCTGACGATCAAGATCAAGGGGCGTTTCGATTTCGGCAAGCATCAGGAATTTCGTGACGCTTACGAACGCCAGCCCAAAAAGCCCGATTCGGTAGTCGTCGACTTGAGGGACACCACGTACCTCGACAGCTCCGCGCTCGGCATGCTGCTATTGCTGCGCGACCACGCGGGCGGCGATGAGTCGGATGTGCGGGTGGTGCACGCCAGCTCCGACGTGCGCAAGATTCTCGCCATTTCCAACTTCGAAAAACTCTTCGATATCAGTTGAGCGCCAGCATGCCTGCCGAACAGGCGTTGACCGTGCTGGTCGCCGAAGACGGTGCCGCCGACCGCCTGCTGCTGGCGCAAATCGTGCGCCGCCAGGGCCACCAGGTATTCACCGCAGAAAACGGCGAGCAGGCAGTGGCGCTTTTTGTCGAGCGGCGACCGCAGCTGGTGCTGCTGGACGCGCTGATGCCAGTCATGGACGGCTTCGAGGCGGCGCGGCAGATCAAGGCCCTGGCTGGCGAAGCGCTGGTGCCGATCATTTTCCTCACCTCGCTGAACGAAGAAGAGGGCCTGGTGCGCTGCCTGGAGGCGGGCGGCGATGACTTCATGGCCAAACCCTACAGTGCGGTGATTCTGGCGGCCAAGATCCGCGCCATGGACCGCCTGCGCCGCTTGCAGGCCACCGTGCTGGAGCAGCGCGACCAGATCACCCGGCATCACCACCACCTGCTCAACGAGCAGCGGGTGGCCAAGGCGGTATTCGACAAGGTCGCCCACTCCGGCTGCCTGTCGGCTCCGAACATCCGCTACCTGCAGTCGCCTTATGCGCTGTTCAATGGCGACCTGATGCTGGCGGCATTCACCCCGGCAGGCGACATGCGCGTGCTGCTGGGCGATTTTACCGGCCATGGCTTGCCGGCGGCGGTCGGCGCCATGCCGCTGGCTGAGGTGTTCTATGGCATGACCGCCAAGGGCTATGGCATGGCGCAGATCCTGCGCGAGATGAACGTCAAGCTCAAGCGCATCCTGCCGGTGGACATGTTCTGCTGCGCGCTGCTGCTCAACCTCAGCATGCAGCGCGGCTCGGTCGAGGTGTGGAATGGCGGCATGCCCGATGGTTATCGTCTGTCGGTGGATGGGCAGGTGCTGTCGGTGCTGAGTTCGCGGCATCTGCCGCTGGGCATTCTCGCCGCCGAGCGCTTCGATGACAGCACCGAAGTGCTGCCGATGGCGCCGGGTGAGCGCCTGTTGTTGCTGTCGGATGGCGTGCTCGATACTGCCGATGACGAAGAGCGCCTGTTCGGCGTGCAGCGCCTGCTTACGGTGCTGGCCGACAACCGTGAGCCGGCTCAGCTGTTCGACGAGTTGATGCAGGCCTTGGAGCGTTTTGGCGGGCGCCCGCGCGATGACATCAGCTTGTGTGACATCCGCATGTTCGGTGCCCAAGAGCGGGTGCCGTCGCCCATGATCTACGCTGATAGTGGCCGCTCCAGCCCATTGGACTGGTCGCTGGGCTTCGAGGTGCGTGGCGAGAGCCTGAAGCGCTTCAATCCGGTGCCGTACCTGGTGCAGTTGTTGCAGGAAATACACGGCCTGCGCGCACGTACCGGTAACCTGCACAGCGTGCTCAGCGAGCTATATTCCAACGCCCTGGAGCATGGTGTGCTGGGTCTGGACTCGCAGCTGAAAAGCGATGTACAGGGCTTTGCCGACTATTATCAGGAACGCGCCCGGCGCCTGGGGTCGTTGACCGACGGTTTTGTAAGCATCAATTTCAGGGTTGAACCCCATGGCGACGGCGGCCGTCTGATGATCGAGGTCCGCGACAGTGGTGCCGGTTTCGATGTGCAGCGCGTGCTGGCGCGGCCTGCGCGCGACCAGGGGCTGAGCGGTCGTGGCCTGAACCTGGTACAGCGGCTGGCCAGTGAGGCGCGCTGGAGTGATGGCGGGCGTTGCGCGCATGTGGCGTTCGTCTGGTGAGCCACTGGGTGGCTCGGGCATAATCTGGCTTGATCAAGGAGTGAACAAGTGGCTGAAAAGCATATTGACCAGAAGGTAATCAGTGACCTGCGTGAGGTCATGGAGGATGGTTACCTGCAGTTGGTGCAGACGTTTCTCGACGACTCTGAGCGCCGCCTGGGCCAGCTGCATGCGGCCAAGAGTGCCGAGGAGCTTGGCGCGGCCGCCCACAGTTTCAAGGGCAGCAGCAGCAACATGGGGGCGTTGATCCTGGCCAGCCTGTGCCACCAGCTGGAAGAGCGTGCGCGGGATCGCCCGTTGTATGGCATTGAAGACCTGATCAGCCGCATTGATCAGGAATTCGTCGAGGTGCAGCGCTTCTATCGCGGTGAGCAACAAGGTATTTCCGCCGGTTGATAGGCGAGTTGGCGCGAGTCTTGCATTTCTCTGCCCGGATGATTTTCAAGTTCCTGGCGCGGAGACCGCTCGATGCCTGTCGCACCCAACCCATTGTTGCAAGCCAATGCCATTGCCAACACCTCGCGTTCGGCCGCTGTGCAGGCGGACAAACCGCTGCAGGCGCTGGGCGACAAGGGTGATGCCTTTGGCCAGGTGATGGCCAGGCAGGGCCGCGACAAGGCTGCTGGGGCGGATGACAAGGTGGCCCAGGCCAAGCCCAAGGACAAGCCTGATGCGGCAGCGGGCGGCAAGAAAGACCCGGCCGACAAAAACGCTGTTGCCGATGACGGCAATAAATTGCCAGCAGACGATGCGGCGCAGGCCGATACCGGTTTGCGTGATGCCAGCCTGGTGGCTGGGCAGGTCACCGACGCCCAGCCGGGCGCGCAACTGATCCAGGCCCAGGCCGAGGCGGTGGCGCCGGTGCTGCAGGCCGCTACGGCGCAAGCCCAGGTGGCGCTGCCTGAAGCGCCTTCTGTGGAAGAAGCCTTCGACCCGGATGCCGACCCCTTGGCCAACCTGCCCACCCTGCGCCTGGCGCTGGAGCACAGTGCCCAGGCCAAGGGCAGTACCTCAGCACATGCCCTGGATCCTGCTCAGGCTCAAGGCGAGGAAGGGCGGGCAGCCGTCAATACCTTGGCGAATCTGGTCGAGAATGCCGAGGGCGATAGCGGCGAGGCGGGTGACAAGGCCTTCGGCGCCTTGCTTGAAGATGGCCTGAAGGATACCAAGAGCGCCAGCAGCGACACCCGTGTCGACGATTTCGCCAACCGCCTGGCCAGCCTGACCCAGGCGGCCACGGCCAAGACCGCCAACGCCGTGCCAGCCGGTGCCAGCCCACTGCACCAGCCGTTGCCGATGAACCAGAGCGCCTGGGCCGAGGGCTTGGTCAACCGGGTCATGTACCTGTCCAGCCAGAACCTCAAGTCGGCTGACATTCAGCTGGAGCCGGCCGAGCTGGGTCGCCTGGACATTCGCGTCAATGTTGCGGCGGACCAGGCCACCCAGGTCACCTTCATCAGCGGCCACGCCGGTGTGCGTGACGCCCTCGACAGCCAGGTTCACCGCCTGCGTGAGCTGTTCGCCCAGCAGGGGCTGGCACAGCCGGATGTCAATGTTGCCGACCAGTCACGCGGGCAGCAACAGCAGCAGGGGCAGGCGCAGGGCAGCAACCTGTCCGGGGTGGCTGCACGCCAGGCCGGGCAGGGGGGCGGTGAGGTGGCCGACAGTGCCCGGCCGGTGGAGCAGCAGGTGGTTGTGGGTGACAGCGCGGTCGATTATTACGCTTGAGGCCGGGGTGCATGCCTTTAGGTTTTTAGCGCCTGTGAGATCGAGCGCCGCCCGCGCGGCGCTTCGCGGGGCAAGCCCGCTCCCACAGTCTGTTTCGGGCCAGTTACTCCTTTGAGGTTGCCTCTGGCCGCCTTGTTTGTTTCACTCGATATCGGCTGTGCCGCTGTTCTTCATCAATCTCCAGCCATACACCCGGGGGGCGCGCCAAAGGCACAGGAATAATTGGCCCGAAACAGATGTGGGAGCGGGCTTGTCCCGCGAAGCGCCGCGCGGGCGGCGCTCGATCTCACAGGCGCCACACCTCTGCCGGTGGACCCATCCCGACCCCAACACAATCTAACAAGCCCAAAACTGGCATAACACTTGCTCAAGCCAAGCCATCCTCCCTTGAACCCCCGATGGACGACGGATTATTGGCATGGCGAAGAGCGAAGCAGTCAAAGACCCCGCCACTAAAGGCAAACTCAAGCTGATCATCATGGCCGTGGTAGGCCTGTTGCTGGCGATCGGCCTTTCGGTGGGCGCTACCTGGTTCATCATGCACAAGGGCGAGCCGGCGCCGGCCGCCGAAGCAGCAGCCAGCAACGCCAAGCCTGCGGCCATCTACGTGCCGCTGACCCCGGCTTTCGTGGTCAACTTCAACCAGAACGGCCGCCAGCGCTACATGCAGGTGAGCATCGCCATGCAGGCGCGCAACCAGGCCGACCTGGACGCGCTCAAGGTGCACATGCCGGTGATTCGCAACAACCTGGTGATGATGTTCTCCGGGCAAGGTTTCGACACCCTCGCCAGCAGCCCGGTAGGCCAGGAAATGCTGCGCCAGAAAGCGACCGCCGTGGTTCAGGAAGTGGCGCAGAAGGAACTTGGCAAGCCGGTCATCGACCAGCTGCTGTTCACCAATTTCGTATTGCAGTAGGAGTCCGCAATGGCCGTACAGGACCTGCTGTCCCAGGATGAGATCGATGCCCTGTTGCATGGCGTCGACGACGGGCTGGTGCAGACCGAGAGTGCATCCGAGCCTGGCAGTATCAAAAGCTACGACCTGACCAGTCAGGACCGTATCGTGCGGGGTCGCATGCCGACCCTGGAAATGATCAACGAGCGTTTCGCCCGTTACACCCGTATCAGCATGTTCAACCTGCTGCGCCGTTCGGCCGACGTGGCCGTGGGTGGCGTGCAGGTGATGAAATTCGGCGAATACGTGCATTCGCTGTATGTGCCGACCAGCCTCAATCTGGTCAAGATCAAGCCACTGCGCGGCACTTCGCTGTTCATCCTCGACGCCAAGCTGGTGTTCAAGCTGGTGGACAACTTCTTCGGTGGCGATGGCCGCCACGCCAAGATTGAAGGCCGCGAGTTCACCCCGACCGAGCTGCGCGTGGTGCGCATGGTGCTGGACCAGTGCTTCGTCGACCTCAAGGAAGCCTGGCAGGCGATCATGCCGGTGTCCTTCGAGTACATGAACTCCGAGGTCAACCCGGCCATGGCCAACATCGTCGGCCCCAGCGAGGCGGTGGTGGTCTCCACCTTCCACATCGAACTGGATGGCGGTGGCGGCGACCTGCACGTGACCATGCCGTACTCGATGATCGAGCCGGTACGGGAAATGCTCGATGCCGGTTTCCAGTCCGACCTGGACGACCAGGACGAGCGTTGGGTCAAGGCCCTGCGCGAAGACGTGCTGGATGTCGCCGTGCCAATGACCGCCACGGTCGCCCGGCGCCAACTGAAGCTGCGCGACATCCTGCACATGCAGCCTGGCGATGTAATCCCGGTGGAGCTGCCCGAGCACCTGGTGCTGCGCGCCAACGGCGTGCCGGCGTTCAAGGCGCGGCTGGGCTCGCACAAGGGCAACCTGGCCCTGCAGATCATCGACCCGATCGAACGCCGCTGACGGCGTGCCGGTCGCTTACAACGAATTGAATGCCTGTCGAGGAAACCATGGCTAACGAAAACGAGATCACCTCCCCAGATGACCAGGCGCTGGCCGATGAGTGGGCTGCCGCGCTGGAAGAAACCGGTGCGGCCGGCCAGGCCGACATTGATGCACTGCTGGGCGGTGACACCGGCAGCAGCGGTGGCCCCGGCCGCCTGCCGATGGAAGAGTTCGCCAGCTCGCCGAAGCCGAACGAAAACGTCAGCCTCGAAGGCCCGAACCTGGACGTGATCCTGGACATCCCGGTAAACATTTCCATGGAAGTGGGCAGCACCGAGATCAACATCCGCAACCTGCTGCAGCTCAACCAGGGTTCGGTGATCGAACTCGACCGCCTGGCCGGCGAGCCACTTGATGTGCTGGTCAACGGTACGCTGATCGCCCATGGCGAAGTGGTCGTGGTCAACGAGAAGTTCGGCATCCGCCTGACCGACGTGATCAGCCCTAGCGAACGCATCAAGAAGCTGCGCTGAGTGAAGGGCACGATGCGCGCCATCGCGGCGCTTGCCGCGCTGCTGGTCAGCCACGCCTGCCTTGCCGCCGCTACGCCAGCCGCCACCCCGGTGGCTGCACCCGGCAGCCTCGGCGGGCAGCTGGCACAGATGGTGTTCGGTCTGCTGCTGGTGGTGGGCCTGATCTTCTTCCTGGCCTGGTTGCTGCGGCGCCTGCAGAGCACGGCGGTGAAGGGCGGGCAGGTGATCGAGATTGTCGGCAGCCGGGCCATCGGCCCGCGTGACCGCCTGCTGCTGGTTCAGGTAGGCAAGGAGCAGATCCTGATCGGCCATACCCCCGGCAGCATCGAGGCCCTGCATGTGCTGGCCGAACCTGTGCAGGTGCCGGATAACGCCCGTCAGGCGACGCCGGAGTTTGCCCAGCGGTTGATCGAGTTGATGGGCAAGAACCCTAAGGACAACAAGTGATGAGCGGCGCGCTGCGTACGTTGTTGGGCTCGTTATTGGCGGTGGCGCTGCTGCTGGCCGCGCCATTGGCCCTGGCCGCCGACCCGCTGTCGATCCCGGCCATTACCCTGTCCAATACTGCGGACGGGCAGCAGGAGTATTCGGTCAGCCTGCAAATTCTGCTGATCATGACCGCGCTGAGTTTCATCCCGGCGTTCGTCATCCTGATGACCAGCTTCACCCGCATCATCATCGTGTTCTCGATCCTGCGCCAGGCCCTGGGCCTGCAGCAGACGCCGTCGAACCAGTTGCTGACCGGCATGGCGCTGTTCTTGACTATGTTCATCATGGCCCCGGTGTTCGACCGGGTGAACCAGAGCGCGCTGCAGCCGTACCTGAACGAGCAGCTGACGGCCCAGCAGGCCATCGACAAAGCCCAGGGGCCACTCAAGGACTTCATGCTGGCGCAAACCCGGCAAAGCGACCTTGACCTGTTCATGCGCCTGTCCAAGCGTACTGACATCGCCGGCCCCGACCAGGTGCCGCTGACCATTCTGGTGCCAGCGTTCGTCACCTCCGAGCTGAAGACCGCGTTCCAGATCGGCTTCATGATCTTCATCCCGTTCCTGATCATCGACATGGTGGTGGCCAGTGTGCTGATGGCCATGGGTATGATGATGCTGTCGCCGCTGATCATCTCGTTGCCGTTCAAGATCATGCTGTTCGTGCTGGTCGATGGCTGGGCGCTGATCATGGGCACCCTGGCCAGCAGTTTCGGCGGCGTCTGACGCCGTCAAGGAGAGCCGCCGATGACACCTGAAATTGCTGTCGACCTGTTCCGTGACGCCCTGTGGTTGACCACCCTGATGGTGGCCGTGCTGGTGGTGCCGAGCCTGCTGGTGGGCCTGGTGGTGGCGATGTTCCAGGCGGCCACGCAGATCAACGAACAGACCCTTAGCTTTCTGCCGCGCCTGTTGGTGATGCTGATCACCCTGATCGTTGCCGGGCCGTGGCTGGTGCAGAAGTTCATGGAATACATCACCACGCTTTACACCAACATTCCGCAGCTCATAGGTTGATGCGGCAATGCTGGAGCTGACCGACACGCAGATCGGCACCTGGGTCGCCACCTTCATCCTGCCGTTGTTCAGGGTGACGGCGGTGTTGATGACCATGCCGATCTTCGGCACCCGCATGCTGCCGGCGCGGGTGCGCCTGTACGTGGCTGTGGCCATTACCGTGGTGATCGTACCGGCGTTGCCGCCGCTGCCCGAATTCGACCCGCTGAGCTTGCGTGGCCTGTTGCTGTGCGCCGAGCAGATCATTGTCGGTGCGCTGTTCGGCTTGGCGCTGCAGTTGCTGTTCCAGGCCTTTGTGGTTGCCGGGCAGATTGTTGCGGTGCAGATGGGCATGGCCTTCGCCTCGATGGTCGACCCTGCCAACGGCGTCAACGTCACGGTGATCAGCCAGTTCATGACCATGTTGGTGAGCGTGCTGTTTCTGCTGATGAACGGCCACCTGGTGGTGTTCGAGGTCCTGACCGAAAGCTTTACCACCTTGCCGGTGGGCAGTGCGCTGGTGGTCAACCACTTCTGGGCGCTGGCCGGGCGCATGGGGTGGGTGTTTGCGGCCGGCTTGCTGCTGATCCTGCCGGTGATCGCTGCGTTGCTGGTGGTGAACATCGCCTTTGGCGTGATGACCCGCGCGGCGCCGCAGCTGAACATTTTCTCTATCGGTTTTCCGCTGACCCTGGTCATGGGCATGTTCATCTTCTGGGTCGGCCTAGCCGATATCCTGTCGCACTACCAGGCGCTGGCCAGCGAAGCGCTGCAATGGCTGCGTGAACTGGCGAAGGCGGGCTGAGCATGGCAGAGAGCGAGAGCGGCCAGGACAAGACAGAAGACCCCACCGATAAGCGCAAGCGCGACAGCCGCGAAAAGGGCGAGGTTGCGCGCTCCAAGGAACTGAATACGGTGGCCGTGACCCTGGCGGGTGCCGGCGGCCTGTTGGCATTCGGCGGCCATCTGGCCGAAACGTTGCTGGCCCTGATGCGCATGAACTTCAGCCTGACCCGTGAGGTGATCGTCGACGAACGGGCCATGGGCGCCTTCCTGCTGGCCTCGGGCAAGATGGCGATCTGGGCGGTGCAGCCGGTACTCATCCTGTTGTTCGTGATTTCCTTCGTGGCACCTATCGCCCTCAGCGGTTTCTTGTTCTCCGGTAGCCTGCTGCAGCCCAAGTTCAGCCGCATGAACCCGCTGTCTGGGATCAAACGCATGTTCTCGATGAATGCCCTGACCGAGCTATTGAAAGCCTTGGCCAAGTTTTTCGTGATTCTTATCGTGGCGGTCGTGGTACTGGTCAACGACCGTCAGGCGTTGCTGTCCATCGCCAATGAGCCGATGGAGCAAGCGATCATCCACAGTCTGCAGGTGGTTGGCTGGAGTGCGTTGTGGATGTCGGCCGGGCTGCTGCTGATTGCGGCGGCAGATGTGCCGTTCCAGCTGTACCAGACGCACAAGAAAATGAAGATGACCAAGCAGGAGGTCAAGGACGAGTACAAGGACAGCGAGGGCAAGCCCGAGGTCAAGCAGCGCATTCGCCAGTTGCAGCGTGAAATGTCGCAGCGGCGCATGATGGCGGCGGTACCGCAGGCCGATGTGATCATCACCAACCCGACGCACTATGCGGTGGCCTTGCAGTATGACCCCGAAAAGGGTGGGGTGGCGCCGTTGCTGTTGGCCAAGGGCACAGACTTCATGGCCTTGAAGATTCGCGAGATTGGCGTGGAGCACAAGGTGCAGATCCTCGAGTCGCCGGCGCTGGCGCGGGCAATTTATTACTCCACTGAAATCGAGCAGGAAATCCCGGCCGGCTTGTACCTGGCGGTGGCGCAGGTGCTGGCTTATGTGTTCCAGATCCGCCAGTACCGCGCGGGCAAGGGCAAGCGGCCGGAGCCGTTGAAAGATGACCTGCCGATTCCGCCGGACTTGCGGCGTGATAGCTGACAGGTGTTCGCCACAGCTTATTTAGCGCCTGTAAGATCGAGCGCCGAGGTGTTCGACTCTACACATTCTGCGCCTATGAGATCGAGCGCCGCCCGCGCGGCGCTTCGCGGCTAAAGCCGCTCCTACGTTTGTTTCGGGCCAATTATGCCTGTGGGATTTGCGCGCGAACGCCTTGGCGCATGCCTCGATATCGCGTCGTAAAAACAAGGCGGTCGCGCGCGCCTGCCACAGGATGGACTGGCCCGAAACAAATGTAGGAGCGGCTTTAGCCGCGAAGCGCCGCGCGGGCGGCGCTCGATCTCACAGACGCTGAATGGGTCGAGGCGAACGCTTCGGCGCTCGATTTCACAGGCGCAGAATGTGTAGAGGCGAACACCTCGGCGCTCGATCTCACGGACAACAAAAACCTCAAGGCGAACATCCGCGGCCACACCCAATCTCACCCAAACCACAAAGTTGGAAGGCTTCTTGCAAAGCCACGCCCAGGCGCCCTCTGGGCGTCAAAGTTTTGCATCAAGAGGACTCGCGGTGGATCGCACTCAGTTAATCAGCAACGCCCGTAACAACCTGGCCGGGCTCGGCCGGGGCAACCTGGGTGTGCCGCTGTTGCTGCTGGTGATGTTGGCAATGATGATGTTGCCGATACCGCCGTTCCTGCTCGACGTGTTCTTCACCTTCAACATCGCCCTGTCGATCGTGGTGCTGCTGGTCTGCGTCTATGCACTGCGCCCGCTGGACTTCGCCGCGTTCCCCACCATCCTGCTGGTGGCCACGTTGCTGCGCCTGGCGCTGAACGTGGCCTCTACCCGGGTGGTCATGCTGCACGGCCAGGAGGGTCACGGCGCGGCGGGCAAGGTGATCCAGGCCTTCGGCGAGGTGGTGATCGGCGGCAACTACGTGGTCGGGGGCGTGGTCTTCGCCATCCTCATGATCATCAACTTCGTGGTGGTGACCAAGGGTGCCGGGCGTATCTCGGAAGTGAGCGCGCGTTTCACCCTCGACGCCATGCCCGGCAAGCAGATGGCCATCGACGCCGACCTCAACGCCGGCCTGATCGACCAGGCCCAGGCCAAGCACCGCCGTGCCGAGGTGGCCCAGGAGGCCGAGTTCTACGGCTCGATGGACGGTGCCAGCAAGTTTGTCCGCGGTGACGCCATCGCCGGCCTGCTGATCCTGTTCATCAACCTGATCGGCGGCATGCTGATCGGCATGCTGCAGCATGGCATGAGCTTCGGCGATGCCGGCAAAGTGTACGCCCTGCTGACCATTGGTGACGGTTTGGTGGCGCAATTGCCATCACTGCTGCTGTCCACGGCCGCCGCGATCATGGTTACCCGCGCCTCGGGCTCCGAGGACATGGGCAAGCTGATCAACCGGCAGATGTTCGACTCGCCCAAGGCGTTGGCCGTGTCGGCGGCGTTGATGATTGTCATGGGCCTGGTCCCGGGCATGCCGCATGTCGCCTTCATCGGCTTGGGTCTGCTGGCCGGCGGCGGGGCTTACCTGGTGTGGAAAAAACAGCAGAAAGCCAAGGCCCAGGCATTGCAGGAGGCGCAGCGCCAGCAGGACCTGCTGCCTTCACCGCAGCGTGCGCAGGAAACCAAGGAACTGGGCTGGGACGACGTCACGCCGATCGACATGATCGGCCTGGAAGTCGGCTACCGGCTGATCCCGCTGGTCGACCGCAACCAGGGCGGCCAGCTGCTGGCGCGGATCAAGGGCGTGCGCAAAAAGCTGTCGCAGGACCTGGGCTTCCTTATGCCAACCGTGCACATCCGCGACAACCTCGACCTGCAGCCCAGCGCTTATCGCCTGACCCTGATGGGGGTAATCCTGGCCGAAGCGGAGATCTACCCAGACCGCGAGCTGGCGATCAACCCGGGCCAGGTGTTCGGCACCCTCAACGGCATTGCCGCGCGCGACCCGGCGTTTGGCCTGGAGGCGGTGTGGATCGACGTTGGCCAGCGTTCGCAGGCGCAGTCGTTGGGCTACACCGTGGTCGATGCCAGTACCGTGGTGGCCACCCACCTCAACCAGATCCTGCAGAAGCACTGCCATGAGCTGATCGGCCATGAAGAGGTCCAGCAACTGTTGCAGGTACTGGGCAAGGCCTCGCCTAAACTTGCAGAAGAGCTGGTGCCGGGCGTCATTTCCTTGTCGGGGCTGCTCAAGGTGTTGCAAGCCCTGTTGTCGGAACAGGTGCCAGTACGCGATATTCGCAGTATTGCCGAGGCCATCGCGAATAACGCCGGCAAGAGTCAAGATACCGCCGCGCTGGTGGCGGTGGTGCGCGTCGGATTGTGTCGCGCCATCGTGCAAAGCATTGTCGGCGTTGAGTCCGAGCTACCAGTGATTACCCTGGAGCCAAGGTTGGAACAGATTTTGCTCAATAGTCTGCAAAGGGCCGGGCAGGGTCAGGAAGACGGTGTTCTTCTGGAGCCTAGCATGGCCGAGAAGCTGCAACGTTCGCTGATCGAAGCGGCCCAGCGCCAGGAAATGCAGGGCCAACCGGCCATCCTGCTGGTCGCCGGCCCGATCCGCGCCATGCTGTCGCGTTTCGGTCGCCTGGCTGTACCGAATTTGCATGTTCTGGCGTATCAGGAAATACCGGACAACAAGCAAGTCACCATCGTTGCCACCGTGGGCCCTAACGGCTGAGGTAGTGGATAATGCAAGTTAAGCGATTTTTCGCCGCCGATATGCGTCAGGCCATGAAACTGGTCCGTGATGAGCTGGGCGCCGATGCCGCGATCATTGGCAACCGCCGCATTGCCGGCGGTGTCGAACTGACGGCCGCGCTGGACTACAAGCTGTCCGCCCTGGCCCCGCGTGTGCCCAACGCCGAGCTGGAAGAAGAGCTGCGCAAGACCCACACGCGCATTGCCACTGCCCAGGCCGAGCTGGATCACCGCCAGGACAGCAGCGACAACAACCGCCAATTGTTTGCCGGGCAGTCGCTGACCGCCGCCGAGCCGTTGGTCGAGCCGCACGTGGATGCCCCTGATACGCCCGTTGCCCCGGCTGCCGCGCCAGTCGACCCGCGCCTGTTCGATGCCATGCGCTCCGAGCTGTCGGGCCTGCGCGAACTGCTCGAAGTGCAGCTCGGCTCGCTGGCCTGGACCCAGCTGCAAGGCAGCAAGCCGCAACAGGCCAACCTCTGGCGGCGCCTGCAGCGCATCGGCCTGTCCGGGCCGATTGCCCGCGAACTGCTCGACCTGACCGCCGAGATCGAAGAGCCACGCCAGGCCTGGCGCATGCTGCTGGCGCACCTGGCGCGCATGATTGAAATCCCTGAGGTCGAGCCGATCGAAGAGGGCGGCGTGATTGCCATGGTCGGCCCGGCCGGCATGGGCAAGACCACCACCCTGGCCAAGCTGGCCGCGCGCTACGTGCTCAAGTACGGCGCACAGAACCTGGCGCTGGTGAGCATGGACAGCTTCCGCATCGGTGCCCAGGAGCAGCTCAAGACCCTCGGCCGCATCCTCAATGTGCCGGTCACCTATGTCGACCCGGGCCAGTCGCTGGCCGCGGCACTGGAACCGCTGCTGCGCAAGCGCGTGGTGCTGATCGATACCGCCGGCCTGCAGGCCAGCGACCCGGCCCTGCGCATGCAGCTGGAAACCCTGGCCGGGCGTGGCATAGCCGCGAAGAATTACCTGGTGCTGGCCACCACCAGCCAGAAGCAGGTGCTGACCGCCGCCTACCACAGCTACAAGCGCTGTGGCCTGGCCGGCTGCATCCTGACCAAACTCGATGAAACGGCAAGCCTTGGCGACGTGCTGAGCCTTGCCATCAGTCATGAACTGCCCGTGGCCTACCTGACCGACGGCCCGCGCATTCCTGACGACCTGCACCTGCCACGGGGCCACCAGCTGGTCACCCGGGCGGTTAATGTGCAACAACAGGACGAGCCCAGCGAAGAGGCCATGGCCGACATGTTCGCTGATCTCTATCACAACCCACGGCGAGCGGGTTGAGCATGAAGCGTGTGCAAAGTAGCTATACCAAAGGGTACGCAGAATTGCCCTACGTGTGGCCCGAGCCCCAGCGAGACAAGGTGAATTTCAGACATGGGTAGCATGCATCCCGTACAGGTGATCGCCGTGACCGGTGGCAAAGGTGGCGTCGGTAAGACTAACGTTTCAGTGAACCTGTCCCTGGCGCTGGCCGAGCTTGGCCGCAGGGTCATGCTGCTGGACGCCGACCTGGGCCTGGCCAATGTTGACGTGTTGTTGGGCCTTACCCCCAAACGTACCCTCGCCGATGTCATCGAAGGGCGCTGTGAGCTGCGTGACGTGATGCTGCAGGGCCCTGGCGGTGTACGCATCGTGCCGGCAGCTTCGGGCACCCAGAGCATGGTGCACCTGGCGCCGGCCCAGCATGCCGGGCTGATCCAGGCGTTCAGCGAAATTGGCGACAACCTCGACGTGCTGGTGATCGATACCGCTGCGGGTATCGGTGACTCGGTCGTCAGCTTTGTTCGCGCCGCCCAGGAAGTGCTGCTGGTGGTGTGCGACGAACCCACCTCGATTACCGACGCCTACGCGCTGATCAAGTTGCTCAACCGCGATTACGGCATGAACCGCTTCCGCGTGCTGGCCAACATGGCGCAGAGCCCGCAGGAAGGGCGCAACCTGTTTGCCAAGCTGACCAAGGTCACTGACCGCTTCCTTGACGTTGCCCTGCAGTACGTGGGCGCCGTGCCATACGATGAGTGTGTGCGCAAGGCAGTGCAGAAGCAGCGCGCCGTGTACGAAGCCTTCCCTCGCTCCAAGTGTGCGCTGGCCTTCAAAGCGATTGCCCAGAAGGTCGACAGCTGGCCGCTGCCGGCCAACCCGCGTGGCCACCTGGAGTTCTTTGTCGAGCGCCTGGTGCAACCCACCAGCGCGGGACCCGTGCTATGAGCGCCAGTGGCTTCAAGATGTACAGCCGGGCGGCGAAAGACGCCCAGTACGAACTGATCGAACGCTACGCACCGCTGGTCAAGCGCATCGCCTACCATTTGCTGGCGCGCTTGCCGGCCAACGTTCAGGTCGAGGACCTGATCCAGGCCGGCATGATCGGCCTGCTGGAAGTGGCCAACAAGTATGACGCCAGCAAGGGCGCCAGTTTTGAAACCTACGCCGGCATCCGCATCCGCGGGGCGATGCTGGATGAAGTACGCAAAGGCGACTGGGCACCGCGTTCGGTGCACCGCAACACCCGCATGGTCAGTGACGCGATGCGTGCAGTTGAAGCCAGAACAGGCCGTGACGCTAAAGATCATGAAGTTGCTGCCGAACTCCAATTGAGTCTCGATGATTACTACGGGATCTTGAACGATACCTTGGGCAGCCGCCTGTTCAGCTTCGACGACCTGCTGCAGGACGGCGAGCACGAAGGGCTGCATGAGGATGGCGCCAGCGGCCAGGTCGAACCTGCCCGTGGGCTGGAGGACGAGCGCTTCCAGATCGCCCTGACCGAGGCCATTGCCAACCTGCCGGAGCGTGAACGCCTGGTGCTGGCGCTGTACTACGACGAAGAGTTGAACCTCAAGGAAATCGGTGAGGTGCTGGGGGTCAGCGAGTCGCGGGTCAGCCAGTTGCACAGCCAGTGTGCCGCGCGTTTGCGCAGCCGCCTGGGGGAATGGCGGGCACGCTGAGCCTGCTGTCGTTGCAGTCGTTTTCCACGTGTGTTGCCACGTGCATTTCCACGTTGTACCGAATTGAATGAGTGCGTGCCCGGTAGGCCGGGCGCGTTTGAGACTGCATGGAGGTCTAGATTGGACAAAAACATGAAAATCCTCATCGTTGACGACTTTTCGACGATGCGGCGGATCATCAAGAACCTGTTGCGTGACCTGGGCTTCACCAACACCGACGAGGCCGACGACGGCACCACGGCGCTGCCGATGCTGGAGAACGGCCATTACGACTTCCTGGTGACCGACTGGAACATGCCTGGCATGTCCGGCATCGACCTGCTGCGCAAAGTGCGCGCCAGCGACAAGCTGAAAAGCATGCCGGTACTGATGGTGACCGCCGAAGCCAAGCGTGACCAGATCATCGAAGCGGCCCAGGCCGGCGTCAATGGTTACGTGGTCAAGCCGTTCACCGCCCAGGTGCTCAAAGAAAAGATCGAGAAGATCTTCGAACGCGTCAACGGCTGAGTCACGTCAGGGGGCGCGCCATGGATTCATCACAAAACTCTTTGGGCGAGTTCGAATCGACCCTGAAGAAACATGCCCAGGAGTTGGTCGAAAGCCTGGAGCGGGGCCGTTTCGGCGAGGCGGTGCAGCTGATTCACGAGCTGAACCAGACTCGCGACCGCGGCCTGTACCAGGAAGTCGGCAAGCTGACCCGCGAGCTGCACAGTGCGATTGTCAGCTTCCAGATCGACCCGACCATGCCGCAGGCCGAGGAGGTGTCGCAGATTACCGACGCCACCGAGCGCCTGTCGTATGTGGTCAAGCTCACCGAAGGCGCGGCCAACCGCACCATGGACCTGGTCGAAGAAAGCACTCCGGTGCTCAACGACCTGGCCAGCGAGGCCAAGGCCCTGAGCACCGACTGGCAGCGCTTCATGCGCCGCGAAGTGGCGGCGCCGGAATTCCGTGACCTTGTCAAACGGGTCGACAGTTTTCTGACGCACAGCGCCACCGGTAACCGCAAGGTCGCGGGCCACCTCAATGACATTCTGTTGGCCCAGGACTATCAAGACCTGACCGGGCAGGTGATCAAGCGCGTCACCAACCTGGTGACCGAAGTGGAAAGCAACCTGCTCAAACTGGTGTTGATGGCCAGCCAGGTCGACCGCTTTGCCGGCATCCAGCATGACCACGATCAATTGCGCGCAGAAAAAGATGCAGAAAAACATCCGACTCGGGGTGAAGGTCCGCAGATTCATGCCGATAAGCGTGAAGACGTCGTGTCCGGTCAGGACGATGTCGATGATTTGCTGTCCAGCCTGGGTTTTTAAGGAGCACGTTTGATGAGCTTCGGCGCCGATGAAGAAATCCTCCAGGATTTCCTGGTAGAAGCCGGCGAAATTCTTGAGCAACTGTCCGAGCAACTGGTCGAGCTGGAAAGCCGACCCGATGATGCCGACCTGCTCAATGCGATCTTTCGCGGTTTCCACACTGTAAAAGGGGGCGCCGGCTTCCTTCAGCTGAACGAGCTGGTGGAGTGCTGCCATATCGCCGAGAACGTGTTCGACGTCCTGCGCAAAGGTGAGCGCCGGGTCGACGCGGAACTGATGGACGTGGTGCTCGAAGCACTGGACACGGTCAACAGCATGTTTGGCCAGGTGCGCGAGCGCGCCGAAGTGACCCCGGCCACCCCCGAGCTGCTGGCGGCGCTGGCGCGCCTGGCCGAGCCGGGCGGTGCCGAGGCTGCTACAGCGCCAGTGCCTGCCCCGGAGCCGGTCGCCGAGGCGCCGGTGGTGGCCGAGGAGCAGCACCAGGACATCACCGACAGCGAGTTCGAGCAGCTGCTCGATTCGCTCGACGCGGTCAAGGCTCAGGCTGCGGCCGACGAGCAGATGCAGGGTGAGGTTGTAAGTGGTGCAGGTGATGAAATCACCGATGCCGAGTTCGAATCGCTGCTGGACCAGTTGCATGGCAAAGGCCAGTTCAGCGCCGAGGTTGCTGCGCCGGTGGCTGCCGCAAGTGCCGAACCGCTCAGTGACGAAATCACTGACGCCGAATTCGAATCGCTGCTCGACCAGCTGCATGGCAAGGGCACCTTCCAGGCCGATGCCTTGCCTGCGGCCAAGGCGCCAGCGCCTGACGTGGCAGAGCCTGCCGCATCGGCCAGCGACGAAATCAGCGAACACGAGTTCGAAGCACTGCTGGACCAGTTGCATGGCAAGGGCAAGTTCGGTGGCGATGCAGCGGCTGTCGAAGCCCCGGTTGCGGCCAAGGTGCAAGCCCCGGCCGCAGCCAAGGCCGACAGCCAGCCGGTGGCCAAGCCAACCGCCGCCCCGGCACCCGTGCCTGCCAGCAAACCGGCAGCGGCACCGCGCGCGCCGGCCCCGGCCGCCGACAAGCATGCCGTCAGCGAAGCAGAAACTACGGTGCGCGTCGATACCGCGCGCCTGGACGAGATCATGAACATGGTCGGCGAACTGGTGCTGGTGCGAAACCGCCTGGTACGCCTGGGCCTGAACAGCGGTGACGAGGCCATGTCCAAGGCCGTGTCCAACCTCGATGTGGTCACTGCCGACCTGCAGACCGCGGTGATGAAAACCCGCATGCAGCCGATCAAGAAAGTCTTCGGCCGCTTCCCGCGCCTGGTCCGCGACCTGGCCCGCCAGCTGAAGAAAGAGATCAACCTGGAGCTGGTCGGTGAAGAGACCGACCTCGACAAGAACCTGGTCGAGGCCTTGGCCGACCCGTTGGTGCACTTGGTGCGCAACGCCGTCGACCACGGCATCGAGATGCCCGATGAGCGCGAAGCGTCGGGCAAGGCACGCACCGGCCGCGTAGTGCTGTCGGCGGAGCAGGAAGGCGACCACATCCTGCTGTCGATTTCGGACGACGGCAAGGGCATGGACCCGAACATCCTGCGCGCCAAGGCGGTGGAAAAGGGCCTGATGGACAAGGACGCCGCCGATCGCCTGAGCGAATCGGACTGCTACAACCTGATCTTTGCCCCGGGTTTCTCGACCAAGACCGAGATTTCCGACGTGTCGGGGCGTGGCGTGGGCATGGACGTGGTGAAAACCAAGATCTCCCAGCTCAACGGCTCGATCAACATCTTCTCGGCCAAGGGCCAGGGCTCGAAGATCGTCATCAAGGTGCCGCTGACCCTGGCGATCATGCCCACCCTGATGGTGATGCTGGGCAACCAGGCGTTTGCCTTCCCGCTGGTCAACGTCAACGAAATCTTCCACCTCGACCTGTCGCGCACCAACGTGGTCGACGGCCAGGAAGTGGTGATCGTGCGCGACAAGGCGCTGCCGCTGTTCTACCTCAAGCGCTGGCTGGTGCAGGGCCAGGTGCACGAAGAGCAGCACGAGGGCCACGTGGTGATCCTGTCGGTCGGCACCCAGCGCATCGGCTTTGTCGTCGATCAACTGGTGGGCCAGGAAGAAGTGGTAATCAAGCCGCTGGGCAAGATGCTGCAGGGTACCCCGGGCATGTCCGGGGCCACCATTACCGGCGACGGTCGCATCGCGTTGATTCTCGACGTCCCGAGCATGCTCAAGCGTTACGCCGCGCGGCGTATTTGATTTCGGTGGCGCACCCTGGCGGGTTGCGCCGCCTAATGGAGTGTTTATGGCAGTCAAGGTCCTGGTGGTGGATGATTCCGGTTTCTTCCGCCGCCGCGTCTCGGAAATCCTCTCGGCGGATCCAACGATCCAGGTAGTAGGTACCGCGACCAACGGCAAGGAAGCAATTGACCAGGCGCTGGCGCTCAAGCCCGATGTCATCACCATGGACTACGAAATGCCCATGATGGATGGCATTACCGCGGTGCGGCACATCATGCAGCGTTGCCCGACGCCGGTGTTGATGTTTTCCTCGCTGACCCATGAAGGTGCCCGGGTCACCCTCGATGCGCTGGATGCCGGCGCGGTGGATTACCTGCCGAAAAACTTCGAGGACATCTCGCGCAACCCCGACAAGGTCAAGCAGATGCTGTGCGAGAAGGTGCATACCCTTTCGCGCAGCAACCGCCGTTTTGGCAGCTATGCCAGCCATGCACCGGTGGCTGCAGCCGCGCCCGCCAGCAGCCACGCGCCTGCCAGCAATTTCAGCAGCCCGACAGCGGCACGCGCCCCTGTGCCTGCCCGTGCGCTGGCCCCAGCCGCCGCGCCAGCGCATTCGCCAGCCCCCAAGCGCAAGCCATACAAGCTGGTGGCTATCGGTACCTCCACCGGGGGGCCGGTGGCCTTGCAGCGGGTGTTGACCCAGTTGCCAGCCAACTTCCCGGCGCCGATCGTGCTGATCCAGCACATGCCGGCGGCGTTCACCAAAGCCTTTGCCGAACGCCTCGATAAACTGTGCCGCATCAGCGTCAAGGAAGCCGAAGACGGCGACATGCTGCGCCCGGGCCTGGCCCTGCTGGCGCCTGGTGGCAAGCAGATGATGATCGACGGCCGTGGCACGGTGAAGATCCTGCCCGGTGACGAGCGCCTGAACTACAAGCCATGCGTGGACATCACCTTCGGTTCGGCGGCCAAGTCGTATGGCGACAAGGTGCTGTCGGTGGTGCTCACCGGCATGGGCGCCGATGGCCGCGAAGGCGCACGCCTGCTCAAGCAGGGCGGTAGCACGGTGTGGGCTCAGGATGAAGCCAGCTGCGTGATCTATGGCATGCCCATGGCCATCGTCAAGGCCAACCTGGCCGACGCGGTGTACAGCCTGGACGAGATCGGCAAGCACCTGGTAGAGGCGTGCGTCTGATGGACGTCCTTAGCCTGATCGGCCTGATCCTCGCCTTTGTTGCCATCGTCGGTGGCAACTTTCTTGAGGGCGGCCATGTCGGTGCCCTGATCAATGGCCCTGCGGCCTTGATCGTGCTGGGCGGTACCTTGGCGGCGGCTTTGCTGCAGTCGCCGCTGTCGTCGTTCAAGCGCGCCTTGCAGATTTTGCGCTGGATCCTGTTCCCGCCGCGGGTTGACCTGGCGGGCGGTATCGACCGCGTGGTGAACTGGAGCCTGACTGCACGCAAGGAGGGCCTGCTAGGCCTGGAAGGAGTGGCCGACAGCGAGCCCGACCCCTATGCGCGCAAGGGCTTGCAGTTACTGGTGGACGGCGCCGAGCCGGAAGCCATCCGCAGCATCCTCGAAGTCGATTTCCTGACCCAGGAAGGCCGTGACATCCAGGCGGCCAAGGTATTCGAGAGCATGGGTGGTTACGCACCGACCATCGGTATCATTGGCGCGGTGATGGGCCTGATCCACGTGATGGGCAACCTGGCCGACCCGTCGCAGCTGGGTAACGGCATTGCTGTAGCCTTCGTGGCCACCATTTATGGCGTGGCCAGTGCCAACCTGATCCTGCTGCCGGTTGCCAGCAAGCTCAAGGCCATTGTCATGCGCCAGTCGCGCTACCGCGAGATGCTGCTCGAAGGCTTGTTGTCGATCGCCGAAGGCGAGAACCCGCGCTCGATCGAGCTGAAGCTGCAAGGCTTCATGGAGTAACCCATGCGTCGCCGTCGTCATACCGAGGAACACGAAAACCACGAACGCTGGCTGGTGTCTTACGCCGACTTCATTACCTTGCTGTTCGCCTTTTTCGTGGTGATGTACTCGATTTCCTCGATCAACGAGGGCAAGTACAAGGTCATTTCCCAGGCATTGCTGGGGGTGTTCAACGACCCTGAGCGGGCGGTCAAGCCGATCCCCATCGGCGAAGAGAAGCCGCTGAGCGTGCGCCCGGCCGAGCCGCTGGTCAATGACAGCGAGCAGACCGAGGCCGGCCTTGCGGCGACCAATGTCGACCCGTTGAAAACCATCAGTGACGACGTGCGCGATGCCTTTGGCGACCTGATCAACAGCGACCAGATGACCGTGCGCGGCAACGAGCTGTGGATCGAGATCGAGCTCAATTCGTCGCTGCTGTTCGGCAGCGGTGATGCCATGCCCAGTGACAAGGCGTTTGCCATCATCGAGAAGGTCGCCAACATTCTCAAGCCGTTCGCCAACCCGGTGCACGTCGAGGGCTTCACCGACAACCTGCCGATCCGCACCGCGCAGTACCCGACCAACTGGGAGCTGTCGTCGGCGCGGGCGGCGAGCATCGTGCGCCTGCTGGCCATGGAAGGGGTGAACCCGGCGCGCATGGCCTCGGTCGGCTACGGCGAGTACCAGCCGGTGGCCAGCAACGACACCGCCGACGGCCGTGCGCGTAACCGCCGGGTGGTGCTGGTGATTTCCCGTAACCTCGAAGTGCGCCGTAGCCTGACCGGCTCGGGCAGTGCCAACGCCACACCGGATGCTGCATTACGCCGGGCTGGCACACAAAGTGCACCGGCAACGGCAGCAACGGTGGCGGGGCAGTAACTCGTCAATTCTCTGTCACCGTTGCAGGGTAGGTAGGATTACCGCCGATCTGTGTAGGAGCGGGTTTACCCGCGAATCAGACGACGCGGTGTATGGCACCGGCTGCGCCGGTGTTCGCGGGTAAACCCGCTCCTACATTGAGCGCGTGCGCTTTCGAAATTTGAGCAAGACAGTCCCTGCCAAATCAATAGATAGAGTTTGCTTGATGAGAGTCTGGGCAGTAGCCAATCAAAAAGGTGGCGTCGGCAAGACCACCACGACCATCGCCCTGGCCGGCCTGCTGGCCGAGGCCGGCAAGCGCGTGGTCGTTGTCGACCTCGACCCGCACGGGTCGATGACCAGCTATTTCGGGCACAACCCGGATGCCCTGGAGCACAGTTGCTACGACCTGTTCCTGCACAAGGGCACGGTGCCGGAGGGCTTACCCGGGCAACTGTTGCTACCTACCAGTGACGAGCGCATTTCGCTGTTGCCGTCGAGCACCGCGCTGGCCGTGCTGGAGCGCCAGTCGCCGGGGCAGAATGGCCTGGGCCTGGTGATCGCCAAGAGTCTGGCGCAGCTGTGGCAGGATTTCGACTTTGCCCTGATCGACAGCCCGCCCTTGCTGGGTGTGCTGATGGTCAATGCCCTGGCCGCCAGCCAGCAGCTGGTCATTCCGGTGCAAACCGAGTTTCTCGCGGTCAAGGGCCTGGAGCGCATGGTGGGTACCCTGGCCATGGTCAACCGCTCGCGCAAGCAGGCGCTGCCGTACCAGATCGTGCCGACCCTGTTCGACCGCCGCACCCAGGCCTCGCTGGGCACCCTCAAGCAGCTGCGTGACAGCTACGGCCAACAGGTATGGCAAGGTTACATCCCGGTGGACACGCGCCTGCGCGATGCCAGCCGCAAGGGTGTCACGCCTTCGCAGTTCGACAGCAAGAGCCGCGGGCTGGTTGCCTACCGGGCGCTGCTCAAGCACCTGCTGACCTACAAAACTGCAGCGCAGGTGGCCTGATGACCCGAATCCAACAAACCGGCACTCGGCCACAGATGGCCCTGCAGTCGTACCTGGATGGCCTGCTGCAAGAGGCCACCGAAGCCGAAGTGCTGGACGAGCTGCCGGCCGCGACGGACGAGTTCGCCGAGGCCGTGCGCGAAGAGCAGGCCCGCGATGCCCGCCAACCGGCCCGGCCTGAACCTGCCGAAGCCCTGGCAAGCCTTGCCCCGCGGCCCTTCGCCGAGCCCCGGCCGGTGGTGTTGCCCAGCCGGGTACCGCTGGAAGCCCCGGTAGTGACAGTGGTCGAGCAAACGGTGGTGGCCGAGGCGGCCATACCGGTGCTGGTCGAAGAACCGGTGGTGGAACCGGCCGTGCCGCTGGTTGATGTGCACCTGCCGGCGCCCGATTTTCCGGTGCCGCCTGCCAGCGTCGACGGTCGCCCGGTGTGGGCGGCTGAACCGTTCGAATGCCTGCTGTTCGATGTGGCCGGGCTGACCCTGGCCGTGCCGCTGGTGTGCCTGGGCTCGATCTACAACCTGGCCGGCCAGGAACTGACGCCGCTGTTCGGCCAGCCCGACTGGTTTCTCGGCATCCTGACCTGCCAGGCCGGCAACCTGAAGGTGCTGGACACCGCGCGTTGGGTGATGCCAGACCGCTACCGCGATGATTTCCGCCAGGGCCTGCAATACGTGATTTCCGTGCAGGGCTACGAATGGGGGCTAGCGGTGCACCAGGTCAGCCGCTCGTTGCGCCTGGACCCGTCCGAGATCAAGTGGCGCAGCCAGCGGGGCCAGCGCCCGTGGCTGGCCGGCACGGTAATAGAACACATGTGTGCATTGCTCGACGTCGCCGCACTGGCCGAGCTGATCGCCAGCGGCGCGGTCAAGCAGCTGCATGCCAAACACAAATGACACCGAACACAACCGCCAGACAGCGGATTTAGAGGGCTAGGGGAATGAAAAAGTCGTCTGCACAAGGTACCGAAGATCCGATCCTGCAGTGGGTCACCTTCCGGCTGGACAACGAGTCCTACGGCATCAATGTGATGCAGGTGCAGGAAGTGCTGCGCTACACCGAGATTGCCCCGGTGCCGGGTGCGCCAAGCTACGTGCTGGGCATCATCAACCTGCGCGGCAACGTGGTGACCGTGATCGACACCCGCCAGCGCTTTGGCCTGATGCCGACCGAAGTCACCGACAACACCCGTATCGTCATCATCGAGGCTGACAAGCAAGTGGTCGGCATTCTGGTCGACAGCGTGGCCGAGGTGGTGTACCTGCGTCAGTCGGAAATCGAGACCGCGCCGAACGTGGGCAACGAAGAGTCGGCCAAGTTCATCCAGGGCGTGTGCAACAAGAACGGCGAGCTGCTGATTCTGGTCGAACTGGACAAGATGATGACCGAGGAAGAGTGGTCCGAGCTGGAGAACATCTGAGTTGATCCTACAGGTTGCTGTCATCTTCCTGGCGCTGGTCTGGGCGCTGAGCCTGTGGTTCTTCCTCAACTACAGCAAGCGCCAGCGCGAGCTGGCCGCACAACAGGCCGAAGGCGATGCGCTGCGCGACCAGCGCATCAAGGACCTGGCCAAGCGCCTGGACGACTACCAGAACGGTACCGTGCGCATGGGCGAGGCGCTGCACGAGCTGAGCGTGACGGTGGCACCGCTGACAGACAAGATCCAGCAGCTGGAGCAGCGCGACCCCAGCAATGTCACCTTCAGCCAGGCCGCCAAACTGGTGGGCATGGGGGCCAGTGTCGCCGAGCTGACCGAAAGCTGCGGCCTGACCCAGGCTGAAGCCGAGCTGATGAGCAAGCTGCACCGCAGCGGCTGAGGAAACGGGCGACGCAAGTCGCCCGGTTTGTTTCAGGGCCTGCCCCATGAGTGGTAGTTGCCGATAGTCGCTACGCTGCCCAACGCCTGGTCGATGTTGCGCGCCTGGGCAACAGGTAAGGCCAGATCTGCCATAAGGGAGCGATAACCGGTCTCCGGTATCGACTCCAGCTTGCTCAGTTGCCGCAGGAACTGCAGCCTGGGCAGGTGCCGGGCAACCATATCATTGAGCAGGCCAGGGCCGGTCATACGGCTCAGTTCCTGAGCGTAGGCTTCGTAACCGTGGGTGCCGGCCAGCGGCCTGGTGTCGTAGAACGACGGGTTGCTGCACAAGCGTGCGTTCATCTCGGCGGAAATCGCGCGCAGGGTAGGGTTGTTGGCGTGGCTGCCGATGATGTTGCTGTTGTAGTCACAATGCATGCCCACCAGCTCGTTGTTCACCGGGCTGCCGAGGACCAGGCCATCGGGCGTGGTTTTCAAGGCCACCGAGCTGATCATCGCGAAGCTGTCGGGGTTGTCTTCAAAGCTGCGCAAGGTGTCATCGACGTCCATGTAAATGCCGCCCTGCGCATCGAGCAACGGGTAGCGCAGGATGTCGGAGGCTGACGCGAAGTTTGCCCCGTCGCTGTCCAGGGCCTGGCGGTACTGATGGTAGAAGTCAGACTGCTCGAAAGCGGTGTAGAAGGGCTGTTCTTCCAGGGTCTTGACCTGAAGGTTCGACGCCGCGGTCAGCTTGGCCCGGTTCTTCATGAACGCTTTGGGGTTGGCCTTGGACAGATAGAAGTCATAGGTGAAGCCCGTGCCCTCAAGGCGTTTGGCATTGCTGGCGATGTTCTCTACCAGCTCATCGGGAATGCTTTTGTTGCCGACCCAGATGCTGAGGATTCGCTTCGGCAGCGGCGTTACGTGCGCGCTGTCGACCAGTGGCACGCTGAGTGGCAGTTGCAGCTCGACATCCAGATTACGCAAGGTGTACATGCGCATCGCATCGCTGGCGCCCCGCGTGACCGGGTTGACCTCGTACAGATCGCGAGTACCCGCAGTTACCTGGTAATAGTTGGGCAGCACTTCGTTGGCATCCTCTTTGAGGATGAAGGCATCGTGTTGAATGTCGTACAGAACTTCGACTTCGTTGCCGTCCTTGAGTGCCAGCAGCGCGGTGGTCCCCGTTGCATGATTCAACGGGCCTCTGGCTATTCGTGCAGCGGCCACCGGTGGTTCGGCCGGCACGAAGAAGTCTGCCACTGCCTCTTCAGGCAACCGCGGAGGGCTATTGGGGCTCATGGGGTAACCCCACTGATCGTTCAAGCGCGTGGGCACGATGAAGCGCGAGCTTTTGCCTGGGAACAGCATTCGCGGGCGGGCTGCCGGGAGCATGGCGAACGGGGCGGCATTGAGCAGGCCGAAGGCGATGTCGCCAACGCCTGCGTCCTTGTCTGCAAGGCTTTTACCGTTGATCGCCTGATCAAGCCCCAGGCCAACCTGCGCGATACCGCCGACCGCCAGTAACGGTATGAGCTCGGGCACTACCAGGGCCAGCGGCGCCAGCAGGTTGAGCGTGGTCACCAGGTAGCCGCGCCAGCGCGCCTTGGTCACTTGCGCATCGCTAGTAATGATGAAGTCGGCATCGGCATAGCTGCGTTCGTGTTGGCGCTGTGTCAGGGCGGCGAACAGGTCGCCCTCCAGCTGCGGGCTGTACTTGTCGGCCTTGTAGTTGACGTACTCGCTCGGAGGCCAGTGGCCATCAACGGTAAACCCTGGCCGGTTGGGCGATCGATGGTGCATGCCCGGATAGGCGCCAAGGCCGTCCAGGGCTGTGTCCAGGCCGCTGAAGTCCAGGCCGTCAGGGGTGTCGGCCAGTTTGAAATACTGGCGCAGGCTTTGACGTTTTTCATCATCACCGCATTGGTCAGCGAACCAGGTCTTCAGGCCATCCATGTCGTCGAATTCATGGAAGGGCGATGAGTTGCCAGGCACGTACAGCAGTACTGGCTGCTGTGCCGGGGCAGCGATGTAAATCAAGTCAGTGGCGGTGTAGCCATAAACGTTCAAGGCCCTGACCTCCAAGCCGGGAACGCTTTGCATGATGCCCGCAGCCTGCCAGATCAGTTGGCGGCCTGCATCACTCAACGAGCCTTCCTGGACCTGTTTGTTGCAGGCAGCGATGAAGCTGATTTGCAGGGACTGTCGATGAGTTTCCCTGGCCTTGTTCCAGTAACCGTCCAGCATGTTGGTGAAGCGCTTGTGGAAGTCCAGGTTCCGGATGAACTGCTGCATGGCCTCGACATCGACCGCCAGGTGCGTGGTGCTGTCGTAGCGGGCCGGAGTAGTCCTGCAGAACAGGCCGTTGAAAACCGCGTAGTGGCCACCGCTGTCAAGCACACCGGGTTCTGGCAGGCGTTCGACGATAGTCAACGGTCTATTTGGCAAAGTGCCTGCCCAGTGGCCGGGGAACAGCTGGCCGATCAAGTTCTTGTCGGTTTCACCTTGCCAGTTCGCGAGTACCGCCTGGGTGAGCGAAAGGTGCTGCGTGATGACGGCCTTGTCGCCACGGTAGTGCAGGGTGACGACGTCGGTCTTATCGGGGTCTAGGTCATGGCCCTGTTGTCTGGCCCATTCACGGATAGCCTGGCAAGCCAGGCGGTCAGGGCGGGGAATGTGCTGCAGGTGGGTGCGGACAAACTGCTCGCCCGCGTGGTTTACCAGGGTGCCTGCCATGGGGGTCTGCCTGTGCGGATAAGTGAGGCACTACGGTATCCAGGCTGAGGGTTCAGGCTGTTCTACATGGTTACCACCTTGCGCGACTGTTCGTCTTGCGCCATCCCTGTAGGAGCGGCCTTGTGTCGCGATAGGGCCGCAGAGCGGCCCCAGATTTCAGCTTCGCCGCCTATATTGCCGGGGCCGCTCTGCGGCCCTATCGCGACACAAGGCCGCTCCTACAGGGACCGCGCAAGGCTGGCACAGCTTAAGTCCTGCTCCAGGAATGATTGCCGCCAACCTTGGCAAAGCGGTTCAGTGGCAACAGTGTGCGGATCGCTTCCTGGCTGCGCGGCAGGTCGACGAACTTGTAGGCGTTGATCCGCGGCATGCCGTACAGGTTGATAAGCTGGCGCAAGGTACGCAGCGCCGGCAGGTGGCGGTCGACTACATCGCTGAACATGGCTGGGCCGGTCATGCGGCTGAGTCGGTTGGCATAGCGGTAAAAGTTTGCCGGGTCATCGGCCAGGCTTGGCTTGCTGTCATAGAAATCCTGGTTGGTCTGGTACCGCGCATGCATCTCTTCGGAAATGGCTACCAGGGTGGGGTTACCGGGGTGGCTGCCAATCAGGCTGGTGTTGTACAGGCAGTTCATGCCCAACTTTTCGTTGGACATGGGCGGTGCCAGCAGCAGGCCGTTGGGCGTGGTGCGCAATTCGACCTGGTCGATGGTTTCGCCAGTGGCCAGCAGGGTGTCGTCCACATCCATGTACAAGCCCCCTTCATGGTGCAGCATCGGGTAGCGCAGCACATCCGAGGCCGAGGCGTAGTTGCTGGCGATACCGCCATTGCCGTCCAGTGCGGCGTCGTACTGGGGGTAGTATTTGCTCTGGCGAAAAGCCCTGAAGAAAGCTTGCTCTTCCAATGGCAGCACCTGTAGCCCGGGCGCTTGTTCAGCCAGCAGGCGCAGGTTCTCGGCGTAGGCCTCGGGGGCGGCGCTGGACAGGTACAGGCGCAGGCTGTATTGGCTGTCGTTGAGGCGCTCGGCGTTGCTGCCCAGGTTGGCCAGCAGTTCAGAGCTGATGACTTTGTCACCCACCCAGAGGCATGCGACCTGCTTGGGGATCGGTTGGCTTTCTACGGCCAATGCCGGGATTTCCACTGGCAGCGCAAGGTCGACGCCCAGTGCGCGCAGGCTGCGGGTGCGCATGGCGTTGGTGACTACGCGGGTGCTGCGAACAGGCTGCAGGTCCCTGGTTCCAGCCCTGGCGACGTAGCCGACCGGGTCGATTTCGTTGAGGTCCTGTTCACGAATGAAGACATCGCGTTCCAAGTCGTAGACCACGCGTTCGTTATAGGTGTCGATGCTGGCATCGAGGTTGTCGATATCGCGGCTGTAGAGCGGCATGCGGATAACCGAATCGGCGATGGCCTGGTCGCCGTCCGGCAGTGGTGCAATGGCCTCAGGCATGTGGAAGTACTGCGCACCTTCAGGCTCGGGGACGCGGGGCGGCGAGACTGGGCTCAATGGGTAGCCGATCTGCTCGTTCAGTCGTATTGGCGGGACGAAACCATCGGTTTTGAACTCGAACAGTGCCTTGGCCCTGGTAGCGCCAACGATTGCTAGCGGCGCGGCATTGAACAGGCCCCAGGTGATAGTGCCAACGCCGTCTTGCTGCTCTTGTAGCGTGGCGCCGTTGATCGCTTGGTCCAGCCCCAGGCCAAGCTGCACGATACCGCCCACGGCCAATAGCGGGGCCAGGCCTGGGACTACCAGGCACAGCGGGGCCAGCAGGTTGAGCGTGGTAGTCAGGTAACCGAGCCAGCGCGCTTTGCTGACCTGGCTGTCGCGGGTAATGAGGAAATCGGCGTCATCGTAACTGCACTGGCGCTGGCGCTCGGCCAGGGCCTGGAACAGGTCGCCGTCAATCCTCGGGCTGTAGGTGTCGGGCCGGTAGTTCACGTAGGTGCGCGGTGGCCAAGTGCCGTCGTCGTTGAAATAGCCATGCTCAGGTGGTAGCTGATGGCGTCTGGGGTACTCGGCCAGCCCTTCGAGGGCGGTATCCAGGCCGCTGAAGTCGAGGCCCTGCGGGCGGTCGGCCAGCCGGAAATGCTGCTTCAGGGCCTGGCGCTTGAGCGGGTCTTTGCACTGCTGGCCAACCCAGTCCTGCAACTGCGTGTGGCTGCTGAACTCCAGCAACGGCGAGCTGTTGCCGGGTACGTACAGCACGCTCAGGTCACTGGCAGGGTCGTTCAGGTACAGCAGGTCGGTGGCGACGTAGCCATAGATGTTCAGCATGCTCAAGCGCAGGGTGATGCCACCTGGCATCAGCCCGGCGGCTTGCCATATGAGCTTTCTGGCTGCTTCGCTGAGGCTGCCTTCAGCGACCTGCTGGTTACAGGCGGCGATGAAATTGAGTTTGCAGGCCAGGCGGTGGTTGTGCAAATGCTCGCCCCAGTAGCGGTCCAGCTGGGCCTTGAATGGCGTATGGAAGTCCAGGGCTTCGATAAAGTGCTGAAAGGCTTCGGCGGCTACCGGCAGGTGGGTAGAGGTGTCATAGCGTTGCGGCGTGGTGCGGCGGAACAAACCGTTGAACACCTCATGCGAGGCTCCGTAATGGTTGAAGCCAGGCGCCGGCAAGGTTTCTACAAGCCGCAGCGGGCCATTGGGCAAATGGCCCGCCCATGGCGTGCGAAACAGGGTACCGAACAGGTCATTGTTGGATTCTCCTTGCCAGTTGCTCAGCAGCGCCTGGGGCAAGCTCATGCATTGTGTAACAGCTGCGAGGTAGCCAGTGTGGCCATCTGGGCAGTAATGCAGCGCCACGACGTCGATCTGCTCGGGGTCGAGGTCATGGCCTTGCTGCTTGAGCCACTGCCGGATTGCCCGGCTGGCTTCGCGGTCCGGGCGGGGCACATGGCTGAGATGATCGCGGACGTATTGCACGCCGGCAGCATTGATACGGCTTGAGGACATGGTATTCACCTTGCTCATTGACGGGAATGACAAGGCTGAACGGCGGGTGCCGACCGGGGTGGTAGATAGCTACCGATGGCCCCCAGGTGGCAGCAGCGCGGTTACTGGGGTGATGTCGCGCGGCGCCTCGGGCTCGTCGCTGAAACCGGCGGGCACCTTGCCCCGTAGTTGCCAGGCGAAGGCAATGATTTCGGCAATGGTCAGGTACAGCGCTTCGGGGATCTGCTCGCCCAGTTCCAGGCGCGCCAGCAGGCGCACCAACTCCGCGTTTTCGTAGATCGGCACCTCGTGCTCGCGTGCCAGGGCCAGGATGGCCTCGGCCAGCGCATCGTCACCCTTGGCGCTGAGGGTGGGGGCTTGCTGGCCGTCGTAGCTCAGGGCAATGGCCTGGCGGGCGTGCTGCTGTGTCATGCGTTTTCATCCACCCAGCGTTGTTCCACCCGCGTGCGCGGGCCTTGTGGCGGGGTGCCGGGGTGGCACGCCAGGTCGCCGACGTCTAGGCCTCGGGCCAGCAGGCGCTCGCGCAGGGCGCCGAGCTGGGTATCGATCAGCCGCGCGGTTGGCTCGCGCTCTGCCCACAGCTGCCCGTTGAGACGGCCTTGGCTCAGTTGCGCCTGCACCTGCATGGGGCCGAGTGGTGCCAGGTCGAAAGCCAGTTCGATGCGCCACAGGGCTTGCAGCGGGTCTTGAGCCTCATGCTGGCGGTCGGCCTGTTGTTGCGGGGTTTCTTCGCGTTGCAGTTTGACCTGTAGCGGGATGAACTCCTGGCCATAACGAATCGGCACTTCAGTCTGCCAGGTGGTCTGCAGGTTGCCGTTTTCCAGCGTGCCGGACTGTTGCAGGCTGCTCATGGCGTGGCTCTGCAGGCGCGAAACGGCCGCCGCAGCCAAGCGTAGCAGCTGCTGCAGGTCCCCTTCGTCTTCCAGGGCCTTGAGCAGGCGGGAGGGCAGCGGGAACGCTCCGGGTTGAGGCTTGGGGCTGACCCGTTCGAGCATGCCCAGGGCGCTGCGTGCCAGTGCCGGCATGGTCACGGCCAAGCTGGCAGGTGCCAGGTTAGGGGTGCCTGCCGGCAGGCTTTGGGCCTGGGCTACCAGCCGCAGCAGGTGCGCCTTGAGGTCGGTGGCGACACTGGCAGGGAAACCGCCCAGCAGTTTTGCTTCAAGGAAGGCGCCGCTGTTGTTCAGGGCCTGGGCCACACCCTTGGCGTCGCCCAGCTGGCGGGCGTCGGGCAGGCTGGCCAGCAGGCGTTCGGCGCTGGCGCGCAGGTCGCCCGCGGCGTCCGGGGCGCGGGTGAGCTGTTGCAGGGCATTGAGCAGGCCGGGCAGCGAGGCCTGGCGGTTTTGCTGGGTCAGCAACTGCTGGGCGATGTTCAACTGGTCCTGCCTGCCGCTGAGCGGCACAAAGCGCAGCGACTGGTCGCCCTGCACCAGTGCGCTGAGCAGGCTGCCGATGGCCAGCGGGCGAGGGCTGTCGATGCTCAGGGTGGCGCCGGCCTGGGCGCTGTTGAGCAGGCTGACCAGCGCCCGGTAGACCGGTGCTTGCCCGGGCGCCTGGGCCAAGGCCTGGTTGGTCACGACCTTGCCTTGCAGTAAGGTGCCGACTGGGACTTTGCTGATGTCCAGGCGGGTGAGGATGGCGACCTGGCTGGCGTTGGCCTGCTGCAGCATGATTGCCAGGCGATTGCTTTCGGTCTGGCTGACGGTGACCTGGCTGCCCGGGGGCAGTGGCTGGCTGGCGCTGGCCTGCAGTTGGGTCTGTACGCCGTTGGCCTGAATCAGCCGCAGCACCAGCTGAAAGTCCTGACCGGCCTGGCGCAACGACACGACTTCGGCTTGCGCGGTCTCGCCAGGCGCCAGCAAACCGGGCTGGGCCTGGATCAGGCGCAGCAGTTCGCCGGTCATGCCCGCCTTCATGGCTTGGCTGTTGATCGCGGTTTGTGCGCCGAGACTATTGATTTCAGTCATGATTGTATACAACCTGTCGAACCCGGCCTCTTGGCAGCGCGGCGGCGCGTGTAATAATGCCGGGCGCCCGTGGTTGCCAGTATAACGGCAGCGTAGGGGGCGACTTGAGACACAAGGCTTCAGGTTGGTGTTGCCTGGTTCGCGGGTGAACCCGCTCCTACAACGGGTTGTGCAGCCTTCCAGGGCTGCGCTGTACCTGTAGGAGCGGGTTTACCCGCGAACCAGGCAACACCGATCCAAAGCCCTACAAAAGATAAGGCGAAACCGTGACCCTTCACCTCCAAGCCGCAGGCCTGGCCTGCGAGCGCGACTGGCGCCTGCTGTTCGAGCAGCTCGATTTCGAGCTGGGTGCTGGCGACATGCTGCAGATCAGCGGCCCCAACGGCAGTGGCAAGACCAGCCTGCTCCGCCTGCTGGCCGGCTTGATGCAGCCCACCGCCGGGCAGATCCTGCTGGGTGGCAAGCCGCTGGCCGAGCAGCGCCATGCCCTGGCCAGCATCCTGCTGTGGATCGGCCATGCCGCCGGCATCAAGGACCTGCTCACTGCCGAGGAAAACCTCACCTGGCTGTGCGCCCTGCACCAGCCGGCCAGCCGCGAGGCAATCTGGGCGGCACTGGCGGCGGTAGGCCTGCGCGGTTTCGAAGACGTCCCCTGTCACACCCTGTCGGCCGGCCAGCAGCGCCGCGTGGCCCTGGCCCGCCTGCACCTGGCCGGCCCGCCGCTGTGGATTCTCGACGAACCGTTCACCGCCCTCGACAAGCAGGGCGTGGCGCAACTCGAAGCGCACCTGGCGGCCCACTGCGAGCAAGGCGGCACGGTGGTGCTGACCACCCACCATACGCTGGACCGCAAGCCCTCCGGTTACCGTGAACTGAACCTGGGGCAATGGGCGGCATGAGCGTATTCATCCTGTTGTTGCGCCGCGAAGCGCGCCTGTTGTTCCGCCGCCCGGCGGAGCTTGCCAACCCGCTGGTGTTCTTCGCCATCGTCGTGGCCATGTTCCCGCTCGCCGTCGGCCCGGAAAGCCAATTGTTGCAAACCTTGTCGCCAGGCCTGGTCTGGGTCGCCGCATTGCTCGCGGTGCTGCTGTCGCTGGACGGCCTGTTCCGCAGCGATTTCGAGGACGGCTCGCTGGAGCAGTGGGTGCTGTCGCCGCACCCGCTGGCACTGCTGGTGCTGGCCAAGGTGCTGGCGCACTGGATCTTTTCCGGGCTGGCGCTGGTATTGTTGGCGCCGCTGCTGGCGCTGATGCTGGGGCTGCCCAGCCATTGCCTGCCGGTGCTGCTCGGCTCGCTGTTGCTGGGCACGCCGGTGTTGAGCCTGCTGGGTGCGGTGGGCGCAGCGCTGACAGTCGGCCTGAAGCGTGGTGGTTTGTTACTGGCGTTGCTGATTCTGCCGTTGTATATCCCTGTATTGATCCTGGGCAGTGGTGCGTTGCAAGCGGCGTTGCAAAATATGCCGGCAACCGGCCACCTGCTCTGGCTCGCCAGCCTCACGGCCCTGGCTGTGACCCTGGCACCCTTTGCGATAGCGGCCGGCCTGAAGATCAGCGTCGGCGAATAACGAGTCCCGGGCTTTCAAGCCCGGCAAATACCCTGGATGTACCCTGATGAAAATAAGCTGGACGTGGTTCCACAAGCTGGGCTCCCCGAAATGGTTCTATGCCATCAGCGGCCGCATGCTGCCGTGGCTGGCCGGCGCCGCCGTGCTCCTGTTGCTGGTGGGCATCACCTGGGGCCTGGCCTTCGCCCCGCAGGACTACCAGCAAGGCAACAGCTTCCGCATCATCTATATCCACGTGCCGGCGGCGATGCTGGCGCAGTCCTGTTATGTGATGCTGGCGGTGGCCGGTGTGGTGGGGCTGGTGTGGAAGATGAAACTGGCCGACGTCGCCCTGCAATGTGCCGCGCCAGTCGGCGCCTGGATGACCGCCGTGGCGCTGGTTACCGGTGCCATCTGGGGCAAGCCGACCTGGGGCAGCTGGTGGGTGTGGGATGCCCGCCTTACGTCCATGCTCATCCTGCTGTTCCTGTACTTCGGCATTATTGCGCTGGGCCAGGCGATCAGTAATCGTGACAGTGCGGCCAAGGCCTGTGCAGTGCTGGCGATTGTCGGTGTGGTGAACATCCCGATCATCAAGTACTCGGTGGAGTGGTGGAACACCCTGCACCAGGGCGCCACCTTCACCCTCACCGAAAAACCGGCGATGCCCGCCGAAATGTGGCTGCCGCTGCTGTGCACGGCCCTGGGCTTCTATTGCTTCTTCGGTGCCGTGCTGCTGTTGCGCATGCGCCTTGAAGTGCTCAAGCGCGAAGCACGCGCCAGTTGGGTCAGGGACGAAGTGTTGAACAGCCTGGGGCGGAGGGCCGCACAATGAGCTTTGCCACCTTCGGTGACTTTCTCGCCATGGGCCACCATGGCCTGTACGTGTGGTCGGCCTATGGCATCTGCCTGGCCGTGCTGGCGCTGAATGTCGCCGCACCGCTGCTGGCCCGCCGTCGCTACCTGCAAGAAGAGGCGCGCCGTTTGCGCCGGGAGAACAACCAGTGAATCCGCAGCGCAAGAAACGCCTGTTGCTCATCGTCGGCCTGCTGGTCGGCGTCGGGGTTGCCGTCGGCTTTGCCTTGAGCGCATTGCAGCAGAACATCAACCTGTTCTACACCCCGACCCAGATTGCCAACGGCGAAGCGCCGCTGGATACCCGCATCCGTGCCGGCGGCATGGTCGAGAAAGGCTCGGTGCAACGCTCGTCCGACTCGCTGGACGTGCGCTTCGTGGTAACCGACTTCAACAAGTCGGTGCCGATCACCTACCGGGGCATCCTGCCCGACCTGTTCCGCGAAGGGCAGGGCATCGTCGCCCTGGGCAAACTCAATGGCGAAGGCGTGGTAGTGGCCGATGAAGTGCTGGCCAAGCACGACGAAAAATATATGCCGCCCGAGGTTACCAAAGCCCTGAAGGAAAGCGGCCAGGCCGCTGCCGGCGGGGAGGCCAAGCCATGAACGCCGCACTGGTAATACCCGAACTGGGCCAACTGGCGATGATCCTGGCCATCTGCTTTGCCGCCGTGCAGGCCAGCGTGCCGCTGCTCGGTGCCTGGCGCGGCGACAGCCTGTGGATGAGCCTGGCGCGGCCGGCGGCCTGGGGGCAGTTCGCCTTCCTGGCGTTTGCCTTCGCCTGCCTGACCCATGCCTTCATGACCGACAACTTCTCGGTCGCCTATGTCGCCAGCAACTCCAACAGCGCCTTGCCGTGGTACTACAAGTTCAGCGCCGTCTGGGGCGCCCACGAAGGCTCGCTGTTGCTGTGGGCGCTGATCCTCGGTGGCTGGACCTTTGCCGTGTCGGTGTTCTCGCGGCAGTTGCCGCAGGTGATGCTGGCCCGTGTGCTGGCGGTGATGGGCATGATCAGCGTGGGCTTCCTGAGCTTCCTGATCATTACGTCCAACCCGTTCCAGCGCCTGTTGCCGCAGGTGCCGACCGATGGCCGTGACCTCAACCCATTGCTGCAGGATTTTGGCCTGATCGTTCACCCGCCAATGCTGTACATGGGCTACGTGGGTTTCTCGGTCGCCTTTGCCTTTGCCATCGCCGCCTTGCTCGGCGGCCGCCTGGACGCCGCCTGGGCACGCTGGTCGCGGCCGTGGACCATTGTCGCCTGGGCCTTCCTTGGCGTAGGTATCACCCTCGGCTCGTGGTGGGCCTACTATGAGCTGGGCTGGGGCGGCTGGTGGTTCTGGGACCCGGTGGAAAACGCCTCGTTCATGCCCTGGCTGGTGGGCACGGCGCTGATCCACTCGCTGGCAGTGACCGAAAAGCGCGGGGTCTTCAAGAGTTGGACCGTGTTACTGGCAATTGCCGCGTTCTCGTTGAGCCTGCTGGGTACGTTCCTGGTCCGTTCCGGCGTGCTGACCTCGGTGCATGCGTTTGCCGCCGACCCTTCGCGCGGTGTTTTCATCCTGATCTTCCTGCTGTTCGTGGTCGGTGGCTCACTCACCCTGTTCGCCCTGCGCGCGCCGGTGGTCAAGAGCCAGGTCGGCTTTGCCCTGTGGTCGCGTGAAACGCTGCTGCTGGCCAACAATTTGGTGCTGGTGGTGGCGGCCTCGATGATTCTGCTCGGCACCTTGTACCCGCTGGTGCTCGATGCGCTGACCGGGGCCAAGCTGTCGGTCGGCCCACCGTACTTCGACGCGTTGTTCCTGCCGCTGATGGCGCTGCTCATGGTGGTGCTGAGCATTGGCGTGGTGGTGCGCTGGAAGGACACCCCGGGCAAGTGGCTGGTCAGCATGATGACCCCGGTAATGATCGGCAGCGCCATCCTCGCGCCGGTAGCCGGTTTTATCGTCGACGACTTCGACTGGCCGACCCTGACCGCCTTCGCCCTGGCCGCCTGGGTGGTGCTCGGCGGGTTGCGCGACATTCTCGACAAGACCCGCCACAAGGGCCTGGTCAAGGGCCTGCCGGGCCTGGGCCGCAGCTACTGGGGCATGCAGCTGGCGCACCTGGGGCTGGCGGTGTGCGCGCTGGGCGTGGTGCTGTCGAGCAACAACAGCGCCGAACGCGACCTGCGCATGGCCCCGGGCGAAAGCGTGGAACTGGGCGGTTACCACTTCCTGTTCCAGGGCGCCAAGCACTTCGAAGGGCCGAATTTCATCTCCGACAAGGGCACCATCGTGGTCAGCCGCAATGGCCGCGAAGTGTCCACCCTGCACCCGGAGAAGCGCCTGTATACCGTGCAGCAGTCGATGATGACCGAAGCCGGCATCGACGCCGGTTTTACCCGTGACCTGTACGTTGCCCTTGGCGAGCCGCTGGAGAACGGAGCCTGGGCGGTGCGCGTGCACATCAAGCCTTATGTCCGCTGGATCTGGCTAGGCGGTCTGCTGACCGGCCTGGGCGGGTTGTTGGCGGCCCTCGACCGGCGCTACCGCGTCAAGGTCAAGACCCGGGTGCGTGAGGCCCTGGGCGTGTCTGGAGCAGCTGCATGAAGCGTTGGATCATGGTAGTCCCCCTGGCAGTGTTCCTGCTGGTGGCGGTGTTCCTCTACAAGGGGCTTTTTCTCAAGCCCGACGAGCTGCCTTCGGCAATGATCGGCAAAGCGTTCCCGGCGTTTTCCCTGGCCTCGACCCAGGGCGATCGCACCCTGACCCAGGCCGATTTGCACGGCCGCCCGGCCCTGGTCAACGTGTGGGCCACCTGGTGCCCGTCGTGCAAGGTCGAGCATCCGTACCTGAACCAGCTGGCCCAGCAGGGCGTGGTGATTCACGGGGTTAACTACAAGGACGACAACGCCGCTGCACAGAAGTGGCTGGCCGAATTCCACAACCCCTACCAGTTGGACATCCGCGACGAGCAGGGCAGCCTGGGCCTGGACCTTGGCGTGTACGGCGCACCGGAAACCTTCCTGATCGATGCCAAGGGCGTCATCCGCTACAAGCACGTGGGCATCGTCGATGCCACCGTGTGGCGTGAGCAGCTGGCACCGCTGTACCAGGGCCTGGTCGATGAGGCCAAGCCATGAAGCGCTGGCTGGCAGCCGCCGTGCTGGGCCTGAGCGTGATGGGCGTAGCCAAGGCGGCCATCGACACCTACCAGTTCCGCGACGATGCCGAGCGGGAGCGCTACCAGCAGCTGACCAAGGAACTGCGCTGCCCCAAATGCCAGAACCAGGACATTGCCGACTCCAACGCGCCGATTGCCGCCGACCTGCGTCGGGAAATCTTCCGCATGCTGGGTGAGGGCAAAAACAACGAGCAGATCGTCGATTTCATGGTCGACCGCTATGGCGATTTTGTGCGCTACAAACCGGCGCTCAGCGGGCGTACCTGGCTGCTGTGGTTCGGCCCCGGGATACTGCTGGCCGGTGGTTTCGTGGTGTTGGCGGTGATCGTGCGCCGGCGCCGCGGTAGCACCGTGCAGGGCGCCAACGAGTTGTCTGCCGAAGAACGCGAGCGTCTCGCCAAACTGCTGGAAAAAGAACAGACCCATGATTGAATTCTGGCTTAGCGCGGGCCTGCTGCTGCTCGCTGCACTCAGCTTCTTGCTGATCCCGATCCTGCGTGGCCGTCGTCGCCAGCCGGAAGAAGACCGCACGGCCCTGAACGTGGCCCTGTTCCAGGAACGCGTCGCCGAACTCGCCGCCCAGCAGGCCGCCGGTGTACTGGACCAGGCGCAACTGACCAAGGGCCGTGATGAGGCTGCCCGTGAACTGCTGGCCGATACCGAAGGCGCAGACGCCCCGCGCCAGGGCCATCTGGGCAAAACGCTGCCGCTGCTGGCGGCCGTGCTTGTCCCGCTGATGGCGCTGGGCCTGTACCTGCATTTTGGTGCGGCCGACAAGGTGGAGCTGACCCAGGAGTTTGCCGAGGCGCCGAAGTCGATGGAAGAAATGACCGCGCGCCTGGAGCGTGTGGTGCAGGCCCAGCCGGATTCGGCCGAGGCCATGTACTTCCTCGGCCGTGCCTACATGGCCGAGCAGCGCCCGGCCGATGCCGCGCGCACCTTCGAGCGCGCCGTGGCCTTGGCCGGTCGCCAGCCAGAGCTGTTGGGGCAGTGGGCGCAGGCCCTGTATTTTGCCGCTGACAAGCAGTGGAGCCCGCAGGTGCAAGGCCTGACTGACGAAGCGCTGAAGGCCGACCCCAACGAAGTCACCAGCCTGGGCCTGCGTGGTATCGCTGCCTTTGAGGGTGAGCGTTACCAGGAAGCCATCGATTACTGGAAACGCCTGCTGGCGCAGTTGCCGGAAGGCGATGCCTCGCGCGCGGCCCTGCAGGGCGGTATCGACCGCGCGGCCGAGCGTTTGGGGGGGGCGCCAGCCCAGGCTGCCGAGCCTGCGCCGGTGGCCGCGCGCCTGAAGGTGCGAGTCGAGCTGGCGGCAGCGTTGCAGGGCAAGGTCAAGCCCGACGACACCGTGTTTATCTTTGCCCGCGCCAGCAATGGCCCGCCGATGCCGCTGGCGGCCAAGCGAGTGACGGTGGCGCAGTTGCCGATCGAGGTAGAGTTGTCCGATGCTGATGCGATGATGCCGCAGATGAAACTGTCCGACTTTGCCGAAGTCCAACTGGTTGCACGTGTTTCGCGTGCTGGCCAGCCGACCCACGGTGAGTGGATTGGCCAAGGGGCGCCGCTGCCGAGCGCTACCCAGGCCACCCAGCACCTGACCATTGACAGCCCCGACCCGTAAGAGAGCAACGCCATGCACAGCACTGTCCGCCTGACCCTGATCACCCTGGCCCTGGGTTTGTCCGCGTGTACGGTGCAGCAGCCGTATGAGCAGCCCGAGCCACCGATAGAGCGGGTGCCGCCGCAGGGGCCGGTGGTCAAGCCCTTGCCGGGCGGGCAGCCTTCTACTCAACCGAGCAAGCCAGCGGCGATTCCCAAGCCCATGCCGCGGACCTCGGCGAGCTTTGCGCCGCCGCCTGGCGGGGCGAGCCACTGGGACCCGAAACTGGGTGTGTATGTCCTTGAGAAGCAGCCCAACACTTTTTACCGGCAGCGGACCTATTACCGGTTCGATAACGGCTGGAGCTGGTCGCTGAGCCCGAATGGGCCTTGGCAGGAGACGGACAGCAGTGGGGTGCCGGGTGGGTTGGGGCGGGCGTTCGCCCAGTAGAGAGCTATCAGTGCGTTCGTCGTGAGTTTTGTAGGGTTTGCGAGATCGAGCGCCGCCCGCGCGGCGCTCGATCGGCCAGGCGCCGCATTACTAGCGGCGAGCACCCCGAAGCCCTCACACAATCTCCCGGCGTATTACACCAATACAGTACAGTTTTACCCGCAAATACCGATTGACTGTACTGCACGGTAAATCCGCATAATGCCCCTTCAACTATGGAGGTGGCATGCACAAGACAGTCCTGGTCCTGGTGGAAACCGTCGATGATTACCTGCCTATGCTCGAAGAGGCCGGTTACCGCCTCATCCGGGCTCCATCACCGCAACAGCGGGCCAATGCCATCCAGCGCCGCGCCAACGAAATCGACGCGGTGCTTACCCGTGGCCCGCTGGGCCTGTCCGCTGCCGAAATCAACGCATTGCCTAACCTGCAGATCATCTGCGTAATCGGCGCGGGCTACGAGCAAGTCGACCTGCCCGCCGCCACCGCACGCGGCATCACCGTTACCAACGGCGCGGGGGCCAATGCTGCTGCCGTTGCCGACCACACCCTGGCCCTGCTGTTGGCCCTGCTGCGCGACATCCCCCGCGCAGATGCCAGCACCCGACGCGGCGAGTGGAACCGGGTGATCAGCCCCTCGGTAAGTGGCAAGCGCCTGGGCATTCTCGGCCTGGGCGCAGTAGGCCTGGCCATCGCCAAACGCGCCCACCTCGGCTTTGACATGCCCATCAGCTACCACAGCCGCACGCCCCGCCACGATGTGCCCTACACCTGGTACGACAGCTCGCAACAGCTGGCCGATGCCGTGGATATCTTGGTCGTAGCCACCCCGGGTGGTGCCAACACCCAGCATCTGGTCGATGCCCAGGTGCTGGAGTCGCTGGGCGCCGAGGGCTACCTGGTGAATATCGCCCGGGCCAGCGTGGTCGACACCCAGGCCCTGGTTGGCGCACTGCAACGTGGCCAACTGGCCGGCGCCGCGCTGGATGTGTTCGACGACGAGCCGGCAGTGCCCGATGCACTGAAAGCCTTGGCCAACACCGTGCTAACGCCCCATGTGGCCGGCCAGTCGCCTGAGGCGGCGCGCGACACGGTGACCCTGGTGCTGCGCAACCTGCAGGCGTTCTTTGCCGGTGAGCCGGTGCTGACCCCGGTCCGCCCGTAACCCTATTCAGACATCTGCCCGGCAGCGCCCGGGCTACAAGGAGCGTGTGCATGCAACTCGAAATCTTCCAGGTCGATGCTTTTTCCGCTGAGCCGTTCGGTGGCAACCCGGCGGCGGTGATCCCGCTGCAAAGCTGGCTGCCGGACGATGTACTGCAGCGCATCGCCGAAGAAAACAACCTGTCGGAAACCGCCTACTTCGTGCGCAATGGCGAGACCTTCGACCTGCGCTGGTTTACCCCGACCGTGGAAGTCGACCTGTGTGGCCACGCCACCCTGGCCTCGGCCTATGTACTGTTCGAGCAACTGGGGGAGCAGGCGCAGGTGCTGCGCTTCAATACTCGCAGCGGCGAGCTGCGCGTCAGCCGTAGCGCCGATGGCCTGCTGGCCATGGATTTCCCGGCCAAACAGCCCATCGCCGAGGATATCCCGGCGGGCCTGTTGCAGGCGCTGGGCCTGAGCCAGGCGCAGGCACTGTACCGCAGTGACGATTACGTGGTGGTGATTGACGACGCCTTGCTGCTCGACACACTTAAGCCAGACTTCGTTGCACTGTCGGCCTTTGATGTGCGCGGCATTGCCGTGACTGCAGCACGGCGTGGCTTTGATTTCGTCACCCGCTGGTTCGGCCCACGGGTAGGCGTGAACGAAGACCCGGTGACCGGTTCGGCGCACACCTCGCTGGCGCCGGTGTGGGCCGAGCGCTTGGGCAAGAACGTGCTCAGCTGTGAGCAGGGCGGGGCGCGCAAAGGGCAGTTGCAGTGTGAAGTACCGGGCAATGGTCGGGTGATCATCAGCGGGCGGGCGGCGTTGTACCTGCGCGGTACGGTCTATATCTGACAGGCCAACGCTGTCCTTGTCGGAGCGGCCTTGCGTCGCGATCGGGCCGCAACGCGGCCCCGCGATTTTCGCGTTAATGCATAAACCCTGGGGCTGCTTTGCAGCCCATCGCGACACAAGGCCGCTCCTACAGAAAAGCGCGCATCTATAATTGCTGGCCCAACCCCCGTTCAAGGAGCCAGCCATGGCCCTGGAAAAACACGGCACCTGCCTGTGCGGCGCTACCCGGCTCACCGTCACCGTCGACAACACCCACATCAGCGCCTGCCATTGCCGCATGTGCCGCAAGTGGACCGGCGGCCCACTGCTGGTGGTTGATTGCAGCAAGCCGCCGCTGATCGAGGGGCGTGCGCCCAGCGTCTATGACTCGTCCGACTGGGCACAGCGCGCTTTTTGCGGCCAGTGCGGCACGCACCTGTATTACCGGCTCAAGGCCAATGACTTCCATGCCATACCGGTCGGCCTGCTCGACGGCGACCAGGACTGGGATTTCAACATGCAGATTTTCGTCGAAGAGAAACCCGCCTGGTACTGCTTCGCCAACCAGACCAAGGAACTGACCGGCCAGGAAGTGTTCGAGCAGAACAGCGGGCAGTAGGGGGATGTGGTCGATGCCCCGGCACGAAACGCCACGCGAGCTTGCCAAACCAGTGCATTCCTGAGAAAAGATCGGCTTTGTTTTCAAGCGTTGGAGTATGCCCGTGAGCCGAGAACTGCAGATCATCGAACTGGTCGAGGGTGATGGCAAAGCCGCCGTCAAAGGCGCCCTGATCACTACCCAGTACACCGGCTGGCTGGCCGATGGCAGCGAGTTCGATTCGTCCTGGTCGCGCGGCAAGCCGTTCCAGTGCGTGATCGGCACCGGCCGGGTGATCAAAGGTTGGGACCAAGGCCTGATGGGCATGCGCGTGGGCGGCAAGCGCAAGCTGCTGGTACCGGCGCACCTGGGCTACGGCGAGCGCAGCGTCGGGGCGATTCCGCCGAATTCGGACCTGACCTTCGAGATCGAGTTGCTGGAAGTGCTGACGCGGGATGATTGATGAAAAGGACTACACACGCTGTCGACTGCGGCCTGATTGAGGTGGTGGTCCGGGTCGGCTAACCTTGCAGACTCTTCGAAACAGCAAGGGTAGCCAATCCATGAAATCGCACTTTTCATCACGAGTGGTTCGTGAAGCAAACGCGTTGCTGGTGGCATCGGGCGCACGAATGGAAATTTCGTTACCGCGTGAACTGACGAATGTAGTGACCAATCCCCGAAAAACACGCTCGGAACTGAAGGCTGCGTTTGCGGCAGCGTATTCCCGCTTGCGCAAGGAATAAGAGCCCCATGGCTGGCGGCTGCTACAACCACATCTATTCGGTGCTTGTGGAGAATGAGCAGGATACGCTCGGTATCATTGCCTACTCATTGTACAAGCGGCAAAAAATCGAGTTCATACAGGCCTTCAAGGAAAAGAATGGCAGGGAGCCGAGGGATGAAGACCTGGCTCCTTTTCACGACGTCAGCAACAGCCCCTCGCAGATCGAGGGCTACCGTAATCAGGCCAGTCAGCTTGCTCAAGGGTTTCTTGATGCCTCGGTTGCGGCTCAGGCTTTAGAGCTTGAGCAATACTAATCCGACAAGGCCAGTACCGAAATCAGGCAAGCCAAGCCTGGGTTCTGGCTGGGTGTAACGCAAAGTCTGGTGGGGTCGATTCTTTTCGTATTCTTGCTGGGTTTCTTGGTGTTTTTCACATGGAGTTTGAACCAAGGGCCGAAGCAGGTCATCGAGCAAGTGTTCGATGTAACCATCCTCGATTCGGTTTCTCACGGAGAGCCAGCAGGTTCATAGTAAGAGCGCTAGGCAGACAACGGACACATTTGTGCAACACCCATCCCCTAATCTAGGCCTTGCCTAGGGAACGGCATCCACCTCCAGGGAGGAACCAAACGGGTTCAGGGCACTCTGACCCTCACGCGTTGCCAAGGATGGCATTCACTACTGATGGCGCCCCGCAATGCCGGGGCGATGTGGCGGGTAACCTGATTTCTCTGCCACACGAGCCTGTTTTGATGAAGTTGCCAACATTCTTCCGCCGTCGCCGTCACTTGCTGCTGAGCCTGGTGCTTACAGCCGTCGCCGTACCGCTGGCGCTGGAGGCTGTCGAAAGCCGTGCGCAACCGGTGGACGGTACTCAGACGCTGGTATTCCTGCGCCATGCCGAGAAGCCGGGCGAGGGCCTGGGCCAGTTGAACTGCCAGGGGCTCAACCGGGCGCTGGACCTCGCCACGCTGCTGCCCGAGCGCTTCGGCAAGGCCGATTACGTGTTTGCCGCCAACCCCTCGCGGCATGTCGAGGAAGGCAGCAAGGACGAAAGCTACAGCTACATTCGCCCCTTGATGACCATCACTCCCAGTGCCATCCGCCTCGGCTTGCCGGTGAACATCGACTACGGTGCCAACGACACCGACGAACTGGCCGATGAGTTGCTCAGCGACAAGTATCGCAACGCGACCGTGTATACCGCCTGGTCCCATGGCTACCTGCCGGAGCTGATCAACACCGTGGCCGGCAAGGCGTTGGGTGAAGACCGGGTGATCACCGAAGACTGGAGCGGCGATGACTTCGACACCCTCTACGTGCTGACCCTGACCTGGCATGACGGTAAGGCCAGCCTGCTCAGCCGTAACGTGCGCCAGGGCTTGAATGACGGTGCGCATAGCTGCCCGACCTGATCCGCTGTTACTGTTCAGGCATGGCGTTGGAACAGGGATGAGCGATGACGCAGCAGGTAACAATAATCGGTGGTGGGGTGGTGGGGCTGGCGACGGCCTACGCGCTTGTTCGTGAGGGGTACTGCGTAGACCTGATCGAGGCCCGCGACAGCCTGGCTTCGGCCACCAGCTTCGCCAACGGCGGGCAGTTGTCCTATCGCTACGTGGCGCCGCTGGCCGATGCCGGGGTGCCGTGGCAAGCACTGGGCTGGTTGCTGCAAGGTGAATCGCCGCTGCGCCTGCGTTTGCGCCTGGACCCGGCGCAGTGGCGTTGGTTGCTGGCGTTTACCCTGGCGTGCCGACGCAGCGTCAATCGGCGCAATGCCGGGCAATTGCTGGAGTTGGCGTTGTACAGCCAACGCGTGCTGGCGCAATGGCGCGCACAGCAGAACCTGGGTGATTTTGCCTGGCGGCGCAATGGCAAGCTGGTGGCTTTCCGCAGTGAGAAGGCTTTTGCCCATGGTCGAGAGCAATTGACTGATCCAGCAGGCCAGCGAGTGCTGACGGCTGCCGAGCTGCGGGCACTGGAACCTGCACTGGATGGCGCACCGTTCGTGGGTGGCGTGTACACGCCAGACGAAGAAGTCGGCGATTGTCACTTGTTTTGCCAGCGTCTGGAGGCGCTGTTACGCGCTTCGGGCCAGTGCCGCTTTGTGCTTGGCCAGACAGTGACGAAGCTGGTTTCGCGCCAGGACCAAGTCGTAGCGCTACAAGTGGGCGAGGAGCAGTGGGCCGTGCAGCAGTTGGTACTGTGCGCCGGGCACCGCGGCCCGGGGCTGGCGTTGCCGCGTTTGCAGATTCCGGTCTACCCCTTGAAAGGCTACAGCCTGACGGCGCCGATCGCTGCCGATCACTGTGCGCCGGAGGTGAGCCTTACCGACTATGAGCGCAAGATCGTCTACGCCCGCCTGGGGCAGCAGCTGCGGGTGGCGGCGATGGTGGATATTGTCGGCTTCGACGAGTCGGTGGAGCGGCGCAGGTTGCAAAGCATGCGGCGGCTGGCGCTGGAGACGTTGCCGAAGGCAGCGGATTATGGCCAGGCGGTGGAGTGGGCGGGGATGCGGCCGGCGACCCCGACCGGGGTGCCGATCATAGGTGGCACGGTGTATCGCAATGTGTGGCTGAACCTGGGGCATGGGGCTTTGGGGTTCACCCTGGCCTGCGGCAGTGCGCAGCGGTTGGCCAGGATGATGGGTTAGCAGGGCCGGCCTCTTCGCGGCTAAAGCCGCTCCTACAAGGATCTCCACAGGCCTGAATATTGTGGCATCCCTGTAGGAGCGGCTTTAGCCGCGAAGAGGCCGGTACAGGCTAAAGATGCCTTAACGGCCAAACCGCATCGGCCAGCCGATCACCTTCTTCACCCGCGGCGTGGCATAGGTGCGCACCTTTGAGGTACTCAACCCCATGCGCACCAGCGATTCGGCAATGGTCACCGCCGCACTTACCCCATCCACCACCGGCACCCCTGTGCGCTGGCGAATTTGCTCGTCCAGCCCGGCCATGCCGCCGCAACCCAGGCAGATCACCTCGGCCTTGTCGTCACGCACGGCGCGCTCGGCCTGCTCGACAATCGCCTCCACGGCCCGCTGCGGGTCGGCTTCCAGTTCCAGTACCGCCAGCCCGCTGGCCCGCACCGAGGCGCAGCGGTCGTACAGGCCCGACAGTTTCAGGCGGTCTTCGATCAGCGGCACAGTACGGTCCAGGGTGGTTACCACCGAGTAGGCATGGCCCAGGTACAGGGCCGTGCTGGCGGCGGCATCGGTAATGTCCACCACCGGGACATTGAGCAGTTCCTGCAAGCCCTCGCGGCCGTGCTCGCCGTAACCAGCCTGGATCACGGCGTCATAGGGGCCATCGTAGGCCAACACGCGGTCCATCACCGCAATGGCGGCCAGGTAGCTTTCGAAGTTGCCTTCTACCGACTCGGCGCCGAACCACGGGGTAAGGCCGATGATTTCAGTACCGGGCGCGGCGACCACACGGGCCTGCTCGGCAATGGCTTCAGTGATGGCTTCGGTGGTGTTGACGTTGGCGATCAGAATACGCATGGGCAGTCTTCCCTGATTAATGGCTGCTGTGGTCGACGGCGATGCACTCTCCGCTGACGTCGTGGTATTGGCGATTGCGTGGTGCGATCAGCAGGTAGATAGCGGCGGCGATGCCGGCACCGATCAGCCAGGAGAACGGCGCGACGCTGTGGAAGTTGGGCACCAGGGCCAGGATGATGGCCAGCAGTGCGGCCGGTACAAAGGCGGCCACGGCGCGCAGGTTGATGCCTTTGCTGTAGTGGTAGGCGCCGGCCGGGTCTTCGCTGTACAGCTGTGGCACGTTGATGCAGCCTTTGCGCAGCAGCCAGTAGTCGGACATGATCACCCCGTACAGCGGGCCGAGCAGGGCGCCCAGGCCTGACAGGAAGTACACGATCACCAATGGGCTGTTGTACAGGTTCCACGGCAGGATCAGCACCGCCAGGGTGGCGCTGATCAGCCCGGCGCGGCGGAAGTTCAGGTGGCGTGGCGCCAGGTTGCTGAGTACGAAGGCCGGCGCGACGAAGTTGGCCATGATGTTCACCGCCACGGTGACGATCAGGAAGGCCAGGCAACCGAGTACCAGGAACGGTGTGCTGGGGATGGCGGCGACGATCTGCGTCGGGCTGTCGATGATCTTGCCGTTGATCTGGAACTGTGCGCCGCACAGCACCACGGTGATCACCGCGAATACCAGGATGTTTACCGGCAGGCCCCAGAAGTTGCCGACGCGGATGGTCTTGCGGCACGGCGAGGAACGGGCGAAGTCACAGAAGTTCAGCACCAGGGTGCCATAGATCGCCAGCCACAGGGCGCCACCGGCAAAGATGTTGCGCCACATCTCGTAGCCGCTCAGCGGCTCGGCCACCGACCAGGCGATGCGCGCATCGGCCTTGACGTACATGAACACTGCCAGCGCCGCGACAGTCAGCAGTATCACCGGGCCGGCGAAGCCTTCGTAGCGGCGCACCATCTCCATGCCATAGGCAAGGATCACCAGCTGTACCAGCCAGATTGCCACGAAACACACCCAGCCCAGGCTCGACAGGCCAAGGATGCTGTCGTGGTCGTAGGCGGCCAGTTGCGGCCATACGGCGATGAGCAGCACGCGCAGCACCACCGAGGCCAGGTAGGTCTGGATGCCGAACCAGGCGATGGCGATGACCGCGCGGATCAGCGCCGGGATCTGCGCGCCGTGGATGCCGAAGGCGATGCGGCTGATGACCGGGAACGGCACGCCGGTTTTCTGCCCCATGTAGCCGGACAGGTTCATGAAGAAGTACACCAGCGCCGCGCCGATGGCCAGCGACAAGAGTATTTGCCAGCCACCCAGGCCAAGGGCGAACAAGCCCATGGCGAACGAATAATTGGCAATATTGTGCACATCGTTTGTCCACAACGCGAAGATGCTATAGCCGCCCCAGCGCCGTCCTTCGCTGCGGGTTGGCGCGAGGTCGCGGTTGTGCAGGCGCGGGCTCAGGGCAAGTTCCGGCTGTTGGCCGGCGAGGCTGGCAGCGGGGTGGGTGCTGGCGACGGATTGTTCAGGGGCAAGGTCGAGGCTGCTACTCATTCCGGCGGGCTCCTGATGCACATGGACTGCGATGAGCGGGCATGCGCACGGGCTCGCCATCTCGTCGGTGCAGCGTTGGCATCACAGGGTTCTGGGCGCGGCGGCCACCATTGGGTCGGCGTCGCGGGTTCTTGTGTATTTATGTTTTGCTTGGGTTGTATACAAAACACGAACACACAAAAGCCATTTCTGTGCCAAGGAAAAGTCAACTTTCGGCGGGGCGGTATCTGGACTCTATCTTGTTGAAAGATAAGTTAATGAAATGCGGGAATTATAAGTTGACCAAATGAACAGGTTTAATTTTGATAATAACCATTTAGTTGATCATTTGGTCAGAATAAGTTGCGGGGAAGGTGTAACGTATTGGGGCGTTATCTTGAAAAGTGCACACAAAAATGGCACTTATGGTGACATTCTTGTGTACAAAAAATAGTCAGCTTTTTCCTGTTCTGGCCTCTTCGCGGGTAAACCCGCTCCTACATCGGTACGTGGCACCTTGTAGGAGCGGGTTTACCCACGAAGAGGCCAGAACAGGAGGAAATCAATCCATCGGCGGCAACCGCCGCTTCACCGGGCTTTTCTTGATGATGGCGGTGTTGGTCTCGGCCAGCACATTGATGCGGTCGAGCAGGGTGTCCAGCTGTTCCATCGAGCGCACATGCAGCCGGGCGATGAAGCAGTCCTCGCCAGTAACCTTGTCGCATTCGGTGAACTCGGGGATGGCAATGAGCTGTCGCTCCACTTCTTGCAACTGCCCCGGCAGCGGGCGAATGCGCACGATGGCCTGTAACTGGTAGCCAAAGGCGCGCGGGTCGACTTCCACGGTATAGCCGCGCAGCACGCCGCGCTCTTCCAGGCGGCGCAGGCGTTCGCTGACGCTGGGCGCAGACAACCCACTGATTTGCGCCAACGCCTTTAGCGAGCGGCGCGAGTCTTCCATCAGTGCGTTGATCAGCAGTTGGTCGATGCTGTCGGTCATGCTTACCTCAACAGGTAATTCAGGGTATTTGCCTTGATAGTAAAGGCAAGCTTGTCGATTTGCCTTGGATATCCGCTGGAAGGGGGGCGGGCTGCCTTTGCATACTAGTGCCATCGTCAACGGGAGGTGTGAGATGGACAGTTCATTGCGCCGTGGTTCGCTGGAAATGGTCGCTGCCATGCTGATTTCCGGGACCATCGGCTGGTTCGTGCTGGTGTCGGGCCAACCGGTGCTGGAGGTGGTGTTCTGGCGCTGCGTATTTGGAGCCCTGACCCTGCTGGTGATTTGCGCCGCTTTCGGCTATCTGCGCCCAGGTGTGATCAGCCGCACGGCGTTCCTGTTGGCGATTGCCAGCGGCGTGGCCATTGTCGGCAACTGGTTGCTGTTGTTCGCCTCGTACTCGCGTGCGTCGATTGCCATCGGCACGGCGGTGTACAACGTGCAGCCGTTCATGCTGGTGGGGCTGGCGGCGCTGTTTCTGGGTGAGAAGATCACCCTGGCCAAGGTGACCTGGCTGAGCGTGGCTTTCCTTGGCATGCTGGCCATCGTCAGTGCCCATGGTGCGGGGCAGGGTGGTGGAGGGGACTATTTGCAAGGCATTGCCTTCGCGTTGGGGGCGGCGTTGCTGTATGCCATTGCGGCGTTGATCATCAAGCGCCTGAGCGGTACGCCGCCGCACCTGATTGCGTTGATACAGGTGAGCACCGGTGTGTTGCTGCTGGCGCCGTGGGTCAAGCTTGGCGGGTTGCCGGGTGAAGTACCGGCGCTGGCCAGTTTGCTGACCTTGGGCATGGTGCATACCGGCTTGATGTATGTGCTGCTGTATAGCGCTATCCAGCGTTTGCCGACGGCGTTGACCGGGGCGTTGTCGTTTATCTATCCGATTGCGGCGATCTTGGTCGACTGGGTGGCGTTCGGGCACCGCCTGGCGCCGTTGCAGTGGCTGGGCGTGGGGTTGATTCTGCTGGCGGCGGCGGGGATGCAGCAGGGGTGGTGGTTTCGGTCTTCGCGGGTTGCCATTAAAGAGTGAGGTGACTTTAAGGGCCTCTTCGCGGGTAAACCCGCTCCCACAGAGCGCGCACGGTATTCAGAACTGTGGTGATCCTGTGGGAGCGGGTTTACCCGCGAAAGGGCCCGCAAGGTAGAATGCCGCTTTTGCCAGCCTGCGACCCACCATGACCTCGCCAATCGCCACCCTCGAGCAACACCTGCTCGCCGCCCTCGACCCTGCCCCGCAGGAAACCCGCCGCCTGTTCCACGGCCGCGGCCGCTGCTGGGCGGGGCTGGAGCAGGTCACCGTCGACTGGCTGCAAGGCGTGCTGTCGGTGGCCCTGTTCCGCGAACCGCCCGAGGGCCAGTTGGCCGAGCTGGAAGCCATGTTGCGCAGAGTGGCCGAGCGCCCGCAGTGGGCCGGCCAGGCCATCATCATCCAGCACCGCTACCTGCCCGACAGCCCGGGCCAGTGGCTGCTGGGCGAACCGTGCCAGCAACGCGAAGTGGTCGAGGACGGCCTGACCTACCTGCTGGACCTGGGCGTGAGGCAGAACAACGGCCTGTTCCTCGACATGCGCTATGGCCGCCGTTGGGTGCGTGAGCAGGCGGCGGGCAAGCGTGTGCTGAACCTGTTTGCCTACACCTGCGGGTTCTCGGTGGCAGCCATTGCCGGCGGCGCCGAGCAGGTGGTGAACCTGGACATGGCCAAGTCGGCCCTGTCGCGGGGCCGGGACAACCATCGCCTGAATGGCCATGATGCTTCGCGGGTGGCCTACCTGGGGCATGAGCTGTTCAAGTCGTGGGGCAAGGTGCGCAAGTACGGGCCATACGACCTGATTATCATCGACCCGCCGACCTTCCAACGCGGCAGCTTTGTGCTGACTCAGGATTACGCGAAGATCCTGCGGCGTTTGCCGGAGTTGTTGAGCGCGGGTGGGACGGTACTGGCGTGTGTGAACGACCCGGGGATCGGGCCGGAGTTTTTGATTGAAGGGATGGCCGAGCAGGCGCCTTCGTTGGTGTTTGTCGAGCGGCTGGAAAACCCGCCGGAGTTTCCGGATGTGGACCCGGCGGGCGGGCTCAAGGCCTTGGTATTCCGGCAAGTTTGATGTTGCCATTGCTGGCCCTTTCGCGGGTAAACCCGCTCCTACAAGGGATCACCTCAGGCTCGAATGTTGCGAGGTCCCTGTGTAGGAGCGGCTTTAGCCGCGAAAGGGCCGGCACAGGCAACATCAAGCCCCCAGAGCCTGCACCGGCAACGGATACACCTGGGCAAAACTCACATTCTCAGTCTGGTCCACCCGCTTCTTCAGCCGCTCATTGAACGCCCGGCTCACCGCATACTGCCCGCCGGAAATGGTGCGGAACTGCGCCGTCAGCACAAACCCGTTCAAGTCCATGCGGTCCACCCCGAACACCTGCAGCGGCCCTTGCAAGTTGATGCGCAGCAGCGGGTCTTCGCTGATTGATTTGCCCACTTCATGAATCAGCGCCAGTGACGCATCCACATCACTGTCGTAAGTGAACTGCACCGAGAAGAACGCATAGGCGAACTGCCGCGATTGGTTGGTAACCGCCTTGATCTGACCGAACGGCACCGAATGCACGAAGCCTTTGCCATCGCGCAGGCGCAAGGTACGGATCGTCAGGCTTTCGACAGTACCGGCATGGCCGGAATCGAGCACTACCCAGTCGCCGATGGAAATGGTGTCTTCGATGAGGATGAACAACCCGGTAATCACATCCTGCACCAGCTGTTGCGAGCCGAAGCCGATGGCCAGCCCGATCACCCCGGCACCGGCCAGCAATGGCGCGACGTTGATCCCAAGGTTGGCCATGGTGGTGATGGTGCAGATGACGATAAGGATCACTTTGATCGCATTGCGCAGCATCGGCAGGATGGTCCGCACCCGGGTGCTCGGCTGGCGTGCGCTGCGGCGGCCGACGGGTGGCTTGAGGGCTTCCTGGATGGCCGTGTCGAGTACCACCCACAGCAGCCAGGTGACCAGCAGGATCAAGCCAATGCTCGACAGCGAGTTGCTGATCGCCTGGCCCAGGCTGTTGCTCAGGGCAAAATCGACCACCGAGAAGCCCCAGATGCGCCCTAGCAGTTCGATGAAGGTGACCGCCATGGAGATGCGCAGTAGCGCATGGGCGAGGCTGCGCAGCAGTTCCTTGTAGGGGCGTACCCGCTGCGCCGGGTCGGTTTCGCGCTGGGCCAGCAAGTGTTGCAGCAAGGTGCTGAGGAACACGGTCGAGACCAGTAGCACGGTGGTCAGCAAGGCCTTCTGCAGTGCCTTCTGGCTTTCTGCGCCGGCACCGATCAGGTGAATGGCCGAAACTAGGATCATCAGCAGAATCGGCAAGTACCACAACACCGAAAAGATCCGCAGGGTCTCCTGCACGGCACGGTGCTGCACGCGGTCCTTGAAGGCACGGTTGCGGATCAGGTGTGCGACCGGGCGGCGCAGGCGGATCACCAGGCTGGCGAAGATGAAGGTGGCAATCAGGCCGGTGGCCACGGCGATACTGGCGGTGATGTTGCCGCCCAGCTGGCGGGCGATCTGCGGGCTGGTCAGGGCATCGCTCCAGGCCGCGAGAAAGCCGATCATGAACAGCGGGCGGGGTGCCAGGCGTTTGATCACCGCTACGGCGTCGCGTTTGTGGCCGGCATCGAACAGGGTCACCAGGCAGAGGATGATCGAAGTCGAGAACAGGCCGCTGCTGGTGGCATAGGCGAGGCTCAGGCCCAACGCGCGGGCCACTGACGGGTCGAGAAAGCGGCTGGCATACAGTGTCAGCGGCAGGCTGGCCAGGGCCGGCAGGGTGTAGGGCAGCAGGTAGCCAAGCAGGCTGCTGGCGCGTTTACGTTCGCGTAGCCAGGGCGTGCCTGCAGTGCGTTTGGCGGCCCAACGGCCGAGGCTGGTGAGTACCGCGAAACTGGCGGCCCAGGCAAGGGTGAGTATCAGGAAGTTGCCGGCCAGTTGCAGCGAGTCGGTGGCCGAATGGCGGTCTAACAGGCGCTCGACTTCCTTGGCGGCGCGGTCGGTGCGCAGGCGCCAGGCATCCACCAGCTGGGCGTCCAGGTCCAGCTCTTGGGCGGCGCTGTCCAGGCCGTCGGCCAGGGCGCCAAGCAGTCCGCCTTGCAGTACCGGTTCGGGTTCGGTGGGTTGTTCTTCAGTGGGGGTGGGGTCAGCGGCCAACAGGTGGGTGCTCAGCAGGCAGCCGAGCAGTAGGGTAGAGATAAAACGCAGCACTGGAGTACTCCTTGGGCCGGGGTGAGTGGGGCTCGGTTACTCAAGGAACTGATTGGCGAGGGAAAAGTTCGATGAAATGTCGGCGCATCCCTTGCAGGAGCCGAGATGAACGACACGTTGTTAATGTAGGATTTATCTTACGAATATAATTTATTTGTTTATATTTATTGTGTGAAGATTAATTGGTTTACAATTTTTAATATTTGATTTTTTGCAATGCAGTTGGCTGTCTACTAGGATCCGAGTTCCTATTTAGAAGCGCTGCCGACAATTAGTGATCGGCGTTATCAGGCAGGGAGAATGCCAATGTTCAATGGTTACCAGCGATGGCTCGTATTGGTCGTTCTGTCCTTCGCCTTGCTATTGGTCGCGATCGATATGACGGTCCTTTATATCGCCTTGCCCACACTTACCCATGCGCTCGGGGCATCTACCTCCGAAAAGCTGTGGATCATAAATATGTATCCCCTGGTAGTTGCTGGCCTGTTACTGGGCGCCGGCACTTTGGGTGATCGTATCGGTCACCAGCGCTTGTTCGTGATCGGCCTTGTGCTGTTCGGGGCGGCGTCGCTTCTGGCTGCATTCGCGCCATCTTCCGCGCTGCTCATCCTGGCCAGGGGGGCACTGGGCGTCGGTGCGGCGGCCATGATGCCGGCCACGCTGGCGATCATCAGCCTGACCTTCGAGGATGAGCGTGAGCGCGGTTTGGCCATTGGCGTCTGGACGGCGGTGGCTTCCGGTGGTGCAGCGATAGGCCCCCTGATAGGGGGGGCGCTGCTCGAGCATTTCTGGTGGGGCTCGGTATTCCTGATCAACGTGCCCATTGTGCTGGTGGCCTTGGTGTTGTCTCTGCTCCTGATCAGGAACACGCCGCAGGCCAACGCCGGCCCATGGGACCTGCTTGGTTCCCTGCAGGCAATGGTAGGGCTCATCAGCCTGGCGTACCTCATCAAGGAATTTGCCAAGCCTGAGCCCTCGCTGGCTGCGGCGCTAGGTGCGTTGGTCCTCTGCGCGGGCTTCGGCTGGTTGTTCGTGCGCGGGCAGCGCAAGCGCGGTTTTCCGTTGATCGACCTGCAGATTTTCCGCAGTCCCGCGTTCTCCTCTGCGGTCATCGCCAGCCTGGCCGCAGCCGGCTGCCTGATGGGCATCAACCTGGTACTGAGCCAGCGCCTGCAACTGGTAGTCGGGCTATCCCCGCTCGAGACCGGCGTGTATTTCCTGCCCCTTTCTGTGGGGGCGATCGTGGCAGGTCCGTTTAGCGGTTGGATGCTGCCCAAGGTTCGCTGTGACCGATTCCTGGTGCTCGCACTGCTGATCTACGCCGGTGCCATTGGCCTGTTCATGTACAGTTTCAGCCATTCGGTCGCCCTGCAATTGCTGCTGCTGTTCGTCATGGGCGCTTGCGTAGGGGCGAGCATGACCGGGGCGTCCACCACCATCATGGTCAGCGCGCCGCCGGAGCGAGCGGGCATGGCCGCGTCGGCCGAGGAAATCTCCTACGAGTTGGGAGGGGGGTTGGGCATCGCCTTCATGGGTAGCCTGATGTCGGTGGTATACAGCCGCTCCCTGGTAGTGCCCGAGCAGGCCGCCGACGCGGTGCGCCTGCAGGACGGGATCGACAGCGCGCTGGCTGCTGCCGCGCAGATGCCCGCACCGCTGGGGCAGGAAATCGCGGCGAATGCGCGATTGGCGTTCGACCAGGCGGTGTCCTCGGTAATGATGGCCACCGTGGGGGTGCTGGTGGTGATCGCACTGTTGGTATTTGTGAACTTTCGAAGGTATCCGACAGTTTCTGCCGAACAGCAAGTTTCTTCTTGATTCAGTCAAATAATGCTCGGCCCGGAACTGTTCAATTGAATAGTTCCAGATCCGGATTTGTGCTGCTTTAAACTTGGAGGGATGGCATGCGCCTGTTATTGGGGCAATTGTATGATCAGCGTGCGGCCTTGCATCTGGAACAGCGTTATGTCGGTGAAGTCCTGATACCGCAGGAGCGTCTTTGTGCTGATCATCTGCGTGAGGCCGTGCGGTTTGTCGTGAAGAAGTATCCGGCACTTCGTGGCTGTTTCACGCGCAGCGAAGGCGAATGGCGCATGGACTTTCTTGCCGTGGACGCATTTCCCGTGGACCAGGCGTTGCAGGTAGTTGCCGCCGCACCCGGGGTGTTGCCTGATGCACAGGCCCAGGCCAGCGTCGACGCACTGCTCGCGACCTCGACCCTGGTCCCTCCCTTGCTGAGGTACATCCTGCATGATGCCGACCAGGCCGAGGACCAGCGCTTGGTGCTTATCTTCCATCACCTGGTCTGCGATGGCATCTCCAGCCGGATACTCTGGCGGGACCTTTCCAGGGCCTATCGCGCCTCAATGCAGGGCTGCCCGCTCGACGACGAGGCCTGCGACAGTTATCCGGCTTTCGCACAGGAACTTGCCCAGCGCTACAGGGCACTACCCGCCGAGGTGTCGCTAGCGCTCGGCACCCCGGCACTTGCCGGGGTGTTGGACCAGGCGGCAGGGGAACAGGCCGGCAAGGCCCTCGAGCACACCCTCGTGCGGCATTGCCTGCATTTAGAACCTGAGGCTGTGGATGAGCTGCGTCGATGCGCGGCCGAGTGGCAGGTGAGCTTGAGCGACTACCTGCTCGGTTGCTGGCTGCAAGTGCTGAGCCAAGCCCAGGCTCACGGTTCGGTAGCGCTGCTGATGTGGGTCAGCCCGCATTTCGTTGGCCAATGGCAGACACCCGTCACCCAGCTGGTGGGGTCGGTGTCATTCCCGCTCCCGGTGCGCTTGACGCTTCAGGCCGGACGCTGCCTGCGAGAAACCGCGCGGTCGGTCAGGGCCGAGGTAGAACAGGCCATGGCGCAGGCACACGCCTTCGCAATCCGGTATTTCAGCGGTGTCGCGGGCGCGCCGGTGCCCGACTTGCCTGCCATCGGTTTCAACTTCGTCTCGGCGCACAAGCCGGGCGGCAGCCTGATTGGTTACCGGCCTGCCCCGGGGCAACTGCACATCGCGCGCGATCCTCGGCAGGTGGCCGACCTGCCATTGAGTTTCGAGGCCGAACTGTACGAGCGTCGCTTGCGCCTCACCGTGCTGGTGGCGCCTGAGATCGCCCGAGTGCTCCCCATCGAGGCATTGGTCCATCGATTGTTCGAGGACATGCGGCCGATCGCAATGGCAGAAAGTTGAGCATGACCGACTCGCCGCCATGACAGGAAGCCATGGCAAACCTAAAGGGATATCTGCATGAGTGCTGGATACGAGCAAGTACTGGCTGTGGTGCTAACGCAACTGGCGTCGGCCTGTGATGGGGAGCGCGTAGAGGAGGACACCCGGCTGGGTAGCCTCGGCCTGGATTCGATCGCCGTGACCGGCCTACTGGCTTCCTTGGGAGCACAGCTGGAACGGGACCTGGAACCTACCTTGTTCTGGCGCTTCGCGACCCCCGCGCAGTTGTGCCGGCACCTGTGTGGTGACGAGGGCGAGCGTGCCGAACCGCAGGCATCAAGGCTTGCAGATCTCCGACAGGCGGTGGCGATCACGGGCCTCGCCTGCCGTTTCCCCGGGGCCGACGACAACCTTGCCTTCTGGCGCTTGCTCGAAAACGGCGGCCAAGGCATCGGGCCGGTTGCTCACGATCATTTCACCGAGCGAGCGGAAAGTGGCTGGCATGTGGCGCCTGACGAGATCGGTGGTTTTATCGACGGTGCGTGCGACTTTGACCACGAGCGTTTCGGGCTGGGTGGCCACGAGGCGTCGCAGATGGATCCGCAACAGCGTTTGCTGCTGACCTTGGCCTGGGCTGCCCTGGAACAGGCCGGGATGCCGCCTGTGGCATTGCGCGGACAACCCGGTGGGGTCTATGTCGGCGCCATGTGGTCGGACTTCGCCCATCATGTGCCGCCGCAACATATGACGGCGCAGAGCGCCACGGGCCTGGATACCAGCATCCTCTCGGCCAGGATCTCGTTCGCCCTGGGGCTCGGAGGGCCCAGCTTGACGGTCAACACCGCCTGTTCCTCCTCGCTGGTCGCCCTGCACCTGGCTTGCCAGGCCCTGCGGCAGGGTGAATGCGACTTCGCCATCGTCGCAGGGGTCAACCTGATGCTTGCGGCGCACAGCTTTACCGCTATGCGCCGATTTGGCGGGCTCTCGGAGACGGCGACCTGCCATACCTTCGACGCGGCGGCCGACGGCTATGTACGGGCCGAAGGCGCGGGCGTGGTGGTACTGCGCAGGCTACCCGACGCGTTGCAGGCGGCATCGCCGATCTGGGGGGTGATCCGCGCGTCGGTGGTCAACAACAACGGCTTTCACAACAGCCTCACGGCGCCGTCGATGCAAGCCCAGCAAGCATTGCTGGACGAGGCTGTGCGCCAGGCCGGGATCGCTCCGGGCGATGTCGAGTACGTTGAGGCCCACGGTACCGGCACGGCCATGGGCGACCCGATCGAGGCCACTGCCATCGCCGCAGCCTATTGCCCGCGCGGCGCCCGTCGCCACCCCCTGCTCATCGGTTCGGTGAAGACCAACATCGGCCATGCCGAGGCGGCGGCGGGGATGGCCGGGCTGATCAAGGTGTTGCTTGCGCTGCAGCATGAAGTGATACCTGCCCACCTCAACTACCGCGCTCCCAACCCTGCGCTCGACTGGTCGCGCCTGTCCTTGCAACCGGTGTTGCAGAACACGCCCTGGGCTTCGGCGCAGCCACTGGCGGGGGTGAGCTCCTTCGGTTTCGGTGGCACCAATGCCCATGTGATCGTGGGCCGTCAATGGTCGGTGCCGGCTGATGACACGCTTGATGGCAGTGATCCTTCCCTGATCCTGGTGCAGCCCGCCAGCAAGGCGAAAGGTGCCTTGCTGGTGTTTTCCGGACAAGGGGCGCAATGGCCGGGCATGGGGCTGCGGCTGGCCCGGCTTGACCCGGTTTTCCGCGCGTGCGTGGCCAGATGCGACCAGCTGTTCACGGCGATGGCAGGCTGGTCCCTGGCCGAGCGTCTGTATGACGCCGAGGAATGTTTCAGCGATGTCGAAGTCGCCTGGCCCTGCCAATTCGCCCTCCAGGTAGCGTTGGCCGAAGTATGGCTCGCCAAGGGCCTGCGCCCGGTCGCGGCAATCGGCCACAGCATCGGTGAAGTGGCAGCGGCGCATGTGTGTGGCGTGCTGAGCCTTCGCGATGCCTTGCGGGTCATTCTTGCGCAGGCACGATGGGCTGCTCTGCGGCCAGGGGCAATGGCTTTGCTGGGCCTTGGCTGGAACGCCGCCGAGGCGCTGCTCGCCACGCTTGAAGTGACCGCCAGCGTGGCAATCCAGCATGCTGACCAGGCGACGGTCATCAGCGGTTCGGCTGACGCCATCGCCCAGGTGCAACAGCATTGCCGGCACAACGGCGTGCGCTTCAACCAGATCAGGTGTGAAGTTGCCGTGCATACCGGGGCTGAAGAAGACGGCTACCAGGCGCTGTGCGAGGCGCTTAAGGACATCGTGCCGAGCGCCCCGCACCTGCCTTTCCTGGGGACCTGTTCGGTCGCAGCGGCCGATGGCTGCTTGCGCCCGCACTACTGGGCGGATGCGGTGGCCCGGCCGGTGCGTTGGTTCGATGCGATGTGCACGGCCTTGCGGGCCAGTGACGGGGTGGTCGTGGAAGTCTCAAGTCATCCCGTGCTGCAAGGCAGTCTGCGCGAAGCACTGGCGGCGATTGCGCCGGGCAGGGGGCTGCTGGCCACTGCCCGGCGTGGAGGCTGCGACGTCCATGTCATGGCACAGGCACTGGACGATTGCCACGAAGTGGTGCCTTCGCTGGGCGACAGCCCGCAAGCAGTGCTGCTCAGTGGCCACAGCCATGCAGCACTGCTCGCACGTTGCGCCAGCATCGCGCGCTGGATCGAGCAGGATACGACACTGCGTCTGGCCGATTGCGCCCAGGCTCTGCAAGGCGCCGGCAGCCATGAGTGCCATCGCCTGGCATTCATGGCCGAGACGCCAGCCCAGGCGCTGGCCTGCCTGCGCTCGGCACTGGCGGCAGAGCTCGCAGCCAGCAGGGTGTGCGCTGCGCCCTTGTTGCGTGTGTGCCCGCGTGCGCCACTTTCCCCCGCACAAAGGGACGTGCTTCAGGCCTTGCCCGCATTCGCCAACGGATACGGTCGGGTCATGCAGGTCGCGCACGACCTGGGCATCGAGGCGCACCTGGTCGAGGGCGTGGCCATGTACATCGGTTGTACCGAATTACTGCGTCATGAAGGCCTGATGGTCACGCGCTATCGTGCAGGCGACACGGTTGGCAGCATTGAAGACCTGGTGGCGGGGCGGTCCGGCTTGAGCGTGCTGGTCCGTGCCGTCGCTGAGCGGGATGCGCGGGGTTGGCCGCGAGCCGAAGGCGTCGGCGACGGTGCGCTGCTGTGCTTCGAAAACCTTCAGGGCAGCACGGCCGCGCAGTTGCTCGCCGAGTTGAAGGTGCGCAGTTACCTGGCCGGCGTCGGCGTTATGGCGCTTCCGGCCGCACGACAGCCGCCGCTCTCCCTGCCTGGTACACGGCCAGCCCGTGAATCTGCACCAACGAACGGTGCGAGTGGCTATCGCCTGGCCTGGCTGCCAACCGACTGCTCGCCAGTGGCTGGTGTTGATGCGCAGGGTCTGTTGGTTGTCGGGTGTGCGCCTGGATGGTCGGCGCTGCGCGCACATGTGAGCTTCGCCAGGGCCACATGGCATGAGTTTGCCCCCGGCGGTACCTGCCAGTCCTATCAGCGGGACTTTCTCGAACTGCTCGAAGGTGCTGCGTTCGACACTATCGTGCTGCTGGCCGAGCCGGCCGAGGTCGCGTGCGTCCGGGGCCTGCTGCAGGCGCTGGGCAGGATGCGTGCAGGCGCTGCGACGTTGCACGTGGTCACCTGTGCCGCCCAGCGGTTGCCCATGGATACCCGGGTGGTCGCAGACGCCACCTTGCTGTGGGGGCTGCTCAGGACGGCGCAGTTGGAACTGGATGGCCAGCGCTTGTGCATCACCGATGTCGGCTCGGCCTATGCAGATGCGGCTGAATGCGACCTCGTCCAGGCGACGCTGGCCAGCCTTGCCACGCCTGTATCGCAAAGCGCCTGGCGTGTGGGTGTGCGCTACGTACCGGCGTTGCAGCCTGTGCCCGCGCAGGCGCTGGTAACCAATACCCCTGTTGAGGAGGAGGCAGGTTTCCACCTGATCACGGGAGGCTTCGGGGCGCTGGGGCAAGTCATGCTGCGTCGCTATTTCGATCAGGGCGAGCGCCGTTTCCTTTTGCTGGGCCGCAGCCCGGCAAGCCAGCAGGCCATGGAAGCCATGGAGGCGTTGTGCAGCCAAGGCGCGACGATCATCATCGAGCGGCTCGATGTCGCCGACGCTGCCCACCTGGACGAGACGATCGAGCGTGCCGCCCGGCAACTCGGGCCGCTGACCTGTATCAGCCACGCGGCGGGCGTGCTGCACTCAGGGGCACTCGAGGGGATGACCCTGGCCGGTTTTCTTGGCGGCGTACGCGCCAAGCGCGAGGGCGCCTGGAACCTGCACCAGGTCAGCTTGCGGTGGCCGGTGCGTCGCTTCCTTCTGGTGTCGTCCGTCTCGAGCCTGTTCGGGTTTCCCGGCCATGCTGCCTACGCCAGCGGCAATGCTTACCTCGATGGCCTGGCCGACTACCGCTTGAGCCTGGGGTTACCCGCCATCAGTGCAAGGTTCGGCCCGTTCGCTGACGAGGGGTTGCTGGTTCAGGGTGGCGCTGCACAGGTGTTCGAGCACTTGCCGGCGATCGACATGCGCGAGGCCTTGCGGTACCTGGAGCAATGGCCTGAGGGCCATGGCCACCCACTGATCATGTGCTATCGCGGCCCGGCAGCATTGGCAAGTGACCTGCCAACCTTGGCGGAGCGCGATGACGTGCTGGCCAACACGGCGGACCGCCATAGGCAACTGTGCTCCATCGTCAGTCGTTTCGTGGCGTCGCTGCTTCAGGTGCCGCTTGAGCGGATCCCGGTGGACGCGCCGCTGAGCGAACTGGGGGTCAGCTCGCTGCTGGGCGTGGAAATCCGTAATCGCCTGCAAACCGAGCTGGAGGTGCGCATGCCCGCCACGGTGCTGTGGAACTACCCGACCATCACTGCACTGGCCTGCTACCTCGAATCGTTGTTGTGGCCCATTGAAGGCGCAGGGTTCGGCGAGGCCGAGCCGATCACGGAGCCTGACGAGGATGACGATGCGTTGATGGCGGAGCTGCTCAGGGAGCTGGCCACGCTCAAGGACAAATTCAGGGAGAACATGAAATGACACAAGGATCAGCCAAACCCGAAACGGCATCGGCATCGGCATTGCAGCAGGCGCTGGCGAGTGTCCGCAAGCTCAAGGCCGTACTGCAACGCAACGAAGAACCCATCGCCATCATTGGAGCGGCCTGCCGCTTGCCTGGGGCCGACTCGCTGGAGGCGTTCTGGTCGCTGTTGACGCAACAGCGCGATGCGATCGAGGAGGTGCCTGCATCGCGCTGGAGCAACGCGCGGTACTACGACCCCGACCCGATGGCCATGGGCAAGCTCGCGACCCGCTGGGCCGGGGTGATCGATGAGCGGGCGTTTGATGCTGCTTTCTTCGGTATCAGCGACACCGAGGCCGCGCACATGGATGCCCAGCAGCGGATCTTCCTGGAGGTCGCCTGGGAGGCGCTGGTGAACGCAGGGCAGACCCGTGAACGCTTGCGCGGCAGCCAGACGGGTGTCTATGTCGGGGCGGTCAATTACAACGATGGGTATGCGCGTCGGCTGTTCGATGACATCGAACGGGTTAACGCCTTCAGTGGCCCCGGGGTCTCCAACAGTGTGCTGGCGGGGCGCCTGGCCTACCTGTTCGATCTCAAAGGCCCCTGCCTAGCGATCGATACCGCCTGCTCCTCGTCGTTGGTCGCGGTTCACCAGGCGTGCCAGAGCCTGCGCAACGACGAGTGCGAACAGGCCGTCGCTGGCGGCGTGAACCTTGTCCTGAGCCCCGAGTTCACCGTGGCGACCTCACGCATGGGGTTGATGGCGGCGGATGGCCGCTGCAAACCGTTCGACGAGCGTGCCGACGGTATCGTGCGCAGTGATGGTTGTGGGGTGATAGTGCTCAAGCGGTTGAGCGATGCGACCCGTGACGGTGATCGAGTGCTGGCGTTGATCCAGGCTTCGGCGGTCAACCAGGATGGCCGCACCAACGGCATGACCGCACCCAACGGTCTGGCCCAGGAGGCCCTGCTGCGTGGCGTGCTCACCCGGGCCGGCATCAGTGCCGACAGCCTCGGCTATGTCGAGGCGCATGGCACGGGCACCAAGCTAGGCGATCCGATCGAGGTGGCGGCCTTGGCCAAGGTGCTGGGCACCCGGCGAGAATCGCCGCCGTGCCTGATCGGTTCGGTCAAAGGCAATATCGGCCATTGCGAAGCGGCTGCAGGTATCGCCTCGTTGATCAAGACCGTCCTGTGCCTGCAGCATCGAAGCGTGCCGGGCCTTGCCGACCTCAGGTCACTCAACCAGCATATCGACGCGCACACCAGCCTGGCATTTCCACGCACCAACCTGGCCTGGCCGGATGCCGGTGGCGAGCCGTTGTACGGACTTGTCAGCTCCTTCGGCTGGTCGGGCACCAATGCCCAGGTGATCCTCGCCAGTGCCTCCCAAGGCGCTGCGAAGATGCCTGACCCTTTGTTCAGGATTGCCGCACAGACCCGCGATGGCTTGCGCGAGGAGGTGGCGCGCGCTTGCGCGGCGCTCGCCGCGCTGCCAGGCGATCAGCGCGTCGAGCCGAACTCGCCCGGCGCGACAGGGGCGTTCCGCAAGGCCTTCGTGACCAGCACGGCCGGTGCGCTGGCCAACGACATGCGCACATGGTTGGCGCAGGACGGCCAGCCCCAAGGGCCGGGCGAAAAGCTGGCGTTGGTGTTCTCCGGCCAGGGCAGCCAGTGGCCAGGGATGGTCGACCAGCTGTTGGCGCAGAACGGAGCGTTCCGACGCAGCCTGCAACAGAGCGAGGCAATCGTGCAACGCTTGGCCGGGTGGTCGTTGCTCGGTGCGATCGCCGCCCGCAGCGACACCGACCTTGCGCTTACCCAATGGGCGCAACCCTGCGTGGTGGCGATCCAGCTGGCATTGTTCGACATGCTGATCAGCTGGGGCGTGAAGCCTGCGGCAGTCAGCGGGCACAGCATCGGCGAACTTTCCGCCGCCTGCTGCGCCGGCCTGCTGAGCCGTGAACAGGCATTGCAGGCGGCCCTGGCCCGGGGGCGCTGCATGGCCGTGCTGCACGGGCAGGGCAGTATGCATGCGCTTCTGGCGCCGTCGGAAACGGTCGAGCGAATCGTACAATACTGCCCAGGTGTCTCCATCAGCGCCTACAACAGCCCCGGCGCCAGCATCGTTTCGGTTGCGGCGTCGTCGTTGGCTCGGTTTCAGGCGTGTTGCGCCACCGCCGGTGTCGAGCCGGTCATGGTCAATGAGCATTATCCCTTCCATTGCAGCCAACTCGAACCGCTAGCCCAGGACCTGCAGGAAGCGTTCGCGCACCTGCGCCACGGCCAGGGTGTGGTGCCATTCGTTTCGACCAGCCATGGCGATGACGAGGCGGCTGTGCCACGGGACGCCGGCTACTGGGTGCGCAATGCCCTGCGCCCCGTGCGCTTCGACCTTGCCATGGCGCGGCTGGCGGAACTGGGTTGTGACACGTTCGTCGAGCTGGGGCCGCATGTGTCACTGGTCCAGCACATGCAGCGTTGCCTGGCCGCTTCGCGGCCTGGCCTGCGGGCCATGGCGGTACTCAATCGGCACAAGCCGTTGCAGCAATCGCTGAACACCTTGCTCGCCGGCCTCTACGAGACGGGACAGACGCTGGGAGTCGAGCTCGATCCCACGCCACGGCTGCACACCTGGCAGCACGCCACCTACGAGCTGCCTCCATTGGTGAGCGAGGCACCGCCTTTGCTGCTGGGCCTTGCCGGCACGCGGGTGAGCGATGGCGCGAAGGCCAAGCGGTTCGAGGCCAGCTGGCCAGGCACCGGGCTGCTGGCTGACCATCGCATGTTCGACCGCGTCGTGGTGCCTGGAGCGATGCACCTGAGTGCCTTGGTCACCCAGGCGTTGCGGGGCCTGCACATGCCTGCGGTATGTATCCGTGACGTGCGCTTTCTGCGGCCGTTGCTCATGGCCCCTGGCGAGCGGCGTGAAGTGGTCATCGAGTGGGCCGGTACATCACAACAAGGCGAGTACCAGGTAGGGGTCGCCGTGGCTAACGAAGGCAATCCCCAAGTGTTGTCCAGCGCAGTGGTGCAGGCCATGCCGTCATCGTCCTTGGTGGCGGATGAACTGCCGTCAGCACCTGGCGCCGACGCCCGGCAACTGGACTGCGCGGCGTTCTACACCCAGGCCTATGCCAGGGGTTTGCAACTGGGACCGCTGTTCCAGCGGATCGAGTCGATGTGGCTCGACAGTCGCACGCAGCTCATGCAAGTGCGCCTGCTCGCCAGTAGCGCCATGTCGCAAGACCAAGGGCTGGTGCTCGACCCTGGCGTATTGGATGCCTGTTTCCAGGCGCTGTTTGCTGGCTACTGGCAGCAATGCCCGGAAATGGATCTCTACATTCCCCTGGCAATTGGGGAGCTAACGCTTGCTCACGCTGTGCACGGTGAGCTGCGCGCGACGATCCGCCTGACCACTGCAGACTTCGATCAACACAGCCAGATCGTCCAAGGCGACATCGAGCTGCACGACGATCAGGGGCGGCGGGTGGGTACGTTGCGCAATGTCCAGCTCAAGCGCGCCCAGCGCGATGCTTTGCTCAAAAGCGAATCGAGGGGCGTCACCCAGGCGTGTGGGTTCACCTGGCGTGAAATGCCGTCGGCGCTGCTGACGCCGGTCGCCGCATGCCCTGTGGTGCTGGGTAATGATCCATTGGCGAACCTGCTGGCCGCCAGGCTCGAACAGTCCGCACTCCCCTCAGCAGGTATGGCTGGCGGGCCCGGACAATGGGTGGATACCGGCGGGCAAGTGGGTGAAACCATGGCGGATTGGTCGGTGGCGATCAGCGGGCGCCTGGAGCAGTTGCGCCGTCTGTGCGGGCAGATCGAGGACGCGGGGGTGAGCGAAGCGCGCCTCTGCGTGGTGACACGGGGCGCCCATGAGCCGTCGGCGGGCGACAACTACCTGCTCGGCGCGGCGACGCTTGCCGTTCTGAAAGTGATTGCCAACGAGTATCCGGCGATCCGTTGCCAGGCGATCGACTTGCCCGCGCCGTGGCCACCGTCGCCAACCGACCTCGATGTGCTGCTGGGGTTGCTGGGCGGTGCGCCTGGCGCTGGATTGCTGCGGGTGGAAAACGGACGTGTGTTCGAGCAAGTCCTGGAGCCCCTGGCATATGCACCTGACGAGGCGATGACGGTGCGAGCGGGCAGCCGTTACCTGATTACCGGTGGCTTTGGCGACACCGGGCAGGCGTTGTGCCGAGGCTTGATCGCACGTGGCGCGCGACAGATCACGCTGATGGGGCGCAGCCGGCCGTCGCCGGCCTTGGTCGAAGAGGCGAGGAGCCTGAGCCAGCAGGGTCTTGATGTGCACCTGTTCCAGGGCGATGTGGCAAGCACCGCCGATGTCGCGGCGCTGATGCGCCAAGTGGCGCGCCGAGGGCAGCCGCTTTCGGGGGTACTGCATCTGGCGGGCGTGGTCGAGGACGCCCTTCTGACATGCCTGAATGCGCAAGTGGTCAACCGTGTACTGGCGCCCAAGGTCACCGGTACGGTCAATTTGCACCACGCCCTGCAAGGGCAGCCGTTGCAGTGGTTTGTGACCTTCGCATCGCTGTCGGCGTGCATCGGCCTGGCTGGGCAGTCCGCCTATGCGGCGGCCAACGGTTTCGCCCAGGCCTTCATGGCCCAGCGTACGGCCATGGGCCTGGTCGGCCAGGCGATTGCCTGGGGGCCGTGGGCCGCGGGCATGACCGCACGCCTTGCGGCGGATCACCAACAACGCTTGCAGGCAGCGGGGCTGGGTCAAATGCCGATCGAGGAGGTGGTGCGTTGGGCCCTGGGTTGCTCTGGGCTCGACGCCCATCCGAACGTGATGGTCGCCCAGGCAGCGCCGGGTGTCCTGCGCCAGCGCGTGGGCCTGCGCGGTGTGGCTGTGCAGGCCGAGCCGCTGGGTGAAGCGGTGGCCATGCAGGGCAGCCCTGAGCAGCAGCATGCCGCGATGACCGCATTGGTGATCGAAGAACTGGGCACGGCCACGCGCAACCTGACACTGACCAGCGACACCACGCTGGCCGGGCTTGGCCTGGACTCGCTCGGCGCGGTTGCGATTGTCCAGCGTATCCGCGAGCGCACCGGCAAGTCGCTGCCGATCACTGCGTTCTTCGATAGCCGGACACTGCAGGACGTGGTGGCCAAGCTGCTACCTCAAGTCTGATTCGAACACGCCCCATTACAAGGAGTTGGTACCGTTCATGGACACATCGCAAACCCTGGAGACGCGGCTGACGGCCCAAGAGCATGCGCAGTGGCTGATGGCCGAGGTGCAACCGGACGACACGCGCTACAACATCGGGCTGGCCACGGCCATCACCGGTTTCCTCGACCTGGAGGCACTGCGCTTCGCCTGGCACAGGCTGGTGGCCGGGCACGACATCCTGCGCACGACCTATGACGGCGGTCGCAGTGGCCCAACGGCCGTTTGCCACGCCGAGCTGGACGTGCCAGTCGCGTTCATCGATGGGCAGGGCCTGGACGATGCCGCCATCAAGGCGCGGATCGATAGCTGGTTCGACACCCCCTTCGAACTCCGCCAGGGCCCCTGCCTGCGCCTGGGCTGCTTCGCACGGGGGGCGCAGGCGCATGTCCTGGTGCTATGCGCGCACCACGTGATCGCCGACTTCACCTCCCTTGGCCTGATGCTCGATGAGCTGGAATCGCTGTACCTGGACGAAACCGGCAGTGAGGTCGAGCACTGGCGCGACACGCCCGTGCCGTTCGGCGACTACCGTCGCCGTACCCACGGAACCGGCGATTCATCCGTGGGTTGCGAGCAAACCTACTGGCATCGCTACCTGGGCCAGGTACCGGCGCCCCTCGACTGGCCGAACCACTGGCGACAGGGGATCGCGGCAGGTGACAGCCACTACCTGGATGTCGACGGTGAGCGCCTGCGTGGCCTCAGGCGCGTGGCCGAAGAACGGCAGGCGTCGCTGTATGCGGTGATCCTGGCAACCTGGGCGACGGCGGTGGCCAGGACCTGCGCCCAAGAGGAGATCGTGGTCGGCATGCCCATGTCGATGCGCGACGCGACATTCGCCCATACCCTTGGCAGCTTGTTCAACGTGCTGCCTTTGCGCGTGCGCCCGGCGCAGTCTTGGCATGACCTGATCGGTGCCATCCGCGCAGACCTGCATATGGCACTGGACAATCGGGGGTTCGACCTGGCCGCGGTAGTGGATGCTCTGGGCGTGCCGCGCCCCGAAGGGCGCAACCCGTTGTTCCAGACCACCGTCAACCTGCTTGGCCGGGTGGAGCATTCGCGCTGGTTGGCCTTGCAGATGGCAGGGCCGCAGGCGTGTGCCCAATGGGCCGGGTTGCGTATCGTCCCCTGGCCATTGGCGCAACAGCAGGGCCAGGTGGATATCGCACTGGAGCTGGTCGATGCTCACGATAGCCTGCGCTGCGTCATCAAAGGTGATCCTCGGAGCTTTTCCACCAGGGGCCTGGAGCGCTTCGCGGCGCATTGGCTGGGTGTCGTCGATGCATTGCTGGGTGAGCAGGCGGTGTGCGGCGACGCGCATCACATCGCCTGGCACAGCGACTACAACCGTGTCCCCGGGCCGTTGAACAGCGAGCCGGTCCAGAGGGTGCGCCAGCCCTCGCTGGTGGCCTGGTTCGATGCCCATGCCGCCCGCGATCCGCACGCGGCGGCGCTGCGAGACCACGACAACGAGCTGGATTATCGCACCGTACAGGAGCGCAGCGTGCGCTTGGCCCGGCAGTTGGCCGAGTTCGGCGTGATGCCCGGTGATCGGGTCGGCGTGCTGCTCGCACCCGGCATCGAGGCGGTGGTGGCGATGCTTGCGGCCATGCGCGCTGGAGCCGCCTATGTCCCGCTGGATCCGAACCTGCCGGCCGAGCGCCTGACCATGATCGTCCGGCAGTCGGCGATAAGCCTGGTGGTCGCCGAGGGGCCATTGCCATGGCGTGATGAGCACGGCGTTCGCTGCTGCCCGGTTGCAGGCCCAGGTCTTGAGCATGTTCAGGGGCCACTGTTCGACCTGAGTGCGCCCGGCACCTGCGCCTACAGCGTGTTCACTTCCGGGTCCACCGGCCAGCCCAAGGGGATCGATGTGGCGCAGCACAACGTGGTGGCGCTGCTCGAAACCATGTACACGACGCTGCAGATGCCGCAGTGCCTGGTATGGAGCTGGTCCCACGCGGCCAGCTTCGATCTTTCGATCTGGGAAATCTGGGGTGCGCTGTGCTCTGGCGGGTGCCTGCTGGTCATCCCGCAGGCGGTGCGCTCGCGTCCGGACCAACTGTTCGAGTGGCTGGTCCGGCATCAGGTCGATGTGATCACCCAGACACCTTCCGGGTTGCGGCAGCTGTCGGCTGACTTGCCCAGGCATTCGGCGCAGCTCGCCGCCCGGCATTGGATCGTTTGCGGCGAGGCACTGCCCGGTGCGACCGCCAGGTGTTTTCTGAGCGAGCGCTGGGCGCTGTGGAACCTGTATGGACCGGCGGAAACCACCGTGTTCGCCAGTATCGAGCGCGTTACCCCCGCGCTGGCGCAGGAGGTGATCGTGCCGATCGGCCGGCCACTACCATTTGCAACGCTTTATCTGCTCAACGACGAGGCGTGCCCCGCCATGGGCAGGGTGGGCGAAATCGTGATCGGTGGGGTGGGGGTGTCGTTGGGTTATGTCGGCTTGGCCCAGTACAACCGCGAGCGCTTCATCGTCGACCCCTACCGCGGGGACGCCATCGCCTATCGTACCGGCGACCTGGGCTACTGGGATGGTGAACGGCTGCGCTTTGCGGGGCGGCTCGACGAGCAAGTGAAGTTCAACGGGCATCGCATCGAGCTTGGCGAGATCGAGTGCTGCCTGGAAACCCACGCTCAAGTGCGTCAGGCGGCGGCGCTGTTGGAAGCTGTGGCGGGGCATGCGCGACTTGTTGTGCTGGTGCAGTGCCATGACACGGTTACCGGCTTCGACGAGAAAGCCTTGCGCGAGCACCTGCGCCGAAGGCTGCCGACCTACATGCAGCCTACGCGGTTGCTGGCAGTGGCGCAGCTGCCGCTGAACCGTCACGCCAAGCTCGATCGCAAGGCCGTCGACGAACTGTTCGAGACCATCAACGCGGCGCCAGCGCCATCCTCGGCGGACAGTGACGACTGGCGCGAACGAGTCCGGACAATCTGGGCCCAGGTACTCGGGCGGAACCAGGTGGGCTTGGACGATGCGTTCTTTGACCTGGGCGGCAACTCGATGGCGCTGCTGCAAGTGCACGGCCGCTTGCAACAGTGGCCCGAGGGTCGACAGCTGCGCCCCTCGGACCTGTTCCGCTGGGTGACGCCAAGGATGTTGGCCGAGGCGCTGCAAGCGCAGGGCCACTTGGCCAGCGCGCCGGTTCTCGAGCCCGAGCGGCGGCTCGATACCTTGTTGCGGCGCAGGCAGCGGCCCGGGATGCAGGTCGCCGAAGGAGGCCGCCATGAATGATCAAGCCATTGCCATCATCGGCATGAGTTGCCGGTTGCCGGCCGCGCAGGATCCTCGCCAGCTGTGGCGCAACCTGGTGCAAGGCAAGGTTTGCTCCACCCGGTACGAGGCGGCGCAACTGAGGCGCATGGGGTTGAGTGCCGCGGTGATCGATGACCCCGCCTTCGTCCCGGTCGACGCGCGGCTTGCCGATGCCGCGCAGTTCGACCCTGAATGCTTCGCCATGACCCAACGCGAAGCCGAGCTGCTCGACCCGCAGCATCGTCTGTTGCTCGAGTGCGCCTGGGAGCTGACGCAGACCTGTGGGCTGGGTAACCCGCTTCGGCGCCCGCGAATCGGGCTGTTCGCCGGGTGCTCGATGAACACCTACCAGCTCAATGTGATCGGCGGGGAATGTGACCTGATGTCCGCCGCCGGTACTGAACGCATGCTGGCCAACGACAAGGACTACATGACCGCTAGGGTGTCCTACAAGCTTGGGTTGGAGGGGCCGAGCATGAGTGTGCAGACGGGCTGCTCCTCTTCACTGAGCGCCCTGCACCTGGCGGTCAACAGCCTGTTGCTGGGGGAGTGCGAAGTCGCGTTCGCCGGGGGCGTTTCGTTTCATGCCCTGGCGCGCCCAGGTTACTTCTACCAACCGGGCCTGATGTTTTCGCGTGACGGCAGTTGTCGGCCTTTCGACGCCCAGGCCAGCGGCACGTTCTTTGGTGACGGCGTCGGCCTGGTGGCGCTGCGCCCGTTGGAGGACGCCCTTTCGGCCGGCGACAGCATCCAGGCGGTCATCCTGGGTTCGGCGGCCAACAACGACGGTGCCGGGCGCGCCGGTTTCACCGCGCCTGGCATGGAGGGGCAGCGGCAGTTGATCCTTCAGGCCATGGCCCTGGCCCAGGTCGAGGCGCACACGATCGGCATGGTGGAGGCCCATGGTACCGGCACGACGCTCGGTGACCCGGTCGAGTTCGATGCCCTGTGCCGGGCTTTCGCCCAGCACACGGACCGTCGAGGCTTTTGCGCGCTGGGCTCGGTGAAGGCGAACCTTGGCCACCTGGCTGCCGCGGCTGGTTTTGCCGGGCTTGCCAGGGCCGTGTTGTGCCTGCGCAATAGCTGTATCGCGCCACACCCGACCTTTTCGCGTGCCAACCCGGCTTGCGATTTCGAGCGCAGCCCGTTCCTGGTCAATACCCAGCCGAAGGGCTGGCAGCCAGGCCAGGTGCGCAGGGCCGGTGTCAGTTCGTTCGGCGCGGGTGGCAGCAATGTGCACATGGTGCTCGAGCAGGCGCCCGAGCGGCCCGTCCAGGTGGCCCTCGGGTTGCCACAGGCGATCCTGCTCAGCGGGCGTGACCAGCAGGATGTGCTGGCCCTGGCTGATGCACTGGGCGAGCGGATTGGCCAGGCGTCGGACCTGCACCTCGAACACGTCGCCGATGGACTGGCGCAGGGCCGTGCCAGCCTGCCCTGGCGAGCGGCGCTGCATGTCGATGACCTCGAGCAACTGAGCCACGCCCTGCGCGCGCGTGAGTTTAGCGTGGCCAAGGTCGAAGCCGAGCCCCGCACGCTGCGTGTCGTGGTCAATAACGCGCTGTCGCTGGCACTTTCCCATGAGCCTGGCTATCAGCGTTGCCTGCGGCAATTGCAGGGCGAGGCAGGCGTGCAGGGTGACGAGCTTGAAGGTGAAGTGCCGGCTCGGGCGCTGGCCGGCTTTCTTGAACGCTTGCTGCCGGGGCACGCGCTGGCCTTCGCGTTCGAGCCACAAGAGGCACCCCTCGCTGCTCAGCGGCAGGCGGCGCTGGTGCTGGACCTGGAGGCGTGCGGGTCGCCATTGCGGGCCTGGCTGGGCCGCTTCTGGGCGATGGGCGGGCAGGTGGATTGGGCCGTGCTCGCAGGGGGGCGGCAGGCGACGCACCGTGAGCTGCCGTTCGCGCCGTTGCGGCGCAGGCAGTGCTGGTACACGCAACCGATCCCTGACGCGGCACAGCGTGGCCCCGAAGTTTATGTGGAGCAGTGGCGGCGGCAGGGGCGCTTGCAGGGGTTCGCCCTTGGCGGGGCTGCCGATCCCGTGCAGTTGCTCGGCGGGGCGCCGGGCATGCATGGGCCCTTGTGCGAGGCACTGCGGCGGCGGGGGGGGCAAACCTTGGCCGAAGGGCAAGCCGGACAAGGTGGCGAACGGCTTGTCTGGTTGTGGGAAAGCCGAGCACCGTCGATGGATGATCCGAGCCTGGCCTGGCGCTTGTGCGAGAAGGTCAGGCAATTGATCGAGCAAGGCCACCAGGCCCTGGAGCTGGTGTTGGTCGGGGCGGGTTTCGTCGATCCCCTGGCTATCGCTGAGGTGCGCATCGGCCCCGCCGCTGCGCTGGCGTGTGTCGCGGCCATCGGGCATGAACATCCCGCGCTGAAGATCAGGGGCATCGATGTCCCCCCGGCATTGACCGATGACCCCGAACAGGCCGGTGCCCTAGCCGAGGTGCTGGCGCGGGCGGGCTCGTTGCCGATGCTCTGCGCGTTGCGCTCAGGGCAGGTATGGACGCGGGGCCATGCGGTGCTGGCGAACACCCCCGAGGCGCCGACGTTTGCCCAGCCTTTGGTCTGCCTGGTCACCGGCGGACTCGGTACGGTGGGTTTTGGCATGGCCAGCTATCTGGCGCGGCGTCACGCTGCCGACCTGGTGCTGGTGCAACGCCCGCAAGGCACCGATGGCGAACGTCGCCGGACACGCCAGCAGCGCCTGGCGGCCCTGCGTGAACTAGGCGTGCGTGTGGAGGTGGTCGACGCCGACATCACCGACCGCGAGGCGCTGTTCGCCGCGCTCGACCGCTTGCAGGCGGGCGGCATCGTGCCCAATGCCTTCGTGCATGCGGCCGGGCTGTCGGGCAACAGCACACAGCAGTGGCTAATGCGTTCGACGGTCGAGCAGTGGCAGGCGTTGATGGCTGCCAAGTGGGAGGGCGCCTGTTCATTGCATGCGTGGTTCGCTGAGCGCCCCCTGCACTTTGGCTGCTTTGTCTCTTCGCTGGCGGTGCTGGCCGGTGGTCTTGGCCTGGGCCCCTATGCTGCGGCGAATGAAGCCTGTGCCTTCTGGAGTGGACACGGGGCCGGGCACTCGAACTATTTCGCCATCGACTGGGATGGCTGGGAGGGCTGGGAGCACAACGAGGGTTTGCGCTATGGCGCAAGTCGCAGCGCCGGTCTGGTGGCCGAGGAGGTCGATGGCCTGCTGGATGCGATCTTCGCCGCGCTGACAGGCCATCACCGGTTCGTCGTTTCCAGCACCCCGTTGGCCGCTCGACTGGCCGCGGCGCCAGCCGCGCACACGCCAGCTTGCGTGTGCGTGCCGAATACCGCGCAACGCCAGGTGCCGCAGACGATGACAGCTTTGTGGCAGCAGGTGCTGCGCTGCCAGGTCAGTGACGAGGCGAACTTCTTCGATCTGGGAGGGGATTCGCTGGTCGGGGCTGAATTGATCCGACAGGTCAATCTGCAGTTTGGCGTGAGCCTGTCGATGGTCGATCTGTTCGAATTCGCCAGTGCGCGTGCACTGGCCGAGCGGGTGAAGGCACAGCAACCTAATGTGACCAAGGAGGAAGAGGGCGATGCAGGCCATCATCAACAACGCCGATGAGATTGCCGTGGTCAGCCTGGCGGGACGTTTTCCCGGAGCCGCTGACTGCGATGCGCTGTGGCAGGCGATCCAGGACGCCCAGGAGCTGGTAGCCACCTATGGACCGGGGTGTGGGCCGGTGCCTGCCGGCGAAGGCCAGGTGCTGGTCCCGCGTGGTGCGTTTCTCGAGGCGCCGGAGCAGTTCGACCATGGCGCATTTCGTTATACCCCGCGTGAGGCTTCGCGCATGGACCCGCAGCAACGTCAATGCCTGGTGCTGTGCCAGGCAGCATTGCTGGGCGCGGGTTACCGCACGGGACGCGAGGCCGGCCATTGTGGGGTGTTCGTCGGCACGCGAGCCGACACCTGGCATGACCTTCAGCGCCTCGAAGATCACAGCCCCTCCGATGCGATGCTCACCCTCGGTGGCCGCAGCAGCGACGCCATGGCCACACGAGTGGCCTACAAGCTCGATTGCACGGGGCCTGCGATCAATGTGGCGAATTTCTGCTCGGGCTCGCTGGTGGCGGTGCACCTGGCCTGCGCCAGCCTGCGGGCCGGCGAGTGCGACCTGGCGCTGGCCGGCGGTGTGTGCGTGCGCTACCCGGCGCACGTCGGCTACCTGCACCACGAAGGCGGCATTCTTTCCCGGTCGGGTCGGGTGCGAGCATTCGACCAGCGTGCCGACGGCACCCTGTTCGCCGATGCCGCCGCCTTCGTCGGCCTGCGCCGCCTGGCTGATGCCCGGCGCGACGGCAACCCGGTGCTGGCGCTGATCAAGGGCTCGGCGGTCAATAACGACGGCCTGGAGAAGGCGGGTTACAGCGCGCCGAACGTGAAGGCCCAGGAGCGGGTCATCCGCGAGGCGATGCGCCGTGCGGGCGTGCAACCCGAGCACATCGGCCTTCTCGAGGCCCACGGTACCGGCACGCCGGTAGGCGACGCCGTGGAGCTGCGGGCGCTGTCGCGAATCTTCGAGGGTTTGCCCCCACGCAGCTGTGCGCTTGGGTCGGTCAAGGCGACGCTGGGGCACGCGGACTGCGCCTCAGGCATCGTCGGCTTGATCAAGGCCATTCAGGCCGTGCGCTGGGGTGTCCTGCCCGCGACCCTCAACTGCGAGCAACCTTGCAGCGAGTTGCGCGACCCATTGTCGCCCTTCGACGTGAGCGGCAGGAGCCGACAGTGGCAGCGGGCGGTGCATGAGCGTCTGGCTGGCGTCAGTTCGTTCGGCATCGGCGGAACCAACGCGCACGTCATCGTCGGCGGCGCAACGGGCGTGGCATGAACAGACACGCGGATTGATAGTCAAGGAGGGAAATACCCATGAAAGCCGTGCAATCCAGGGAACAGGAACTGATCGAGGTGTTTGCCGAGGCCTTTGGCCTGCCGGCCCGTTCGGTCGATATCGATGCGACGCTCACTGAGATGGGGGCCGACTCGCTGCAGTTGTTCGAAGTGTTGGCGCCGATCCAGCGCCAATTCGGTGTCAAGCTGTCGGTGCGGCAGTTCTTCGCCGAGCTGCAAACCATCCGTCAGTTATGCGAGCACTTGCAGGCGCAGTCGGGCTTGCCAGGGCAGCAGGTGGCGGGCGAGCGCCCGGAGGGGGCGTTCAAGTGGATGCGGCGTGGTTCGGGGCCGATCGAGTCGGATGTCCGGCGCCGCTACCTGGCGAACTTCATCCCGCGTTATACCCAGCGCACCGAAATGTCCAAGGCCCATGCCACGGCCGTTCGCCAGCGAATCGCCGACAGCCGCTCGGGCATCGGCTTCAAGGGTTCGGTCAAGGAGCTGCTATACCCGCTGGTGTGCACTGAGTACGAGGGCGTCAGGGTGCGCGACCTCGATGGCAATGACTACATCGACATGACCTTGGGCTTCGGTACCCATCTGTTCGGGCATGCCCCGGGCTTCGTCCGCCAGGCGCTGGAAAGCCAGCTTGAGCAGGGCTTTGGCCTGGGCGCGCGCAACGAGACGGCGCTGCAGGTAGCCGAGCTGCTGTGCGAGGTCACAGGTATGGACCGAGTGGCCTTCGTCAACAGCGGCACCGAGGCGATCATGAATGCCGTGCGCGCGGCGCGGGCGACGACCGGGCGCAACCACGTGGTGATGTTTTCCAGCAGCTATCACGGGCATTGGGATGCGGTACTGGCCAGCGCCGACCCATCGCGCGCGGGCGCGACCAGCCCGGTCTCGATCGGTATCCCCGCAGGCATGGTGGCGGATGTATCGGTATTCGAGTTCGGCTCGCAGGCGGCGCTTGATTTTCTTGCCAGTCATGGCCAGCAGGTCGCCGCGGTGTTGATAGAGCCGGTGCCGACCCGCGACCCGGGCCTCGCCGACCCAGCCTACCTGCGCGCCTTGCGTGATGCATCCCGCGCCGTGGGCGCCTTGCTGATTTTCGACGAGATCGTCACTGGGTTTCGCGCGCACCCTGCGGGGGTGCAAGGGCTGTTCGGCATCGATGCGGACATCGTGACCTATGGCAAGACCATAGGTGGAGGCATGCCGCTTGGCGTGGTCGCCGGGCGTTGCGGAACGCTGGATGCCATCGATGGTGGTCCCTGGCAGTACGGGGACGACAGTTTCCCGGCGGTGGAGCCGACGTTCTTTGGCGGGACCTTCTTCCAGCACCCGTTGGCGATGGCCACCGCCAAGGCTTCGCTACTTGAGGTCAAGCGCCGCGGTGCGGCGTTCACCGAGGCGCTCAACCTGCGGACACAGGTTTTCGCGGCGCGCTTGAACGAGCTGTTCGCGACCTATCAGGTGGCCATCGAGGCGCGCAGTTTCTCGTCGTTCATGCGCCTGGTGCATCGCGAAAACATGGACCTGCTCTATTACAACCTGCTGCTTCGCGGCGTCTACATCTGGGAGTGGCGCTGCTGGTTCCTCAGCGCTGCGCACCAGGACCGGCACCTGGACCAGGTACACCAGGCATTCGCTGACAGCCTTGCAGAGCTGCGTGGCCAAGGCTTGATCTAACCCGGCGGGGCTGCCTTGCCGTGCACCCTCGGTGGTTCATCCAGTACCTCAACAAGGAGTGTTCCCATGCCATTGCGCAACCTGAAAGTGTTTATTGGTGGCCCGATCCAGTTCGCCATCCGCCAAGAGGGTTTCAATCAGGAACTCAGGCAGACCATCGAGTTGGCGGTCGAAGCGGTCAGAGACCTCAACGGCCAGGTGCTGTCGGCTCACCTGGCCGAGAAGTTCGGTGTCGATACGCCAGCCTTCACCCCGGAAATGGTCTCGCGACGTGATTTTGCCTGGATGCAGGAGTGCGATGTATTCATGCCTATCCTGCCGGTGTTGGCCAATGGAGAACTGTTGCGCACCGACGGCACGCATATCGAACTGGGTTGGGCTTCGGCGTTGCGTCGGCCGGTGTTGCTGGTCACCGAAATGCCGATCGTCGACAACGCCAGTCACCTGCTCAAGGGGCTGGAGCATGTGGGTACGGTTGCCCGACTCGATGTCCGTGATTTTCGCGCCAACCCTTGGCAGATCGGCGAGATCTTCCAGGGGCTGCTCGCCAGGCAACCTTGCGCGGTTCAGGTGTAAGCACCTGCCCACGCTCCACCTCTTCGATTCTTGTCACAGGGATGCAGTGATGAACATTGAACAACAACGCAGTGGCTACTCGGTACTTGGCCTGCAATTGGCGTCGCCGCTGATCGTAGGATCGGGGCTGCTGTCGGACCAGGCGCGAAACATCCGGCAGCTGCTGGCGCGCGGGGCTGGGGCAGTGGTCACCAAGACCATCTTCCCGGGCTGCGAAAAGACCCATGCCGAGCGGATCCATGTCATTGGTACCGGCATGCTGAACAACACCACCTACTCCAAGCGCTCGGTCGCCGACTGGCTGATATTGCTCGGCCAGTTCCAGCGTGAGGGGCTGGCGATCATTGCCTCGATCCACGCCGCCACCCCTGCAGCGCTTGGCGAACTGGCCGCGCAGGTAGCGCAAGCCAGCGATTGTCCATTGGAGCTGGGCATCTCCTGCCTGCACGCGGAGGATGTTACCGAAGACACGCCCGAGCGTGTCGAGGCCTATGCACAGGCCGTGAGGCAAAGCACCGACGCGCCATTCGCGGTCAAGCTGGCCCTTGGCCAGGGCTTGCATGAGCGTGCCATGGCGGCACAGCGTGGCGGCGCGTCGGCGCTGACCCTGAGCGACACCATCTCTGGGCTGGCGTTCGACCCTGAGTGCAGGGACGTGGTGCTGGGAGGGGTTTGCGGTTATTCCGGTGCGGGGATCAAGCCATTGGTGCTTGCCGCGATCTACGAACTGCGCCAGCGCGGTTTTGACTTGCCGATCATGGGCTGCGGAGGCGTGCAGAGCGGCCGTGATGTGCGCGAGTACCAGTTGGCCGGCGCGCAGACGGCACAGGTGTATTCGGCGCTGCACCAGGACATGTTCGGCACGCTTGAACGCATCACCGATGAATACTTCGATCTCGATCTGGGATCTGCACGGAGGGTGGCAGGATGAGCGGGCTCAACATCGTGCGGTTCAGCGAGCTGACCAGCCAGGATGTGCGGCAGGCCGTGGAGGGCCAGGTGCTGGTGTGGCCGGTGGGCGGCATCGAGCAGCATGGGCCGCACTTGCCGCTCAATGTGGATGCGTTGATCCCCGAGGCATTCGCCGAGGCGCTGTGTGCCGAGCGTCGGGCGATCATGCTGCCACTGCTGCCCATCTCCGTGCGTTCGCTGCCACAGAGTGGGGGAGGGTTGCAGTTTCCAGGTACGGTGTTCGTCGAAGGGGGCACCTTCATCGACTACCTGGAACAATCGCTTCGCAGCCTGGCCAGCCTGCCGTTCCGGCAGTTGGTGATCATCAACGGCCACTATGAAAATGAAGCGTTCGTCTTCGAGGCGCTCGATAAAGTGCGCGAGCGTGGGCTGCTTGGCCAGCGCTCGGTTCTGGCGTTCAGTTGGTGGAGCCTGGTCGATGAACGATGGGTCGGCGAGCACCTGCCCGAGTTCCCTGGCTGGCATGCAGAGCATGCGGGGATCACGGAGACCAGTTTGATGCTGCACTTGCACCCTCATCTGGTACGTGCGCCGCGTCCCGATCATGAGCATCCGCCACGCTGCGGTGTTTACCGGTTGCCGCTTTCGCAAGGCGCATCGACCCAAGGGGTGTTGTCGAAAACCTCGACGGCCAGCGCGGATATCGGCAGGCGGTTGTTCGAGCATGTGTGCCAGCAGATCAGTGGCTTGCTCGAAGAAGTCGATGGTTAGGGATGAGGTGGGCGCCGGCAGTGACTGCCGGCGCTATTCAAGGAAGTAGCAGAGGTTGGCGTTGCGTCACGTGAAGCATGCGATGCAGTTGTTCGAGAAACGCGGGCGAGGGGTGTTCGGTGAAAAAATGATCACCGTCGACGCGGGTCATCTGAAACGCGCCGCAGGTGAGGTTTTTCCAGGGCAGCATCATGCTGTGGTCGACGATGTGATCGTCATGGGCATGAAATGCCCAGATCGGGCAGTCGACGCCAATGTTCGAATTGAATTGCCAGGTTCTGCACAGGGTAAAGTCGGCTTGTAGGATGGGCAGGAACAACGACGCCAGTTCTGGGTTTTTCAACGTGACCAGGCAGGAGGGATTGAATTCGCCCAGCCGCCTGATCGCGGCGTTACGATCAATGTTATCGATCTGCGGCAAATGTTTGCGGAAAGCAGGATGGGCCGTGGAACATATGACCAGGCATTCCGGTTGCAGCGAACTTTCTTGGTGTTTGAGTTGTTGTGCAAGTTGGAAGGCGAGCCACCCGCCCATACTGGTGCCCAGTAATGCAAAGCGGCAATCGCGAAAGCGATGTAGTTCGTTGGTTATCAGATCTATCAACAGCGACATGCTACTGATGAGTGGCAGGTTTATATGTTGGCCGCGCCCCGGTAATTGAATCGGGTGGACAACAATATCATCGAACGCCGGGAGCTTCCAGCGATTGTAGAAATCGGCACTGCCACCCGCAAAGGGAAAGCACAGCAGATTGAGTTTGTCGGGATGGGCGGGTTTTGCAAACAACATGACAGTGTCCTCCTCCTTGAAAAAGCATTGATGTCAGGAGACTTCCACATTGGCCGGGCTTTCCACGAACGGTGGATCGAGTTGGTAGAGGCGTGCCAGGTTCATGCGCAGCGTCATGCTCTGCTTGAACTTGCGATTGAGGTCGCTTGGCGACAAGTCGAGCAACACGCCCTCGTCGATCAGGCGAGCGACTTGGCCGCGGGAAAGGCAGAGCTTGCGGGTGAGGATATTGATCAGGCGTACAGGAATCGGTTGCTCGAAGTCAAGGGTGATGGTCACCTGTTCGGTGTCAGTGAGCGCATACGGTGATGGCCCCTGTATCTCATAGCCTGGGGTCGGGCCGAGTTCGGCATGGTTGCGTTTCAATAAGCTGTAGTTGTAGGCGTAACGACGAACTTCATCAAGGTCATTGTGCAGAAAGCGTTGATGAAGTTCAGGGTCGAGCTTGTTGGTGTTGATGCGGGCGTGGATGTCAATGTTCCATGTGTAGTCGCACTTCTCGCATTTGTAGATGTTCCAGACGTCAAGAGTTTTTTTCTGGGCGTTGACCCTGAAAGTGCCGGCGGGTAGAAACAGTTTTTTGACTTCGCACGAAGGGCATCGCTTGGTAATTGGCTGATAGCCGAGCGGCTTTATCAACCAATTGATACGTCCATTTATCATTGGGTTGATCCTTTTCAAGTTGTCGACGGTACCTTAGCGCTTTGTGATTTTATCGGCAAGGTGGCTTGAAAGGCAGGTGTGTACGAGATATTTCTATATGTCAGAAATTTCTTACTTGTTTGTAAGTTATAGGTTTGGTGTTGGGGGTGGAGTGTGCTATTTCAAATGGTTTCTTGACTATCAGGAATAGCGAAAGGGGGTAAGGAAGGGGGCGAAAAAAGGGGGCCAGAAGCCAAATGTCTCAGTTAAGATTCTGAACAGGTTTGTCAGGATGTTTGCAGCGCCTGTGCGATCGAGCGCCGCGCGGGCGGCGCTCGATCGCACAGGCACCAAAAGTCTCAAGGCAAGCACCTGACGCTCATACCGCTTAACTGACGGGCATTAGGGCCAGATGCCCCCTTACGGTTATTGATTGGTGTAGATCTGGTCAAACACCCCACCATCATTGAAGTGGGTCTTTTGCACGGTGCGCCAGTCACCAAAAGTTTTCTCCACTGACAGGAAGTCCACTTTAGGGAAACGGTCGGTGTACTTGGCCAGCACCGTAGCGTTACGTGGGCGCAGGTAGTTGTTGGCGGCGATCTCCTGGGCTTCTGGGGACCACAGGTATTTCAGGTATTCCTCGGCCACGGCCTGGGTACCTTTTTTCGCCACGACCTTGTCGACCACGCTGACAGGGGGTTCGGCTTCGGCCGACACGCTCGGGTAGACCACTTCGAACTGGTCGCGGCCGAACTCGCGGGCGATCATCTCGGCCTCGTTCTCGAAGGTAACCAGTACGTCACCGATCTGGTTGGTCATGAAGGTGGTGGTCGCGGCACGGCCGCCGGTGTCCAGCACCGGGGCCTGCTTGAACAGCTTGCCGACAAAGTCCTTGGCCTTGGCTTCGTCACCGCCTTGCTTGAGCACATAACCCCAGGCCGATAGGTAGGTGTAGCGGCCGTTGCCCGAGGTTTTCGGGTTGGGCACGATTACCTGCACGCCGTCCTTGAGCAGGTCGGGCCAGTCTTTCAGGGCTTTCGGGTTGCCCTTGCGCACGATGAACACGGTGGCCGAAGTGAACGGCGCGCTGTTGTTCGGCAGGCGGGTCACCCAGTTGTCCGGCACCAGCTTGCCATTGTCGACCAGGGCGTTGATGTCGGTGGCCATGTTCATGGTGATGACATCGGCCGGCAGGCCATCGATCACCGCACGCGCCTGCTTGCTCGAGCCGCCGAAGGACATCTGCAGGTTGACCTTCTCTTTGTGTTCGGCCTCCCAGTGCTTCTGGAAGGCCGGGTTGTAATCCTTGTAGAAGTCGCGCATCACGTCGTAGGAAACGTTGAGCAGGGTAGGGGCGGCCTGGGCGAGGTTGCCCAGGGCCAGGCCTGCGGCGAGCAGCGAGGCGGTGAAGAGTTTTTTCACGTTGCTTCCTTGTTCTTGAAGGTTATTGGGGCAGATTGCCAGCGACTATAGCGGGTGGGTTTGTGCGGGTTAAAGAACAAAAAACACTTTCGTTATATCGGTGGCATTGCCGGCCTCTTCGCGGGTGAACCCGCTCCTACAATGGCCGGTGATACGCTGGTAATGTAGGAGCGGGTTCACCCGCGAAGAGGCCAGTACAGGCAACATCAAAGCTTGGGAAACAACCCATTCCCACACCGGGAACAGAACGCCGCCCCATGCTCATGGGTCTTCTTGTGACAGGTCGGGCAATCATGCTGCAGCTGTTCCCCGCGCATGGCATTGGCCAGCTCTGCGGTAAAGATCCCGGTCGGCACCGCAATGATCGAATAACCGGTAATCATCACCAGCGACGACAGCACCTGCCCCAGCGGCGTCTTCGGCACGATGTCGCCAAAGCCCACGGTGGTCAGGGTAACGATGGCCCAGTAGATGCCCTTGGGGATACTGGTAAAGCCATGCTCCGGCCCTTCGATCACATACATCAGCGTGCCGAACACCGTCACCAGGGTCGATACCGTCACCAGAAACACGATGATCTTCTGCTTGCTGCCCCGCAGTGCCTCCATCAGGTAATGGGCCTGCTTGAGGTACGGGCTGAGCTTGAGCACGCGGAAGATCCGCAACATCCGGATCACCCGGATGATCAGCAGGTATTGGGCGTCGCTGTAGTACAGCGCAATGATCCCCGGCACGATCGCCAGCAGGTCGACCAGGCCATAGAAGCTGAAGGCGTAGCGCAGTGGCTTGGGCGAGCAGTACAGGCGGGTGATGTACTCGGCCAGGAAGATCGCGGTAAAGCCCCATTCGATGCCGGCCAGCAGGCCGGCGTAGCCTTGGTGTACCTCGTCGATGCTGTCGAGGATTACCGTGACCAGGCTGGCCAGGATGATCAGCAGGAGGATTTTGTCGAAGCGGCGGCCGGCTACGGTGTCGGTCTGGAAGACCATGATGTAAAGCCGCTCACGCAGGCTTGCAGGGTTGTTCATTGGCTCAATCCGAATTGCGATGGGCTGAGCCTAGGGGCTGCGTTTCAGCTGTGCAAGCGGCTGGCGTTGCGCTGCCTGGGCTGAGCCAGGTGGTTGCCTACATGCATCAGCCAGCAGGCGGCGACGAAGGGTGCGGTCAGGCCGGGCAGCGGTAACAGCTTGAACAGCGGTTGCAGCAGCAATGCCAAGGCAATCGCCAATAGCGTCACCCACGGTTTCTCACCTTGTCGGCTGAACGCCAATGCCGCCAGTGCGGCATTGAAGCCGTACAGGCCCAGCCAGGCGGCTTGGGTCTGATCGGCTAGCAGCGCCACGCCGCCACCGATGGCCGAGCCGATCACGGCCCACATGGCCGCATACGGGTTGGCGATGAACATGCCGACGATGATCAGCAAACCGGCCAATGGCTGGTCGAGGAGGAAGATCTGCCCCACACCTCGCGCCAGGGCAGACAGCGGGTCGGCTTCGACGAAGCCGCTGGGGGCGGGGCTGGCCATCAGCAGGGTGGCCCAGCCCAGCAGCACGAAGGGCGCGGTGTAGGCGATCAGCAGCTTGCCGCCGCGCTTGCGCCATTGGTGGGTGATGATGCTGGACAGGCCGCCAGCAGCGATGATCAGTGGCGGCAGGATGGCCGACCAGGGCAGTACGGCGCTGATCAGGATGCCGATCAGCACGCCGTTGTAGCAGTACAGGCCAGCCTGGCGGTCGGCGCGGTCGTAGCCGCGGCGCTGAGCGGTGAGCAGGCCGGCGAGGGCACCGAGCAGGGCGCCGCCGACCAGGCCGGGCGCGGTCAGCAGAATGGCCAGCAGGCAGCACAGGCCGCACAGGGGGTTGCGCAGCAGCAGCACCTGGCTGAAACCGTTGAGTAACGCCGTGGCCCAGTCGGGGCACGGGTTGACGAAATTTTTGGTGTACATGGGGCAGTCAGTGAGGTGGATGGTGAGCGGTGGGCCTCTTTGGGCCTCGGTTTTCCGCAGGTCTGGTAGATCGGTGTTCGGGGAGGGCTACGCCCTCCGATCGCGACACAAGGCCGCTCCTACAAATAGATCGCGTTAGCCTGAAGGTATCGCGGTCCCTGTGGAGCGGCCTTGTGTCGCGATGGGGCGCAAAGCGCCCCCAAAATCTCAGATCAAAGTCTCGATCCGCAGCGTGTTAGTCGACCCCGGCTTGCCGAAAGGCACACCGGCAGTAATCAGCAGCGTGTCGCCACGGCTGGCCATGCCTTGTGCCTGGGCGATTTCCAGGGCGGTCGACACCACTTCATCAACCTGACGCAGGCGGTCGTTGACCACCGAGTGCACACCCCAGGCCACGCTCAGGCGGCGTGCGGTGTTCAGGTTCGGCGTCAGGTTGAGGATCGGTGCCCGTGGCCGCTCGCGCGCTGCGCGCAGGGTCGAGGCGCCCGACTCGCTGTAGTTGACCAGCACGGCCACCGGCAGGATGCCGCTGATACGGCGGATCGCGCAGCTGATGGCATCCGACACGGTGGCTTCGGCTTTTGGCCGGCCAACGTCGAGCTGGGCCTGGTAGTCCGGGCCGTTCTCTACCTGGCGGATGATCTTGCTCATCATCTGCACGGCTTCAAGCGGGTAGTCACCCGAGGCAGTCTCGGCCGACAGCATCACCGCATCGGCACCTTCGGCCACGGCGTTGGCCACGTCGGTGACTTCGGCGCGGGTTGGCGCTGGCGAGAAACGCATCGATTCGAGCATCTGCGTGGCCACCACCACCGGCTTGCCCAGCTGGCGGCAGGTGCCAATGATGCGCTTCTGGATCTGCGGCACGCTTTCGGCCGGCACTTCCACGCCCAGGTCGCCACGGGCCACCATGATCGCGTCTGCAAGTTCCGCGATGGCTTGCAGCTGTTCGACTGCCGAAGGCTTCTCGATCTTGGCCATCAGGTAGGCGCGGTCGCCGATCAGCTGGCGCGCCTCAACGATGTCTTCCGGCCGCTGCACGAACGACAGTGCCACCCAGTCCACGCCCAGTTCCAGGCCAAAGGCCAGGTCGCGGCGGTCTTTTTCGGTGAGCGGGGACAGGTCGAGCACCGCTTGCGGCACGTTGACGCCCTTGCGGTCGGACAGCTCGCCACCGTTCAGCACTTCAGTGTCGATCGCGTCGCTGTGCTTGGCGGTTACCCGCAGGCGCAGCTTGCCGTCGTCCAGCAGCAGGTCCATGCCGGGCTCCAGTGCGGCGATGATTTCCGGGTGCGGCAGGTTGACCCGCTGGCTGTCGCCCGGGGTTTTGTCCAGGTCCAGGCGCAGGGCCTGCCCGCGTTGCAGCTGCACCTTGCCTTCGGCAAAGCGGCCGACGCGCAGCTTCGGCCCCTGCAGGTCCATGAGGATGCCCAGCGGGTAGTTCAGCTGCTGCTCGACTTCGCGGATCCACTGGTAGCGCAGGGCGTGGTCAGCGTGTTCGCCGTGGCTGAAGTTGAGGCGGAAGATGTTCACCCCGGCTTCTACCAGTTGGCGGATGTCGTCGATGCCGTTGATCGCAGGGCCTAGGGTGGCGAGGATTTTGACTTTTTTATCAGGCGTCATGATTGGGCAGTCTCGAGGATCAGGATGGCGCGGAAGTCGTTGACGTTGGTGCGGGTCGGCTCGGTGACGATCAGCGCATCCAGCGCGGCGAAGTAGCCGTAGCCGTTGTTGTTGTCCAGCTCGTCGCTGGCCGACAGGCCCAGGGCTTCGGCGCGGGCGTAGCTGGCCGGGGTCATGAAGGCGCCGGCGTTTTCTTCCGAACCGTCAATGCCGTCGGTGTCACCCGCCAGGGCGTACACGCCAGGCAGGCCCTTGAGGCTTTCGGTGAGGCTGAGCAGGAACTCGGCGTTGCGCCCGCCACGGCCATTGCCGCGCACGGTCACGGTGGTTTCGCCACCGGACAGGATCACGCAGGGCGCCTTCAGCGGCTGGCCGTGCAGCACGATTTGTCGGGCGATGCCGGCATGCACCTTGGCCACTTCGCGCGATTCGCCTTCCAGGTCGCCGAGGATCAGCGGGCTGAAGCCTGCCTGGCGGGCTTTGACTGCGGCGGCTTCGAGCGACTGCTGGGGCTTGGCGATCAGCTGGAAGTGGCTGCGGGCGAGGGCCGGGTCGTCGGCCTTGAGGGTTTCCGAGGCTGGGTTGTTGAGCCAGTCGATCACCGCTTTTGGCGCTTCGATGTTGTAGCGCTTGAGAATGGCCAAGGCATCGGCCGAGGTGCTCGGGTCGGCCACGGTGGGGCCGGAAGCGATCACCGTGGCGAGGTCGCCGGGTACATCGGAGATAGCATAGGTGTAGACCGTGGCTGGCCAGCAGGCCTTGGCCAGGCGGCCGCCCTTGATCGCCGAGAGGTGCTTGCGCACGCAGTTCATCTCGCCGATGGTGGCGCCGGATTTCAGCAGCGCCTTGTTGATGTGCTGCTTGTCGGCCAGGGTCAGGCCCTCGGCCGGCAGGGCCAGCAGGGCAGAGCCACCGCCGGAAAGCAGGAAGATGACGCGGTCGTCTTCATTGAGGTTGCTGACCAGCTCCAGCACGCGCTTGGCCACGGCCAGGCCGGCGGCGTCAGGGACCGGGTGGGCGGCTTCGACCACCTCGATCTTCTGGCAGTTGGCGCCGTGGCCGTAACGGGTGACGACCAGACCGGAAACTTCACCCTGCCAGCTTTTCTCGACCACTTCGGCCATGGCGGCTGCGGCCTTGCCGGCGCCGATGACGATGACCCGGCCGCTACGGTCGGCGGGCAGGTAGGGTTCGAGGACTTGACGGGGGTGGGCGGCGGCGATGGCTGTGTCGAACAGGTCGCGGAGAATTTTTTGCGGATCGACCGACATGGCAGGCTCCCAATTATTGTTGTTCTGCAGAATCAAAAACGCCCCTGGAACTGCCTCCGTGCAGGCCGAACCAGGGGCGGGTGTTGCTCGGTGCCACCTTATGAGCCTGTGGTCGCAGGTTCATCGGTGTTGAATCTGGAATTCTGGGGGCGCTTTGCGCCCCTTTCGCGACACAAGGCCGCTCCTACAGGGATCGCGTACCGCTTGTAGGAGCGGCCTTGCGTCGCGATCGGGCTGCGCAGCAGCCCCCGAATTCGAATTACTTGTCGCCGCGGATCGAGAAGTTGGCCATGTGCTCCAGGCCTTTGATCAGCGCCGAGTGGTCCCAGTTGCCGCCGCCCAGGGCCTGGCAGGTGTTGAACACTTGCTGGGCATTGGAGGTGTTGGGCAGGTTGATGCCCAGTTCCTTGGCGCCTTGCAGGGCCAGGTTCAGGTCTTTCTGGTGCAGGTTGATGCGGAAGCCTGGGTCGAAGGTGCCCTTGATCATGCGCTCGGCGTGCACTTCGAGGATTTTCGACGAAGCGAAACCGCCCATCAGGGCTTCACGCACCTTGGCAGGATCCGCGCCGTTCTTGGCGGCGAACAGCAGTGCTTCGCTGACGGCCTGGATGTTCAGGGCGACGATGATCTGGTTGGCGACCTTGGCAGTCTGGCCGTCACCGTTGCCACCCACGCGGGTGATGTTCTTGCCCATGGCTTCGAACAGCGGCAGGGCGCGCTCGAAGGCTTTCGGGCAGCCGCCGACCATGATGCTCAGGGTCGCGGCCTTGGCACCGACTTCGCCGCCAGATACCGGGGCGTCCAGGTAGGCAGCACCGGTGGCCTTGATTTTTTCGGCGAAGGCTTTGGTCGCGGTTGGCGAGATCGAACTCATGTCGATCACTACCTTGTTCGGGCCAACCCCTTCGGCCACACCGTTTTCACCGAACAGGACGGCTTCGACCTGCGGGGTGTCCGGGACCATGACGATGATGAACTCGGCTTCCTGAGCCACTTCCTTCGGGTTGGCCAGGGCCACTGCACCGGCGGCTACCAGCTCGGCGGGAGCCGCGTCGTGGTGAGTGGAAACGAACAGGCTGTGACCTGCTTTTTGCAGGTTCTGGGCCATGGGCTTGCCCATGATGCCGGTGCCGATGAAACCGATTTTAGCCATGACAATGTGCCTCTTTGTATTTGTTTATCCTGATCGCGGGCCTGCCCATACCCTGTGGGAGCGGGCTTGTCCCGCGAATGCGGTAGATCAGGCAATGGAGGTGTCTTTGCGGGCGCTTTCGCGGGGCAAGCCCGCTCCCACATGGGTCTTCAGCCAGCCCAGGCCTGCTTCGGTGGTGGTCAGCGGCTTGTACTCCGCGCCCACCCAGCCCTGGTAACCGATGCGGTCCAGGTGCTCGAACAGGAAGCGATAGTTGATCTCGCCGGTGCCTGGCTCGTTGCGGCCGGGGTTGTCGGCCAGCTGGATGTGGTTGATCAGCTTCAGGTTGGTTTCCATGGTACGAGCCAGGTCACCTTCCATGATCTGCATGTGGTAGATGTCGTACTGCAGGAACAGGTTGTCGCTGCCCACTTCGGCCTGGATTTCCAGGGCCTGCTGGGTGGTGTTCAGGTAGAAGCCGGGGATGTCGCGGGTGTTGATCATTTCCATGACCAGGCGGATCCCGGCGGCTTTGAGCTTGTCGGCGGCGTAGCGCAGGTTTTCCACGAAGGTCTTGCGCACGTCGGCGCACTGCAGGCCTTGCGGGCGAATGCCGGCCAGGGCGTTGACCTGGGTGTTGCCCAGCACCTTGGCGTACTCAATGGCCTTGTCGACCCCGGCGCGGAACTCTTCGATGCGGTCAGGGTGGCAGGTGATCCCGCGCTCGCCCTTGGCCCAGTCGCCCGCCGGCAGGTTGAACAGCACCTGGGTCAGGCCGTTGGCGTCCAGCTGCTGCTTGATTTCGGCAGCGCTGAAATCATACGGGAAGAGGTATTCGACACCGCTGAAACCAGCATCGGCGGCAGCCTTGAAGCGGGCCAGGAAGTCCTGTTCGGTGAACAGCATGGACAGGTTGGCAGCGAAGCGAGGCATGAGTTGTCTCCTTGCGATGAAGGCCCCCAGGGCAAGCCTGGGGGCGTCAGGCGATCAGTCCAGCATCGAGATGGCGGTTGGCGCGTCGTTGCCGACCAGCGCCAGGTCTTCGAATTCGTTGACCGCGTTGATCTCGGTGCCCATGGAAATGTTGGTCACACGCTCGAGAATCACTTCGACCACCACCGGCACGCGGAACTCTTCTGCCATTTTCTGCGCCTTGATCAGGGCAGGGGCGATTTCTGCCGGCTCGAAGACGCGGATGGCCTTGCAGCCCAGGCCTTCGACCACGGCAACGTGGTCGACACCGTAGGTGGCAGCATCGGTCGAGTTGATGTTCTCGAACGCCAGTTGTACACAGTAATCCATGTCGAAGCCACGTTGCGCCTGACGGATCAGGCCCAGGTAGGCATTGTTCACCAGCACGTGGACGTACGGCAGGTTGAACTGCGCACCCACTGCCAGTTCTTCGATCATGAACTGGAAGTCGTAGTCACCCGACAGCGCGACAACCTTGCGCTTTGGATCGGCCTTGACCACGCCCAGGGCAGCAGGGATGGTCCAGCCCAGCGGGCCGGCCTGGCCGCAGTTGATCCAGTGGCGTGGCTTGTATACGTGCAGGAACTGCGCGCCAGCGATCTGCGACAGGCCGATGGTGCTGACGTAGCAGGTGTCCTTGCCGAATACCTGGTTCATTTCTTCGTAGACGCGCTGCGGCTTCACCGGCACGTTGTCGAAGTGGGTCTTGCGCTGCAGGCTGGCCTTGCGCTGCTGGCAGTCTTCCAGCCAGGCAGCACGGTCTTTCAGCTTGCCGGCGGCTTTCCACTCGCGGGCCACTTCGAGGAACACGTCCAGTGCCTTGCCAGCGTCGGAAACGATGCCCAGGTCCGGGGTGAACACACGGCCGATCTGGGTCGGTTCGATGTCTACGTGGACGAACTTGCGGCCTTCGGTGTAGACGTCGACGGAACCGGTGTGGCGGTTGGCCCAGCGGTTACCGATACCGAACACCAGGTCGGATTTCAGCAGGGTGGCGTTGCCGTAGCGGTGCGAAGTCTGCAGGCCGACCATACCGACCATCTGTGCGTGGTCGTCCGGGATGGTGCCCCAGCCCATCAGGGTCGGGATCACCGGTACGCCGGTCAGTTCGGCGAACTCGACCAGCTTGTCGCTGGCGTCGGCGTTGATGATACCGCCACCGGCTACCAGCAGTGGGCGTTCGGCGTCATTGAGCAGGGCCAGGGCTTTTTCGGCCTGTACGCGGGTGGCGGACGGCTTGTTGATTGCCAGTGGCTCGTAGGCGTCGATATCGAATTCGATTTCGGCCATCTGCACGTCGAACGGCAGGTCGATCAGGACCGGGCCTGGGCGGCCGGTGCGCATTTCATAGAAGGCCTTCTGGAAGGCGTAAGGCACCTGGCCTGGCTCCAGAACGGTGGTGGCCCACTTGGTCACCGGCTTGACGATGCTGGTGATGTCGACAGCCTGGAAGTCTTCTTTGTGCAGGCGCGCACGTGGGGCCTGGCCGGTGATGCAGAGAATCGGGATGGAGTCGGCCGAGGCGCTGTACAGGCCGGTGACCATGTCGGTACCGGCTGGGCCGGAGGTGCCGATGCACACACCGATGTTGCCCGGGTTGGCACGGGTGTAGCCCTCGGCCATGTGCGAGGCACCTTCGACGTGGCGAGCGAGGACATGATCGATGCCACCGACTTTCTTCAGGGCCGAGTACAACGGGTTGATGGCAGCCCCTGGGATGCCGAACGCGGTATCTACACCTTCACGGCGCATGACCAGAACGGCTGCATCGATTGCTCTCATTTTGCTCATGGGTTGTGCCTCATCGATTTTGTAATTGTATACAACTTGCTTTGCGACAGAGTGTATTCACGCCTGGCGGCTCAGGTCAATGGGTTTTCATCAGCTGAGCCGGGTTTCGTTAGAGCGCCCGTGAAAACGGGGGTTTGCGTCATCGCATACGATCGTTTCAAAATATTGTATACAAAAATACCTCTCGTTGTGTTCTATTTACGCTATCGGTTTTCAACTGCCCTCAGGGCTTCTCACAACAAGAAGAGGACCTTTCCATGAACGCTTTAAACCTGAAAATCGCTGTCAGCCTGGTGAACGCCGCGTTGGCGGCGGGCCGCAAGATCAATGCCGCGCCGTTGACCGTGGCGGTGCTGGATGCCGGCGGGCACCTGCTGGCGTTGCAGCGCGAGGATGGCGCCAGCCTGATTCGCCCTGAAGTGGCCACGGGCAAAGCCTGGGGTGCGATTGCCCTGGGCAAGGGCTCGCGGCTGCTGGCGCTGGATGCGCAGCAGCGGCCGGCGTTTTTTGCCGCACTGAACGGGATGGGTGAACGGCCGGTGGTGCCGGCGCCGGGGGGCGTGCTGATTCGTGATCAGGACGGCAAGGTGTTGGGTGCTGTCGGGATCAGCGGTGATACGTCGGATATCGACGAGCAGTGCGCGATCAGTGCGATCGAGGAGGTGGGGTTGCGGGCGGATGCCGGGGTAGCTGCGTAAGGCTCAAGATAGCCGGGGCCGCTTCGCAGCCCATCGCGACACAAGGCCGCTCCTACAGGGGGCCGCGATCGCAGATCAAACGCGATCTCCTGTAGGAGCGGCCTTGTGTCGCGATGGGCTGCGAAGCAGCCCCACTGGCCCTGTCAGGCTGCCTCAGGCTCACAACCTTTCAAAACCATGCGGATGATGGTCTCGGCCGCCGCGTCATAATCGCTGTCGGCCAGCTTGGCCTTGCCGGTCACCGCAGAAATCTGCCAGTCGAAATCGGCATAGGTCTGGGTCGCCGCCCAGATGCTGAACATCAGGTGATGCGCATCCACATGGGCGATCTGCCCGCGGTCGATCCAGCGCTGGATGCACTCGATGTTGTGCCGGGCCTGTTCGTTCAACTGCTCCACCTGGTTCGGCGACAGGTGCGGGGCACCGTGCATGATCTCGCTGGCGAATACCTTGGAGGCATGCGGGAGGTCACGCGAAATGCGGATCTTCGAACGAATGTACGCACTCAGCACTTCTTTCGGATCACCGTCGGCATTGAACGGCGTAGAAGCCTGCATGATCGGCGCGATGATGCTTTCCAGGACCTCGCGATAGAGGTTGTCCTTGGACTTGAAGTAGTAATACACGTTCGGTTTGGGCAGGCCGGCCTTGGCCGCGATATCGCTGGTCTTGGTGGCGGCGAAGCCCTTGTCGGCGAATTCCTCGCTGGCCGCGCGCAGGATCAGTTCCTTGTTGCGCTCGCGAATGGTGCTCATGGTCAGGGATCTTCCTCGTGTCTGGCCACCTCTAAGAGGGATCGGGCATGGTAGCACCGCGCTCGACGGGCGCTCAAGGCAGCGGCTTTGGGCTAGACTCCGGCTCATTCACACATCTGGAAACATCCCAATATGGCAGGAAGCAGTCTACTGGTACTGATCGACGACATCGCCACGCTGCTGGACGACGTCTCTTTAATGACCAAAGTCGCGGCAAAAAAAACCGCCGGCGTGTTGGGTGACGACTTGGCGCTCAATGCCCAGCAGGTCACCGGCGTGCGCGCCGACCGCGAGTTGCCGGTGGTATGGGCGGTGGCCAAAGGGTCGTTGCTGAACAAGGCGATTCTGGTGCCGGCGGCGCTGCTGATCAGTGCCTTCATCCCTTGGGCGGTGACGCCGCTGTTGATGCTGGGCGGCGCCTACCTGTGTTTCGAGGGCTTCGAGAAGCTGGCGCACAAATTCTTGCACAGCAAGGAGGAGGACGACGCCCAACACGCGGCGCGCAAGGAGGCGGTGGCGGACGCGAACGTCGACCTGGTGGCGTACGAGAAAGCCAAGATCAAAGGCGCAGTGCGTACCGACTTCATTCTGTCGGCAGAGATCATTGCCATTACCTTGGGCATCGTTGCCGACTCGCCGCTGACGCAGCAGATCATCGTTTTGTCTGGCATCGCGGTGGTCATGACCATTGGCGTGTACGGGTTGGTCGGTGGCATCGTCAAGCTTGACGACCTTGGCTTCTGGCTGACCAAAAAGGCTTCCACGGTAGCGCAAGCTATTGGCAACGCAATCCTGCGCGCAGCGCCGTACATGATGAAGAGCCTCTCGGTGATTGGCACGGCGGCGATGTTTCTGGTCGGCGGCGGGATTCTGGTACACGGCACCGCGCCGCTGCATCATGCCATCGAGGCGTTCAGCGAAGGGCGTGGTGGTGCGCTGACTGGGGCGCTACTAAACGCTGGGGTCGGGGTGGTTGCCGGTGCCGTGGTGCTGGCGGTGGTGGCGGTGGCCGGCAAATTGTGGCGGGCGATCCGGCCTGCCACATAAAGCTGCATGGCCGGGGGTTGATCATTGTGGGAGCGGGCTTGTCCCGCGAAGTGCTCACGCGGTGCATGGCACCGGCTGCGCCGGTGTTCGCGGGGCAAGCCCGCTCCCACAGTGCTGATTCTCAGATCAGAAATGCACTTTAACCAGGAAGCTCATGGTGTTCTGGTCGGTCGTAAACGCATCGCTGTCCTTGATGCCGTACTTGTTCTTCCAGTAATCGTACTCGACACCCACGTACAGTTGTTTCTCGCCCAGGTGCAGCGCCTTGCCCAGGTCGTACTTGATCTGCGGGTTGAAGTGCAGGTTGGCTTGGTAGGTGCCACGGCGGTTCTCGTCGTTGTCCACCACCCAGTCCATGAAGCCGTCGATCAGCACATCGGAATCACCCACCGGAATGGTGTACGACCACACCGGGGTAATCTGCCAGACGTTGTCGCCCGCACGGCTGCCGTCGGTGGTGCGGTTATAGAAGTTCAGCTGGAAGTAGTCGAAGCCGGGGATGGCCAGGTCGAAGCCGGGGCCGATCAGGTACGACTCGGTGTCACCCTCGCCAAACTCGTAGGTCATCGCCAGCAGCACGTCTTTGACCGGGCCGAACTCCAGCTTTTGGTCGAAGATCTTGCCGAACGACAGGCGCGGGCTGATTTCACCGTAGTAAGTGTTCGGGCCATTACCGGCGTCTTTCTGCCCCTGGTAGAAAATCTTGTCGACGAAGATGAAGTTGTCGCCGTATTTCCAGCCATCGGCGTGCTCGAAGGTAACGGTTTGCTGGATCGACGGGTTGACCTTGAAGTTCTTGCCCCACAGGTAGGTCAGGCTGTTGTTCTGCCACTGCAGCAGGTCGTCGGCGTGGGTGGCGCCGCAGGCCAGCAGGCCGCCGGCGAGGATCAGGCTGTTGATGGTACGCATTGCGAGTGTCGCTCCCTTGATTGATCTGTTGTCAGCGCTCGTTGGCGGCGCTTTTTTGTCTTGCGAGTCAGCTTTTTTCGATAGGCCACAGCTGTTTGGCAAGGGTTGGGCCAACTTTTCCGGGTTGGCAAAACCTTCCTGCTCGACTTCGTTCTGAACGGATGAAAAGGGTCTTTCAGGCTGGCAACACGTTGGCCAACCGCCCGTATTCATTGACTGAGCGGTCAGTAAACGCAGGCAGAATCCGTTCTGCCCTGATCGAGGGGGCGCGCAGATTACTGGCTTGCGCGCCGCGCCTCAAGTGCTCCTTCCTGGAGCGGGGTGAATCAAACTTGTGCGTTTGGTCAACTTCCTAGAAGTGTACCTTGATCAGCGCACTGGCAACGCTCTGGTTGCTGTCCAGGTTGCCGCGGCTGTCGATGCCGTACTTGTCCTTCCAGTAGCTGTACTCAAAGCCCACATACAGCTGTTTGGCGCCTAGATTCAGCGCCTTGCCCAGGTCGTACTTGACCTGTGGGTTGAAGTGCAGGTTGGCGTGGTAGGTGCCGCGGCGGTTCTGGTCATTATCGGTGACCCAGTCCATGTAACCGTCGATCAGAATGTCGGAGCGGCCCACCGGGATGGTGTACGACCAGCCGGGGGTAATCTGCCAGACGTTGTCACCGGGGCGGCTGCCCTCGGTGTTGCGCACATAGAAATTGAGGGTGAAGTAGTTGAAGCCAGGAATATCCAGATCGAAGCCCGGGCCGATGAGGTAGGCCTCGTTGTCGCCTTCGCCACGCTCGTAGGTCATGGCCAGCAACACGTCCTTGATCGGGCCGAAGGCCAGCTTCTGGTCGAAGATCTTGCCGAACGACAGGCGCGGGCTGAACTCACCGTAGTAGGTGGTCACACCTTTACCCGGGTCGGGTTTGCCGTTGTAGAAAATCTTGTCGACGAACATGAAGGTGTCGCCGTACTTCCATTTGTTGGCGTGCTCGAAGGTAACCGTCTGCTGGATGCTGGGGTTGACCTTGAAGTCTTTGCCGTACAGGTAGGTCAGGCTTTCGCCATGCCACTGCAGCCATTCGCCAGCGTGGGCGGGGACGGTGGCCAGCAGGCTGCTGCCCAGCAAGAGGGACGTGGTGATGCGTTTCATGTTGTGTTTCCCGGACTTATTGTTTTTTTTGGGTTTTTTCGGCGCGCAGGCGCCCCGGGCGGCCCATTCCGGCAGGCCGACGGTGAAGCGTTACGGCTAAGTCGAGGCAGGGGCGGCAGTGCGCCGCCCCCTTTTGCTCAGTGCTGGTGACAGGCGTCGTTGTGCACCGCGCGGTCGGCACCCCCGAGGATGTTGAACAGCACGTTCAACACCAGGGCACTGACCGTGGCCATGGCGATACCACTGTGGGTGATGGGTTCCATCCACTGTGGCATCTGGGCAAAGAACTCCGGACGTACCACGGGGATCAACCCGAAGCCGACGCTCACGGCAACCAGCAGCTGGTTGCGGCGGTCGCCGATGTCCGCTTCCTGGAGAATCTTGATCCCGGTAGCGGTGACCATGCCGAACATGGCGATGGACGCACCGCCCAGTACTGCAGGCGGGATCGAGGCAATCAGGAAGGCTGCCTTGGGCAACAGGCTGAGCAGAATCAACAGTGCACCGGCCACGATGGTGACAAAGCGGCAGCGCACCCCGGTCATCTGCACCAGGCCGATGTTCTGGGCGAACGAGGAGTGGGTGAAGGTGTTGAAGAAGCCGGCGATGAACGACGCACCGGCATCGCACAGCAGGCCGCGGCGCAGCATCCCTGGGGTGACTTCGCGATCGGTGACCTTGCCCAGGGCCAGGAACATGCCGGTGGACTCGACGAAGATGATCACCACCACCAGGCACATGGACAGGATCGGCGCCAGGCTGAACGTTGGCATGCCGAAGTGCAGTGGGGTTACCACTTGCAGCCATGGCGCCTCATTCAGGCCTGTCAGGTCGACCATGCCGATGGAGCCGGCCAGGATGTAGCCCAGGCCCATGCCCACCAGTACCGACACGTTGACCCAGAAACCGCGCATGAAGCGGTTGATCAGCAGAATCACGGCCAGCACCAGGCTGGCCACCAGCAGGTAGATAGGCGCACCGAAGTGTTCCGCGGCTTCCCCACCACCGGCCCAGTTGACCGCCACCGGGAACAGTGACAGGCCAATCGAGGTGATCACCGTACCGGTGACCAGTGGCGGGAAGAAACGTACGACCTTGGACATGAACGGCGCGATCAGCATGCCGAAGAACCCGGCAGCGATGGTTGCGCCGAAGATCCCCTGCAGGCCCACGCCGGGCATGCCGGCCATGGCCACCATGCTGCCAACGGCAGCGAAACTGGCACCCATCATCACCGGCATGCGGATGCCCACCGGGCCGATACCGAACGACTGGATGATGGTAGCGACGCCAGCGACCAGCAGGTCGGCGTTGATCAGGAAAGCGACTTCTTCACGGGACAACCCGGCAGCCTGGCCGATAATGAGCGGTACGGCGATGGCGCCACCGTACATCAGCAGAACGTGTTGCAGGCCAACCAGGATCAGTTGGAACAAGGGCAAGGGTTCGCGCGGCGGCGCAATAGGGATATACGCCTTGCGTGACTCGGACATGCAGCACCTCGAGTTTTGTTTTTATTCTCGGATCCAAGCGCCTGTCTCAAGCGGCAGGCTCCCGGTTAAGAGAGCCTGGGGTTCCCGCTTGAGGCTGGACGCTCGATGCTTGCTTGTTGCGTATCTCTTGAAACAGAGGCCGGGCATGCCGGCCTCTTCGCGGGTGAACCCGCTCCTACAGGGAGCGGTGTCATCCCGACAATTGTGTTTCAGTTGACCTGGGCGCCTTTGGCGATCCAGTCACCGACGAGCTTGCGCTCTTCGGTGGTCATCTGGGTGATGTTGCCCAGCGGCATGATCTGGCTGGCGACCGCTTGCGCCTGAATGCGCGCGGCCTGGGCCTGGATCTGCTGCGGGGTGTCGAACATCACGCCGGCAGGGGCGGCGCTGAACAGTGGGCTGGTCGGTTTCGACGAGTGGCACACGGTGCAGCGTTCCTGAATGACATTGTGGATCTTGTCAAAAGCTTCACCGCCGGCCTGCGCGGTTGCCGGGGCAGCTGCCGGCGCTTCAGCAGGCTTGGCAGCCTCTTCGGCGCGCAGCTCGGCAGCGGTCTTGCCACCTACAGCGGTAGCCGGCAGCGGCTGGTACTCGACCTTCGCGGCGGCCTGCTCTGGGCTGACGGCCATCGGCTTGGGGCCGGTGACGTAGGCCAGGCAGATCATTGCCAGGGCGCCGACAGGCAGGGTCCAGGCGTACTTGTTGCTGTCGTGGCGGGTGTTGAAGTAGTGGCGGATCAGCACCGCGGCTACTGCGATACCGGCCAGGATCAGCCAGTTGTACTGGCTACCGTAGGTGCTCGGGAAATGGTTGCTGATCATGATGAACAGCACCGGCAGGGTGAAATAGTTGTTGTGACGCGAGCGCAGCAGGCCCTTGGCCGGCAATACCGGGTCGGGCGTCTGGTTGTTCTCGATCGCCGCCACCAGCTGGCGCTGGGCCGGCATGATGATGCGGAACACGTTACCCACCATGATGGTGCCGATGATCGCGCCGGTGTGCAGGTAAGCGCCACGGCCGCTGAACACCAGGCTGAAGCCCCAGCAGGCGGCGATGATCAGCACGAACAGTACACCACCGAGCAGCGCTGGCTTCTTGCCCAGGGGCGAGTCGCACAGGAAGTCGTAGATGAACCAGCCGGCAATCAGCGAGCCGATACCGATGGCCACGCCTTCGGCACCGCTCAGGGTGCTGCCAGGGGCCAGCAGGTACAGCGCCGGGTTCCAGTAGAACACCACGCACAGCAGGGCGATACCGGACATCCAGGTGAAGTAGGCTTCCCATTTGAACCAGTGCAGGTTCTCGGGCATTTTCGGGGGTGCGAGCTTGTATTTCTCCAGGTGATAGATACCACCGCCGTGAATTGCCCAGAGATCACCCGACAACCCATCGCGCGGGTTGCTTCGGTTCAGGTGGTTCTCCAGCCAGACGAAGTAGAACGATGCACCGATCCAGGCGACCCCGGTGATCATGTGAACCCAGCGAATGCTCAGGTTCAGCCATTCGTGAAGGTGTGCTTCCACAGTATGTACCTCTGCCGATCACCGCAAACGATGACCGACCTTTTCTTATTGGTGGGGATTGAGGATCAGCATCTGTTCCTCGGTGAAATAATGCTCATCGCAGTTGTTGCCAGAACCACTGCGATCAACCACCAGGAAGTCATCCCGCTTTTCGATCGTCAGCACCGGGTGGTGCCAGACGCCGCGATGGTAATTAACGCCCTGCCTGCCGTTACTACGGAAGGCACGGACCAAGCCTGATACAGGTGCATCGCCAACGGGCGCGACCACGATCAGAAAGGGGTTGCCGAGCAGCGGGATGAAAGCCTGGCTGCCCAGCGGATGGCGTTCCAGCATGCGTACGGTCAGCGGCATGTCCTGCGCGTCGGCGCGGAAGATGCTGATGATCGCCTTGTCTTCCGGCTCGGCGGTTTCCACCGCGGCGAGCTTGTGGAAGCGCATGGTCGAGCCGTTGTTGATCATGAAGTGATCGCTGCCGTCGGTTTCGATCACGTCTCCGAATGGGGCGAAGGCTTCTTTGGTCAGGGGCTCGATCACTAGGGTGCGCATGCGGGTCTCTCTTATATGTTCGTTGTACTGAATGGGGTTCTGCTGTCGCTTACAGTTGCAGCAGACGGAACAGGGCGATCAGGTTGATCTGCGCCAGGGCTTCCTTGAATTCGGCATCGGTATCGTTGTGGATACGTTTTTCGAAGGAGGCGAGGATCTGGTGCCGATTGCTGCCCTTGACCGCCATGATGAACGGGAACTGGAACTTGGCCTTGTAGGCGTCGTTCAGTTCGGTGAAACGTGCGAACTCTTCTGCGGTGCACTGGTGAATGCCGGCACCGGCCTGTTCGTTGGTGCTCGATTCGGTCAGCTCGCCCTGCACGGCGGCCTTGCCTGCCAGGTCCGGGTGAGCGTTGATCAGCGCCAGTTGGTCAGCGTGGTTGGCGCTGAGCAGGATGTCGCTCATGCGCTGGTGCAGCGCCTCGATCTCGTCCAGCTCGCCCAGTTGGCCCAGGTCGTAGGCCTTTTCGGCAACCCACGGCGAATGCTCGTAGATGTCGGCGAAGGCCTTGACGAAGGCGTCACGGTCCAGGGCGGAGGGCTTGAGGGTGTTGAAGGCGGTCATCAGGCGTTCTCTTTCTTGTACGGGTGGGTGGTGTGCCAGTGGCGGGCGATGTCCACACGACGGGCGAACCAGACCTGGTCATGGCTTTTGGCGTAATCGATGAAGCGCTTCAGGGCAGCCAGGCGTGCCGGGCGGCCCACCAGGCGGCAGTGCAGGCCGATCGACAGCATCTTCGGCGCCTCGGCACCTTCTTCGTACAGCACGTCGAAGGCGTCCTTCAGGTACTGGAAGAACTGCTCGCCGCAGTTGAAGCCCTGTACCTGGGTGAAGCGCATGTCGTTGGTGTCGAGGGTGTACGGGATCACCAGGTGCGGCTTGCCGGTGGGGTTGTTCGGCTCCCAGTAGGGCAGGTCGTCGTCATAGGTGTCGCTGTCGTACAGGAAACCACCTTCTTCCATCACCAGGCGGCGGGTGTTCGGGCCGGTGCGGCCGGTGTACCAGCCCAGCGGGCGTTCGCCGGTGAGTTCGGTGAGGATGCGGATGGCCTCGAGCATGTGCTCGCGCTCCTGGGCCTCGTCCATGTTCTGGTAGTCGATCCAGCGGTAGCCGTGGCTGCAGATCTCGTGGCCGGCTTCGGCCATGGCGCGGATCACGTCGGGGTGGCGCTGGGCAGCCATGGCCACGGCGAAAATGGTCAGCGGTACGCCGCTGTCCTTGAACAGCTTCAGCAGGCGCCACACGCCGGCACGGCTGCCGTATTCGTACAGCGACTCCATGCTCATGTTGCGTGCGCCCTGCAGCGGCTGGGCAGCGACCATCTCGGAGAGGAAGGCTTCGGATTCCTTGTCACCGTGCAGGATGTTGCGTTCGCCACCTTCTTCGTAGTTGAGGACGAAAGACAGCGCGATGCGAGCGTTGCCCGGCCATTGCGGGTGAGGAGGGTTGTTGCCGTAACCGATCAGGTCGCGAGGGTAGTCAGCGCTCACTGCAGTCTTCCTTCTTGTGCGTTAGTGCGGGGGTGGGCGGGCCGCGTCGGTATGTCGCACCACCGGATGGGCTGATTGTATACAACTTCTGAAATCTTTTGTAAGCCTGTTTTTCCGCATTTCTTCCCTTTTATCGCCTTGCAGCGGGCTGGAAAAACAGTGCAAGAAACCTGCCTGATTGGTCAGCTAATGACATTGGGGTCAGCACCGCCCTTGTATTTGCGACCGATGGGTCGTTTCTGGGCAAGAATCCTCGGGTGCGACAGAAAGGGTCAAAAAATTGTGTACAATTTTGCGGTGGAATGTCTTAATGGCGTCATTCCCGCACATCGCAGGCCCCATGCCGTGTTGATGGCTGTGTATTTTTTGCCCACAGATTGAACAAGAGGCGACAAGCAATGGGACGTTTGACCACACACGTACTGGATGCCGCGCATGGCTGCCCGGGCAGCTCGATCAAGGTCGAGCTGTACCGTGTCGAAGGCCAGCAACTGGAGCTGGTGAACACCGCTCTGACCAACAGTGATGGCCGCGTCGACGCGCCACTGTTGCAGGGTGACGACTACCGTACCGGCGTTTACCAGCTGCAATTCAGCGCCGGCGCCTACTACCGTGCCCGCGGCGTGCAGCTGCCGGACACTGCATTTTTGGATGTTGTCGTGCTGCGTTTCGGCATCGATGAACAGCAGGAGCACTACCACGTGCCGCTGCTGATCTCGCCGTACAGCTATTCGACCTACCGCGGAAGCTAGTTGGTCGCTAGAAGAATCTTCGTAGGTCCTTTGGCCCGCTCTCACACTGGCGGGCTTTTTTTCGTCTGGTGTTTTTGTAATGCCTGTGCCGGCCTCTTCGCGGGTGAACCCGCTCCTACAAATGCGGCGCTGAGCCTGAGAGCGGTGATATCCATGTAGGAGCGGGTTTACCCGCGAAGAGGCCCTGGCAGGCGGCACAAATAAAGAAAGGGCGCCGAAGCGCCCTTGGTTGGTGCAGTGCGGGTCAGAGGAACACGAACTTGGCAATGAAGATCGCGCACAGCACCCACAGGCTGGCGGAGATCTCCTTGTACTTGCCGGTGCCTGCCTTCAACGCCACATAGCTGATAAAGCCCAGGGCAATACCATCGGCGACCGAGAAGGTCAGCGGCATCATGATCACCGTGACGATCGCCGGAATGCTGTCGGTGGCTTCATCCCAATGGATGTGCGCCATGCTGCCCATCATCAGCATCGCCACATAGATCAGCGCGCCGGCAGTCGCATAGGCTGGAATCATCCCGGCCAACGGGGCGAAGAACATGGCTGCGACGAACAGCAGGCCGACCACCACTGCCGTGAGACCGGTACGCCCACCGGCGGCCACACCCGCCGCGCTCTCTACATAGCTGGTAACGGGCGGCACGCCGACCACGGCACCGAACACGCTGGAGGCACTGTCTGCCTTCAATGCCCTAGAGAGGTTCTCGATTCGCCCGTCCGGCGCCACCAGGTTGGCCCGCTGGGCCACGCCCATCAGCGTGCCGGCGGTGTCGAACATGTGCACGAACAGGAACGCCAGCACCACGCTGATCATGCTGACGTTGAACACACCAGCCACGTCCATGGCCATCCAGGTCGGTGCCAGGCTCGGCGGCATCGACATCACCCCGCCAAACTTCACCAGCCCCAGGCCCCAGCCGGCCAGGGTGACGCCGATGATGCTGATCAGGATCGCACCGAACACCCGCTTGTAGCTGAGGATGGCGATCAGCAGGAAGCACACCGCCGCCAGCAGCGGCCCCGGCTCATGCAGCGAGCCCAGCTTGATCAGGGTGGCCGGGCTGTCGACGATGATGCCGGCGGTTTTCAGGCCGATCAGCCCGAGAAACAATCCGACGCCGGCCCCCATGGCATGACGCAAGCTGACCGGGATGCTGTTGAGCAACCATTCGCGCACTTTCGACAACGTCAGGAACATGAACAGCACGCCCGAGACGAACACGGCGCCCAGCGCGGTTTCCCAGTTGTAGCCCATGGTGCCGACCACGGTGTAGGTGAAGAAGGCGTTGAGCCCCATGCCCGGCGCCAGCCCCACCGGCCAGTTGGCGTACAGGCCCATCAGCAGGCAGCCCAGCGCGGCGGCAATGCAGGTGGCGACGAAGGCGGCACCATGGTCGATGCCGGCGTCGGCCATGATGTTGGGGTTGACGAAGATGATGTAGGCCATGGTGATAAAGGTGGTCACCCCGGCAATCAGCTCGGTCTTGACGGTGCTGCCGTGTTGCTTGAGTTTGAAAATCCGCTCCAGCCAGCTCGTTTCGAGCGGTGGGGCAAGATCCAGCGCAGGGGCTTCGGATTTGCGGCTTTCCACAGCGAGTACTCCTCAAGTCTTTCTTGTTGTTGTTGGAGCCAGTTCCTGAGCAATGCACTTGGTGGCCCCACGAGGGAAGGCAGCGTCTGACCGTTTTGTTGACTCATGGGTCAAGAAGTTGCTCGATGGATTATGCTTTTGTGTACAAAGAATGCAAATAATGTTTTATGTTTTGTGTGCGCAATGCGTCGTACAACGGCTATATAGGTAAAACGCCCCCTGCGGAATCGCCTCAGCCTGTGTACAATGGCGCCATACTTTCTCTTCGTGCCTCGAGAGCCCATGAACGAACAGCTGCAACCTCTGAAGAAACCTGCACGTGTCGGCAAGGCCGGCCGCAGCGGTACCCAGGACGACATCGTCTACGCGCACATTTTCGAGGCGATCCTCGAGCAGCGTCTGGCCCCGGGCACCAAGTTGAGCGAGGAAGCGCTGGGCGAAATCTTCGGCGTCAGCCGCACCATCATCCGCCGCGCCTTGTCGCGCCTGGCCCACGAGAGCGTGGTGCTGCTGCGGCCGAACCGCGGTGCGGTGGTGGCCAGCCCGACGGTGGAAGAGGCGCGCCAGGTGTTCTTCTCGCGGCGCATGGTCGAACGCGCCATCACCGAACTGGCCGTGCAGCACGCCACGCTGGACCAACTGAACGAGCTGCGCCAGATGGTACGTGAAGAGCGCGACAGTTTTTCGCGGGGTGACCGTGGTGCCGGTATTCGCCTGTCCGGCGAGTTCCACCTCAAACTGGCCGAAGCGGCGGGCAATGCCCCGCTGGTGAGCTTCCAGCGCAGCCTGGTATCGCAGACCTCGCTGATCATTGCCCAGTACGAAACCGGCACCCGCTCGCACTGCTCGTATGACGAGCACATGCAGTTGATCGACGCCATTGAAGCGCGCGACGCCGAGCAGGCGGTAAGCCTGATGATGCACCATATGGACCACATCGACAGCAAGTTGAACCTGGACGAAGAGAGCGCCTCGGATGACTTGCATGCGGTGTTCTCGCATTTGCTGAAGAAGCCCAAGGTTTCCGCCAAGGGTTGATCGTTTGCCAGGGTAGCTTTGGCGCTGTAGGCATACGTCGTACCTGTAGGAGCGGCCTTGTGTCGCGATGGGCTGCGCAGCAGCTCCAGGGTTTCAGCGCTGATGCCAAAATTGTTGGGGCTGCTTTGCAGCCCATCGCGACACAAGGCCGCTCCTACAGGGATCGTGCAGGTTTCTGGTATGCACAGTATCTGCACCGACCCTTCGCTGGCCATTAACCAAAGGTCTGCTAAATTCTTGTGGGCAAACCTTCATCAAGCAGTTGGGCTTGCGCATGCATTGCGTTCCACTACTTGCTGAGGAAAGGTTCATGACCATGTCTCTGGGTAAACGCATGGGTGCCGAGCTGATTGGCACCTTTTGGTTAGTACTTGGCGGCTGTGGCAGTGCGGTACTCGCAGCCAGTTCCCCCGTTGGCATCGGTGTTCTTGGTGTCGCCTTTGCCTTCGGTCTCACCGTGCTCACCATGGCCTTCGCCATCGGCCATATCTCCGGTTGCCATCTCAACCCTGCCGTGTCGTTCGGGCTGGTTGTAGGTGGGCGTTTCCCGGCCAAAGAGCTACTGCCCTATGTGATCGCCCAAGTCATCGGCGCGATCCTGGCCGCAGGTGTCATTTATCTGATCGCCAGCGGCAAGGCGGGCTTCGAGTTGTCTTCCGGGCTGGCTTCAAACGGTTACGCCGACCACTCACCCGGCGGCTACACGCTGGGCGCCGGCTTTATCAGTGAGGTGGTGATGACCGCCATGTTCCTGGTGGTGATCATGGGCGCGACCGATTCCCGGGCACCGGCAGGCTTCGCGCCGATCGCCATCGGCCTGGCCCTGACGTTGATCCACCTGATCTCGATCCCGGTCACCAACACCTCGGTCAACCCCGCGCGTAGCACGGGGCCAGCCTTGTTCGTCGGTGGTTGGGCCCTGCAACAGCTGTGGCTGTTCTGGGTGGCCCCGCTGATCGGTGCTGCAATCGGCGGCGCGCTGTACCGAGGCCTGGCCAAAGAGCCTTAACGCTGGTGCACGCAACGCCCGGCAGCATAGGTTTCACGCACCGTGCGATCGTCGCCCAGGGTGGTGAGCACGAACAGGGTTTCTTCAATGCTGTTGGACTGCTGAATGCGGTAGTCCAGCAGCGGCGTGGCCTTGTAGTCCAGCACCACGAAGTCGGAGTCGTTGCCTGGGCGCAAGCTGCCGATGCGGTCGTCCAGGCGCAAGGCGCGGGCGCCGCCGAGGGTGGCCAGGTACAGTGATTTGTACGGGTGCAGGCGCGCGCCCTGCAGCTGCATCACCTTGTACGCCTCGTTCAGGGTGTTGAGCAGCGAAAAACTGGTGCCGGCGCCGACGTCGGTGCCCAGGCCCACGTTGACCTTGAAGCGCTCGGCTTGCGGCAGGTTGAACAGGCCGCTGCCGAGGAACAGGTTGGAGGTGGGGCAGAACGCCACGGCTGAGCCGGTTTCTGCGAGGCGTTGGCACTCGTCGTCGCACAGGTGCACGCCATGGGCGAATACCGAGCGCTCGCCCAGCAGCTCGAAGTGGTCGTAGACGTCCAGGTAGCCTTTCTGCTCGGGGAACAGCGACTTGACCCAGTCGATTTCCTTCAGGTTCTCCGACAGGTGCGTGTGCATGTACACACCCGGGTGTTCCTTGAGCAACTGGCCGGCCAGGGTCAGCTGTTCAGGTGTGCTGGTCGGGGCAAAACGCGGGGTAACGGCATAGTGCAGGCGGCCCTTGCCGTGCCAGCGTTCGATCAGCGCCTTGCTTTCGGCGTAGCCGGATTCGGCGGTGTCGGTCAGGTAGTCTGGGGCGTTGCGGTCCATCATCACCTTGCCGGCGATCAGGCGCAGGTCCAGGCGCTCGGCCTCTTCGAACAGGGCATTCACCGACTCCGGGTGCACGCTGCCGAACACCAGTGCCGTGGTAGTGCCATTGCGCAGCAGTTCCTTGAGGAAGATCCTCGCCACCTGGTCGGCGTGGCTTTTATCGGCGAACTGCTTTTCGCACGGGAAGGTGTAGGTGTTCAGCCAGTCCAGCAACTGCTCGCCGTACGAGCCGATCATGCCGGTCTGCGGGAAGTGGATATGGGTGTCGATGAAACCCGGGGTGATCAGGGCGTCCTGGTAATGCTCGACCGGGATGCCGGCAGCCAGCGTCGGCAGCAGCTCGCTGGCGTGGCCAACGGCGCTGATACGGCCATCGTCGACCACCAGCAGGCCGTCCTCGAAGTATTCATGGGAAGCCTCCAGGCCCACCTCGGCCGGGTCGGCGATGCTGTGCAGAATGGCGGCACGGTAGGCTTTGCGGGTAACGGTCATAACACACTCGTCAAATGGCTTGGCTGCGCCGGGAGGGCGGCAGCAACTGGGCAATGGGGCCGGCATTGGCGGCAGCATCGTGCTGGCCGAAGCAGGCGTTGTAGGTGGCGATGATTTCACCGGCGATGGACACGGCAATCTCGATGGGCAGCTTGCCTTTGACCTCGGCCAGGCCCATCGGGCAGCGCATGCGCGCCAGCAGCGCGTCGTCGAAGCCACGCTCACGCAGGCGGTGCTCGAACTTGACCCGTTTGGTCTTCGAGCCGATCAGGCCGAACCAGGTGAAGTCGTTGCGCTTGAGAATGGCGGCGGTCAGTTCCAGGTCGAGCTGGTGGTTGTGGGTCATGACGATGCAATAGCAGCCTGGCGGCAGCTCTGCGATTTCGTCGACCGGTTCCTCACTGACGACCTTGGTCACCCCGTGGGGGATGAGTTCGGGGAATTCCTGTTCACGCGAATCGATCCAGCGCACCCTGCAGGGCAGGGCGGCGAGCAAGGGTACCAGAGCCCGGCCGACATGGCCCGCGCCGAATACGGCGATCTGCGCCTGCACGGCGGCCATGGGTTCGAACAGCAGCACGGTGACGCCTCCGCAGCACTGGCCCAGGCTGGCACCGAGGCTGAAGCGCTCCAGGTGCGGGGTGGTGCGTTGTTCTTCAAGCATCTGCCGGGCGATGTGCAGGGCCTTGTATTCCAGGTGGCCACCGCCGATGGTGTCGAACAGGCCGCTGGCGCTGACCACCATCTTCGAGCCGGCATTGCGCGGGGTTGAGCCGCGCTCCTCGATGATGGTCACCAGTACGCAGGCTTCGCCACGGGACTGGTGGTCGGCGAGGGCGTTGATCCATTGGTGCATGTTTGAACCTCTCTCAACAGCGCCGCAGTTCCTGTAGGAGCGGCCTTGTGTCGCGATCGGGCTGCGCAGCAGCCCCAGAAATCTTCGTTGTGGCACAAATCCTGGGGCCGCTTCGCGACCCGATCGCGACACAAGGCCGCTCCTACAGGGGTCTTGCATTGTCAGTGGGTAACGGTTTCCAGTTCAGGCTCGGCAGGTTGCGCGGCGGCCACCGCCTTGCGCATCTGCTCACAGCCCCACAACACCCGCTCCGGCGTTGCCGGCGCATCCACCTGCGGCTGCACGCGGTAGTCGGCGAGGCTGGCTACGGCGTCCTTGATCGCGCACCAGGCGGCAATGCCAAGCATGAACGGCGGCTCGCCCACGGCCTTGGAATGGAACACGGTGTCTTCCGGGTTCTTGCGGTTCTCCACCAGCTTTACCCGCAGGTCCAGCGGCATGTCAGCCACCGCCGGGATCTTGTAGCTGGCCGGGCCGTTGGTCATCAGCTTGCCCTTGGCGTTCCACACCAGTTCTTCAGTGGTCAGCCAGCCCATGCCCTGGATGAAGCCACCTTCCACCTGGCCGATGTCGATCGCCGGGTTCAGCGAGTCGCCAACGTCGTGCAGGATGTCGGCGCGCAACATCTTGTACTCGCCGGTCAGGGTGTCGATGATCACTTCCACGCACGCGGCGCCAAAGGCGTAGTAGTAGAACGGCCGGCCGCGCGCCTGGCTGCGGTCGTAGAAGATCTTCGGTGTGCGGTAGAAACCGGTACTGGACAGTGACACCTGGGCAAAGTAGGCCTGCTGCACCAACTGCTCGAAGCTGACGATCTGGTCGCGCATGCGCACATGGCCGTTGCGAAACTCGACGTCTTCCTCGGTCACCTGGTAGTGCCGCGCGGCAAACTCGACCAGGCGCCGCTTGAGGATCTCGGCGGCGTTCTGCGCTGCCTTGCCATTCAGGTCTGCACCGCTGGACGCTGCAGTCGGCGATGTGTTGGGCACCTTGTCGGTGTTGGTGGCGGTGATCTGAATGCGGCTGAAATCCACCTGGAAGATCTGCGCCACCACTTGCGCCACCTTGGTGTTCAGGCCCTGACCCATCTCGGTGCCGCCGTGGTTCAGGTGGATGCTGCCGTCGGTGTAGATGTGGATCAGCGCACCGGCCTGGTTGAGGAAGGTGGCAGTGAACGAGATGCCGAACTTGACCGGGGTCAGCGCCAGGCCTTTCTTCAGTACCGGGCTGTTGGCGTTGAAGCGGCGGATCGACTCGCGGCGTTCGGCGTAGTCACTGCTGGCTTCCAGCTCGGCGGTCATCTCTTCGAGCATGTTGTGCTCGACGGTCTGGTAGTAATGGGTGACGTTGCGTTCGGTCTTGCCGTAGTAGTTGGCCTTGCGCACTGCCAGCGGGTCGCGGCCCAGGTGGCGGGCAATGTGGTCCATCACCTGCTCGATGGCGACCATGCCCTGTGGGCCGCCAAAGCCGCGGTAGGCGGTATTGGAGGCGGTGTTGGTCTTGCAGCGGTGGCCATGCACGGTGGCATCGCCCAGGTAATAGGCGTTGTCGGAGTGGAACATGGCGCGGTCGACGATGGAGCCGGACAGGTCGGGCGAATAGCCGCAGTTGCCCGCCAGGTCGAAGTTGACACCGTGCAGGCGGCCGGTGTCGTCGAAGCCCACGTCGTACTCGACGTAGAACGGGTGGCGCTTGCCGGTCATGGTCATGTCCTCGACCCGAGGCAGGCGCATCTTGGTCGGCTGGCCGGTCAGGCGTGCCACCACGGCGCACAGGCACGCCGGGCTGGCAGCCTGGGTTTCCTTGCCGCCAAAACCGCCACCCATACGGCGCATGTCCAGCACCACCTTGTTCATCGGCACGTCGAGCACTTCGGCGACCAGCTTCTGCACTTCGGTGGGGTTCTGCGTGGAGCAGTAGACGATCATGCCGCCGTCTTCGGTGGGCATCACCGAAGAAATCTGCGTTTCCAGGTAGAAATGCTCCTGGCCGCCGATGTGCAGGGTGCCTTGAATGCGGTGCGGGGCCGTGGCCAAGGCGGCAGCGGAATCGCCGCGCTGGTGGGTGTGGCTGTCGAGCACGAAGTGCTTTTTGCGCAGTGCCTTGACCACGTCCAGTACCGGTTCCAGGTCTTCGTACTCGACGATCGCGGCCATGGCGGCGCGGCGCGCGGTTTCCAGGTCACGGGCGGCAACGGCGAGTACCGGCTGGCCGAAGAACTCGACCTTGTCGATGGCCAGCAGCGGGTCGCCGGCTACCACCGGGCCGATGTCCTTCAGGCCGGGGATGTCCTCGTGGGTGATGGCGATGCGCACGCCCTCGAAGGCGTAGCATGGCGTGGTATCGATGCGCAGGATGCGAGCGTGGGCGCGGTCGGCAGTGCGTGCATAGACGTGCAGCTGGTTGGGGAATTCCAGGCGGTCGTCGATGTACAGCGCCTCGCCGGACACATGCTTGTCGGCGCTGTCGTGCTTGACGCTGCGGCCGACCCCGGTGGTCAGGTCCTGGCTGAACAGCTCGGCCATCTCGGCCTGGCTCTTGGCTACGTGATGGTTAGACATAAGCGGTCACCCGGGTTTCGATGTGCGGTGTTTGCTGTTCGATGAAGTACTTGCGCAGCAGGTTCTGCGCGGTCAGCAGGCGGTATTCCTTGCTGGCGCGGAAGTCGCTGAGCGGGGTGAAGTCTTCGGCCAGCGCCTGGCAGGCGCGCTCGATGGCGGCCTGGTCCCACGGCTTGCCGCGCAACGCTGCCTCGCAGGCACGGGCGCGCTTGGGGATCGCCGCCATACCGCCGAAGGCGATGCGCACACCGCTGACCACGCCGTCTTCGATGCTGAGGTTGAACGCTGCGCACACGGCGGAGATGTCATCGTCCAGGCGCTTGGACACTTTATACGCACGGAACGACCAGTCATTGCTGGCGCGCGGCACGATGATCTTCTCGATGAACTCGCTGTCCTGGCGGGCGGTGATGCGGTAGTCGATGAAATAGTCTTCCAGCGGCATCACTCGCTGGCGCTCGCCCTGGCGCAGCACCACCTGGGCATCCAGCGCGATCAGCAGGGGCGGCGAGTCGCCAATCGGCGAAGCGTTGCCGATATTGCCGCCAAGGGTGCCCTGGTTGCGGATCTGCAGCGAGGCAAAGCGGTGCAGCAGGGCGCCGAAGTCGGGGTATTCTTCGTTCAGCGCGCCATAGCAGTCGGTGAGCGGGGTGGCGGCGCCGATTTCCAGGTGGCTGGCGGTTTTCTCGATGCGCTTGAGCTCGGCCACATGGCCGACGTAGATCATCACGGGCAGGGTCTTGTGGAACTGGGTCACTTCCAGCGCCAGGTCAGTACCGCCGGCCAGCAGGCGCGCTTCGGGGTGTGAGCTGTACAGGTCGGCCAGGTCGGAAACGGTCAGCGGCACCAGGCAGCGCTTGTCGCCGCTGTTCAGCTCGCCGGTCTGGGTCGGGGTGATGGCCTTGAGGCGGCTGATAGTCTGCGCCTGCTGGGCATCGTACTGGTCGCGGCAGGGCTGGCGGCAGCTCTGCTCGGCAGCGTCGAGGATCGGCCGGTAGCCGGTGCAGCGGCACAGGTTGCCGGCCAGGGCTTCCTGGGCCTGGTGCAGGTCGGGGCCGCTGCTGTTCTTCTGCAGGGCGAACAGCGACATGACAAAGCCGGGGGTGCAGAAGCCGCATTGCGAACCATGGCAATCGGCCATCGCCTGCTGCACGCTGTGCAACTGGCCCTGGTGCTTGAGGCCTTCGACGCTGATCAGTTGCTTGCCATGCAGCGACGAAACAAAGGTCAGGCACGCGTTCAGGCTGCGGTAGCGCAGGCTGTCGTGGCCCTGGTCGTCCAGGGTCAGTTCACCGACCACCACGGTGCAGGCGCCGCAGTCACCACTGGCGCAGCCCTCCTTGGTACCGGGTTTGCCCAGGTGCTCGCGCAGGTACTGCAGCACCGTCATGTTCGGGTCCAGGGCGTGCTCACTACGCAGCTCCTGGTTGACGAGAAACTGGATCACGGGGATGGCCTCGCAATGGTTTTATTGTTGTTGGGCGGACTCTAAGCAACACCTGTCTAGCAGGTCAATATTTTTCTGACTCAAAGGTCAAGAAAATACGCATGTCCACGCCCGGACGAACGCATTGCCCATCTACCAAGCATAGATCGCGCCGGGCGCGTGGCTGTCTGCAGGGTCAAATAAACCGCCTGGCCCCTCTGCGCGATTACCGCCCAAGTACGCTACAATCCGCCACTTGTGCCCAGTTCAATGATTTTGAAGGAAAACCATGACGTTCAAGGCCCCGGACAGCCTCTCCGAGCAGATTGCCGATTACCTGGCCGAACGCATCATCCGCGGCGAACTGGCGCCAGGCGAGCGCATCCAGGAGCAGAAGGTTACCCAGGCGCTCAACGTCAGCCGCGGCTCGGTGCGCGAAGCGCTGCTGATCCTCGAACGCCGGCATTTGGTGGCGATCCTGCCGCGTCGCGGGGCCCACGTAACCGAACTGGACGAGCGCAGCGTGCGCAGCCTGTGCTCATTGATGGGTGAGTTCTATATCCTGCTGGGTAACGCGGTTGCGCAAAAATGGCGCACCGAAGCCGACCTGCGCCCGTTCCTGGAGATCCAGCAGCGTCTGCAGCGCGCTCATGACCAGTTGGACATCAAGACCTTTGTCGCCGAAAGTTTCGCGGTCATGCGCGCGGCCTTCCCGTTCGCCGACAACCCGTACCTGCAGGAAACCGTAGAGAACCTGCAGCCCGCCATGAGCCGTGCCTACTACCTGTCGCTGGACCAGCGCCAGGCCAACATGATCGACTACCTCGACCTGTTCGCCCGCCTGCTCGAAGCCGTGGTCGCCCGTGACCTGCCGCGTATTCGCGAGGTGCTTACCGCCTATGGCCAGCGCAGCTGCGAACTGGTGCTGGCGGCGCTGGCCCGGGGCTGACCGATGCGCCTGAAGTGCATTCGCCTGGCCGGCTTCAAGTCGTTCGTCGACCCGACCACGGTCAATTTCCCCAGCAATATGGCGGCGGTGGTTGGCCCCAACGGTTGCGGCAAGTCCAACATCATCGACGCGGTGCGCTGGGTGATGGGCGAAAGTTCGGCAAAGAACCTGCGCGGCGAGTCGATGACCGACGTCATTTTCAACGGCTCCAGTGGCCGTAAGCCGGTCAGCCAGGCCAGCATCGAACTGGTGTTTGACAACAGCGAAACCACCCTGGTCGGCGAATACGCCGCCTACGCCGAAATATCCATCCGCCGCAAGGTCACCCGCGACGGGCAGAACAGCTATTACCTCAACGGCACCAAGTGCCGCCGACGCGACATTACCGACATTTTCCTGGGTACCGGCCTGGGGCCGCGCAGCTATTCGATCATCGAGCAGGGCATGATCTCCAAGCTGATCGAGGCCAAGCCCGAAGAGCTGCGCAACTTTATCGAAGAAGCCGCCGGCATCTCCAAATACAAGGAACGCCGCCGCGAAACCGAGAACCGCATCCGCCGCACCCAGGAAAACCTGGCGCGCCTGACCGACCTGCGCGAAGAGCTGGAACGCCAGCTGGAGCGCTTGCACCGGCAAGCCCAGGCGGCCGAGAAGTACCGTGAGTACAAGGCCCAGGAACGGCAGATGAAAGCGCGCCTGTCGGCCCTGCGCTGGCGCGACCTGGACGAACGCGTGCGCCAGCGCGAGTCGGTGATCGGCGACCAGGACGTGTCCCACGAGGCGCTGGTGGCCGAGCAGCGCAATGCCGATGCCAGCATCGAGCGCCTGCGCGACGGCCATCACGAATTGTCCGAACGCTTCAACCAGGTGCAGGGGCGCTTCTACTCGGTAGCCGGCGACATCGCCCGGGTCGAGCAGAGCATCCAGCACGGCCAGCAGCGCCTGCGCCAGTTGCAGGACGACTTCAAGGAAGCCGAGCGCACACGCCTGGAAACCGAATCGCACCTGGGCCACGACCGCACCTTGCTGGCCACCTTGGGCGAAGAACTGGCGATGCTCGAGCCCGAGCAGGAAATGACCCTTGCTGCCGCCGAAGAGGCTGCCGCCGCGCTTGAAGAGGCCGAGCTGGGCATGCACGGCTGGCAGGAGCAATGGGACAGCTTCAACAGCCGTTCCGCCGAGCCGCGCCGCCAGGCCGAAGTGCAGCAAGCGCGTTTGCAACAGCTGGAAACCAGCCTGGAGCGCCAGGCCGAGCGCCAGCGCAAGCTGGGCGAAGAGCGCGAGCAGCTGGGTAGCGATCCGCAGGACGCCTCCCTGCTGGAACTGGCCGAGCAGTTGGCCGGCAGCGAAATGTTGCTGGAAGAACTGCAGCTGTCCGAAGAGCAGGTGGTCGAGCGCCTGGAAGGCGCGCGCGGGCAGCTGCAGCAGGCTACCCAGGCCCAACAGCAGGCACAGGGCGACCTGCAGCGTCTGGGTGGCCGTCTGGCCTCGCTGGAAGCCTTGCAGCAGGCCCTGGAGCCGGGGGCGGGCGCTGCAGACTGGCTGCATGGCCAGGGCCTGGCGCAACAGCCACGCCTGGCCGAAGGCTTGCGGGTAGAACCGGGCTGGGAGCTTGCAGCAGAAACCGTGCTCGGCGCTGATCTGCAGGCTGTGCTGGTGGACGATTTCAACGGCCTCGATTTTGCTGGCCTGGAGCAGGGCGAGTTGCGCTTGCTGCTGGCCAGTGATGCCGGCGAGTCGTTACCCGGCAGCCTGCTGGAAAAGGTTGAAGGCCGCGTTGATCTGGCGCCCTGGCTGGGCCAGGTCAAGCCGGTGGAAGACCTGGCCCAGGCGCTGGCGCAACGTGCGTCGCTTGGCGAAGGCCAGAGCCTGGTCAGCCGCGATGGCTACTGGGTTGGCCGGCACTTCCTGCGGGTGCGCCGGGGCAGTGAGGCCGAGGGTGGTGTGCTGGCGCGTGGCCAGGAAATCGAACGCCTGGGCCAGGAGCAACTGGAACAGGAAGCGGCGCTGGAGCAACTGGAGCAGCAACTGCAAGCCCTGCGCGAGCAGCAGCTGGACCTGGAAGAGCAGCGCGAGCAGTTGCGCCGCCGCAGCCAGGAAGAAAACCGCCTGCACGGCGAGCTGAAAGCCAACCTGTCGGCCAGCCGCGCGCGCGCCGAGCAGGTCGAGCTGCGCCGCCGGCGTTTGCAGGAAGAACTGACCGAACTGGAAGAACAGCGCGCCCTTGAACATGAACAACTGGGTGAAGCCCGCTTGTTGCTGCAAGAAGCCCTGGAGCTGATGGCCCAGGACACCGAGCAGCGCGAGCAGTTGATGGCCCGCCGCGACACCCTGCGCGAAAGCCTCGACCGGGTGCGCCAGGAAGCCCGCCAGCACAAGGACCACGCCCATCAGCTGGCCGTGCGCCTGGGCTCGCTGCGTGCCCAGCACGACTCCACCCGCCAGGCACTGGAGCGCCTGGAGCAGCAGGCGGCACGGCTAAGCGAGCGTCAGGAGCAACTGAGCCTGAACCTGGAGGAGGGCGAGGCCCCCCAGGAAGAGCTGCGACTGAAGCTGGAAGGGCTGCTGGAGCTGCGCATGAGCGTCGACGAGGAAATGCGCCTGGCCCGTCTGCACATGGACGAAGCCGACCGCGAATTGCGCGACGCCGAAAAGCGCCGCACCCAGGCCGAGCAGCAGGCGCAGTTGCTGCGCGGGCAACTGGAGCAGCTACGGCTGGAGTGCCAGGGCCTGGATGTGCGGCGCAAGACCCTGCAGGAGCAGTTGCTGGCCGATGGCTACGACCTGCAAGGGGTTCTCGCCACACTGGAGGCCGACGCCAGCGAACAGGGCACCGAACAAGCGCTGGAACAACTTGAAGCGCGCATCCAGCGCCTGGGGGCGATCAACCTCGCCGCCATCGAAGAGTACGAGCAGCAGTCCGAGCGCAAACGCTACCTGGATGCCCAGAACGCCGACCTGGTCGAGGCGCTGGAGACCCTGGAAAACGTCATTCGCAAGATCGACAAGGAAACCCGCAATCGCTTCAAGGATACCTTTGATCAGATAAATGCCGGATTACAGGCACTTTTCCCAAAAGTTTTCGGTGGTGGCAGCGCTTATCTGGAACTGACGGGCGAAGATCTACTCGATACAGGGGTGACGATCATGGCGCGACCACCGGGCAAGAAGAACAGCACCATCCATCTGCTGTCCGGCGGCGAGAAGGCACTGACCGCGTTGGCGCTGGTGTTTACCATCTTCAAGTTGAACCCCGCACCGTTCTGCATGCTCGACGAGGTCGATGCACCGCTGGACGATGCCAACGTCGGGCGCTACGCGCGCCTGGTCAAGGAAATGAGTGAAAGCGTGCAGTTCATCTACATCACCCATAACAAGATTGCCATGGAAATGGCGGACCAATTGATGGGGGTCACCATGCATGAACCCGGTTGTTCACGTCTTGTTGCAGTTGATGTGGAGGCCGCCATGGCCATGGTCGACGCCTGATACGCGACGATGGGGCACATTCTGTAGCGAAATGCCCCCGTCATGTGCGACAGACGGTGTAAAGTTGTCTTTGGTCGTGCTAGCTTAATGTCACTCGTTTTTTGCGTGGGTAAAACGCCTGTCAGAACATAGAGTTGGCGCCACGTGTTAAAGGGCTTTGAACCCTTTGTTTTCAAGCATATTTTTATAGAGGCACGGGATTACATGGAAATCGGTCTGCGCGAGTGGCTGATCGTCATCGGCATCATTGTCATTGCCGGTATTCTTTTCGACGGCTGGCGCCGCATGCGCGGCGGCAAAGGCAAGTTGAAATTCCGTCTGGACCGCAGTTATTCCAATCTGCCGGACGAAGAGGGCGGCAGTGCCGAAGTACTCGGCCCGTCGCGGGTGCTGGATAACCACAAGGAGCCCGAGCTGGACGAAAGCGACCTGCCGTCGCTCAGCGCTTCTGCGCGTGATCGCGAGCGCGAGCCGAAGCCGGCCAAGGCCAGCAAACGTGCCAAGCGTGCCACCGCGGCTGCCGATGTGCAGCAGGGCGACCTGAGCCTGAGCGCCGAGGCGCGTGAGCCTGACCTGTTTGCCGACAGCGACGACGATTTTGCCGCCGACAACACCCGTGGCAATGCTGCGCCGTCTGCCAGCAGCAGCGTCAAGGACCTGCCGCCGGCCGAGGAAGTGCTGGTGATCAGCGTGATCTCCCGCGACGAAGGCGGCTTCAAGGGCCCGGCGTTGCTGCAGAACATCCTTGAAAGCGGCCTGCGTTTCGGCGAAATGGACATCTTCCATCGCCACGAGAGCATGGCCGGCCACGGCGAAGTGCTGTTCTCCATGGCCAACGCGGTCAAGCCTGGCGTGTTCGACCTGGACGACATCGACCACTTCAGCACCCGTGCGGTGAGCTTCTTCCTGGGCCTGCCGGGCCCGCGTCATCCGAAACAGGCCTTTGACGTGATGGTGGCAGCGGCGCGCAAGCTGGCGCATGAACTGAACGGTGAACTCAAGGACGACCAGCGCAGCGTTTTGACCGCCCAGACCATCGAGCACTACCGCCAGCGCATCGTCGAGTTCGAGCGCCGTGCGCTGACCCAGAAGCGCTGACAGATCCAGACGAAAGAGCAGCCTGAGGGCGTGCTGGTCGGTTCGGGTATGGTTGTAGCCTGTTCCGGCCTCTTCGCGGGTAAACCCGCTCCTACAAGGGCATCACACGCCTCGATGTAGGAGCGGGTTCACCCGCGAAGAGGCCGGCACAGGCAACGATTACCTTGAACCCCATGCACCACCCCCACGCTGCTCTTTTGCTTTGCAAGAGAAGACAAATCCCATGACCGCCGAAACCCGTATCCACGAACTGCGCCACGAGCTCGATCAGCACAACTACCGCTACTACGTGCTCGACGAGCCCAGCGTGCCCGATGCCGAATACGACCGCCTGTTCAACGAGCTCAAGGCGCTTGAAACCGAACACCCGCACCTGGTAACCCCCGACTCGCCCACCCAGCGCGTTGGCGGTACGGCGCTGGCCGCATTCAGTCAAGTGCGCCACGAAGTGCCCATGCTCAGCCTGGGCAACGCCTTCGAAGAAGCGGACCTGCGCGAATTCGGTCGCCGCGTTGTGGAAGGCCTCGACCAGCCGGGTGCGGTCGACTATAGCTGCGAACCCAAGCTCGACGGCTTGGCCGTGAGCTTGCTGTACCGCGACGGCCAGCTGGTGCAGGGCGCCACCCGTGGCGACGGCACTACCGGCGAAGACATCAGCGCCAACGTGCGCACCGTGCGCAACATCCCGCTCAAGCTGCAGGGCGAGGGCTGGCCGGCGGTGCTGGAAGTGCGCGGCGAGGTCTACATGAGCAAGGCCGGTTTCGACCGGCTCAATGCTGCCCAGGCCGAAGCTGGCGGCAAGACCTTCGCCAACCCGCGCAATGCTGCCGCCGGCAGCCTGCGCCAGCTGGACTCGAAGATCACTGCCAGCCGCCCGCTGGAGTTCTGCTGCTATGGCGTCGGCAAGCTGTCCGAGAGCATCGGCGACAGCCACATCGGCATCCTTGAGCAGCTCAAGGCCTGGGGCATGCCGATCAGCCGTGAGCTCAAGCATGCGGCGGGGATCGAAGAATGCCTGGACTACTACCGCGACATTGGCGAGCGGCGTAACAGCCTGCCGTATGAAATCGATGGCGTAGTGTTCAAGGTCAACAGCCTGGCCGCCCAGCGTGAGCTGGGCTTCCGCGCCCGTGAACCGCGCTGGGCGATTGCCCACAAGTTCCCGGCAATGGAAGAGTTGACCGAGGTGCTGGACGTCGAGTTTCAGGTCGGCCGCACCGGCGCGGTAACCCCCGTGGCGCGCCTGAAGCCGGTCAAGGTGGCCGGTGTGACCGTGTCCAACGCCACCCTGCACAACATGGACGAAATCGCCCGTCTGGGCTTGCGCATTGGCGACACGGTGATCATTCGTCGCGCCGGTGACGTGATCCCGCAGGTGATGCAGGTGGTGCTTGAGCGTCGCCCGGAAGATGCCCGCCCGGTACAAGTGCCCAGCGAGTGCCCGGTGTGCGGCTCGCAGGTCGAGCGCACCCAGCTGGTCAAACGCAGCAAAGGCAAGGAAACCACCAGCGAAGGTGCGGTATACCGCTGCGTGGGTCGCCTGGCCTGTGGCGCCCAGCTCAAACAGGCGATCATTCACTACGTGTCGCGTCGTGCCATGGATATCGATGGCCTGGGTGAAAAAAGCGTCGAGCAACTGGTGGACGAAGGCCTTATAGGCTCGCCGGCTGACCTGTACAAGCTTGAGTTCGAGCAGGTCGTTGGCCTGGAAGGCTTCGCCGAGGTGTCTACCCAGAAGTTGCTGGATGCTATCGAAGCCAGCAAGCGCCCGAGCCTGGCGCGCTTCATCTACGCCTTGGGCATCCCCGACGTAGGCGAAGAAACCGCTAAGGTACTGGCCCGCTCGCTGGGCAGCTTGGCGCGCGTGCAGCAGGCATTGCCGCAGGTGCTGACTTACCTGCCCGACATCGGCCTGGAAGTCGCCTACGAGATCCACAACTTCTTCGAAGACGAGCACAACCAGAAGGTGATTCAACAACTGCTCGACAGCGGCATGCAGTTGCAGGACGAAGGCGAGCTGGCTGCCGAATTCGCCGCCAGCACCACCCTGGCCGGCATGATCGCCAAGCTCGACATCGCCTCGGTCGGGCCGACCGGCGCCGAGAAGCTGGTGGCCAAGCTCGACAGCCTGGACAAGATCATCGCCGCCGACGGCATCGACCTGCGCCAGGCCTTGGCGGCCAAGCAGGCCGATGCGGTGCGCGAGTTCTTCAAGGATGAAGCCAACCAGAAACTGGCGCGGGACATCGAAGCGCAGTTGCTGGCGTTCGGCATGCACTGGAGCAGCGAGAAGAAAGTCGCCGAAGGCTTGCCGCTGGCCGGCCAGACCTGGGTGCTGACCGGTACCCTGGAGCGCATGAGCCGCGACATTGCCAAGGACAAGCTGGAAAGCCTGGGGGCCAAAGTGGCCGGTTCTGTTTCTGGCAAGACCCACTGCGTAGTGGCCGGGCCGGGGGCGGGTTCGAAGCTGGCCAAAGCCAGCGAACTGGGGGTGAAGGTGCTCGATGAAGATGCCTTCGTCACCTTCCTGGCCGGGCAGGGCATCGCCGTCTAAAAGCTTGCGTGACCTGTGTAGGAGCGGGTTCACCCGCGAATAGGCCGGTCCTGCCACCCCAACCCGGACAAGTCATTGAGAAATGATGACTTTTTCTCCTCCTAGAGGTTGTATCTGCCCCCAAGACCGGTACAATGGCGCCACTCGCTGCTCAGCGAGGCATGTAGTGGTGGCCCCATCGGTCCCCCCGCATTGATTACCCGTTAACCTGGTCAGGCCCGGAAGGGAGCAGCCATAGCGGGAACATCGAGTGCCGGGGTGTGGCTGGTGGGGCTGCCTCCATTTCAGGTCCTTGAATTTTCAAGGCCTAGCGTTGTAGCAATGTTCCTTGCTCATCTTTGACGTCGCAATCCTGCCCAAGCATGGCCAGTGCTCAAACTCGCCTGTTTGCAGCCTCATAGACTTCATCATTTCGTCGAGCTCCCAGGCATAGGGCTAGCACTATCTCGTTGCCTTCGATTCGGTAAACGATGCGGATATCGCCGGTCCGAATGCGACGATGCCCTGCGAGTGCTCCCCGAAGCGGTTTGCCGATCTTGTCCGGCTCTCCTTCTACGATCCGCTCGCGTATAACTTTCAGGACCCGTTTTGCCTCGGCCTTGCCTAACAGAACAAGATCTTGCTCGACATCTGGGTGAAACCGGACGCTCCAAATCATGGGTACTTGCCTACTTGAAGCGAGCCTCCATGTCCTCAAGGCTCACGGTGGTCGTATTGTCTAATGTGGCCAGGCGTTCAATGGCCAAGAGTTCAGCGCGAAGGTCCTCAAGTTCATCCTGCAGGGCTTGGTAGGCTTCGACTCCCACCAGTACAGCTGCTGGTTCGTTGTCCTTGAAAATCACCAGATGGCTTACGTCGCCGCTGGTAACCTCCTTCAGTTTCGCACTGAAGCCTCGGACCATTGCTGTGGCGGACACTGCCTGTTCAGCTCGGTCTAGGAGTGCACTCATGCGCTTTTGCCTCGACTTGTCGGTAAGGTTGGTGTGAGCAACCGGTATCGGTATCGGAATCGCTCACGTCGCATTGCATTGCTGAGTATACGCAAAATAATGCGTAAAACAATGCAGGCTCTATGGCGCTGGATTAGCGGCTTGCAGCTATGGGCGTTCGCTTGCGGTGCCTTGGTGCTTCTCAATGATTGCTTTGCCCCTGCTATTTTTGTTGCTCAATGCCCCTGCCGCCGACAGCTTCATCAGTCGCTGAAATTTCGGGCATGCCAGGTGATCTTCCTCAGGGCACTGCGCCGCATGTCGCAAGCCTTTGCTCATCGCCTGCAAGCGCCTGATCCGTGCATCCAGCTCATCTGCCTTGGCAATCAGCATCTGCCGGTCGACCTGCAAGTCCACCAGCATCGCCCCCACCTCATCCAGCGAGAACCCCGCAGCCTGGCCCAGGGCAATCAACGCCAGCCTGTCTGCCACATCCGCTGCAAACTGCCGCCGTTGGCCGTGCCCGGCGAGTGATTTGAGCAACCCTTTCTTCTCGTAGTAACGAAGTGTCGAGGCGGGTACGCCTGTGCGTTTGGCGACGTCGGCAATGTCCATTTCGGGCCCTTGACTTGAAGTTGACTTCAACTTCTATGCTGCGCGGCATGGTGATGGCCGTCAATCTGCGAGGGATTTTTCAATGACGTTTACTGCGATGTTTTCAGCGGCCTTGCCAATTGGCATCGGTGCCACAGTGGTGATGGACTTGTGGGGATTGCTGCTGAGGCGTTTGGGTGTTGCCACGTTGAACTTTGCCATGGTCGGGCGTTGGGCGGGGCATTTGCTGAAGGGGCGTGTGCGGCATCAGGCTATTGCCAGGGCGGAGCCTATGAGGCATGAACTGGCGTTAGGGTGGGCAATTCATTACGCCATCGGCGTGCTGTTCGCGATGTTGCTGGTTGGGTTTGTGGGGGAGGGGTGGTTGATGGCGCCTACCTTGTTGCCTGCGGTGGTGGTGGGTGTGGCTACGGTCGTGGCGCCGCTGTGCTTCATGCAGCCGGTGATGGGGGCGGGGTTCTTTGCGTCGAAGACGCCTACGCCTGCGCGCAACTGCCTGAAGAGCCTGGCGACGCATTGCGTGTTTGGCGTGGGGCTGTTCTTGAGCGCGGGTTTTCTGGCCTTGATATGAGAGCAGGGCCTTCAGTCAAAGCGAGCGTAGGATAAACATGGCTGCTAGCAGCATTATCGCTGTAGAAGCTGCGCCCAGGTAAAACAGGAGCACGCCTGTCCAAGGGGAAGATGTTCTGAGCTTGCGCATTTCCTCGGCGAACGCCTCAGCTTCACTTCGTGCGTTCTCAGCGTGACTCGGGGTAGTAAAGCGCATTTGCGACTCCTTGTGATTGGGTCGATGTAAAGCTCAGAGCTTGCTGGCCAAGGCCATGATGCCAACGATGGTCGTGACAACCGCTGAACCTGTTGCGATGGGGTACCAGAATGCTTCTTGTCTGAGCTTACGCGCTTCTGCCACGAATTTCTGCGTCTCGGCGCCTAGCTTCCGACCTTCATTTTGTAACTTTTCGAGTTCGAGGTGTTCACGATCATCCTGAAGCATCGGCCTGTCTTTTCAATTGCGGCAAACGTGCCATGGGTGTGGATGATTCTGTGCGGTTTGGGTCGGGAGCGAAACCGCCGTCTTCCAATGAGTGTTGTAGTCCAATTGCCCTCAACATCGTCGCGGCGGTCACGACGGAGTGAGTACTAGACGGATCTGACATGAATCCAAGAAACCTCCTACGTGTCAGTTAGGTGCGGCGAATTATCCTACGATCTGCGTCGACTCCCGTCTGATTGTCCCGGGAAACCCCGCCCACTAGGCTTTTGCGGTCGCTGTCGGTTCAGCGATCGGGTGTGGAAGCCTGGGGTGTGGTAGCTGTCGTCATGACAGTTGTACGTGGGAGGCCATTGCGCCTGCCGGGTTCACCGTACCCCTGGTCTTCCACCCCGCGTACAACTGTCACCCTACGTGTGGAAGCGAAAGGGTGTCCTCAGCCCGGTATGGTAAATTCATGAAAAAACTGGTCCCCGATCCACCCCACGTCTTCGACCTTCCCCAAGGTAAATCCCTTTCCCGTGCCATCCACGAAGGCATCGTGCCGATTGAGTTCGCGCTGATGAATGTCACCCACTACCTGATGTTTGCCTATAGCGACAGCCGGCGGGCGCTGGAGCGCATCGAGGACGAAGAGACGCGGCAGTTGCTGGAGCATGGGTTGCGGGCCATGCAGATTGCCTGGGGGCAGGCGGATGCTGTAGCTCTGGCGGTTGAGCGGCGTTGAAATCATAGGCGCTGGTGACTTATAGGTGATCGCGTGCTGACTGCCAGGTGTTTGGCTTGGGTTGTTTGGTGCCAGCGAGATCGAGCGCCGCCCGCGCGGCGCTCGATCTAACTGGCAATAAAAAACTGTCGTCGTACACCTGTCAGCCCCACCCAAATCAAGGCCGAGTCGCCAAAACCCCCATCCCCCCATACCGCTGCACAATCCGCTCGATCTCCCCCGACTGCTTCATCCGCACCAGCGCCCGCAGCAGCGCTTGGGTCGGTATCGCCGGGTCATTGCGCACCATGCACCCGAGGTCCTGTTCCTCCAGCACGGCCAGCGTCTGCAATTGCCGATCTGCCGGCTGAGCCTGGTTGAACCACTGCAACGACAGCTGGTTGCTCACCGCATGCCGATAGCGCCCGGCCTGCAGCTTTTGCAGCACCAACAACTGGCTGCGGCTGTCCTCACGGTGCAGCCGACCCTGTACCAGCAGCGGTTGCAGGGTCGAGTAGGTGTAGCCCAGCACCGTGCCGATAGCCTGGGGCGGCAGTTGCTCCGGTGGCATCGGCGTGCTGTCGCCGACGCGCCCCACCAGAAGGTCACGTTGGTGAATCAGCGGGATGCTCCAGACAAAATCGCCCGGGCGGTCGTTGAACCACTGGGTGCTCACATAGCAGCGCACATCGATATCGCCGCTGTCCATGGCCTCCTGCAAGCGCAGGCGGGCCATTACGTGAAACTCCGGGCGTACGCCGACTTCCCTGGCCATGGCTTGCATCAGGTCGTACACCAGGCCTTCCACCGGCTGGTCGCCTTCGATGCGCGCCAGTGGCATGCCCCAACTTTCGGCGACAGAAAAACGCAGTACGGGCTGCTCAGCCAGGCTGGAGGTGGTCCAGAGCAGCAACAGGGCCAGCAGTGTTCGCAAAGGCAGTCCTCCCTGGATAGCGCGCCAGTATCAAAGCTTAGACGACTCGCGCAGGGTGCAATTTTGCCCCCGCTCCGCTAGCATTAGCGATCTTCCGCTCGATCAGGCTACGATGGTTTTTCGATGAGTTATCAGGTTCTTGCACGTAAATGGCGTCCGCGCTCGTTCCGCGAAATGGTCGGCCAGACCCATGTGCTCAAGGCCTTGATCAATGCCTTGGACAACCAGCGCCTGCACCACGCCTACCTGTTCACCGGTACCCGTGGCGTGGGCAAGACGACTATCGCCCGTATCATTGCCAAGTGCCTGAACTGCGAAACCGGCATTACCTCCACGCCGTGCGGCACCTGTTCGGTATGCCGGGAGATTGACGAGGGCCGCTTTGTCGACCTGATCGAGATCGACGCCGCCAGCCGCACCAAGGTCGAAGACACCCGTGAACTGCTCGACAACGTGCAGTACGCCCCCAGCCGTGGGCGCTTCAAGGTCTACCTGATCGACGAAGTGCACATGCTCTCGACCCACTCGTTCAACGCCTTGCTCAAGACGCTGGAAGAGCCGCCGCCCTACGTCAAGTTCATCCTCGCCACCACCGACCCGCAGAAGCTGCCGGCCACCATCCTGTCGCGTTGCTTGCAGTTCTCGCTGAAGAACATGAGCCCGGAGCGGGTCGTCGAGCACCTCAGCCACGTGTTGGCCGCTGAAAACGTGCCGTTCGAGGCGGATGCCCTGTGGTTGCTGGGCCGCGCCGCTGACGGCTCGATGCGTGATGCCATGAGCCTGACCGACCAGGCCATCGCCTTTGGTGAAGGCAAGGTAATGGCCGCCGATGTGCGGGCCATGCTTGGCAGCCTTGATCACGGCCAGGTCTATGGTGTGCTGCAGGCCCTGCTTGAAGGTGACGCCCGGGCCTTGCTGGAGGCCGTGCGCAACCTGGCCGAGCAGGGGCCGGACTGGGCTGGCGTGCTGGCCGAGATGCTCAACGTGTTGCACCGCGTGGCCATTGCCCAGGCGCTGCCGGAGGCCGTGGACAATGGCCAGGGCGATCGTGACCGGGTGCTGGCGCTGGCCCAGGCGCTGCCGGCCGAGGACGTGCAGTTCTATTACCAGATGGGCCTGATCGGCCGTCGCGATTTGCCCCTGGCGCCGGACCCGCGTGGCGGCTTTGAAATGGTCCTGCTGCGCATGCTGGCGTTCCGCCCGGCCGACACTGATGACGCGCCGAAACCGGTGCTAAAGCCAGTGGGGATCAGCCAGGCCACAGCTGATCCTGCAACGCCGGTGGCAGCGCCAGCGGTTGCCGTGGCACCGTCGCCTGTCGAGGCTGTGGCGCCGGAACCTGCGGTGGCTGCCCCGCAACTGGTGGTGCCCCCGCCTGCGACGGTCGACCATGAGCCTGAGCTGGAGCCCGACGCTGAGCTGAAGGCCGAAATAGAGGCCATCTCGGTACCCGAGCCAGTTGCCGAGGTCGTCGACCTGCCATGGGAAGACCCGGTGCCGGCAGTCCAACCTGCGCCCATCGAGCCTGTAGCAGAGCCGGCGGCAGCCCCTCAGCCCGCCCCGCAGCCAGCGTCTCCAGCTGCGCCTGTGATGCATGATGCGCCACCGTTCGACCCGTCCGCCTACGTTGCCGTAGGCATGGACCGCGACGACGAGCCGCCGCTGGATGACGACTATTACGACGTTGAAAGCGCCCCGGTCGGTTTCAGCTACCTGGACGAGCTGGCCGAGCACGTTCAGGAAGAGGCGCCCAAGCCTGCAGCCGAACCGCTGCCGGCAGCGAAGCCGGCCACTGGCCTGGCCCTGCAATGGCTGGAATTATTCCCGCAGTTGCCTGTGTCCGGGATGACAGGCAACATCGCGGCAAACTGTACGCTGATTGCCGCCGATGGCGACGACTGGCTGCTGCACCTGGACCCGGGCCAGGGCGCGCTGTTCAACGCCACCCAGCAACGGCGCCTGAACGATGCACTCAATCAGCACCTGGGGCGCACGCTGAACCTGCGTATCGAGCTGATTTTGCCCGAGCAGGAAACCCCGGCCCAGGCAGCGTCGCGCAAGCGTGCCGAGCGCCAGCAGGACGCCGTCACCTCGATCGAGCAGGATCCGTTGATCCAGCAGATGATCAAGTTGTTCGGTGCCAAGGTGCGGCAGGATACTATTGAGCCTGTAGAAGCCCTGACCCATCAGGGCCAGTAACGGATAACCATGCGGCCGGCCCGGTGCCGGGCCGCATCACATGACCCAATCGAGGTATACCCCATGATGAAAGGTGGCATGGCCGGCCTGATGAAGCAGGCCCAGCAGATGCAGGAAAAGATGGCCAAGATGCAGGAAGAGCTGGCCAACGCCGAAGTCACCGGCCAGTCCGGTGGCGGCCTGGTGAGTGTGGTGATGACCGGTCGTCACGACGTCAAGCGCGTCAGCATCGACCAGAGCCTGATGTCGACTGAAGAAGACGACAAGGAAGTGCTGGAAGACCTGATCGCCGCTGCGTTGAACGACGCTGTGCGCAAGGTCGAGCAGAGCAGCCAGGAAAAAATGGGCGGCATGACCGCTGGCATGCAACTGCCGCCGGGCTTCAAGATGCCGTTCTAAGGGCATTGCGATACCGAAACCGCCGCTGACAACAGCGGCGGTTTTTTTGTGCGCTCTCGCAGTTGGCGTGGTCATTATTCTAGAACCCGGCGCGGACCGTGTAGGAGCGGCCTTGTGTCGCGAAAGGGCTGCGCAGCAGCCCCGGCAATTCATGCTGCGAAGCTCAGATCCTGGGGCCGCTGCGCGCCCCATCGCGACACAAGGCCGCTCCTACAGGGACGGCATAGGGCTGGAGTCTGATTTGACGCCACCGCCCCCGCTGGGTATAAACCGCCTCTTATTGAATTGTCAGGCCTTCCCCATGAGCTTCAGCCCCCTCATCCGCCAACTGATCGACGGCCTGCGCATCCTGCCGGGTGTCGGCCAGAAAACCGCCCAGCGCATGGCCTTGCAGTTGCTCGAGCGTGACCGCAGCGGCGGCCTGCGCCTGGCTCAGGCCTTGACCCAGGCCATGGAAGGGGTAGGGCATTGCCGCCAGTGCCGCACCCTTACCGAGCAGGAGCTGTGCCCGCAGTGCGCCGACCCGCGCCGTGACGACGCTCAGCTGTGTGTGGTAGAGGGGCCGACCGATGTGTATGCCGTGGAGCAGACCGGCTACCGTGGCCGTTACTTCGTGCTCAAGGGTCACCTGTCGCCGCTGGACGGCCTGGGGCCGGAGGCAATCGGTATTCCGCAGCTGATGGCGCGGATCGAGGAGCAGGGCACCTTTACCGAAGTGATCCTGGCGACCAACCCGACGGTGGAAGGCGAGGCGACGGCGCATTACATTGCGCAGTTGCTGAACGAGAAGGGGCTGGTGGCTTCGCGGATTGCCCATGGCGTACCGCTGGGAGGCGAGCTGGAGATGGTCGATGGTGGGACTTTGGCCCATGCTTTTGCCGGGCGTCGGCCGATTTCGCTCTGAACCAGAGTTGTTGGGGCCGCTTTGCGGCCCATTCGCGGGTAAACCCGCTCCTACAAAGATCGCATTTTTTTCGCGGTCTTTGTAGGAGCGGGTTTACCCGCGAATGGGCTGCAAAGCAGCCCCAAAAGCCAACTCAGTACTCGCTGAGGGAAAACTCGGTCAGGCAGAAAGTAGGCACCCCAGCCGCCTGCAACCGACGCGACCCGTCCAGCTCCGGCAGGTCAATGATTGCCGCCGCCTCGAATACCTGCGCCCCGGTGCGGCGCACCAGGTTGGCCGCCGCCAGCAGCGTACCGCCGGTCGCAATCAGATCATCGAAGATCAGCACCGAATCACCGTCGCACAGGCTGTCGGCATGCACTTCCAGGAAGGCTTCGCCGTATTCGGTCTGGTAGCCCTCGCTCAGCACGTCAGCCGGCAGCTTGCCTTGCTTGCGGAACAGGATCAGTGGCTTGTTCAGCTGGTGGGCGATGATCGAGCCGATCAGGAAACCTCGCGCGTCCATCGCGCCAATGTGGCTGAAATCTGCCTCGACATAGCGCTCGATGAACTGGTCGGCCACATAGCGCAGCCCGCGCGGCGACTGGAACAGCGGCGTGATATCGCGGAAGATCACGCCCGGTTTGGGGAAGTCCACCACCGGGCGGATCAAGGCTTTGAGGTCGAAGGCGTCGCTGTGCATTGTTGCGGGTATCCTGGGGAAACGAATGCCCAAGTATACCCGCTAAACGCCGGCCTCAGGCCTCGATTGCACCACCGGCCAGCGCACACAGCTGGATCGGGTCGAGGATGTGCACTTCCTTGCCCTCTGCGCGCAACAGGCCGTTTTGCTGGAAGCGGGTGAATACCCGCGACACGGTTTCCACCGCCAGGCCCAGGTAATTGCCAATTTCGTTGCGCGACATGCTCAGGCGGAACTGGTTGGCCGAATAGCCACGGGCGCGGAAGCGTGCCGACAGGTTGACCAGGAAGGTGGCAATGCGCTCGTCGGCGGTCTTCTTCGACAGCAGCAGCATCATTTGCTGGTCGTCGCGGATCTCCCGGCTCATTACCCGCATCAGCTGGCGGCGCAGTTGTGGTAGCTGTACCGACAGCTCGTCCAGGCGCTCGAAGGGGATTTCGCAGACCGAGGTGGTTTCCTGCGCCTGGGCCGATACCGGGTAGGCCTCGGTGTCCATGCCCGACAGGCCGACCAGCTCGCTGGGCAGGTGGAAGCCGGTGATCTGCTCTTCGCCGCTGTCGCTGAGGCTGAAGGTTTTCAGGGCGCCGGAACGTACGGCGTAGACCGAGCCGAAATTGTCACCCTGGCGGAACAGGAACTCGCCTTTTTTCAGCGGGCGGCCGCGTTTGACGATTTCATCCAGTGCATCCATGTCTTCCAGGTTGAGCGAAAGAGGTAGGCACAGGGGGGCCAGGCTGCAGTCCTTGCAATGGGCCTGGTTGTGGGCGCGCAGTTTGACTGGCTCGGACATTTGAATCGATCCTTGTGGGAAAGCACACATAAGTCGTAAGGGTAACCTACGACACAGGGTGTAGGCCAGTGTGCGCGATGATGGTGCGCGCTGGCGAAACCCCGGCAGACGGCCTGCCGGGAGTCCTTGTACGCCCATAGTGTGCTTGGCAAGGAGGCTTGTCCATGCGGTTGAACGCCTCGGTTTTCAGATCACCCGCGAGAAACGCTGGCGGTTCTGCATGGCCAGGTAGGCGTCGAACACCATGCACACCGAGCGCGCCAGCAGGCGGCCGGCCGGGAGGATGCGGATGCCCTTGTCGTCCAGGCTGATCAGGCCGTCGCGCTGCAAGGTCAGCAGCTCGGGCCAGAGGTCGTTGAAGTAGCCACGGAAATCAATTGTGAAGGCCTGTTCGATCGGTTCGAAATCCAGCTCGAAATGGCAGATCAGCTGCTGTATCACCGCCCGCCGAATGCGGTCGTCATGGTTGCAGACCAGGCCGCGTTGGGTGGCCAGCTGGGCGTTGGACAGGCTGTCCTGGTAGGTGTTGAGGTCGCTGCTGTTCTGGCAGTACAGGTCGCCGATCTGGCTGATCGCCGACACGCCCAGGCCAATCAGGTCGCAGTGCCCGTGGGTGGTGTAGCCCTGGAAATTGCGCTGCAGGGTGCCTTCTTCCTGGGCGATGGCCAGTTCGTCGTCGGGCAGGGCGAAGTGGTCCATGCCGATGTAGCGGTAGCCGGCGGCGGTCAACTGGTCGATGGTGGCGTGCAGCATCTCCAGCTTGGCGGCCGCGCTGGGCAGGTCGTTGCTGTCGATGCGCCGCTGCGGCATGAAGCGTTCGGGCAAGTGCGCGTAGTTGAACACCGACAGGCGGTCGGGTTGCAGGCGGATCACTTCGTCGACGGTGCGGGCAAAGCCTTCCGGGGTTTGCTTGGGCAGGCCGTAGATCAGGTCGAGGTTGACCGAGCGGAACTGCAAGGTGCGCGCTGCCTCGATCAGGGTGCGGGTCTGTTCCAGGCTCTGCAGGCGGTTGACCGCGCGCTGTACGGCCGGGTCAAGGTCCTGCACGCCCAGGCTGACGCGGTTGAAGCCCAGTTCGCGCAACAGGCCCATGGTCGACCAGTCGGCCTCTCGCGGGTCGAGCTCGATGCCGTAGTCGCCTGAATCATCGTCCAGCAAGTGGAGGTGCTGGCGCAGGGTGGCCATCAGCTGGCGCAATTCCACATGGCTGAGGAAGGTTGGCGTACCGCCGCCGAAATGCAGCTGTTCAACACGTTGTTTAGGGTCCAGGTGGCAGGCGACCAGCTGGATTTCCTGCTCCAGGCGCTGCAGATACGGCGCGGCGCGGGCGCGGTCCTTGGTGATGACCTTGTTGCAGGCGCAGTAGTAACAGATGTTGGCGCAGAACGGCACATGCACGTACAGCGACAGCGGGCGCACCGCCCGACGGCTGTCGCGCAGGGCGTGAAGCAGGTCGAACGAGCCCACCTCGCTGTGCAGTTGCACGGCGGTCGGGTAGGAGGTGTAGCGTGGCCCGGCGAGATCGTAGCGGCGGATCAGGTCGGTATCCCAACGAATGTCGTCGAGCATGTGGGCGGTCCCCGGAAAGAGCAGCAGTGCACCGGAGTCTATGGGCGTCTGTAGGAATCTGTGTTGATTTGTATCAAGCGCCGAGCCGCGAGCCGCAAGCCGCAAGCTGCAAGCTGCAAGCTGCAAGCAAAGCAGATCGGCTTCATCTTGTAGCTTGTAGCTTGTAGCTTGTAGCTTGTAGCTTGTAGCTCTCAATGCCCCATCAACCAATGCTGGTGCGGCCCAGGCAGGGTCCACACGCCAAACAGCATCACCAGCACCCCGCCAGCCACCCGCACACTGCGCCGTCTCAACAAAGCGTTTACCCGTTCGGCCGCCAATCCGGTAGCCAGCAGCACCGGCCAGGTTCCCACCCCGAATGCCAGCATCAACGCCGCGCTGTACCCGGCATCGCCCTGGCTGGCGGCCCACAACAGCGTGCTGTACACCAGCCCGCACGGCAGCCACCCCCACAAGGCCCCCAGCAGCAACGCGCGGGGCAGGCTGGACACCGGCAGCAAGCGTGACGCCACTGGCTGTATATGCCGCCACAGCCCGCGCCCGAGCGCCTCGATACGGGTCAGCCCGCTCCACCAGCCGGCCAGGTACAGGCCCATGGCAATCAACAGCAGCGCCGCCACAACCCGCAGTGCCAGCGCTGCCGGGCTGCTGGCCACGGCCCAGCCCGCCAGGCCCAGCAACAGGCCGGCGCAGGCATAGCTGAAAATGCGCCCCAGGTTGTACGCCAGCAGCAGGCGCAGGCGCTTGCCGCGTTGTTCGGGGGGGATGGCCAGCGTCAGTGCGCCCATCAGGCCGCCGCACATGCCCAGGCAGTGGCCGCCGCCAAGCAGGCCAAGGATCAGTGCCGAGCCCAGCAGGGGAAGCAGGTCAGGCACGGGGTGGGGGTTCCTTGTCGGCTTCGGCCGGGGTGTCCTCAGGCTTTACCGCCGCCTGGTGGCGCGGGTCCTGGTCGTCGAACAGGATGCTGTGGGCGGGGCCGTCAAGGTCGTCGTACTGGCCGCTGTCCACGGCCCAGAAGAAAATGTACACGGCCACGCCGACCAGCAGCAGGGCTGCGGGGATCATGACATAGAGGGCGGGCATGGTGACTTCCTCCCGGGCTGGGGTGCTTCGGTTTTCGCCAAGGCCGTGGCCTGCGGCATGCGGGTCAGGCGCAGGGCATTGAGCACCACGATCAGCGAGCTGACCGACATGCCGATGGCGGCCCACACCGGGGTGATCCAGCCGAGCGCGGCAAACGGCAACATCAGGCCATTATACAGGGTCGCCCACAGCAGGTTCTCGACGATGTTGCGGCGGGTGCGACGGGCCAGCTCAAAGGCCTGCACCAGCGCCTGCAGGCGGTTGGACAGCAGCACGGCGTCGGCGCTGGTCTTGGCCAGGTCGGTGGCGCTGCCCATGGCGATACTGATGTCGGCTGCAGCCAGCACGGGCACGTCATTGACCCCGTCGCCCAGCATCAGCACCTTGCGCCCCTCGGCTTGCAGGGTCTTCAGCCGGTCCAGCTTGTCGTCCGGGCGCAGCCCGCCAATGGCCTGGTCGATGCCCAGTTGCGCGGCCACTTCAGCCACCATCGGCGAACTGTCGCCCGACAGCAGCAGGGTACGCCAGCCGCGCGCCTTGCAGGCGGCAAGCAGGGCTGGGGCGTCGTCGCGCAGGCGGTCGTCCAGGCCGAACCAGGCCATGGGCCCCTGGCGGTCGCCCAGCAGCAGCCACTGGCCGCGGGGCTCGGGCACGGCAGGGATTTCTGCGCCGCTCAGCGCGCAGACGAAAGTGGCCTGGCCAATGCGCAGGCGCTGGCCGTCAACCAGCCCTTCCAGGCCGAGGCCGGGCACGGTCTGCACATCCTCGGCAGGCGTGGCGGTGCGGCCGAAGGCCCGGGCGATGGGGTGTTCTGAGCGGTTTTCCAGTGCTGCGGCCAGGGCCAGGCAGCGGTCGGCGGGCTGGCTGCCGAGCGGGCGGATGCTGCGCAAGGTCAGGCGGCCTTCGGTCAGCGTGCCGGTCTTGTCGAAAATGACTGTGTCGATCTGGTTCAGGCCTTCCAGCACATGGCCACGGGTAACCAGCAGGCCGAGCTTGTGCAGGGTGCCGGTGGCAGCGGTCAGTGCGGTTGGCGTCGCCAGCGACAGCGCACAGGGGCAAGTTGCCACCAGCATTGCCAGCACGATCCAGAATGCCCGGGTCGGGTCCAGGTGCCACCACCATAGACCGATGGCGACGGCGGCCAGCAGCGAGAACAGCAGGAACCCTTGCGACGCGCGGTCGGCGATTTCTGCCAGGCGGGGTTTTTCGGTCTGGGCGCGCTCCAGCAGGCGGACGATGGCTGATAGCCGGGAATCTTGGCCGAGGGCTTCAACTTCCACATTCAGCGTGCTTTCGACATTCAGCGTGCCGCCAGTGACCCGTTCGCCCACCCGCCGTGGTTGTGGCAGGTATTCGCCAGTCAGCAGCGACTCATCGACGCTGGAACGGCCTTCGACGATGCGCCCGTCGGCAGGGATTACCGCGCCGGGCAGCACTTGCACGGTGTCGCCGCGGTGCAGTTCGCTGAGCAGAATGCGCTCGCTGCGCCCGATGGCGTCCAGGCGCAGGCACGAGGCCGGCAGCAGGTTGACCAGCTGCGCAGTGGCCGCTGCCGTGCGTTCACGGGCGCGGCGCTCCAGGTAGCGGCCGGTGAGCAGGAACAGAGCGAACATGCCCACCGTGTCGAAATACAGCTCGCCGCTGCCGGTGATCGCTGTCCAGATGCCGGCGCCGAAGGCCAGGCCGATGGCCAGTGACACCGAAACGTCCATGGTCAGGTGCCGCGTGCGCAGGTCGCGTGCCGCGCCCTTGAAGAACGGCGCGCAGCTGTAGAACACGATGGGGATGGTCAGGAACAGCGCCACCCAGCGCAGGATGGTGTGCAGCTCGGGCGACAGGTCGATGTTGAATTCCGGCCAGGTGGCCATGGTTGCCATCATGGCCTGGAACCACAGCAGCCCGGCCACACCCAGGCGGCGCAGGGCGCTGCGGTTTTCCCGGGCCAGTTGCTCGGCGGCCTGGTCCGGCTGGTAGGGGTGGGCGGCGTAGCCGATCTGGCGCAGCTCGGCGAGCAGGCGCGACAACGGCAGTTGCTTGTCGTCCCAGCTCAACAGCAGGCGGTGGTTGGACAGGTTCAGGCGTGCCTCGGCGACGCCGGGCAGGTTGCGCAGGTGCTTTTCGATCAGCCAGCCGCAGGCGGCGCAACTGATGCCTTCGACCAGCAGGGTGGTCTCGGCCAGCTCGCCCTGATGGCGGACGAAGGTTTGCTGGACATCGCTGCGGTCGTACAGGGCCAGTTCGTCCTGCAGCTGTTTGGGCAGGGCTTCGGGGTTGGCGCTGGTGTCGCTGCGGTGCTGGTAGTAGTGCTCCAGGCCGCCGGCAACGATCGACTCGGCCACCGCCTGGCAGCCGGGGCAGCAGAACTGCCGGGGCTGGCCGAGGACCACGGCGGTGAAGCGGCCGCCAGCGGGGACGGGCAGGGCGCAGTGGTAGCAGGGGGTGGGTTGGGTCATTGCATCATTGCCTTACACATATCGGCCGGTTGGCGCGCATCCCTGTAGGAGCGGCCTTGTGTCGCGAAAGGGGCGCGAAGCGGCCCCACGATCTCAGCTTCGCAGCATAGGTTGCCGGGGCTGCTGCGCAGCCCTTTCGCGACACAAGGCCGCTCCTACAAGTGCTCGGCGCCTTGGATGGCTTCATCACCCAGTTGCAAGGTCACACCGTGCTCGACCTTTTCCTCTTCGAACAACCTCCACACCTGGCCGCCCTCGCTACCCAGCAATTCAACGAAGCGCCGCCCGTCAACCTTGTCTTCCAGCTGCCCCACATAACGCCCGGCCTCAACACGGCTCAGCAGCACCTTGCGGTCCTTGTCCGGCTGGGTGGGCGAAATCAGGTTCAGTTCCAGGTTCTGCGGGTCGCTGCTGCCGGCCAGGCGCAGGTCCACTTCGCCGGTCAGTTCATCCAGGAGCACACTGGCCTTCAGGCCCAGGTTCTGCGCCAGCAGTTCACGGTCCAGCGAGCGGTTGATGCCCTTGCCGGCCTCGTAGTAGTTGTCGTTCACCAGGTTGTCCGGGTTGCTGACGGCGATGCTGACCATGCTCAGGCTCAGGCACACCGACGTGGTGAGGATACCGATGATGATCCAGGGCCAAAGGTGCTTGTACCAGGGGTCGGCGGCGGTGGCAGGCATTGTGCGTTATCTCTCTCAGCGGATCTGTGGGCCGATGAAACGGCTCTTGGCTTCAACCTGGGCGTTACTGTCGTCGGCGCTTTTCAGGATGAAGGTGATTTCGTTGGTGGTCGATGGCAGTTTCTCGGGGGCAACCGACAGCTGCACCGGCAGGCTGACGATATCACCGGCGGCCACGCGAATCTCGCGCTGGCCCTCCAGCTTGAGGTCCGGCAGGCCGGCGGCGTCCAGTACGTATACATGGTCGCGCTGGTCCTTGTTCATGACCTTCAGGCTGTACACGTTCTCGATTCGGCCCTGGGCATTCTCGCGGTACAGCACGCGGTCCTTGCTGACGTCGAAGCCGACCAGCGAACGGGTGGCGAAGGCGGTGGCCAGGCCGATCATCATCACCAGCAGCACGGCGGCATAGCCGATCAGGCGCGGGCGCAGCATGTGGGTCTTCTGCCCTGACAGGTTGTGTTCGGTGGTGTAGCTGATCAACCCCTTGGGGTAGTTCATCTTGTCCATGATGCTGTCGCAGGCGTCGATGCAGGCGGCGCAGCCGATGCACTCGATCTGCAGGCCGTCGCGGATGTCGATGCCGGTGGGGCAGACTTGCACGCACATGGTGCAGTCGATGCAGTCACCCAGGCCCTGGGCCTTGTAGTCGGTGTCTTTCTTGCGCGGGCCACGGGTTTCGCCGCGACGCGGGTCGTACGAGACGATCAGCGTGTCCTTGTCGAACATCACGCTCTGGAAGCGGGCGTAAGGGCACATGTACACGCACACCTGCTCGCGCAGCCAGCCGGCGTTGCCGTAAGTGGCGAGGGTGAAGAAACCGACCCAGAAATAGGCCCAGCCATCGGCCTGGCCGGTGAAGAATTCGATGACCAGTTCACGGATCGGCGAGAAGTAGCCGACAAAGGTCATGCCGGTGACGAAGCCGATCAGCAGCCACAGGCTGTGCTTGGCGAACTTGCGCAGGAACTTGTTGCCACTCATGGGCGCCTTGTCGAGTTTCATGCGCTGGTTGCGGTCACCCTCGGTGACTTTTTCGCACCACATGAAGATCCACGTCCACACGCTTTGCGGGCAGGTGTAGCCGCACCAGACCCGGCCGGCATAGACGGTAACGAAGAACAGGCCGAAGGCGGCGACAATGAGGATACCCGAGAGCAGGATGAAGTCCTGCGGCCAGATGGTGGCGCCGAAGATGTAGAACTTGCGCTCGGGCAGGTTCCACCATACGGCCTGGTGGCCACCCCAGTTCAGCCAGACGGTGCCGAAGTACAGCAGGAACAGCACTGCACCGCCAACCATGCGCAGGCGACGGAACAGGCCGGTGAAGGCGCGGGTATAGATTTTTTCGCGGGAGGCGTAGAGGTCGACGGAATCCTTCCCTTTGTTGGCAGGCGGGGTCACATCATGTACCGGAATTTGCTTGCTCATCATCAAGTCCCACGGCAGTGGAGAAACGCCGCGGCCAGTGCGTGCCGGCCGCGGTCTCGCGCAATCTGCTAGCGCGCTGCGGTCCATGATACGCCGCTGTTGGCGGGATGGGGCTGCACTGCGACTTTTAGTCGCGTTGGGTTTGGGGTGTGAAACGTGTTATGGCGGGTGTCAATTGATCCAGGTCATCAGCCTGCAAGAAATGCAGTGATGTACCGGCCTCTTCGCGGCTGAAGCCGCTCCTACAATTGACCGCGATCGTTGTAGGAGCGGCTTTAGCCGCGAAGAGGCCAGGCCTGCCTTACTCAGCCTTGGCCGGCGCCTGTTCCTGATGCGACAGGCTATAAACATAAGCCGCCAGCAAGTGCACCTTGTCATTACCCTGCAGCTGTTCCTGGGCCGGCATCTGCCCCTGGCGGCCATAACGGATGGTCTGCTGCAACTGGGCAAAGCTCGAGCCGTAGATGAACGCCTGCGGGTGGGTCAGGTTCGGCGCGCCCATGGCCGGCGTGCCTTTGCCTTCCGGCCCATGGCAGGCCACGCAGTTGGCGGCGAAGATCTTCTGCCCGTTTTCGGCATCGGCCTTGGCGCCTTCCGGCAGCGTGCGGCCTTCCAGCTTGCTGACCACGAACGCCGCCACGTCAGCCACACCCTGGTCACCGATGACCTCGGCCCAGGCCGGCATCACGCCATGGCGGCCGCCCATGATGGTGGTCTTGATGGTGTCCGGCTCGCCGCCCCAGCGCCAGTCGTTGTCGGTCAGGTTGGGGAAGCCGAACGCACCCTTGGCGTCGGAGCCGTGGCACACCGAGCAGTTCGAGGCGAACAGCCGCGCGCCCATTTTCAGGGCTTGCGGGTCCTTGGCCACTTCTTCGATAGGCATGGCGGCGAACTTGGCGAAGATCGGCCCGAAGCGGGCGTCGGCCTTGGCCATTTCCTTTTCCCATTCGTGCACGCCGGTCCAGCCCGGCTGGCCGTTGGAAAACTCGGTCTGCTTGTCGTTATCCAGGTACGAATAGCCTGGCAGAATGCCTTTCCAGTTGCCCAGGCCCGGGTACAACACCAGGTAGCCGAGGGCGAAGACGATGGTGCCGACAAACAGCCAGAACCACCATTTCGGCAGTGGGTTGTCGTATTCCTCGATACCATCGAAGGCATGCCCGACGGTTTCGTCGGTGACCTCTTCGCGCTGGCCCTTGCGGGTCGACAGCAGCAGCCAGGTCAACGAGAAGATAGTGCCCAGGGTCAGGACGGTAACGTACAGACTCCAGAAGGTTGTCATTGTTTTTTGCTCCCAGAAGCTTTTGCGTGCTCGTGCTCGACGTGGCGGCTGGCCTCGGGATCATCCGCGAAGGGCAGTTGGGTCGCTTCGTCGAAGTCCTTTTTACGCCGTGGGTTGAACACCCACAGCGCCAGGCCCACGAAGGCCACCATCACCACGACGGTGCCCAGGCCGCGAATCATCCCGATATCCATCAGCGTCACCGTTTGCTCTTGATGATGGTGCCAAGACCCTGCAGGTACGCGACGATGGCGTCCATTTCGGTCTTGCCCTTGACCGCGTCACGGGCGCCGGCGATGTCGGCGTCGGTGTACGGCGTGCCGAGTGTGCGCAACACTTCCATCTTCTTCGCGGTGTCCTTGCCGTCGAGCTTGTTCTCGACCAGCCATGGGTAGGACGGCATCTTCGATTCAGGTACCACGTTGCGCGGGTTGTACAGGTGCGCACGGTGCCAGTCATCGGAGTAGCGGCCACCGACGCGGGCCAGGTCCGGCCCGGTGCGCTTGGAGCCCCACAGGAACGGGTGGTCCCACACGCTCTCGCCGGCCACCGAGTAATGGCCATAGCGCTCGGTCTCGGCGCGGAACGGGCGGATCATCTGCGAGTGGCAGCCTACGCAGCCTTCGCGGATGTAGATATCGCGGCCTTCCAGCTCCAGTGCGGTGCGCGGCTTCATGCCTTCGACCGGCTTGTTGGTGACGTCCTGGAAAAACAGCGGGACGATCTGGGTAAGGCCACCAATGCTTACGGCGATGACCATGAAGAAGGCCAGCAGGCCTATGTTCTTCTCGACGGCTTCATGCTTCATCAGTGCGCTCCCACAACGACGATCTTGGCGGCTTCCTCAGCCTGTGCCGGGTTGGCGGCACGTACGGTACGGAACACGTTGTAGGCCATCAGCAGCATGCCGCTGGCGAAGAACGCACCGCCCAGGGCGCGGACGATATAGCCAGGGTGGCTGGCTTGCAGGGCTTCGACGAACGAGTAGGTGAGGGTGCCGTCATCGTTGATGGCGCGCCACATCAGGCCCTGGGTAATGCCGTTGACCCACATCGAGGCGATGTACAGCACGGTACCGATGGTGGCCAGCCAGAAGTGCGCGTTGATCAGGCCGACGCTGTGCATCTGCTCGCGGCCATACAGGCGCGGGATCATGTGGTACACCGCACCGATCGAGATCATCGCTACCCAGCCGAGGGCACCGGCGTGAACGTGGCCGATGGTCCAGTCGGTGTAGTGCGACAGCGAGTTGACGGTCTTGATGGCCATCATCGGGCCTTCGAAGGTGGACATGCCGTAGAACGCCAGCGACACCACCAGGAAGCGCAGGATAGGGTCGGTGCGCAGTTTGTGCCAGGCACCGGACAGGGTCATCATGCCGTTGATCATGCCGCCCCAGCTGGGAGCCAGGAGGATGATCGACATCACCATGCCCAGCGACTGCGCCCAGTCAGGCAGTGCGGTGTAGTGCAGGTGGTGCGGGCCGGCCCAGATGTACAGGGTGATCAGCGCCCAGAAGTGCACGATCGACAGGCGATACGAGTAGATTGGCCGCTCGGCCTGCTTGGGCACGAAGTAGTACATCATCCCCAGGAAACCGGTGGTGAGGAAGAAGCCCACGGCATTGTGGCCGTACCACCACTGGATCATCGCGTCGGTGGCACCGGCGTAGGCCGAGTACGACTTGAACAGGCTGACCGGCAGCGAGATGTGGTTGACGATGTGCAGCATCGCGGTCACTACGATGAAGGCGCCGTAGAACCAGTTGCCGACGTAGATGTGCTTGGTCTTGCGCTTGACGATGGTGCCGAAGAACACCAGCCCGTAGGTGACCCAGACGATGGCCAGCAGGATTGCCAGCGGCCACTCGAGCTCGGCGTATTCCTTGGTGGTGGTGTAGCCCATCGGCAGGGTGATCAGCGCGCCGACGATCACCGCCTGCCATCCCCAGAAGGTGAAGGCGGCCATGCTGTCGGAGATCAGCCGGGTCTGGCAGGTGCGCTGCACCACGTAGTAGCTGGTGCCGAACAGCGCACAGCCCCCGAAGGCGAAGATCACCAGGTTGGTGTGCAGCGGGCGCAGGCGGCCGAAGCTGGTCCAGGGCAGGTCCAGGTTCAGTTGCGGCCACACCAGCTGCGAGGCGATGAAGACGCCGAGGCCCATGCCAAGGATCCCCCAGACCACCGTCATGATGGCGAACTGGCGGACGACCTTATAGTTATAAGCAGTCGGACTGATTGCTGTGCTCATTCTAAGGTTCCACGGTTTTGATGTTCTTGTTGGTCGAAAAATCGGCGCCAGTATTGATAACCGCTCGGGTTACCGCAACGCAACTTTGGTACGCCGACCCGTGTCCGGGCCCGTTCACTGATGTCCCGCAGTGATCGGGTCCGAACGATTGTACACAAATAAATATTTGTAATGTGTACCGTTTTTCACCTTTTTCTGATCGATCGGTCAAGCTTTTTATCGGGACGGCGACAGGCCATGCGCCGCGTCTGCATCGGTCCTTTCGTAGCGATGCCCGCTGAGGCAACAAGCTTAGTTCTGTTCGGAGGGGGTGCAAGGGAGGGGGGGGGCGGGGAGGTTTGAGTGTTGGGGGGGAGTGTTGTGGTGTGGCGGGGTGTACGGTTTGAGGGTTGTGGTGGGGCGGATATCGAGCGCCGCCCGCGCGGCGCTTCGCGGGACAAGCCCGCTCCCACATCTGTTTCGGGCCAGTTCTGCCTGTCAGGTCACCTCTGTCCGCCTTGTTTGTATGACTCGATATCGAGCCATGCGCCAAGGGGGCGCGCGAACCTGCCACAGGAGTAACTGGCCCGAAACAGATGTGGGAGCGGGCTTGTCCCGCGAAGCGCCGCGCGGGCGGCGCTCGATCTCACAGGCGCTGCATCTCTCCCGGCGAACTCACTGGGCAGTCACCGTTTCAGCCGTGCCATCCTGCGACAGGCTATACACATACGCCGCCAGCAAGTGCACCTTGTCATTACCCTGAATCTCAGCCTGCGCCGGCATCTGCCCTTGGCGACCGTAACGAATGGTCTGCTGCAACTGGGCAAAGCTCGAGCCGTAGATGAACGCCTGTGGGTGGGTCAGGTCGGGCGCGCCCATGGCCGGGGTGCCTTTGCCTTCCGGCCCGTGGCAGGCCACGCAGTTGCCGGCAAAGAGCTCCTTGCCCTTGGCCGGATCGGCCTTGGCGCCTTCCGGCAGTTCGCGGCCTTCCATGCTGGTCAGCACGAACGCGGCCACATCGGCCACGCCCTGCTCGCCGATCACCTCGGCCCACGCCGGCATCACGCCGTGGCGGCCGTTCATGATCGATGCCTTGATGGTTTCCGCTTCACCGCCCCAGCGCCAGTCCTTGTCGGTAAGGTTGGGGAAGCCGAACGAGCCCTTGGCGTCCGAGCCGTGGCACACCGAGCAGTTGGAGGCAAACAGGCGACCGCCCATTTTCAGCGCCTGCGGGTCCTTGGCCACTTCCTCCACCGGCATGGCGGCGTATTTGGCGAAGATCGGCCCGAACTTGGCATCGGCCTTGTCCATTTCCTTCTGCCATTCATTGACCCCGGTCCAGCCATTTTCATAGCCCGGCAGGATGCCTTTCCAGTTGCCCAGGCCCGGGTAGAGGATCAGGTAGCCGACCGAGAACACCAGGGTGCCGACGAACAGCCAGAACCACCACTTGGGCAGCGGGTTGTCGTACTCCTCGATGCCGTCGAAGCTGTGGCCCATGGTCTGGTCGGTGGTGTTGTGGCTCTGGCCCTTGCGGGTGGCGAGCAACAGCCAGGTCAAGCCAATCAGGCTACCGATGGTCAGTACGCAGATGTACGTACTCCAGAAGGTGGTCATTGCCCGTTACTCCTTTTTGCAGCAGGTTCCTGCCCGGCGGTGGGCAGGCGGTCGTCGTCGAAGGGCAGCAGGCGCGCTTCGGCGAAATCACGGTCGCGGCGGCGGTTGAACACCCACAGGGAGAGGCCGATGAAGGCGATCACCACCACCAGGGTGCCCAGGCCGCGGATCATGCCGATGTCGATTTCCATCGCACTCACCTCTTGTTCTTGATCGCGGTGCCGAGCACCTGCAGGTAGGCGACCAGCGCGTCCATCTCGGTCTTGCCCTTGACCGCGTCGCGGGCACCGGCAATGTCTTCGTCGGTGTACGGCACGCCGAGGGTGCGCAGGGTGCGCATCTTCACGTCGGTATGGCTGTTGTCCACCTGTTCGGCGACCAGCCACGGGTACGATGGCATCTTCGACTCCGGTACCACGTTGCGCGGGTTGTACAGGTGTGCGCGGTGCCAGTCGTCCGAGTAGCGCCCGCCCACCCTGGCCAGGTCCGGGCCGGTACGCTTGGAACCCCACAGGAACGGGTGGTCCCACACGCTTTCACCGGCGACCGAGTAGTGGCCGTAGCGCTCGGTTTCGGCGCGGAACGGGCGGATCATCTGCGAGTGGCAGCCCACGCAACCTTCGCGGATGTAGATATCGCGACCTTCCAGCTGCAGCGCGGTGTAGGGCTTCATGCCTTCGACCGGCTTGTTGGTGACGTCCTGGAAGAACAGCGGGACGATCTGGGTCAGGCCGCCGATGCTGACGGCAAACACCATCAGCAAGGCCAGCAGGCCGACGTTTTTCTCGATGACTTCATGTTTCATCAGGCAGGTCTCCTCAAGCCAGCTGGGCGTTCGCAGGGGCGACATCAAGCGCCGGCGAACGCACGGTGCGCCAGGTGTTCCAGGCCATCAGGAACATGCCGCTGAGGAAGATCGCACCACCGACGAAGCGCACGATGAAGCCTGGGTGGCTGGCCACCAGGGTTTCCACGAACGAGTAGGTGAGCGTGCCGTCGCTGTTGACCGCACGCCACATCAGGCCTTGGGCAATGCCGTTGACCCACATCGAGGCGATGTACAGCACGGTGCCGATGGTGGCCAGCCAGAAGTGCGCGTTGATCAGGCCGATGCTGTACATGCGCGCCTTGCCGAACACTTTGGGGATGGTGTGGTACAGCGCGCCGATCGAGATCATGGCGACCCAGCCGAGGGCCCCAGCGTGTACGTGGCCAATGGTCCAGTCGGTGTAGTGGGACAGGGCGTTGACGGTCTTGATGGCCATCATCGGGCCTTCGAAGGTGGACATGCCGTAGAACGCCAGCGACACCACCAAAAAGCGCAGGATCGGGTCGCTGCGCAGTTTGTGCCAGGCCCCCGACAGGGTCATCATGCCGTTGATCATGCCGCCCCAGCTTGGCGCCAGCAGGATCAGCGACATCACCATGCCCAGCGACTGCGCCCAGTCAGGCAGTGCGGTGTAGTGCAGGTGGTGCGGGCCGGCCCAGATGTACAGGGTAATCAGCGCCCAGAAGTGCACGATCGACAGGCGATAGGAATACACCGGGCGTTCAGCCTGCTTGGGCACGTAGTAGTACATCATCCCCAGGAAGCCTGCGGTCAGGAAGAAGCCCACCGCGTTGTGGCCGTACCACCACTGCACCATGGCGTCAGTGGCGCCGGCGTACACCGAGTACGACTTGGTCAGGCTGACCGGCAGTTCCAGGTTGTTGACGATGTGCAGCATTGCCACGGTCAGGATGAAAGCACCGAAGAACCAGTTACCCACGTAGATGTGCTTGGTGTTGCGTTTCATCAGCGTGCCGAAGAACACGATGGCGTAGCTCACCCAGACAATGGTGATCAGGATATCGATCGGCCATTCCAGTTCGGCGTATTCCTTGGAGCTGGTGTAGCCCAGCGGCAGGCTGATGGCCGCCAGTACGATCACCAGTTGCCAGCCCCAGAAGCTGAACGCGGCCAGCTTGGGCGCGAACAGGGTGGTCTGGCAGGTGCGTTGCACCGAATAATAGGAGGTGGCAAACAGTGCGCAGCCGCCGAACGCGAAGATCACCGCATTGGTATGCAGGGGGCGCAGGCGGCCGAAGCTGGTCCAGGGGAGGTCGAAGTTGAGGGAAGGCCAGGCGAGCTGGGCGGCAATGAAGACGCCGAGCCCCATCCCGACGATTCCCCACACCACCGTCATGATGGCGAATTGGCGGACCACCTTGTAGTTATAGGCGGTACTGCTGGTTGTGTTCATGTATGGGTTCCCATCCACGGTTATTTGGCAGGCTTTACAGCGAGGCAAGCATGATTAATGGGCAAAGTGCCGGTATTGACGGGGATCAATGGGCGAAGGTCGGAAATGTCCCAGGCTTGCGCTGCGATCTTCCGCAGGTTGAAGGTAAGGACGGCTACAAGGGCTGCCTGATCCTGGCCCATGGCGCAGGGGCGCCGATGGACAGCGGGTTCATGGACGAAATGGCGCAAAGGCTTGCGGCACTTGGGGTCGCGGTGGTGCGCTTCGAGTTCCCGTACATGGCCGAGCGCAGGGTTGGCGGCGGCAGGCGGCCGCCGAACCCGCAGAAGGTATTGCTGGAGTGCTGGCGCGAGGTGTACCGGCAGGTGCGACCTTTGGTCGCGGGCAAGTTGGCGGTGGGCGGCAAGTCCATGGGCGGGCGCATGGCCAGCCTGCTGGCCGACGAACTGGGCGCGGACGCGCTGGTGTGCCTGGGTTATCCGTTCTATGCGGCGGGCAAGCCGGAGAAGCCGCGGGTCGAGCACCTGGCTGAATTGAAGACGTCGACGTTGATCGTGCAGGGTGAGCGCGATGCGCTGGGTAACCGCGAGGCGGTGGCGGGTTATACGTTGTCGCCGGCGATCGAGGTGAGCTGGCTAGTGGCGGGGGACCATGACCTGAAGCCGCTGAAGGCTTCAGGGTTCAGCCATGCGCAGCATTTGCAGGCGGCGGCTGAAAGGGTTGCCGCATTCCTGAAGGATTAGTGCTGGTTTCTTCGCGGCGGTTCGACGCCTCGATGAACCCGCTCCTACATTAACCGCGCCCTGTCAGGGGGATACAAGCCAATGTAGGAGCGGGTTCACCCGCGAAGAGGCCGGAACAGGCTGACGCTTAGTCGCGGTACTCGCACAGGTAAGCGGTATCCACCTTCACCTGCAGCTGGAACTTGCTGTCCGCCGGCACATTGAACTTGTCGCCGGCATTGAAGGTTTCCCAGTTGTCGCTACCTGGCAGCTTTACGATCAACGCACCCGACACCACGTGCATGATTTCACGCTTGGCAGTGCCGAACTCGTATTCGCCCGGTGCCATCACGCCGACAGTGGCCGGGCCTTCTTCGCCCGCGAACGCGATCGACTTGACGGTGCCGTTGAAGTACTCGTTGACCTGGAACATGGGCGACTCCTGAAAAAGGGGATGAAAAAGGGCTGGCCAGTATGCCCAAGCCCACAAGCCCCGTCATCTGCTTTCAGGCACTGTCGGCGGGCAGGCTCAAGGGCAACAGCCGCGCCGTATTGCGCGCATCTTCCAGGGCTCGGTGCTGCTGCCCGCAAAAGTGCATGCCGGCCAGCTGCAAGGCGCCGTTCAGGCCGGCAGGGCGCTGCAGGTGGCGGGCCTTGGCGAAGCGTTGCTTGAGGTTGATGTGCGGCAGGGTTCGCAGCAGGCTGTCGAGCCCGTGCTGTTGCCACTCCTGGTGCAATTGCTGGCGGTCGTAGTCGCCCCAGCTGACCCAGGCTTGCAGGTGCTCGCGGTGGTACCCGAGCCAGCGCTCGAAGCTTGCCCACACCTCGCGAAACGGCGCGGCGCTGTCAACGTCGGCCTGGCTGATGTGGGTCAGCTCGCGGCAGAACGGGGTCAGTTGCGGTCGCCGCCGTGGCCGCACGAAACGCTGGAAATGGTCGACCTCACGGCCCTCGCGGGTGGCCAGGCTGGCACCGATTTCAATGACTTCCATCTCTGTGACCGGCCACCCACCCTCATCGGTCGTGGCTTCCAGGTCGATCACCAACCAATGGCCCATACCAGGCTCCCTTGCAGATCCTGCTAGAGCGTAGCCAAAGTCGGGGCATCCGGCACCCCATGGCATTTTGCCGCCTGCTTTGGCGCAAAGAGCAGGCGCCAGCAGTTGTGCCGCCCCCGGAAAACGCCTAGCTTAAGCGGACCCAGGCATGAACCGTGATGAGTGTCCGTCTTGACTCCAGCGCCCGGCCTCAAGGCCCTGTCCACCCTGATGCTGCTGGCCGTGTACTGGCTGGCGGTGCCGGCATGGGCTGCCGACGCGATCGAAGTCAGGGTTGGCGCTGCGCATTTTCCGCCGTATACCGTGCGCCCCGAGCAGGGCGCCGACACCGGTCTGCTGCCGCAACTGATCGACGCACTCAACCGCATGCAGCAGGCTTACCACTTCGTGCTGGTGCCCACGTCCATCCAGCGGCGCTTTGGTGATTTCCAGCAGGGCCGTACCGACATGGCCATTTTCGAAAACCCGCAATGGGGCTGGCAGCAGATTGCCCACCAGAGCGTGGACATGGGCCTGGAAGACGCCGAAGTGTTTGTCGCCCGTCAGGCCAACGGGCGTGACCCGCATTACTTCGACGACCTGAAGGACAAGCGCCTGGCGCTGTTCAATGGCTACCATTATGCGTTCGCGGGCTTCAATTCCGACCCGGGCTACCTGCGCAAGGCCTACAGCGCGACGCTGACCTATTCGCACGACAGCAACCTGCTGATGGTGCAGGCAGGTCGTGCCGACATCGCCCTGGTCACGCGGTCCTACCTCAGCGATTTCTTGGCGCGTAATCCGGCCAGCCGCCCGCAGTTGGTGCCTTCGCAGCGTATCGATCAGGTTTACCACCACTATGCGTTGTTGCGCCCCGATGCCCCCATCGGCGAGCAGTCATTTGCCGACCTGCTGCGCGGCCTGCGTGACAGTGGTGAGCTGGCGCGCATATTCGAGCCTTACCGCATCACCGTCAGTGTGCCCAAGGACTAAATTCGTACCTGACGGCATCGTTCTCGACAGTGAGCCTATTCTTCATTTTCGCGAGACAAGCCAATGCCCTTCGATGCCGCTTCGCAGCCACAGTCACCGCCACGCTGGCGCAGTCTCAGTGCCGAGGAGGGCGACAGCTGGCTGAGCCTGACCCTTGAGGGCCGCCCGCTGATCCAGGTGCGCCTGGAGGCGGGTGCCACCTTGCAGGTTCACCTTGAAAGCCTCTGCCCCGAGCGCCCCTACCAGGCCTTGTGGGCTGCCTGCTATTGGCTGCTGTCGCGCGACACGGCCTGCCAGCGCCTGGCCTGGCATTTGCCCGAGGCGCTGCCGCAAGCGTTGGCCAGCGGCCTTTTGCTGGTGGCTGAACAGCCTGGCCAATACCTGTGCGAGCGGGCGCTGTTCTGGCAATTGCCGCTGCCGTGGTTGGGCGGTGCAGTGGCTGCGGCGTACCCACAGCAGATGCAGATCAGCAACGGCAAGCGCCACCCGCGCCGCGCGCCCAAGCCCCGGGGCGAGGTGTACCGGCGTTTCGATGCGCGCCTGGGGAGCTGGGTGTCGCTGCGCACCCTGGAAATCGAGCATGACCTGGAGCGCTTCAACCGCTGGCAGAACAACCCACGGGTAGAAGCGTTCTGGCAGGAGGGCGGCACGCTGGCGCAGCACCGCGAGTACCTGGCCAAGCTTGAAGCCGACCCGCATACCCTGACCTTGATCGGTTGCTTTGATGACCAGCCGTTTGCCTACTTCGAGGCGTACTGGGCCAAGGAAGACCGCATTGCGCCGTTCTACCCGGCCGATGACTACGACCGCGGCATCCACATGCTGGTAGGCGAGCAGAGCCATCGCGGGCCGCACAAGGTGGCCAGCTGGCTATCGGCGCTGGTGCATTACCTGTTCCTGGATGACCCACGCACCCAGCGGGTGGTGGCTGAGCCGCGTGCCGACAACGGCAAGATGATCGGCTACATGCACGACCAGTGTTTCCATTGCGACAAGGAATTCGATTTCCCGCACAAACGGGCGGCGCTGATGATTCTGGGGCGGGAGCGGTTTTTCGATAGATGCAAGCTCGCCTGATGGCGAGAGCTGCAAGCTGCAAGCTACAAGCTACAAGCTACAAGAAAAAGCAAGGGCAGAACGCGATTGGTTTTTGCTTGCAGCTTGCAGCTTGCAGCTATCTTCAGACCTGCCGGTTGGCGGTCTTGCGGCAATGCACCAGCGCATCGCGGATCATGAAGTTGACCAAGGTCGGCGACACGCCCAGCTCCTTGGCAATGTCCTTCTGCGGCACGCCATGCAGGCGGTACATCTCGAAGGCATAGCGGGTACGCTGCGGCAGCTCGTTCAGCGCCTGTGCAATGTCGTCCAGCGCCGCCAGGTTGATGTGAGTGGCTTCGGGCGAGGCGTTCTGGATGACCACATTCAGGCCTTCCTCCTCGCTGCCGGAGTACTTCAGCTCCATCGCCTGTTTGCGGTAATGGTCGATCGCCAGGTTGCGCACGATCTGGAACAGGTAGCTCAACTGCGCCTTGAACGACGAGGTGATCTGCGGCGCGGCGCTGAGCCGGAAGAAGGCGTCCTGCACCACATCTTCGGCGCGAGAACGGCAGCCGGTAATGCGGGCAGCGATCTTGACCAGGATGCTGCGGTTGTCGACGAAGGCCTGCAGTAATGGTGAATCGCACTTACTTGTGGATAGTTGTTCCGCCATGGAAATCACCTTGTCACAGAGGGGAAAGGAGGCACCCAGGGCTGGGAAGCTTCCTACGACGTGCGACAAGCTATTCAGAATGATAATGATTGTCAAATGCGAAATGTAATTAGTATCTGTATCTTTCGGTTCTAAGGGTTCTGGGTGGTGGGGGTGGGGCTGGAGGGTATTTGCCTTGAGGGGATTTCAGGGCGATAGGGTGCCTGTCTTGAGAGATTGTCAGGGCAACAAGGTGCCTGCCATGAGGGGTGTGCCGCCTGTGAGATCGAGCGCCGCCCGCGCGGCGCTTCGCGGGGCAAGCCCGCTCCCACATCTGTTTCGGGCCAGTCCCTCCTGTGGGGGCCACCTCTGTCCGCCTTGTGTGTTCCCTTGGATATCGACTGCGGCGCTGCTTTTCTTCGATTTCCTGTCATGCACCAAGGGTGCGCGCACCTCTGGCACAGGAATAACTGGCCCGAAACAGATGTGGGAGCGGGCTTGCCCCGCGAAGCGCCGCGCGGGCGGCGCTCGATCTCACAGGCGGCACACCTCTCATGGCAGGCACCGTGTTGCCCTGATACTCCCTCATGGCAGGCACCTTCAACCTGGCGCTCTCTGCAAGGCAGGCACTCTATCGCCCTGACACTCTCTCAAGACAGGCACTTTCCAACCCCGCTAATTTCTCCCCCCGCCCATCCGTTCCCCTGTGTACATCCCGGCCGCCAACCGCTGCCCGCCCACGTTCGCGGCGCAGCCGGCACGCCCCAACAGACACTGGCAGGAACACCCCATGACGGACGCCTTCGAACTCCCGCTCTCGCTGGTCCAGGCCCTGGCGCAACGCGCCGCGCAGACCCCGGACAAGATCGCCCTGCGCTTTCTCGCCGACGCCCCCGGCGAGCAGGCCGTGCTCAGCTACCGGGACCTCGACCAGCGTGCGCGCACCATCGCCGCGGCCTTGCAGGCGCGCGCCAGCTTTGGTGACCGTGCCGTGTTGCTGTTCCCCAGCGGGCCAGACTACGTAGCGGCGTTCTTTGGCTGCCTGTATGCGGGCGTGATCGCGGTGCCGGCCTACCCGCCAGAGTCCGCACGCCAGCACCACCAGGAGCGTTTGCTGTCGATCATCGCCGACGCCGAGCCGCGCCTGCTGCTGACCGTGGCGGCGTTGCACGACAACCTGCAGGGCCTGGCAGCCCTGGCAGCGGACAACGCGCCCGAGCTGTTGGCCGTGGACGGCTTGGACCCGATGCTGGCCGCGAATTGGCGTGAACCGGCACTCAAGGGCGAAGACATCGCCTTCCTGCAGTACACCTCCGGCTCCACCGCACTGCCCAAAGGCGTGCAGGTCAGCCATGGCAACCTGGTGGCCAACGAGCAACTGATTCGCTGTGGCTTCGGCATCGACCTCAACCCCGACGACGTGATCGTCAGCTGGTTGCCGTTGTACCACGACATGGGCCTGATCGGTGGCCTGCTGCAGCCGATCTTCAGCGGCGTGCCCTGCGTGCTGATGTCGCCGGGTTACTTCCTGGCCCGGCCGCTGCGCTGGTTGCAGGCCATCAGCGAGTACGGCGGTACCATCAGCGGCGGCCCTGACTTCGCCTACCGTTTGTGCAGCGAGCGGGTCAGCGAAGCTTCGCTGGCCGGGCTCGACCTGAGTCGCTGGCGCGTGGCCTACTCCGGCTCCGAGCCGATCCGCCAGGACAGCCTGGCCACCTTCGCCGACAAGTTCCAGGCCTGCGGTTTCGACCCGCAAAGTTTCTTCGCCAGCTACGGCCTGGCCGAAGCCACCCTGTTCGTCAGCGGCAGCCGCCGTGGCCAGGGCATCCCGGCGCTGGAGCTGGATGCCGAAGCCTTCGCCGCCAACCGCGCCGAGCCCGGCAAAGGCAGCGTGCTGATGAGCTGTGGCTACCCGCAACCGGAGCATGCGGTACGCATTGTCGAGCCGCAACAGCTGCACGCGCTGGGCGACAACCAGGTCGGCGAAATTTGGGCCGGTGGCCCGAGCATCGCCCTGGGCTACTGGCGTAACCCTGAAGCCAGTGCCCGTACCTTCGTCGAGATGGACGGCCAGACCTGGCTGCGCACCGGCGACCTGGGCTTCATGCGTGACGGCGAGGTGTTCGTCACCGGGCGCCTGAAAGACATGCTGATCGTACGCGGGCAGAACCTCTACCCGCAGGACCTGGAAAAAACCCTCGAACGCGAAGTGGAGGTGCTGCGCAAAGGCCGGGTGGCGGTGTTTGCCGTGGAGCACCAGGGCGAGGAGGGCATCGGCGTGGCGGTGGAGATCAGCCGCAACGTGCAGAAAGCCATCAAGCCCCAGGCGCTGATCAAGACCCTGCGCCAGGTGATCGCCGACGCCTGCCGCCAGGCGCCGGCGGTGGTCCTGCTGCTGAACCCGGGCGCGCTGCCGAAGACCTCCAGCGGCAAGCTGCAACGCTCGGCCTGCCGCCTGCGCATGGACGATGGCAGCCTGGATTGCTATGCCCGTTTCCCTGACGCAAGCGAGGCCGTTGCCGCTGAGGCAGCAAGTGATGAATTGCCGGCGCGCATCGCCGCCGTGTGGCGCGACATCCTCAAGGTCAGCGCAGTGGCGGCAGACGACCACTTCCTGCTGATGGGTGGCAACTCCATCGCGGCCACCCAGGCCACTGCGCGGCTGGCCGATGAGCTGGGCATCAACCTTAGCCTGCGCACCTTGTTCGAAGCACCGGTGCTGGCCGACTACAGCAATGCCGTGGCCGCGATACTCGCCGAAGGCGGTGCACAGGCGGCAGCTATCGCCAGCCTTGAACGCGGCCAGGCGCTGCCCCAGTCGCTGGCGCAAAACCGCCTGTGGTTGCTGTGGCAACTGCAACCGCAATCGGCGGCCTACAACATTCCGGCCGGCCTGCACCTGCGTGGCGAGCTGGATGAAACTGCCCTGGAAGCTGCGTTCCAGGCATTGGTGGCGCGCCACGAATCACTGCGTACCGTGTTCAGTGAAGAGGGCGGCCAGGCGCTGCAGCACGTGCTGGCGCAGCAGCCTTTCAACCTGGCCCGCCTGAACTTCGAAGGCCAGGCGCCCGAACAGGTCACCGCCCAACGTGAAGCCGAGGCCCGCCAGCCGTTCGACCTGACTCAAGGCCCTTTGCTGCGGGTGACCCTGGTTCGACTGGACGAGGAAGACCATCAGCTGTGGGTGACCTTGCACCATATCGTTGCCGATGGCTGGTCGCTGAACATCCTGCTCGACGAGTTCGCCAAACTGTACGCGGCCCACTGCCAAGGCCTGCAGGCGAACCTGGCACCGCTGCCCCTGGGTTACGCCGACTATGGCCAGTGGCAGCGCCAGTGGCTGGCCGACGGCGAAGCCGAGCGCCAACTGGACTACTGGAAGGCTCAGCTGGGCGATGAACTGCCGGTACTCGACCTGTGTACCGACCACCCACGTGCCAGCCAGCGCGAGCACAGCGCTGCGCGTTTCAACCTGAAGGTGCCCGCCAAGCTCGGCGACGCGCTCAAGGGCCTGGCCCGCGAGCAGCAGGCCAGCCTGTTCATGGTCCTGCTGGCCGGTTGGCAGGCATTGCTGCAACGCTACAGCGGCCAGGCCGACATCCGCGTCGGCGTGCCCAACGCCAACCGCCCGCGCCTGGAAACCCAAGGCATGGTCGGTTTCTTCATCAACACCCAGGTACTGCGTGCGCAGCTCGATGGCCGCTTGCCGTTCACCCAGTTGCTGGCCCAGGTGCGCCAGGCCACCCTGCAGGCCCAGGCCAACCAGGACCTGCCGTTTGAACAACTGGTCGAAGCCCTGCCCGAAGCCCGCGAACAGGGCCTGTTCCAGGTCATGTTCAACCACCAGCAGCGCGACCTGTCGACGCTGCGCCGCCTGCCGGGCCTGCTGGCCGTGGAACTGCCGTGGCACAGCCGCGAAGCCAAGTTCGACTTGCAGCTGCACAGCGAAGAAGACCACCAGGGCCGCCTGAGCCTGGCCTTTGATTATGCCAGCGAACTGTTCGACGCCAGCACCATCAAGCGCCTGGCCGGGCATTTGCTGGCGCTGCTGGAGCAGGTGTGCGCTGCGCCGCAACGGGCGCTGGGCGAAGTGCAATTGCTCGACGAGGCGGGCCGCGCCCAGCTGCTGGGTTGGGGCCAGGCAGCGACCGCTGCGCCACAGCAGCTGCTGGTCGAGCAACTCAATGAGCAGGCACGCCTGACCCCGCAGCGCACCGCGCTGGCGTGGGAGGGCGGCAGCCTGGATTACGCCGAGCTGCACCAGCAAGCCAACCGCCTGGCCCACTACCTGCGCGACAAAGGCGTCGGCCCCGACACCTGTGTAGCGATTGCCATCGAGCGCTCGCCGCAGTTGCTGGTCGGCCTGCTGGCCATTCTCAAGGCCGGTGGTGCCTATGTGCCGCTGGACGTCGATTACCCCGCCGAACGCCTGGCCTACATGCTTGCCGACTGCAATGCCGGCCTGCTGCTGAGCCACAGCAGCCTGCTGGGCAAGCTGCCCCAGGTCGACGGCGTCAGCGCCATTGCCCTCGACCAGTTGCACCTGGACAGCTGGCCCAGCCATGCCCCTGGCCTGCACCTGCACGGTGACAGCCTGGCCTATGTGATCTACACCTCCGGCTCCACCGGCCAACCCAAAGGCGTGGGCAATACCCACGCGGCGCTGGCCGAGCGCCTGCAGTGGATGCAGGCCACCTATGCGCTGAACGACAGTGACGTATTGATGCAGAAGGCGCCGATCAGCTTCGACGTGTCGGTGTGGGAGTGCTTCTGGCCATTGGTCACCGGCTGCAAACTGGTGCTGGCCGGCCCTGGCGAACACCGCGACCCGCAGCGTATCGCCGAACTGGTCCAGGCCCATGCTGTGACCACGCTGCACTTCGTGCCGCCGCTGTTGCAGGTGTTCGTCCAGGAGCCGCAGGCGGCTGCCTGTAGCAGCCTGCGCCGGGTGTTCTCGGGTGGCGAAGCGTTGTCTGCTGCGCTGCGCGACCGCGTACTGCAACTGCTGCCGCAGGTGCTACTGCACAACCGCTACGGCCCGACCGAAACCGCCATCAACGTCACCCACTGGCACTGCCAGGCCACGGACGGTGAACGCTCGCCCATCGGCCGCCCGCTGGGCAATGTGTTGTGCCGCGTGCTTGACGACGAGCTTGAACTCACTGCCCCAGGCGTGCCGGGCGAGCTGTACCTTGGTGGTGCAGGCCTGGCCCGTGGCTACCTGGGCCGCCCTGGCCTTACCGCCGAGCGTTTCGTGCCCCAGGCCGACGGCAATGGCCAGCGCCTGTACCGCAGCGGCGACCGTGCCCGTTGGCAGGTACAGCTGGAGGCGCTGGAGTACCTCGGCCGCCTTGACCAGCAGGTGAAGGTGCGGGGCTTCCGCGTCGAACCCGAAGAGGTGCAGGCGTGCCTGCTGGCGCAGGCCGGTGTCGAACAGGCACTGGTGCTGATCCACATGGACGCCGTTGGCGCGCAACTGGTCGGCTACTACAGCGGCAGTGCCCAGCCCGAAGCCTTGTTGGCGGCGCTGGGTGAACAGTTGCCGACGTACATGGTGCCGGCGCAACTCATCCCGCTGGCACACATGCCACTGGGCCCTAGCGGCAAGGTCGACCGCAAGGCGCTGCCGGCGCCGGTGTGGCAGCAGCGTGAACACGTTGAGCCGCAAAGCGAACTGCAACAGCAGGTCGCCGCCATCTGGCGCGAAGTGCTGAACCTGCCGCGCGTCGGCCTGCAGGACGACTTCTTCGCCCTCGGCGGCCACTCGCTGCTGGCCACCCAGATCGTTTCCCGCAGCCGCCAGGCCTGCGACGTCGAGTTGCCGCTCAAGGCGCTGTTCGAAGCCAGCGAGCTGGGCGCCTTCTGTGCCGAGATCGCGCGTATCCGCGCTGCCGGCGAACACAACCTGCAAGGCGAAATCACCCGCGTCGACCGGCGCCAGGCGGTGTCGCTGTCGTACTCGCAGCAGCGCATGTGGTTCCTCTGGCAAATGGAACCGGACAGCCCGGCCTATAACGTCGGCGGCATGGCGCGCCTGCGCGGTACCCTGCATGTGGACGCGTTCGAGCGCGCGTTGCAGGCGCTGATCGTGCGCCATGAAACCCTGCGCACCACCTTCCCCAGCATCGACGGTGTGCCGTACCAATGTGTAGCCGCAGACAGCGGCCTGCACCTGGACTGGCAGGACTTCAGTGCATTGCCTGCCGATGCCCGCCAGCAACGCTTGCAACAGCTGGCCGACGACCAGGCGCACCAGCCGTTCGACCTGGAGCGCGGCCCGCTGCTGCGTGCCTGCCTGGTCAAGGCCGAGGAGCGCGAGCACGTCTTCGTCCTCACCCTGCACCATATTGTCACCGAAGGCTGGGCCATGGACATTTTCGCCCGCGAACTGGGCGAGCTGTACGAAGCCTTCGTCGATGACCGCGAATCGCCGCTGGCGCCGCTGCCGGTGCAGTACTTGGACTACAGCGTGTGGCAACGGCAATGGCTGGAAAGCGGCGAGGGCGCTCGCCAGCTGGCCTACTGGCAAGGCCGCCTGGGTGATGAACACCCGGTATTGGCCTTGCCCGCCGACCGCCCGCGGCCGGCAGTACAGAGCCACCGAGGCGAGCTGTACCGCTTCGAGCTGGACCCGGCGCTGGTCAAGCGCGTGCATGCCTTCAACAGCCAGCGTGGCCTGACCTTGTTCATGACCATGACTGCCACCCTGGCCGCCTTGCTGCACCGCTACAGCGGCCAGCGCGACCTGCGCATCGGCGCGCCGGTGGCCAACCGCATTCGCCCGGAAAGCGAAGGCCTGATCGGCGCCTTCCTCAACACCCAGGTGCTGCGCTGCGAGCTGGACGGGCAAATGACCGCCAGCGCGCTGCTGGAGCAGATGCGCCAGGCCGCGATCGAAGGCCAGTCGCACCAGGACCTGCCGTTCGACCAACTGGTGGAGGCCCTGCAGCCGCCACGCAGCAGCGCCTACAACCCACTGTTCCAGGTGATGTGCAACGTGCAGCGCTGGGCCTTCCAACAAAGCCGCACGCTGGCCGGCATGCACGTGGATTACCTGGTCAACGACGCCAGTGCCACCAAGTTCGACCTGTACCTGGAGGTGACCGACCTTGATGGCCGCCTGGGCTGCTGCCTGACCTACAGCCGCGACCTGTTCGACGAGCCGCGCATCGCACGCATGGCCGAGCACTGGCAGCAATTGCTGGTCGGCCTGCTCGACAACCCGCAACAGCGCCTGTGTGAGCTGCCGATGCTGGGCAGCGCCGAGCAGCAGGTGCTGGTCGGCCAGTTGCAGGGCGAGCACGATTTCGACCTCGACCAGACCCTGCACGGCCTGTTCGCGGCCCAGGCCGCACGCACGCCGCAGGCGGGGGCGCTGACCTTTGCCGGCCAGCACATGACCTACGCCGAACTCGACCAGCAGGCCAACCGCCTGGCCCGTGCCCTGCGCGAGCGCGGTGTCGGCCCGCAGGTGCGGGTAGGCCTGGCGCTGGAGCGTTCGCTGGAAATGGTCGTCGGCCTGCTGGCCATCCTCAAGGCTGGCGGCGCCTATGTACCGCTGGACCCTGAGTACCCGCTCGACCGCTTGCGCTACATGATCGAAGACAGCCGCATCGGCCTGCTGCTGAGCCAGCGCGCGTTGCTGCAAACCCTGGGCGAGCTGCCCGAGGGCGTGGCGCGCTGGAGCCTGGAAGACGACGCTGCCAGCCTGTCGGCCTACAGCGATGCGCCGCTGGATAACCTCAACCTGCCGCAACACCAGGCGTACCTGATCTACACCTCAGGCTCCACCGGCAAGCCAAAGGGCGTGGTGGTCAGCCATGGCGAGTTCGCCATGCACTGCCAGACGGTGATCGCCGAATTCGGCATGCGCAGCGATGACTGCGAACTGCACTTCTATTCGATCAACTTTGACGCAGCCAGCGAGCGCCTGTGGGTACCGCTGCTGTGCGGTGCCCGCGTGGTGCTGCGCGCCCAAGGGCAGTGGGGTGCCGAAGAAATCTGCCAACTGGTGCGCGAGCAGCAGGTGAGCATCCTCGGCTTCACCCCAAGCTACGGCAGCCAGCTGGCGCAGTACCTGGGCGGGCAGGGTGAGCAACTGCCGGTGCGCCTGGTGATCACCGGTGGTGAAGCATTGACCGGCGAGCACCTGCAGCGCATTCGCCAGGCCTTTGCCCCGCAGCAGTTCTTCAACGCTTATGGGCCGACCGAGACCGTGGTCATGCCGCTGGCCTGTCTGGCGCCTGAAGTGCTCCCGGCGGAACTTGGCAGCGTGCCGATCGGCCGCGTCATCGGCAGCCGAACGGCCTACATCCTCGATGAAGACCTGGCCTTGTTGCCGCAGGGTGGCATTGGCGAACTGTATGTAGGGGGTGCCGGCCTGGCGCAGGGCTACCACGATCGCCCGGGCCTCAGCGCGGAGCGTTTCGTCGCCGACCCGTTCAGCCGCGAAGGCGGGCGCTTGTATCGCACCGGCGACCTGGTGCGCTTGGGCACGGATGGCCTGGTCGAGTACGTTGGCCGTGCCGACCAGCAAGTGAAGATTCGAGGTTTTCGCATTGAGCTGGGCGAAATCGAAAGCCGCCTGCAGGCGCATGCCGATGTCGACGAAGCCGTGGTACTTGCCCTTGATCTGCCCGGTGGCAAGCAACTGGTGGGCTACCTGGTGTGCAAGCAGGCCACTGCCGACAATGCGGCGCAAAGCCTGTTGCGCGAGGCGGTGAAAGCCGATGCCCGCCAGCACTTGCCGGACTACATGGTGCCTGCGCATCTGGTGCTGCTCGACAGCCTGCCGCTGATGGGCAACGGCAAGCTCGACCGCCGCGCACTGCCGCTGCCGGACCTTGAGCAGGCACGCCAGCAATACCAGGCACCGGGCAATGAGGTGGAAGCACAGTTGGCGCAGATCTGGCGCGACGTGCTCAACGTTGCCCAAGTCGGTGTGCAGGACAATTTCTTCGAGCTGGGCGGCGACTCGATCCTGTCGATCCAGGTGGTCAGCCGCGCCCGTCAGGCCGGCTTGCAGTTCACCCCGCGTGACCTGTTCCAGCACCAGACCATTCAGACCTTGGCCGCCGTGGTACGGCACAGCGAGGCCGCCAGCAGCATCGACCAGGGCCTGCGCCGGGGCGAGATTGGCCTGACGCCGATCCAGCATTGGTTCTTCGACAGCGAAGTGCCACAGCCGCAACACTGGAACCAGGCGGTCCTGCTGGAGGCGCGCCAGCCGCTGGATGAAGCGCTGCTTGAACACGCCTTGGCGGCGCTGGTGCAACACCACGACAGCCTGCGCCTGCGCTTTGCCGAGGCGGCTGGCCGCCGGCAGGCCGAGTATGCCCCGCCCGGCGTCGAACAACTGCTGTGGACCGCCACGGTCGCCGATTTTGCCGATTGCCAGGCGCTGTACAGCGATGTGCAACGCAGCCTCGACCTGCACCAGGGCCCGCTGTTGCGTGCCTTGCTGGTGGCTGACGGGCAGGGCAGCCAGCGTTTGTTGCTGGCGATTCACCACCTGGTGGTCGATGGCGTGTCGTGGCGAGTACTGCTGGAAGACCTGCAAGCGCTGTACCGTGGCCAGCCGCTGCCGGCCAAGACCCACGCCATGGGTGACTGGGCTGCGCGCCTGGCCAGCTATGCCGGCAGTGATTCGCTGCGCGACGAATTGGGCTGGTGGCAGGGCCAGTTGGGGGGTGTGCGCCGCGAACTGCCGTGCGACCACCCGCAGGGCGGCAACCTGCACCGCCATGCCCGCACCCTGGCCATCGGCCTGGACACAGAGCAGACCCGGCAGTTGCTGCAACAGGCCCCGGCGGCCTACCACACCCAGGTCAACGACCTGCTGCTGACTGCGCTGGCGCGGGCCGTGTGCCGCTGGAGCGGTGACGAAGCCGTGCTGGTGCAGCTTGAAGGCCACGGTCGCGACGGGTTGTTCGAAGACATGGACCTGACCCGCAGCGTTGGCTGGTTCACCAATGCCTATCCACTGAGCCTGCGCCCGTTGCCAGGGGATGACGATGCGGCACGGGGCGGTTCGCTCAAGCACATCAAGGAACACCTGCGCCAGGTGCCGCACAAAGGCCTGAGTTACGGCGTACTGCGCTATCTGGCCGATGATGCCGGGCGCGAGCAGATGGCGGCCTTGCCGCAGGCACGCATCACCTTCAACTACCTGGGCCAGTTCGATCAGCAGTTCGACAGCGCGGCCTTGTTCCAGCCGCTGGATGCCCCGGCCGGCCTGGCCCATGACCGTGATGCACCGCTGCCCAACTGGCTGAGCGTCGATGGCCAGGTGTATGGCGGTGCCCTGCAACTGCGCTGGACCTTCAGCGCCGAACGCTATGACGAGCAGACCATCGCCAACCTGGCCGAAGCCTACCGGCAGGAGCTGCTGGCGCTGGTCGCGCATTGCCTGGCCGAGGGCAACGGCAGCTTCACCCCGTCGGACTTCCCGCTGGCGCACCTGACCCAGGAGCAGATTGACGCACTGCCGGTACCGGCTGCGCAGATCGAGGATGTCTACCCGCTAACCCCGATGCAGGAGGGCATGCTGCTGCACACCCTGCTGGAGCCGGGCACCGGCCTGTACTACATGCAGGACCGCTACCGCATCAACAGCGCGCTCGACCCCGAGCGCTTCGCCCTGGCCTGGCAAGCGGTGGTGGCGCGCCACGAAGCACTGCGCGCCTCGTTCAGCTGGAACAGCGGCGAAGCGATGCTGCAGATCATCCACAAACCGGGCAACCTGGCGGTCGACTACCAGGACTGGCGCGAGCTTGACGCCGATGCTCAGGAGCAGCGCCTGCAAGCCCTGCACAAGCAGGAGCGCGAGGCCGGCTTTGCCTTGCTCAGCGAGGCACCGTTCCACCTGCGCCTGGTGCGCGTGGCAAACGAGCGCTACTGGTTCATGATGAGCAACCACCACATCCTGATCGATGCCTGGTGCCGCTCGCTGCTGATGAACGACTTCTTCGAGGTCTACCAGGCGCTCGGCGAAGGGCGCCAGGCGCAGTTGCCGGTACCGCCGCGCTACCGCGACTACATTGGCTGGCTGCAACGCCAGGGCCTGGACGATGCGCGTGCCTGGTGGCAGGCCAACCTGGCCGGGTTCGAACGCGCCACGGCGCTCCCCAGCGACCGCCCATTGCGGCATGACCACGCCGGCAGCGGCATGGTCGTCGGCGATTGCTACACGCGCCTGGAGGTCAGCGAAGGCGTGCGCCTGCGCGAACTGGCCCAGGCCCACCAGTTGACCGTCAACACCTTTGCCCAGGCGGCCTGGGCGCTGGTGCTGGCGCGCTACAGTGGCGACCGCGACGTGGCCTTTGGCGTGACCGTGGCCGGGCGCCCGGTGAGCATGCCGCAGATGCAGCGTACCGTTGGCCTGTTCATTAACAGCGTCGCCCTGCGCGTGCAGTTGCCGGTGGCCGGTGAGCGCAGCAGCGTGCGCCAGTGGCTGCAAGGCCTGCTGCAAAGCAACATGGAATTGCGCGAGTACGAGTACCTGCCGCTGGTGGCGATTCAGGAATGCAGCGAGCTGCCCAAGGGCCAGCCGCTGTTCGACAGCCTGTTCGTGTTCGAGAACGCACCGGTGGAAACCGCCGTGCTCGACCATGCCCAGCACCTGAACGCCAGCTCGGATTCCGGCCGTACCCACACCAACTTCCCGCTGACCGCGGTGTGCTACCCGGGCGATGACCTGGGCCTGCACCTGTCGTTCGACCAACGCTACTTCGACTACCCGACCGTTGAGCGCCTGCTGGCCGAGTTCAAGCGCCTGCTGCTGGCATTGGTGCAGGGCTTTGATGGCGAAGTGGGCGACCTGCCGTTGCTCGGCGCGGAAGAACAGCGCTTTCTGCTGGAAGATTGCAACCGCACCGCGCGGGCTTACCCACTGGAGCAAAGCTACGTCGCGCAGTTCGAGGCGCAGGTTGCCGCGCATCCGCAGCGCACCGTGGCCCGCTGCCTGGAAGCCGCCTATGACTATGCCGGCCTGAACCTGGCGGCCAACCGACTGGGCCATGCGCTGATTGCGGCGGGTGTATGCGTGGATCAACCAGTGGCGCTGTTGGCCGAGCGCGGCTTGCCGCTGCTGGGCATGATCGTCGGCAGCTTCAAGGCCGGCGCCGGCTACCTGCCGCTGGACCCGGGCCTGCCGGCAGCGCGCCTGCAAAGCATCATCCAGCTCAGCTGCACGCCGGTGCTGGTGTGCAGTGCGGCCTGTGCTGAGCAAGGGCGGCAGTTGCTGGGTGAGCTGGAACTGGCGGCACGGCCGCAGCTGCTGGTTTGGGAAGGCATCCAGGCCAGCGCCGTTGCCAGCCACAATCCCGGCATCCACAGCGGGCCGGATAACCTTGCCTATGTGATCTACACCTCAGGCTCCACTGGCCTGCCGAAAGGGGTGATGGTCGAGCAGCGCGGCATGCTCAACAACCAGCTGAGCAAGGTGCCGTACCTGGCGCTCAGCGAGCAGGACGTGATCGCCCAGACTGCATCGCAGAGCTTCGACATTTCCGTGTGGCAATTCCTTGCTGCGCCGCTGTTCGGGGCCAGCCTCGAGATCGTGCCGAATGCCATCGCCCACGATCCGCAGGGCCTGCTGGCGCATGTGCAGGCCACCGGCATTACCGTGCTGGAAAGCGTGCCGTCGCTGATCCAGGGCATGCTGGCCAACGACCATCAGGCCCTCGATGGCCTGCGCTGGATGCTGCCGACGGGCGAGGCCATGCCGCCGGAGCTGGCGGCGCAGTGGCTGCAGCGCTACCCGCAGATCGGCCTGGTCAATGCCTACGGCCCGGCCGAGTGTTCGGATGACGTGGCGTTCTTCCGCGTCGATGCTGCCTCGACCCAAGGCAGCTACCTGCCGATCGGCACGCCGACCGACAACAACCGCCTGTACCTGTTCGACGAGCAGCAGATGCTGGTGCCGCTGGGTGCGGTGGGTGAGTTGTGCGTCGCTGGCACGGGGGTTGGCCGTGGTTATGTCGGCGACCCGGTGCGCACGGCGCTGGCGTTCATCCCGCACCCATACGGTGCGCCGGGCGAGCGCCTGTACCGCACCGGTGACCTGGCGCGGCAGCGCCCGGACGGCGTGCTGGAGTACGTCGGGCGCATCGACCACCAGGTGAAGATTCGCGGTTACCGCATCGAGCTGGGTGAGATCGAAGCCCGTCTGCACGAGCAGGCGGAAATTCGCGATGCCGCCGTGGGCGTGCAAGAGGGCGTCAACGGCAAGCACCTGGTCGGTTATCTGGTGGCGCACCAGGGCGCCAGTGCCGATGCGGCATTGCTGGAGCAGATCAAGCAGCGGCTGCGTGCCGAATTGCCGGAGTACATGGTGCCGCTGCACTGGGGCTGGTTCGACAGCCTGCCGCACAACGCCAACGGCAAGCTCGACCGCAAGGCCCTGCCGGCCATCGACATTGGCGGCCAGCACAGTCAGGCCTACCAGGCGCCACGCAACGCGCTGGAAGAGGTATTGGCGGGTATCTGGGCCGATGTGCTCAAGGCTGAGCGGGTCGGCGTGCACGACAACTTCTTCGAGCTGGGCGGGCATTCGTTGCTGGCCACGCAGATCGCCTCGCGGGTGCAGAAGCAATTGCAGCTGAATGTGCCGCTGCGGGCGATGTTCGAGTGCAGCACGGTGGAGGAACTGGCCGCGTATGTGCAGGGGTTACAGGGCAGTGCGCTGGATGACGACAAGGTCGACCGGCTGAGTGACCTGATGGCCGAGCTGGAGGGGTTGTAGGGGGTAGGGTTCGGCTTGAGGGTTGCAGGGTGGCGGAAATCGAGCGCCGCCCGCGCGGCGCTTCGCGGCACAAGGCCGCTCCCACATCTGTTTCGGGCCAGTTACTCCTGCCACCTGCGCACTCGCTCCCTGGGTGCATGGCTGGAGATTGAGAACAGCAGCGGCGCAGCCGATATCGAGGGGAACAAACAAGGCGGACAGCGGTGACCTCACAGGATGGACTGGCCCGAAACAGACAGTGGGAGCGGGCTTGCCCCGCGAAGCGCCGCGCGGGCGGCGCTCGATTTCTGCATCACTGCAACACTCACGACATGCGCTAGCGCTTGCCGAGAATCTTACCCAACATCTCCGGCCGCGGAGCCCCCTGCTGGCTCTGCAGCTGGCCTTGCTCATCCTGGTAGAAAATCGCCGGGGTGGCCTGCAAGCCCATCTCTTCCATCAATGCCATGTTCGCCGCCAGCTTCTGCTGCACGGCGTCCGGCACCTTGTCCAGCGGCTTCAGGGTACTGGCCTTGCCGGCCTTTTCATGTTGCTGCAAGGCCTTGGCCGGGTCTTTCGCCGCCAGCAGCGCTGCCGACTTACCCGGGCTGTCCTCGCGGATGATGCCGACCATGATATGGCGCAACTGCACCTTGCCCGACTCCACCCACGGCCGCGCCTGTTCCCAGAACATGTTGCAGTACGGGCAGTTCGGGTCGCTGAACAGGTACACCTTGCGCGGCGCGTCATCCTTGCCGTCGGCGATCCACGCGGTTTTCTCCATCTTCGCCCAGATCTCCTTGCTCATCGGCGCATACACCAGCTTTTCCAGCGGCTCGGCGCTCAGATCCTTGCCCTGTTCATCGAACAGGCTGCCGACCAGCACGTGCTTGCCGTCGGGGGTCAGGTACAGGGCCAGGGCGTTGTTCTGGTACTCGGCGGCATAACCGCGCAGGCCGTCGGGCGCGTCGAAGCTACCCTTGATCACGGCACCCTTGGCTTGCAGTTGCTGAACCGCCTTGGGCAGCTCTTCGGCTTGCAGGGCAGGGGCGGCCAGCAAGGCCAGGGACAGGGGCAGCAGTGCAGTCAATCGCATGTCAGTTTCCTTGTGCGGCAGGGGCGGGCGCGATGGCCCGGTCGAAAGGTTCCAGGGCGTGGCGCAGGCTGGCCCGGGACAGCTCGCCGAGGTGGCTACCGACCAGCCGCCCGTCAGCGTCGTAGAACAGTGTGGTAGGCAGGGCCATGGAGCCGACGCGCTGGGCCAGCAGGCCGGTGCCGTCGAATAGCACGTGGGTCAGGCTCAAGCCGGTGGTGGCGAGGAAGGTGCTGACGTTTTCCGGGGTCTCGCCCTGGTTGACGAACAGGAAGGTCACGTGCGGGTAATCGCTCTGCGCCTGTTGCAGCACCGGCATTTCGCGGCGGCACGGCGGGCACCAGGTGGCCCAGATGTTGATCACCAGCGGCTTGCCGCGGTAGCTGTGCAGCGCCACCGGTTGGCCGCCGACATTGCGCAGGCTCAGTTCGGGCAGCTCGGTGCCCTTGCTGTACAGGTGCCCGGCAAAGCTGGCCAGGCCCCAAAACAGCGCACCACTGAACAACGCCCAGCCCAGCGGGCGGCGCAGGCCGGGCTGGCGCCAGCCTTGCCACAGGGCAGCGAGCACGATGCCCGCCAGGCCCGACCAGAACAGAAAGCCGCCATCGCGGATATCGATGATCTGCAGCGGGTCGCCCTGGTACATCGGCCAGTAGGCCAGCACGAAGCCTGCGCGGGCGCACAGCAGGCCGATCAGGAACAGGTTGAACAGTGCCGATTCCGGGCTTTCGCCGCCACGCCGGGCGACCCACCAGCCGACCACGCTGGCGATCACCAGGGCGGTGAGCATCAACAAGTGGTTGAGGGCCATGGTCAGGGGTCCGAGGGTTACGGTGAGCATCAGCCTTGGCTCCTGGTCTGGGCCCAGTGTTGCTGGAACGCGGCCGCATCCACTTCACCCGTGATGCGCCGCGCGCGGCGTTCTTCGCCTTCCGGGCCGATCCAGATGATGCTCGGCGGCCCGGGTACCTGGTAGCGCTGCAGCAGGGCCTTGCTGGCCGGGCTGTCGGCGGTCACGTCCAGGCGTAGCAGGTGCACGCCGGCCAGGCCGGCTTGCACGTCGCTGCGGGCGAATACCTGTTTTTCCATGACCTTGCACGACACGCACCAGTCCGCATAGTAGTCGAGCATCACCCACTGGCCACGGGCCTTGGCTGCATCCAGCTCACGTTGCAGGTCTTCGGGGCGGCTGACGGTGACGAAACTGTCTTCGGCGTGCTGGCTGGCGACCGGCGTGCCGGCGCCACCGGCAAATGGGCGCAGCGGCTGCCACAGGTCGTCGCCCCCGGCGGCCGCACCGACCAGCAACAAGCCACCCCACAGCGCGCCGAGCAGTGGCACTGCACGCAGCGCCGGCAGCCGTTGCAGGGCCGGCCAGGACGCCCAGGCGAGGGCGATCAACCAGGCGCCGCTTAGCGCGAGCAGCAGCGCGGCGGGCAGCAGGCTGCGCAGGGTGTACAGCGCCATGGCCAGGAACACGAAGCCGAATACAGCCTTGACCCGGTTCATCCAGGCGCCCGGGCGTGGCAGGTAGCGGTTGCCCAGGGTGACCAGCAACAGCAGCGGCACGCCCATGCCAAGGCCGAGCGTGAACAGGACCAGCGCACCTTGCACCACGTCGCCGCTCTGGGCGATGTACAGCAGCGCGCCGGCCAACGGCGCGGTCATGCACGGCCCCATCAGCAGGCCGGACAACGCGCCGAGCAGCGCCGCGCCATACAGGTTGCCGCCACGGGTACCTTGCCCGGCGCGGTCCAGGCGGTCGCGCAGGGCGGCAGGCAGTTGCAGTTCGAAGGCGCCGAACATGGGCAGTGCCAGTAGCACGAACAGCCCCGCCAGGCTGCCCAGCAGCCAGGGTTGCTGCAGCCATGCCTGCAGGCTGGCACCCAGCAGTGCGGCAACCACACCGAGGGCGGCGTACACCAGGGCCATGCTCAGCACATAGACCCCGGCCAGCAGCCAGCCACGGCGGGCGCTGGCGCCGTTGCCCAGCACCAGCCCGGCAAGGATCGGCAGCATCGGCAGCGAGCACGGGGTAAAGGCCAGCAGCAGGCCCAGGCCGAAGAATGCCAACAGGCTCCAGGCCAGGTGGCCCTGTTGCAGGCCGCTGGCCAAGGCCTGGTCGCTGGCTTGCTCGGCCGCCGGCGCTACGCTGCCGCCCAGGTCGATCGCGGTGGTTTGCGGCGGGTAGCACAGGCCGGCATCGGCACAGCCCTGCCAGCCCAGGCGCAACTGGCCCTGGGCGTTGGCCGGCAGCAGCAGTTCGAGCTGCTCGCGGTACACCGCGCTGTCACCGAAGAACGCGTCGTGGTGGTTGAGCGCCGGGGGCAGTTGCGGGTGCTGCTCGGGCGGCAGCCCGTCGAATTTCAGGCGCTTCTGGTACAGGTAGTAGCCCGGCTTGATCTGGAAGTACAGGCGCATCTGGCCATCGGCCTGGCGCTCGTGGGTCAGCACGAAGGCCTGGTTCACCGGCAGGAAGTCGGGTTTTACGTCGAACGGGTTGGCCTGCAACGGGCCGACCAGAAGTAATGTGAGGAAGAGCAGGAGGACGCGCATGTCTTCGCCTTGGCAGATCCAGGAATGGGGCCATGCTGGATGGGGTTGATTAAATGAAGGTTAACGGTGGTTTTTTGGGGGGGCGCGTTAGGGCTTGCAGGTGTTTGTCGGGGGTTTTTTAGCGCCTGGGAGATCGAGCGCCGCCCGCGCGGCGCTTCGCGGGGCAAGCCCGCTCCCACATTTGTTTCGGGCCAGTTAATCCTGTGAGGTCACCTCTGTCCGCCTTGTTGGTTCCATTCGAAATTGAGGGTGTCGCTGCTTTTTTTCGATTTCCTGTCATGCACCGAGGGTGCGCGCACCTCTGGCACAGGAATAACTGGCCCGAAACAAATGTGGGAGCGGGCTTGCCCCGCGAAGCGCCGCGCGGGCGGCGCTCGATCTCATAGGCGCTGAAAACCCAAAGACGAACACCTATCAGCCCCGACGCAACCCCACCCGTCACCCCAGACACACCGCGACATATTGTCGACTTGACTTTGCGTATGCCCATATTCTTGTTGTAAAGTTGACGCACAGGTCAGATTTTTCTGACTCGTGCGACAAGGTTCTCACCCTTCCGAGTCCCCCGCACAAGAATCAAAAAAATGGGCAGACCCCCTGCTGCCCAGAGGATCAAGCATGTCCAACCGTGATATTTCCCGGCGCGCCTTCCTGCAAGGCGGCCTGATTGCTGGTGTCGGCGTAACCATGGCGCCACTTGGCAGCCAGGCGTTCGCCGCGCTGATGGAGGAACGCGTCACCACCTCGCCGCAAAAGTGGATGAACCACGACGGCAAGGCGCGTTTCCGTAACGATGCCTTGTCCAAGGTCTGCGGCGACAAGGTATTCGCCCGCGACATCCGCGCCAAGGACATGCCCGGCTGGCCCACGCAGCAAGGCCATGCGCTGCTGCTCAAAGCGACCAAGGCTGACCGCATCTATGCCGGCCACGACCTGAGCCTGCTCGGTGCCGAGCTGCAACCGGACCGCATCGTCACTGCCGCCGACCTGGAGCAGGACGGTATCGCCTGGCCCGAGGCCCATTCGCCCGACCCACTGCTGCCGCCCGGCAAGGTGCCGATGTTCATCGGCCACCCGGTGGCGATCCTGATCTGGCACGACTTCGAGCGCTTCCGCCAGGCCAAGCGCAAGCTGCAGTTCAACGACCAGGCGATCCGTTACGGTGCCCAGGCACCGCTGTACCAGCGCGACCCTTATGGCAGCTTCCGCTTCGTGCGGGTGGGCGGTGCCACGCCGTTCGACGACGATGAATTCTCCAGCCTGAAGAATTCCATGCTGTTCCCGACCATCCTCAACCGCAAACCGGTGTGGTCCAAGGAACCCAACCAGCACGGTGACCTGACCGAACAGGGGCTGTTCTACGCCAAGCGCATGGGCGAGCAGCTGGACAACCCGCCCGAAGGCTGGCTGGTGTTCGACGAGCGCTACAAAACGCCGTCCATCGAGCCCGCCGCACTGGAGCCGGACAACGGCAACGGCTGGTACGACCCGGCCACCGGCACGCTGCACTTCGTGGTTGCCACCCAGTGCCCGTTTGAAGTGGCGCAGGAATGCGTGCACATGATCAAACCGTCGCGCTTCGCCCTGCACACGCTGAACATGCACCCCGGCTACACCGTCGGCTACGGCTCGAAAGACAACAATATCTTTGTCTTCTATGCCGCCGTGGCCGCGCTGTATGGCGGCGGGGTGCCGATCCGCCTGGCCAACGACCGCTACGAGCAGTTCCAGAGCGGCATCAAGCGCCATGCCTTCGACATTCGCTACCAGCTGGCGGTGGACAAGCAGGACAACAGCTTCAAGATCTTCCGCGCCGACCTGAGCTGCGACGGCGGCGGGCGCATCAACTACAGCCCGTCGGTGGCCGCAGTGGGGGCGACTGCGGCGCAGTCGATCTACTACATGCCGCAGAACGACCTGTCGGTGACCGCCTATTACTCACGTGGCGTTGAGGCCGGCTCCATGCGCGGCTACGGCACCCTGCAGACCATGGCCGCCACCGAGATGATGGTCGACGAAATCGCCGGTCGCCTGGGTGTCGATGCCATCGACCTGCGCCGTGCCAACGCGCTGAAGTCGGGCATGAAGAATACCCAGGGTGCAGTCCCGGCCGGTGCCCTGCGCCTGTACGAAATCCTCGACAAGGCCGCCGTGCATGAAGGGTGGCGCAACCGCGATGCGCGCAAGCAGCAGATGGACGCGCAAGACCCGGACCACTGGTACGGCGTCGGCTTTGCCATCTGCCAGAAGGACTTCGGCACTGGCTCCGAAGCACCGATGGCCAGCATCGAGTTCAGCCGTGACGGGCGCATCAGCCTGCGCCACATTGGCACCGAACTGGGCACCGGCATGTCCACCTCGCAGGCGTTGGTGGTCAGCGACTTCCTTGGCCGCTCGGCCGACGAGGTACGCACGGCGGTCACCGAATGGCCGGAGCTGCAACTGAGCACCAGCGGCAACCCATACCTGATCAGCCAGGCCGAGCAGGACGCCGCGCTGCGTAACCCGCGCTGGGTCGGCAAGCTGGCCTCGCCGTCGTCGGCGACCAACTCGGCGTTCTACTTCAGCCATGCCACCCGCGAAGCGGCACGCGTGCTGTTCAATCATGGCCTGTGGCCGGCGGCCATGGCCATCTGGAGCCAGGGGCCGCACGGCGGGCAGGCCAACCCGCTGGTGGTGCGCCGCGAGAACGCGGTGTGGGTCAACGGTGAACTGACCGGCAACGGCCTGGCACCGATCCCGTTCGCCCAGCTGGCGCAGAAGGCCCACGACATGGGCCTGGTCACCGGCGTCAGCGTGCACGGCTTCAACCGCTGGAGCTGGGCCGAGGCTGATTTCGTCATCGACGGCGTGCGCGAGCGTTTCCCGCTCGACGCCGTGGCGGTGAAATACGGCGATGGTGCAGTAAACGCCAAGAAAGCGCAGATGAGCAGCCACGGCTACCACCTGCTTGACCGGCAAAACGCTGCCTACCCCGACACCCAGCTGAACAACGCCATGGTCACCTACTACAGCCCGGTGGCGACCCTCGTCGAAGTCAAGGTCAACAAGGGCACCCATGAAGTTCAGGTGCTCAACCACCACAGCTGGGTCGAGTGTGGCCGGGTGCTGGTGCCGGAGCTGGTCAAGGGCCAGCTCGAAGGCGGTATCGCCATGGGTATCGGCCACGCACTGACCGAAGAAATGCCGCTGTACGAGGGCGGGCCCGGGGAGGGCGACTGGAACTTCAACCGCTACCGCCTGCCGCATGCGCGCGATGTGGCGGTGTGGCAGCAGACCAGCGAAATCCTCCCGCCGCTGTCACCGACCGACCCGTCCAAAGGCATCGCCGAAGTGGTGATGATCCCGGTCGTCGGTGCCATCGGCAATGCCGTCGCGCATGCCATTGGCAAGCGCGTGCGCGATCTCCCTATCACCCCAGCCCGTATCAAGGAGGCCCTCAATGGCTAACCGCCCACTGCAACTGACCCTCAACGGTCAACCGGTCGGCCCGGTCGAGGTCCCCGACGACCTGGCAATGCTCGACTACCTGCACGAACACCAGAACCTCACCGGCTCGCGGCTGGGCTGCGGCCAGGGTATCTGCCACGCCTGCGTGGTGATCGTCGACAACCCCGATGGTACCTGCGAAGAAGTGCGCACCTGCATCACCGGTGCCCATTACTTCGAAGGCAAGCAAGTCCGCACCATCGAAGGCCATGCCAAAAAGGACGAGGCCGGTAACCTGACGCTGAACCCGATCCAGCAGAAGTTCGTCGACCTGTTCGCCTTCCAGTGCAGCTACTGCGCCCCGGGCTTCGTCAACGCCGCCACTGTGCTGGTGGAGACCGCCCAGCGTCAGCCGCTGAAAAAGAGCGAGGTGGAAGACCGCATCGAGGCCAGCCTTGGTCACCACATCTGCCGCTGCACCGGCTATGTGCGTTACTACGACGCCACCCGCACGGTGCTCAACGACCTCGGCCTGGTCAAGGAGGGTTGAGCATGGGCTTCGTACGTAGCGCACTGGCGCTGGCCCTCGGCGTTGCTTTCAGTTCGGCTGCCCTGGCTGCCGACGAGGCGCAGGTCAAGCGCGGTGAATACCTGGCCCGTGCGGCCGACTGCATGGCCTGCCACACCGCCGAAGGCGGCGCACCGTTTGCCGGCGGCCTGCCGATTCATTCGCCGTTCGGCACCATATATGGCAGCAACATCACCCCGGACAAGCAGTACGGCATCGGCAACTACAGTGCCGATGAGTTCTTCGCCGCGGTCACCGAGGGCAAGCGCAAGGACGGCGCCAACCTTTACCCGGCCATGCCGTACACCTCGTACCACCTGATCAAGCGCGAGGATTCGGATGCGATCCTCGCCTACCTGATGACCATCCCGCCGATCAACCGCCCGGCGCCACAGACCGCACTGCGCTTTCCGTTCAACGTGCGCATGGGGCTGAGCGGCTGGAACATGCTGTATGGCAAGCGCGTGCAGTTGCAGCCCACCGAGGGCAAAAGCCCGGCCTGGCAGCGCGGCCAGTACATGGTCGAGGTCATGGGCCATTGCGGTGAGTGCCATACCCCGCGCAACCCGATCGGCGCGCTGCAGCAGGACCAGCGCCTGCGCGGCGGCCTGCTGGCGGGTTACCTGGCGCCAAGCCTGCTGGCCCAGGACCTGGCCGAGCGCGGCTGGACCCAGCCAGACCTGACCACCTTCCTCAAGCACGGCATCAGTGCACAAGGCAGCATGTTCAACGAGATGTTCCCGGTGGTGCACCACAGCACCCGGCATCTTGAAGACGCCGACCTGGCGGCCATGGCCACCTATTTGCTGGGTGACCAGCCGCCGCCGGCCAAGGCCATCCAGCCTGTTGCCCTGGCGCAGATGAGTGACAGCGCCAAGCGTGGCCACCAGCAGTACCTGAACGTCTGCGCCGGTTGCCACGGGGTTGACGGCGAGGGCAAACCGCACATCGCCGTGGCCATGCGCGGCAACACCGTGCTGCGCCAGACCGACTCGCGTAACCTGGTCAAGGTCACCCTCGAAGGCATCCGTGAACAGCAGTTCACCGGCTTCGAGCGCATGCAGCCGATGCCAGGCTTTGCCGGCAAGCTCGATGACCAGCAAGTGACGGACATGGTCAACTACCTGCGCCAGGCCTGGGGTGGATTGCCTGGCGACCTGAACGTACAGCAGCTCGCCGAGCTGAAGGCGGAGTAACCCGTGCAACATCTCGATCTTCAGGTGATCCGCCAGGCCTTGCAGTGGTCGGGCAGCGGCCAGCGGGTGTGGTTGTGCACCGTGCTCGCCACTTATGGCTCGGCGCCGCGTGCGCCGGGCGCGCTGCTGGTGGTGAACGCCAGCGGCCAATGGCTGGGTTCGCTGTCGGGTGGCTGTGTCGAAGATGACTTCCTCGAGCGCGTGGCCCTGGGGGAATTCCCCGATCCGGTCGCCATCGTGCGGTACGGCGATGGCAGCGACGCGCGTTCGAGCATTCGCCTGCCGTGTGGCGGCGTGCTTGAAGTGCTGGTGGAAAACCTGGCGGCCGAGTGTGAAGTGCAGGCGCACCTGCGGGCCCTGGAAAGCGCGCTGCTGGGCCAGCGCCGGGTGCTGCGTGAAGTGTGCCTGCCCGAGGGCACTCGGCAGCTGGCCGACGACCCTAGCCAGGGGCCGCGGGTGGAGCGGCAAAGTGACCGGGTGCGCCTGCGTGTCGGCGCCGCCCAGCGCCTGTTGCTGGCCGGCTATTCCAGCGTGGCGCATTTCTGCGCCGAGTTCGGTAAAGGCATGGGCTTTGAAGTCATCCTCTGCGAACCGCGTGCCGAAGTGCTCGACGGCGTGCGGCTGGACGGCATCGAAGTGCGCCGCGAGCTGCCGTCGGAATTTATCGCCAATGGCGGTTGCCATGCCGACACGGCGGTGGTTGCATTGACCCATGATCCGAAAATCGATGACCTGGCCATGCTTGAAGCGGTGCGTACCGAAGCGTTCTACATTGGCGTGATGGGCTCGAAGGCCACCTCGGACAAGCGCCGCGAACGCTTGCAGCGCATTGGTGGTCTGGATAAGGTCGACCTGGGCCGCATCCATGCCCCGATCGGCCTCAACCTGGGCAGCAAGACCCCGGCCGAAATCGCCCTGGCGGTGCTGGCCGATATCTTGCGCCTGCGCAACGGCATCGGGCGGGCCGCGCTGTGAGTGTGGTCGCGCTGCTGTTGGCGGCCGGGCGCGGCACGCGTTTCGGCGCTGACAAGCGCCGGGCGACCCTGGCTGATGGCCGCAGCATGCTGGCGCATAGCGTGCAGCGGGCGAGGGCGGTGTTCGATGATGTGCGCGTCGTGCTTCGTGAGGGGGAGCGGGGCGAAGATTTTGGTTTGCCTGCGGACTGCCGGATCATCGACAGCCCGGATGCGGCGCTGGGGATGGGGCATAGCCTGGCTGCCGGTGCCCAGTCATTAGGCGATAGCCAGGCGCAGGCGGTGGCGATCTTGCTGGGTGATATGCCGTGGATCGAATCGGCAACCTTGCGGCGCCTGGTCGAGGCTTGCAGTGCTTCGAACATCGTATTGCCGCGCCATGCGGGGCAGCAGGGGCATCCGGTGATTTTCGGGCGCGATTTCTGGCCGGCGCTGGGGCAGTTGTCTGGGGATGAAGGGGCGCGGGCGGTGGTGCGGGCGCAGCGGGATTGTTGTGTGGTGATTGAGGTGGCGGATGTTGGGGTGTTGCGGGATGTGGATACGCCGCAGGGGTTGGTGTAGGGCCCAGGGAGTTCGCCACAACATCGTTTGCGCCTGTGGAGGGTGTCCGCCACCCCATTTTCTGCGCCTGTGAGATCGAGCGCCGCCCGCGCGGCGCTTCGCGGGGCAAGCCCGCTCCCACATTTGTTTCGGGCCAATTATTCCTGTGAGATCACCTCTATCCGCCTTGTTTGTTCCATTTGATATTGAAGGTGTCGCTGCTTTCTATCGATTTCCAGCCATGCACCCAAGGTGCGCGCGCAAAAGGCACAGGAGTAACAGGCCCGAAACAAATGTGGGAGCGGGCTTGCCCCGCGAAGCGCCGCGCGGGCGGCGCTCGATCTCACAGGCGCAGAAAATGTGATGGCGGACACCCTCCACAGGCTCAGAAAATGTGGTGGCGGACACCCTCCGCAGCGCAGAAAATGTTATGGCGAATACCCGGCCCATCACCACCCCCAAGGCGAACCCCCCACCCCCCCACAAAAGGTCCATAATCCCCCCTTAATCCGCCCAAGGTGCAATGCCAGCCACACCACTCCGGGAGCCCCACCATGCACGTTCTGCTCTGCGAGGACGACGACCTGATCGCCGCCGGCATCTGCGCCGGCCTTACCGCCCAGGGCCTGACCGTGGACCGGGTGGGCAACGCCGCGGCTGCGCGGGCGATGCTGCAGGCTGCGCAGTTCGACGTGATGATCCTCGACCTTGGCCTGCCTGACGAAGACGGCCTCAAGCTGCTGCGCCGTCTGCGCGAAAAAGGCGAGACCTTGCCGGTGCTGGTGCTCACCGCCCGCGACGCCGTCACCGACCGTGTCGATGGCCTGCAGGCCGGTGCCGACGACTACCTGCTCAAACCCTTCGACCTGCGCGAACTGGCTGCGCGGCTGCATACCCTGCTGCGGCGGGTGGCCGGGCGGGCGGTGAACGTGATCGAGCACGGCCTGCTGCGCTATGACCCGAGCAGCTGCGAGGCCACCCTGGCCGGCCAGCACGTCGACCTGTCCCGCCGTGAACAGGCGCTGCTGCAGGCGCTGCTGCAAAACCCCGGGCGGGTGCTGTCCAGCGAGCAACTGAAAGACTGCGTGTACGGCTTTAGCGACGAAGTCGAAAGCAACGCCCTGAACGTGCATATCCACCACCTGCGGCGCAAGCTCGGCAACAGTATCGTCGAGACCGTGCGCGGCCTGGGCTACCGCCTGGGCCCGGCGCAGGCACCGGAAGAGGCCGCATCATGAGCCTGCGGGTACGCCTGAGCCTGATCCTTGGCAGTGCCTTCGTGATTATTTGGGTGCTGGCTGCCGCGTGGATGCTGCGTGACCTGCGCCAGCAGATGATGTTTTCCCTCGACCAGCGCCTGGTGGCTTCGGCGCGCATGGTCGCCGGGCTGATCGACCAGCTGCCGCAGCCGCTGACTGCCAAGGACGGCGAGGCGCACTTTTCCGCCGACCAGTTCAGCGTACCGGATGGCATGGCCTGCCAGGTCAGCTCGCTGCGTGGCGAGATCCTCGCCAGCAACCACAAGCACGATGGTGCCATGGACGACGAGCGCAGTGGTTTCCGCGACCAGACCATCGACGATGCCCTGTGGCGCACCTTCACCTACAACCATGGCGATGTGCGCATCACCACGGCCGACCGGCACATGGAGCGCGAGGCGCTGAACCAGTCGATTCTGCTGGCCGCTTCGGCGCCGGTGCTGATGGCCCTGCTGGGCAGCCTGGGGCTGTTGTGGATCGGCCTGGGCAAAGGCCTGGAACCGCTGAACCGCATGCGTGATGCCTTGCGCCGCAGGCGCGCGGACAGTGTCGAGCCGCTGCAGGTGGCAGGCCTGCCCAGCGAGCTGCAGCCGTTGCTCGACACCCAGAACCAGCTGTTCCTGCGCATTGCCCAGACCATCGAGCGCGAGCGGCGCCTGACCGACGATGCCGCGCACGAGCTGCGCAGCCCGCTGACCGCGATCAAGACCCACTTGCAGGTCGCGCGCATGACCGATGGCGCCGTACGCGAGCAGGCGCTGGAGCATGCCGAGCAGGGCGCCGACCGCATGCACCGCACGCTGGAACAATTGCTGATGCTGGCGCGGGTCGAAGGCAGCCTGTCGTTCGAGGACGGTGTGCAGTGCAGCGCCGAGCAGGTGGCCCGCCAGGCAGTGCAGGATGCCGGTGGCGGCGACAACCGGCGCATTGTGCTGCGCTTGCCCGAAGAGGCGACGCAGATCTACCTGGGCATGCCGGCGCCGCTGGCAGTGGCAGCGTTACGCAACCTGCTGGACAACGCCTTGCGCCATGGCGGCGATGAGGCAGTGGAACTGGAAGTGCAGATGGCCAACGGGCAGGTGGGGTTCATGGTGCGCGACCATGGGCCGGGGATTGCAGAGGCCGACCTTGAGCATTTGACCGAGCGCTTCTGGCGCAATGGTCAGAGCGGCGGCTGCGGGTTGGGGTTGGCGATTGTGCAGGCGATCGTGCAGCGCTGTGCCGGGAGCCTGAGGTTTGACAGCCGTAGCGACGGGTTGCGGGTGTTGTTGCAGGTGCCGGCGCGCCCTGGGCATTGATCTTTATCGCCTGTGCTGGCCTCTTCGCGGGTGAACCCGCTCCTACAAGGTCCGCGCCGTACGCGAAACCTGTGTAGGAGCGGGTTTACCCGCGAAGAGGCCAGCACAGGCCAATGAAAATCCCACAACAACCGCTAAATCCTCCCCGCACTCAAGCGTTTCCCAAGCGATAACCGCCCATTCGCTTGCTTGCGAGGATTCACCCATGTCCACCGCTTCCAGCCTTGCCCAGCTGCCGCCGGCCAGCGTGCCGCACGCCTTGTACGAATTCACCGACTCGCCGTTGCTGCAACGTCAGCAGCAACAGGAATCCAACGCCCGCAGCTACCCACGGCGCATCCCGCTGGCGCTCAAGCGCGCCCGCGGCCTCCATGTGGAAGATGTCGAGGGCCGCCAGTTCATCGACTGCCTGGCCGGTGCCGGCACCCTGGCGCTGGGCCATAACCACCCGGTGGTGGTCGAGGCGATCCAGCGCGTGCTGGCCGATGAGCTGCCACTGCACACGCTGGACCTGACCACCCCGGTCAAAGACCGCTTTGTGCAAGACCTGTTCGGCATCCTGCCCGAGGCGTTGCGCCGTGAAGCCAAGGTGCAGTTCTGCGGCCCGACCGGCACCGACGCCGTGGAAGCAGCGCTGAAACTGGTACGCAGTGCCACGGGCCGCAGCACCGTGCTGGCCTTTCACGGCGCCTACCATGGCATGAGCCAGGGCGCGTTGAGCCTGATGGGCAGCCATGGGCCGAAGCAGCCACTGGGCGCCTTGCTGGGTAATGGCGTGCAGTTCATGCCGTACCCGTACGACTACCGTTGCCCGTTTGGCCTGGGCGGCGAAGCCGGGGTCAAGGCCAACCTGCATTACCTGGAAAACCTGCTGCTCGACCCGGAAAGCGGTGTGCCGCTACCGGCGGCGGTAATCCTGGAGGTGGTGCAGGGCGAGGGCGGGGTGATTCCGGCGGACATCGAATGGCTCAAGGGGGTGCGACGCATCACCGAGCAGGCCGGCGTGGCCTTGATCATCGACGAAATCCAGAGCGGCTTTGCCCGCACCGGGCGGATGTTCGCCTTCGAGCATGCCGGCATCGTGCCTGACGTGGTCACCCTGTCCAAGGCCATTGGCGGCAGCCTGCCACTGGCGGTGGTGGTGTACCGCGACTGGCTGGACACCTGGAAGCCAGGTGCGCATGCCGGCACCTTCCGTGGCAACCAGATGGCTATGGCGGCGGGTTCGGCGGTAATCAATTATCTGGTCGAACACCGTTTGGCTGAACATGCCGAGGCCATGGGGCAGCGCCTGCGCCAGCACCTCTTGCAGTTGCAGCGCGATTATCCGCAGTTGGGTGATGTGCGGGGGCGCGGGTTGATGCTGGGGGTGGAGTTGGTGGATCCGCAGGGCAAGCTGGATGCCTTGGGCCACCCGGTTGCCAACCGAGAGCTGGCGGCCAAGGTGCAGCGTGAATGCCTGAAACGCGGGTTGATTCTGGAGCTGGGCGGGCGGCATGGCGCCGTGGTGCGCTTCTTGCCGCCGTTGATCATCAGCGGCGAGCAGGTCGATGAAGTGGCGCAGCGCTTTGCCGAGGCGTTGATCGCGGCAGTCTGAACCCTGGCCGGGTCGCCGGACCGGTCGGATAGGGGCGCACAGCGCCCCCAGTCCTGGCTACCAACCGCGCCCGGAATTCACCCAGAAGTTCACCGATAGCGACGTGGATACCGACTCCACCTGGTGGAACCAGCCCTCCGGCAGGAACAGCAAGTCGCCCGCCTGCAGCACCACGCGCAGGAACGGTACCTCGCGTGCGGCTGGAAAGCGCTGGTAGTCCGGTGCGTCGGGGTTGAAGTCGCAACCGTCGAGGCCGCCCTTGGGGCTGGTCGACCAGGTGCCCAGCGCCGGGCGGTGATGCGGTGCAGCGAGGATGAACGACTTTTGCCCCCAGACCTGGGCGAACAGGTTGTCGGTATCGTCGCGGTGCAGTGGCGTCAGGGTGCCCTTGGGGCCGATCCAGATACGTGGCGCAATGAACTTGTCGCGGCAGAAGTACTGCGGGTGGCGGATCAGCGTCAGCAGCTTTTCCGGCACGATGTTGTTGCCCATGTAGGCCGGGGTTTCCCCGGGTTTGGCCGGGGTATCCAGCGAGGCGATGAACTCGGCCATCGAGGTGGAGCGGAAATCGCGGTCAGTGGAAAAGGTCTTCTTCACGTAATCGCCGTGCCGGGTAATGCCCTGCAATTCGGCGAAATGCTCCAGCGAGGCCTGGCGGCCCATGGTGAACAGTGGCCAGTCCTGCAGCGCATCGCTGATGACCACGGGCGTACCGTGCTCCAGGAACTCGCGCTGAAAACGCGCCAGCGGCATGTCGGCACGGGCAACCCTTGCCACTTCGCGCTGCACCGGCTGCGCAGCCGACACCCGTTCGCTGAGGCGCGTGGGGGTCGGGTAGCGCTGGTTCATCGACACCTTGGCCGCCGTGGCGCCGCGACGGGCGTTGCTGATGATTTGCGGCAGCAGCGTGGCCAGGCCCATGTTGCCGGTGATCTTCAGCCGGGCACTGGCGAACAGTTCCTCGACGTTGGCGGTGCCCGCCATGATGCCGAGGAAGTCGTGCTCGGCCACTTCGATGGTGACGTCCGGCGTGCTGTGCTGGCCGACGCCGGTACGGCTGCTTTCGCGTACCTCCGACCAGAAGGCCCGGTCGTGGCCGAAGACGAACTGGAATACGCCTTCGATGCCGACGGCATGGGCGTTGGCGAACAGTTTGCTGAGGATGCTCTGAAGGTCCACGGTGTGCCTCTGGCGGTCTTTCGTTGTGCAGGGATAACGAGTGCCCGCGCCAACGATTTAGCCGTGTGGTGGTAATTTTCAGCGCTGCTGCTACGTCCCGTAGGGATGTTTTGAGCACATTGTTTACCCAAGGAACCCACATGGCATTGCACCCCGATCTGGCGGCTTTTCTGGAACTGGTCGAATTTGGCCGGCTGACGGGCAGGAACCTGCCCATGCACGCGATGGACGTGGCCCAGGCGCGGGCCGAGTTCGCCGCTAGTTCGCAGGTGCTCGACCCAAGCCCACCGGGCAGCGTCACGGTCAGCGAATTGCAGGCTACCGCGCGTGACGGCGCCAGCCTGGCGGCGCGCCTGTACCGCCAGGGCGACGCCGGTGCGGCCTTGCAGCCGGTGATCTTCTACCTGCATGGCGGTGGCTATGTGGTGGGCAGCCTCGACTCGCACGATTCGGTATGCCGCCGCCTGGCGGCACTGGGCGAGTACGCAGTGCTGGCGGCGGACTATCGGCTGGCGCCGGAGCAGCAGTTCCCGGTGGCACTGCACGATGTGCTGGATGTTGCCAACTGGCTGGCCGAGCAGGCGGCAGCGCTGGGCCTGGACAACCGCCGGGTGGTGTTGGCAGGGGACAGCGTAGGTGCCAGCCTGGCGGCGGTGTTGGCGATCATGGCGGTGGAGCAGCCCGAAGCGCTGGCGTTCAAGCCGCTCGCGCAATTGCTGTTCTACCCGGTGACCGATATTTCCTGCCAGCGCGATTCGCACCGTGAGCATGCCGAGGGGTACCTGCTGGAGACGCCGACCCTGGAGTGGTTCTACCAGCACTATGCACCGCAGCCCGAGCAGCGCCTGGACTGGCGGGTTTCGCCGTTGCTGTCGACGTTGCGTGAGCCGTTGGCACCGGCGTACCTGTGGGTGGCCGAGTACGACCCGCTGCATGACGAAGGCATTGCCTACCGGGACTGGTTGCTGGCCGGGGGGACGCCGGTGACATTTGCGCGGGTGGAGGGGCTGACCCATGACTTTTTGCGCATGTCGGGGATTGTTGGGCAGGTAGAGGGGATTTATCGGGATGTCGGGGAATGGTTGGCGCGGGTTGGTGGCCAGTCCTGACCTGAAATTGCCGGGGGCGCTTTGCGCCCCTTTCGCGACACAAGGCCGCTCCTACAGGAGACCACGATCCCTTGTAGGAGCGGCCTTGCGTCGCGATAGGGGCGCAAAGCGGCCCCCAGGGCCTTACCCGCGAACGCGTTTGCTTAACACCTCCACCAACCGCTCGATCTCTGCCTCGGTGTTCAGCAACCCGGGCGCCGTGCGCACCACCGGCCCCGCGTCCCGTGACACCGCATCCACCACGATACGCTGGCGGTTAAGGTACTTGGCTACCTCATCGGCATCCTGCCCCTTGACCCTGAAAAAGCTGAACCCCGCCGAATAGTGCGCACTGCGCGGCGTCACCAGTTCAACCCCAGGCATTGCCTCAAGCCGTTGCTTGAGTTGCTCGTTCAGCCCATGGATGCGCGCCTGCACCGCCGCCTTGCCCAGCTGCAGGTGCAGTTCGAAGGCCTTGCCCAATGCCCAGCGGTGCTCGAACGCGTGGTAGCCGCCTGGCGTCATTACCGTGGCGAAGTCTTCGTTCTCCGAGAAGGTGGCAATGGTCGGGGTGAGTTGCTTCATCTCGGTCGACGCCGCGCAGATGATCCCGGTCCCTCGCGGCCCGAACATCCACTTGTGGGTGCCGGAAATGAAGTAGTCGCAGTTGAAGTCGGCGAAGCGCATGTCCTCGACGCCAAAGCCATGCACACCGTCGATCACGTAGATGATCCGGTCCTGCTCGTCACGCTGCCGGTTGACCTCGCGCACCAGTGTGCCGATTTCGCCCACGGGCAGTTTCACGCCACTGCCCGAATGTACCCAGGTCATACCCAGCACCCGGGTTTTCGGCCTGATGGCCGCCGCAATCGTTGTCAGGACCTGGTCGGTACTGACCTTGGCTGGGTCTTCGAACAGGCGCAGGCGGCGTACCGCCGTGCCGTCACGCGCGGTGCGAAAGCCCAGGGTGTGGCGCGCGGCCGAATGCTCGTGCACGGTGGTTAGAATTTCCTGCCCCGGGGCGATCTTCAGGCCGCCATAGATCAGCCCCAGGCCTTCGGTGGTGCTGCCGGTCAGGGCGATCTGCCGCGGTGTCACTTCCAGGTAGCGCGCGGCCCATTCGCGCACGGCGGCTTCGTGTTTCCACTCTGACTGGCTGTCCCAGTCGACCATGTGTGCGGGCTGGCGGTCGAAGCGTGCGCGCAGGGCCTCGATGGCTTCACGCACCGGCCGTGGGTGCGAGGTAATCAGGAAGTTGGCGAAGTGCGCGTAGCTCGGGTCCAGCTCGAACAGGTCGCGAAAAGCGGCCCAGTCGTTGGCCGAGGCGGGTTTCGCCGGCGCAGCCTGGGCGCTGGGCAACAGCGGGCCGGGGCTGGTAAAGGGCAAGGCAGCGGCCAGCAAGCCGGCCTGCTTGAGAAACGTGCGACGGTCGTTCATCGAGGTGCTCGAAAGGGGTCAGGGAGATGACGTGGCGACAGGCTGCGCGGCGCGTTGTACCTGCTCCCACACCCGCAGAAAGTTGCCGCCCCAGAGCTTGGCAATATCCGCTTCGGAGTAGCCGCGGCTGATCAGCTCGGCAGTGACGTTGCGCGCTTGGCTGGTGTTCTGCCAGCCGTCGATGCCACCGCCCTCGTTGAAGTCCGAGCTGAGCCCGACGTGGTCGATGCCGACCTTGCGCACCGTGTAGTCGATGGCATCGCCATAGTCCTTGAGCGTAGCGGGCGGCTCTTCATCGAGAATGCCGTACAGCGCGTTGGCGTACTGGCCGACCTTCTGTTCAGGCCAGCCGGCGATCACCGGGTCGCCGGGCATCAGCGCATAGTTGAGGTTGGCCAGCGGTGGCAGGTCGTACTGGGCGCGGAGGGTATTGAGCTTGTCCTGGGTCTTGCTGCTCAGCGGTTTCAGGTAGGTGGAAAAAGCCACCAGCTGGATCACCCCGCCGCTGTCCTTGATCAGTTGCAGTTCCTTGTCGGAAAGGTTGCGGTTGATGTCGACCATGGCGCGTGGCGCCGAGTGCGAAGCCACCACCGGCGCGTGGCTGAGGGCGACCACCTGGGCCAGCGCCTTGCTCGACATCTGCGACACATCGATGATCACGCCCAATTCGTTCAGCCGCTGCACCGCGCGCTTGCCGACAGGGGACAGGCCGTCGAGGGCATCGGCGGTGTCATTGAAGAACGGCAGCGGGCGCGAGGAGTCGGCCCAGCTGTTGTTGCCCACATAGCTGAAGCCGAACATGCGTACGCCGCGCGCGGCCCAGCGGTCGAGCTGGTCGATGTCGTCACCCAGCGCATAGGCGTTGAGCATGCTGAGGAACACTGCGAACTTGCCTTCGCCATGCAGGCGCCGCATGTCGTGTGGGGTATAGGCGATGCCGACCTGTTGCGGGAAGTCGCGGACCATGGCGCTGATGGCGTTGTAGCGGACTTCCTGGGTGTGCCGGGCGGCCTCGACGAAACCAGGGGTAGGGCGGTGCGGCCCCTGGTTGCCGGTCCAGGATTCGGGCCAGGCGAAGATGGTCAGGGCAGCACCCGACAAGCGCCCGCTGGCGGCCTTGGCCAGGTCGAAGCGGCCATTGCCATCCTTGTCTGCCTCGCTGCCTTCGGTGCCGAAGGTCAATGGCAGGGTGATGTGGCTGTCGAACGAAATGATGCGCTCTTGCAGGTCGTTGGCCTGGCGGGTCACCTCACGCGAGTAGCCGGCAGGGGTAGCGAAATAGTGCCAGGCGGCAAACCCGGCGCCGGCGGCAACCGCCGCGGCCAGGCTGATAAACAGGGCTTTCTTCCAGCGTGGAGTCGTCATCTTGGTCTCAGTAGGTTCACCGTCGAGGGATGGGCACAGAGGCCGCCGCTACCTGCAGTGAACGAGTTTGCACCTTGGGAATTTAGGTTCTTCACGGGAAAGTGGGTGAGGGCTTCCAAGTGCATGTCTTGGGATTTTGGTTGATGCACAGATCGAGCGCCGCCCGCGCGGCGCTCGATCTCACAGGCGATAAAAATGTTGAGACATGCCCCCATATGCAGTCGGTGCGCCGTTAAATTTCGCTTGCCGTGCAACGTTCTAGCCTTGGACGGGCCGTGCTCCATGGCCGCAATGAATGCACAGGTATGCAATGACGATTTCCCGACGCGGTTTCATCGCCGGTGTGGCATTGACGGGTGTGGTGGTACCTGGCGCCCTGGGTGCGCTGTATGTGAAGCGCCAGCGGGAGGCCGAGGAGTTCCCGGAAACGCCAGGCGAAGCCGTGGTCGAGCTGGCCGATACCCGCCTGCAGCAGTTCGGCGACACCCTACGCGGCATCTGGCGCTTCACCTTGCAGGGCAAGGATGCCGGGTTGGATGGTTTGCCCAGCGGCGAGTTGGAGCTGTTTCTCGATGTGGCCGCCAGCGGTCGCGCGTTGCGCGGTTATCTGGACACCCCGGCGGGCCTGCGCGGTGACGCTGAACCGCGCTACCGTGTGGTCGGCGACCTGTTGGCCGACAAGCCGGGCACCTTGCGCTGGCGGCTATTCTCCGGGCAGGCGCGCTATGAGTGCCATATCGTGCTTGATGAGGTCTGGGGCCGCTTCGGCAATGCCGGGCCTGCAACCCTCAATGGCAGCCTGGCACGCATGGACCGCGCGCTGAGCTTGCCCGTGGAAGACAACCGCTTCCTGGCCTTGAAACGCACCTTTCCCGAGGCGCGCGAGCGCACCCCGCTGAACCCGCAGCTGCTGGCTTGGCTGATCGCCCCGGAGCATCGTCTGTTCCACCAGCTGTGGCATTCGTCACGGGACAAATGGCACAAGCTGGACAAGCGCAAGCAGGGCGCCCTGCGTGGTCTGGGCTGGCAACCGGGGCCACGTGACCGCGAGCGTGACGCGCGTGGGCGGCACAAGGACCGCAACGGTTCGGGCGAGGATTTTTTCTTCATGCACCGGCACATGCTGGGCAGTGCCCGTGCCCTGCAGGACCTGCCTTCCTGGCCGCGCTTCCCGCTGCCGCAGCCCGAGCTTGAGCGTGACCGCGCAGGTTTTGCCCGCTACTTCGACAACCACGACGGCAATGCCCTGCCACCCACCTGGCTGGCCAGCGGCGACGACGAGTACACCCAGTGGGTGCGCGACATCAAGACACCGGAGACGTTTCACGGCAACTTCCAGGTGTGGGAATCGCGTTATACCGACCCGGACTACCTGAGCACTCTGACCCTGGGCCAGTTCGGTTCGGAGGTGGAGCTGGGCCTGCACGACTGGTTGCACATGCGCTGGGCATCGGTGCCGCGTGACCCCTCCAACGGCATGCCGGTGCCGACGGCGCGCACACCGGACGACTTTGCCGAGCGCTGGTTTGCGGCGCAGAACGATTTCCTCGGCGACCCGTTTTCCTCCCATGTAAACCCGGTGTTCTGGCACTTCCATGGCTGGATCGACGACCGCATCGAGGACTGGTTTCATGCCCATGAGCGGCTGCACCCGGGTGAGGTGCGTCGCCTGGAGGTCAACGGCGTGCCGTGGTTTGCTCCGGGGCGCTGGGTGGAAGTGGCCGACCCGTGGCTGGGGCCGGACACCCATGGCTGCTCGACGGTGCCCGGGCTGCGGCCCGGGCGCAGCGTGGAGATGGACCCGGAAACCATGAAACTTGCGTTGCGCATTATCTACAGCGATGAAGACCTGTTCGACAAGCTGCGGCCCAAGGTGCCGCAGCGGCCGTGGTATGCGCGTAATCTCAAGGTGGCACAGCGTTCACGTTGAGAGGGGGCGCTTTGCGCCCCTATCGCGACACAAGGCCGCTCTCACAGATCCGCACATGCGTGAGAGTAGCGCGGTTAATGTGGGAGCGGCCTTGCGTCGCGATGGGCTGCGCAGCAGCCCCAGAAGTCAACGCGGTCTACTGCCTGACTTGCCACCCCCCACCCAAAGCCTTGTACAACGCCACGCTGCCTTGCAACCGGGCGAGGCGCAATTGTGCCTGCTGGTCCTGCGCCACATACAAGGTGCGCTGGGTCTCCAGCACGCTCAACAAGGTCTCGGCCCCCGCGCCATATCGCTGCTGTGCCAGGTCGGCGGCCAGTCGCGCCTGCTGGACTTCTTCATCCTGCCACTGCCGTTGGCGGTCCACGCCTTGGATGGCGTTCAGTGCTTTCTCGACATCGGCAAAGCCGGCCAGGATGCTGCTGCGGTAAGTCTCCAGCAACTCCGCCTGTTCCGCCTCGGCCAGCTCGCGGGCAGCACGCAGCCGGCCGTTATTGAAGATCGGTGCGACCAGGCCGCTGGTGAGGGTGTAATAGGCGCTGTCGAACAAATGGGCAAAGGCGTTGGCACCCGCCCCCAGGTTGGCCCCCAGGGTCAGCTTGGGCAGCATGGCAGCACGGGCGACCTGTACGTTGGCACTGGCCGCGGCCAGCCGCGCTTCTGCTGCGGCAATGTCCGGGCGACGGGTGAGCAGCGCGCTGGGGACGCCGCTGCCAATGGCTGGCCATTGCAGGGCTGCGATCGTTTCCTGACTGGCCGGCAACAACTGCACGGGGTCGCCGAGCAGGGTCGCCAGGGTGACCCGGGTGTCTTGCCACTTCTGCTCCAGCAGCGGTAGCTGGCGTTGCTGGGTGGCGACCAGGCTGCGCTGCTGGGCCAGCTCCAGGCGCGTGGCCGAGCCGCTGCGCTGGCGTGCCTCGACCAGGCCCAGCACGTCCTGGGCATTGCGCAGGTTGAGGCGGGCGATACGCAACTGCTCTTCCACGGCCAGGCCCTGCAGGTAACTGTCAGCCACCGCACTGACCAGGGTCAGCTCCACGGTCTGGCGGTCGAAACGGCTGGCGTCGAGGCTGCGCAGGGCGTTGTCGCGGGTTGCGCGCAGGCCGCCCCAGAAGTCGATCTCGTAGCTGGCGCTGAGCTGCATGTCGAACGAGGTGCTGGTGGGTTGGCTGCGGCTGACGTCGAGCTGGTCATTGCCATCGCCATGCAACAAGCGCTGCCGGCTACCGTTCAGGCCCAATTGCAGCTCGGGCAGCAAGGGGGCACCGGCGATGACCGCGCGGGCCTGGGCCTGGCGTACGCGTGCGGTGGCGGCGGCCAGGTCGTGGGCGTTGTGCAGCGCGTGCTGCACCAGGCGATCAAGCTCACGGCTGGCAAAGGCGTGCCACCACTGGGCCGTTGGCGAGTGTGCCGAGGCCGCGGCAACTTCGCCTTGCCAGGTAGGGGGCGCGGCGATGCCGCTGGCGGGAGGGGGCGGCGTGCTGCAGGCTGCAAGGCCAATGCACAGGGTCAACAGGCTGATGCGGCTAGGCAATGTCATGGGTTATTCGCTGGTAAGGGCTTTGACCGGGTCGAGGCGGGCGGCCTTGCGCGCGGGCATGAAGCCGAACACGATGCCGGTGACGACGGCGCAGGCGAAGGCGCCGAGCATGGCAGGCAGGGCAAACGCCACGGCCACCTCGGCCAGCATCAGGCCGCCGCCGATGGCCAGGGCCAGAACAATGCCTGCCAGGCCGCCGACCATCGACAACATCACCGCCTCACTGAGGAACTGGCGCAGGATGTCGCGCTGGCGCGCACCGGTGGCCATGCGGATGCCGATTTCGCGGGTGCGTTCGCGCACGGTCATCAGCATGATGTTCATCACACCAATGCCGCCCACCAGCAGCGAGATCGCGGCAATGGCGCCAAGCATCAGCGACAGGCTGTTCTGTGTGCGCGCTTCGGCCTGAATCAGCGCCGCGTCATTGGTCAGTTCGTAGTCCTGGCGGCCGTTGTGGCGTTGGCGCAACAGCTGGTCGATGGCGGCTTCGGCCTGGTTGACCCGGGTGGAATCGAGGGCGGCGACGGCGATGTAGTCAGGGTCGCGCTGGCCGAACAGGCGTATTGCGGCGGCGGAGTAGGGCACGGCGATGCGCCCGTCGCTGTCCTGGTCACCGGAGCTGGCGCCTTTGCCGGCGAGGATGCCGACCACCTGGAACGGCACGTTGCCGATCAGCAGGTATTGCCCCAGTGGGTCGCGCCCGGGGTCGAGCATTTTTTCCCGGACTTTCTGGCCGATTACTGCCACGGCGGCGGCATTGGCTTCGTCGCTTTCGCTGTAGAAGCTGCCTTGCACCGCCGGCCAGTTGAAGATTTCCGGGAAGTCGGTGTTGTTGCCGCCTACGTAGAACTTCTGGCTGTTGTTGCCATGGCGCACCATCAGCTTTTCGCCGATCACCGGCATCACGTGCTTGACCTGCGGCAGTTGGCCAATGGCCGCCACATCGTCCAGGGTGATGGTGCCGGCGGGTTGGCCCAGTGTCGCCGGCTTGCCGTTGAGGTAGAGGATGTTCGAACCAAAGGCTGCCATCTGCGCCATGACCTGGCGCTTGCTGCCTTCGCCCACGGCCAGCATCACTACCACCGAAGCCACACCGATGACGATACCCAGCAAGGTCAGGGCGGTGCGAAAGCGGTTGACCCACATCACCCGCCAGGCAGCCTGCAGGGCTTCGAGCAATTCGCCTTTCCAGGCGCCACGCAGGGTGGCGCCGCGGTCCAGGCGCTGGCGCAGCTGGTCGGCTTGCGGGCCTTGTGTGCTGTTGGCCGGGGCATGCCCGGCAGCCGAGTCACTGATGATCAGGCCGTCGCGTATCTCGATCACCCGCTGCGCCCGCGCCGCCACTTCGCGGTCGTGAGTGATCAGAATGATCACGTGCCCCTGGCTGGCCAGTTCGTCGAGCAACGCCATCACCTCGGTGCCGCTGTGGCTGTCGAGGGCGCCGGTGGGTTCGTCGGCAAGAATGATATGGCCGCCGTTCATCAAGGCGCGGGCAATCGATACCCGCTGCTGCTGGCCACCCGACAGCTGGTGCGGGCGGTTGCCGGTGCGGCTGGCCAGGCCCAGGCGGCGGAGCAGGGCGCTGGCCCGGGCGTGGCGCTCGCTGGCATCGATGCCGGCATAGATGGCCGGCATTTCGACGTTTTCCTGGGCCGAGCCCGAGGGGATCAGGTGATAGCCCTGGAACACGAAGCCAAACGCTTCACGGCGCAACCAGGCCAGCTCGTCGCTGTTCAGGTCGGCCACGTCCTTGCCGGCAAAGCGGTAGCTGCCGGCGCTGGGGCGGTCGAGGCAGCCGAGGATGTTCATCAACGTCGACTTGCCGGAGCCGGAGGCGCCGACGATGGCGACGAACTCGCCGGGGTGGATGGCAAGGCTGATGCCGTGGAGGATGTCGACCCTGGGGGTGTCGACGCCGCCGTACGATTTGCGGATGTCGACCAGTTCGATCAGGGGTGTGCTCATTCAGCCTCCACTCACGGCAGGGGCGCCGATGACCAGGCGTTCACCTTCGCTGAGGCCGTCCAGCACCTGCACCCGCAGGCGGTCGCTGAGGCCGGTACGCACCTTGCGCGGTTCCACCTTGCCGTCACCGGTCAGGACATGCGCCAGGCGCAGGCCGTCACCGTCTTCCAGCGCGGCCAGCGGCACGGTCAGCACCTGGCTGGCCTGGCCGGCGACGAAGAACACTTGCGTGGTCATTTCGGCCATCAACGCGCCGTCCGGGTTGTCGACATCCAGCAGTACGCTGTACTGCACCACCTGGCTACCGGCGCTGCCATTGCTGACGCTGGCCGGGCTGCCGCCACCCTGGCTGGCCTGCTCCAGCGGCTTGGGCGGGATCGGCAGTACTTGGCGTACGGTGCTGGCCCAGCGGCGCTTGCCGCCGGCCAAGGTGGTGAAATAAGCGCTCATGCCTGGCTGGACCTTGCCGATGTCGGCTTCCGACACCTGCGCCCACACGGTCATCGGCGAAAGCCTGGCGATACGCAGGATCAGCGGGGTTTGCTGCTGGGCATTAAGGGTTTGCCCTTCGCGGGCATCCACGGCCACCACGGTACCGTCCATGGGGGCGTAGATGCGCGTGTAGCCCAGTTCGGCTTCGTCACTGCGCAGGCTGGCCTGGGCCTGGCGGATCTGCGCCTGGAACATGTCGATGCGTGCCTGGGTGACGTTCAGCTGCGCCGCGGCAGTTTGCACGTCCTCGTCGCGGGTGGCACCGGCGGCGGCCAGGTCGCGCTGGCGCTTGAGCTGCTGCTGGGCCAGCAGGTATTGCGCACGCTGCTCGGCCAGCTGGGCCTTGAGGTTGTCGATCGAGAAACGCCCGGCATCCAGCCGCGCCTGCTGGGTTGAGGGGTCGATCTCGACCAGCAACTCACCCTTGCTCACCGTGTCGCCGACTTCGACGTGCAGCTTGTGGATCTGCCCGGATGCCTGCGCGCCGACATCCACATAGCGCCGCGGTTGCAAGGTGCCCAGGGCGGTCACACTGCTTTCGATATCGGCGCGGGTCACGGCAACCGTGCTCAGCGGCTGGGCGCCGTAGGGCAGGGTCTTCCAAGCCAGCAGGCTGCCCAAGCTCAGCAGGCCAAGGCCAGTGAGTAGGGCACGGCGACGGGTGGTGGTTAAAGGTCTCATGCTGACATCCAGCCAAGGGGGTGCCAGATAGACGTAAGTGGCGGGGAGGGATTTAGAAAACGGTGCGCGTCCGTGTGTAGGAGCGGCCTTGTGTCGCGATCGGGCCGCAAAGCGGCCCCGGCAATTGTGCAGTGTTGCGAAAATCCCGGGGGCGCTTCGCACCCCTTTCCGACCGGTCCGGCGTCCCGGCAAGGCCGCTCCTACAGGGATCGCAACTACCTTGGTCCTTCTTGCTGAGAATAATTATAATTTGTAAGATCGCACGTTGACATCACTCGGTCCCGGCAGGACGATCTCAGGTAACGTCGTGGAACATTACTATCGCGAACTGGTGGGCTTCCTTTCCGCGCGTCTGGGTAGTCGCCAGGCCGCCGAGGACGTGGCGCACGATGCTTACCTGCGGGTGCTGGAGCGCACTGACGCCGAGCGCATCGAGCACCCTCGCGCCTTCCTCTACCGTACCGCACTCAACCTGGTGGTCGACCGCCACCGGCGCCATCTGGTGCGTCAGGCCGAGCCACTGGAGGTGCTGGACAGTGATGAGCGCTGGCACACAGCCGCGCCTGCCCACGCCTTGCAGCTTGACCAGCGCCTGGCGCTGATGCAGCGTGCGCTGAACGAGCTGAGCAAGGTCTGCCGCGAGTGCTTTCTGCTGCGCAAGCTAGATGGCCTGTCGCACCAGCAGATTGCCCAGCACCTGGGCATCTCGCGCAGCCTGGTAGAAAAGCACATCGTCAATGCCATGAAGCACTGCCGGGTACGCATGCGTGAGTGGGATTCCTGAGTGGCGAATTAAAGACGATTGCAAATTCCGTCACTCAATTACTTGATTTCTGCGTATTTCCCGACTTCTATCAAAGAAGACCGCTGCCAGGCGTGGCCTTGGCAGTAGCCGTTACTGGCGCAGTAGGTCATGGAATGCACCCATTACCCAACTGCCCAGGTCCGTCCATGGCAAACAAGACCCTGCGCATCCTCATCGCCGACGCACACCCGTGCCAGCGCCTGCAGCTGGAGCGGCTGCTCAATGGCCTGGGCTATTACCGGATAGCCCCCGTGGACAGCTTCGAGGAGTTGCAGCGCCTGGTGCAGTGCGCCTTGCAGCCTTTCCACCTGTTGCTGGGCAATATCGAGCTGGCCAGCCACGCCGGGGTCGACCTTGAGCGCTTTTGCCGTGTCAGTTCGCAGATCCAGCACGCCCTGCTTTACCACTCAGCCCAGTTGAAAGTGCCCGCGGTGTCGCAGGCCGAGCGCCAGGCGGTCAGCCTGAGCCTGCCCCAGGCGCCCGATAGCGAGGCGCTCGAGTCATTCATGGCGATCATTGACGCGCCGCTGCTGGTCGGCAAGTTGCCGCTGCCGGGCACCCTGTCGGCCAATGCTGCGCGACCGCGGCCACGGGCCAACTTCGCCCATACGGTGTTCAACCGCTAGCGCCCCAATGTGCTGACTGATTGGCATTGGGTGCAACAGGGCAGCTATTTGATATGCTTTTGCCCTTTGCCGATTTGCGGACCCTGCCATGACTGCCATCGATACCGCTCGCCTGCCCCGGTTCAGCCGCGGCGACCACCGGACCTTGGGCCTGGCGGCGTTGGGCGGCGCGCTGGAAATTTACGACTTCATCATTTTCGTATTCTTTGCGCTAACCCTCAGCCAGCTATTCTTCCCGCCCGAAATGCCCGAATGGCTGCGCTTGCTGCAAAGCTTCGGCATTTTCGTCACCGGTTACCTGGCGCGGCCACTGGGCGGGATCCTGATGGCGCACTTTGCCGACCACCTGGGGCGCAAGCGGGTGTTCAGCCTGAGCATCCTGATGATGGCCCTGCCGTGCCTGCTGATCGGGGTGATGCCGACCTACGCCGACATTGGCTACGCCGCGCCGCTGATCCTGCTGGCCCTGCGTATCCTTCAGGGCGCCGCCGTGGGCGGTGAAGTGCCAAGCGCCTGGACCTTCGTCGCCGAGCATGCGCCAAACGGGCGGCGCGGCTATGCCCTTGGCTTTCTGCAGGCCGGGCTGACTTTCGGCTATCTGCTGGGGGCGTTGACCGCGACCCTGCTGGCGCAGCTGTTCAGCCCACAGGAAATCCTCGACTACGCCTGGCGCTATCCGTTCCTGCTGGGCGGGCTGTTTGGTGTGATGGGTGTGTGGTTGCGTCGCTGGCTGAGCGAAACACCGGTGTTCCTGGCCCTGCGCGCGCGCCAGGCGCAACCCGTGACGTTTCCATTACGGCGTGTGCTCGGCGAGCACCGCCGGGCATTGATCCCGGCCGCGCTGCTGACCTGCGTGCTGACTTCGGCCGTGGTGGTGCTGGTGGTGATCACCCCGACAGTGATGCAACAGCGCTTCGGCATGACTGCCGGGCACACCTTCGCCCTCAGCAGCGTGGGTATCGTCTTCCTCAATATTGGCTGTGTGCTGGCCGGGCTGCTGGTCGACCGGGTAGGCGCCTGGCGTGCGCTGATGCTCTACAGCCTGCTACTACCGCTAGGTATCGGCGCGTTGTATGCCAGCCTGGTGGGGCAGTGGGGCATGACCTGGCTGGCCTATGCGCTGGCGGGGTTGAGCTGTGGCGTGGTGGGGGTGGTGCCGTCGGTGATGGTCGGCCTGTTCCCTGCGGAAATTCGCGTGTCGGGCATTTCCTTCACCTATAACGTGGCCTACGCATTGTGGGCCAGTACCACGCCGCTGGCGCTGATTGCGCTGATGCCGTGGAGCCCATGGGTGTGTGTCGGATTTTGTCTGATCATGGGGGCGGTGGGGCTGCTGACGGCCTTGTATTTCGGGCGTCGTGAGCCATTGGTGTTTGCGGCGGAGCCGATGCCGGTCATGTGTGGTGACAAATGAACATGTAGCGGTCCCGATTTCCGCACTACGCCGCCTTTGTAGGAGCGGCCTTGTGTCGCGATCGGGCTGCGCAGCAGCCCCATGATCTCGGCCTCGGCACAAATTGCTGGGGCCGCTATGCGGCCCGATCGCGACACGAGGCCGCTCCTACACGGGCCAACAAAAAGCCCCCGTCTCGTGAGAACCGGGGGCTTTTTGTTAGCGCAAGGGCAGGGGGCCTTACATGTTCGGGTAGTTCGGCCCGCCAGCGCCTTCAGGGGTAACCCAGGTGATGTTCTGGGCCGGGTCCTTGATGTCGCAGGTCTTGCAGTGCACGCAGTTCTGCGCGTTGATCTGGAAGCGCTTGTTGCCGTCTTCCTGGGTGACCACTTCGTACACGCCCGCCGGGCAGTAACGTTGGGCCGGCTCGTCGTACAGCGGCAGGTTGCTGGCGATCGGCACATTCGGGTCGGTCAGCTTCAGGTGGCAGGGTTGTTCCTCTTCGTGGTTGGTGCTGGAGAGGAATACCGAGCTGAGCTTGTCGAAGCTGAGCTTGCCGTCCGGTTTCGGGTAGTCGATCTTCTGCGAATCGGCCGCCAGCTTCAGGCAGGCGTAGTCCGGCTTGGTGTCGTGCAGGGTGAACGGCAGTTTGCCGCCGAACCAGTTCTGGTCAACATAGTTGAACGCACCACCGAGCAGTGGGCCGAACTTGTGGATGGCCGCGCCAAAGTTACGGCTGGCAAACAGCTCTTCATGCAACCAGCTGGCCTTGAATGCGCTGACATAGCCGTTCAGCTTGTCGCCGCCTTCGCTGCCGGCAGCCAGTGCGTCGGCGACGGCCTCGGCGGCGAGCATGCCGGACTTCATGGCGGTATGGCTGCCTTTGATCTTCGAGAAGTTCAGGGTGCCCAGGTCGCAACCGATCAGCGCGCCGCCGTCGAAGACCATTTTCGGCAGCGAGTTCAGGCCACCTTTGGCAATTGCACGGGCACCGTAGCTGATGCGCTTGCCGCCTTCGAGGTACTGGCTGATCACCGGGTGGTGCTTGAGGCGTTGGAACTCGTCGAACGGCGACAGGTACGGGTTGGCATAGGACAGGTCGACGATCAGGCCGACCACCACCTGGTTGTTTTCCAGGTGGTAGAGGAACGAACCACCGGTGTTGTCCTTGGCCATTACGTCGAGCGGCCAGCCAGCGGTGTGCACCACCAGGCCCTGCTCGTGCTTGGCCGGGTCGATTTCCCAGATTTCCTTCAGGCCGATGCCGTAATGCTGGACGTCGGACTCGTTGTCCAGGTTGAAGCGCTTGATCAGCTGCTTGCCGATATGGCCGCGGCAGCCTTCGGCGAACAGCGTGTACTTGGCGCGCAGTTCCATGCCTGGGGTGTACAGGCCGTCCTTCGGGTTGCCTTCACGGTCGACACCCAGGTCGCCGGTCACGATGCCGCGGACGACGCCGTTGTCATCGAACAGCGCTTCCTGGGCAGCGAAGCCCGGGTAGATTTCCACGCCGAGGTTTTCGGCCTGCTGGGCCAGCCAGCGGCACAGGTTGCCCAGCGAAATGATGTAGTTGCCATGGTTGTGCATGGTCTTGGGCACGAACAGGTCAGGCACCTTGGTGGCGCTGCCGGCATCCTTGAGCACGTAGATGTCGTCGCGCTTCACTTCGGTGTTCAGCGGGGCGCCGAGCGCCTTCCAGTCGGGGAACAGCTCGTTCAGCGCGCGCGGTTCGAACACCGCGCCGGAGAGGATGTGAGCGCCGACTTCAGAGCCTTTTTCCACCACGCAGACGCTGATTTCGCTACCGGTTTCGGCGGCCTTCTGCTTCAGGCGGCAGGCGGCGGACAGGCCCGCCGGGCCGGCGCCGACGATGACCACGTCGAATTCCATGTATTCGCGTTCCACAGGTTCTCTCCTACTCATCAAGGCTCGTGCTGTTGCTTTGTCTTATGGGTGCTTGCGCGCAGTGGCTCATCACGGGAGCGAAACTGTAGCTGCGCAAATGACGGACTACACCGTTTTGTCTTGGCCGCGCATTATATCTACACCACTTGGCGGGTCCAATACAAACGTTTGTTTGAATTTGCCGCAGGCCAGTAAAATCACAGGAACGCGGCTGGAGGGTGACCGATTTGCCGTATTGACCGGATTGGGTGTTACGGTCAAGATACGAGCGGTTTTACGTTCGCCGTAGGCTTGCAGCCGGGCGCAGGTACACCTCTAAAGACCAGGTGTGGAGCAGGGTTTTGCGGGCTTAGGCCGGTTTGTAGTGGAGTTTACACGCCACGACAGGAAATGACCCGTGAGTATTTGTCGCAAGAGTCCGGACAAGACTGTTCGGTCACAGTGAAGATACTGCCTCCCGGTACGTTTTTAGAGGTGCCCTTGTACCCACGCGCATCGCTGGGCTCTGCCCCAGGCGACTATCTATTCACCGGAGAGTAACGAGGAATCCATGAAGGTTCTTGTAGCTGTCAAACGAGTGGTCGACTACAACGTCAAGGTTCGCGTCAAAGCGGACAACTCCGGCGTCGACCTTGCTAACGTCAAGATGTCCATGAACCCCTTCTGCGAAATCGCCGTCGAGGAAGCCGTGCGCCTGAAGGAAAAAGGCGTGGCCACCGAGATCGTCGTGGTTTCCGTCGGCCCGACCACTGCCCAGGAGCAACTGCGTACCGCCCTGGCCCTGGGCGCCGACCGTGCCATCCTGGTCGAAGCTGCCGATGAACTGAACTCCCTGGCCGTGGCCAAGGCGCTGAAAGCCGTTGTCGACAAGGAGCAGCCTCAGCTGGTCATCCTCGGCAAACAGGCCATCGACAGCGACAACAACCAGACCGGCCAGATGCTGGCTGCGCTGACTGGCTATGCCCAGGGCACCTTCGCCTCCAAGGTCGAAGTCGCCGGCGACAAGCTGAACGTCACCCGTGAAATCGACGGCGGCCTGCAGACGGTGGCACTGAACCTGCCGGCCATCGTCACCACCGACCTGCGCCTGAACGAGCCACGCTATGCGTCGCTGCCGAACATCATGAAGGCCAAGAAGAAGCCGCTGGAGACCGTCAAGCCTGACGATCTGGGCGTTTCTCTCGTTTCGACCAACAAGACCGTCAAAGTTGAAGCGCCGGCTGCCCGCAGCGCTGGCATCAAGGTCAAATCGGTGGCCGAACTGGTCGAGAAGCTGAAGAACGAAGCGAAGGTAATCTAAATGACTATCCTGGTTGTCGCTGAATACGAGAACGGTGCCGTAGCCCCGGCCACCCTGAACACTGTCGCCGCTGCCGCCAAGATCGGTGGTGATGTGCACGTACTGGTCGCTGGCCAGAACGTCGGTGGCGTTGCCGAATCCGCCGCCAAGATCGCTGGCGTGGCCAAGGTGCTGGTTGCCGATAATGCTGCCTACGCCCATGTGCTGCCGGAAAACGTCGCGCCGCTGATCGTCGAGCTGGCTGCTGGTTACAGCCACGTGCTGGCCCCGGCCACCACCAACGGCAAGAACATCCTGCCGCGCGTTGCCGCGCAGCTGGACGTGGACCAGATCTCCGAGATCATCTCGGTCGAGTCCGCCGACACCTTCAAGCGCCCGATCTATGCCGGTAACGCCATTGCCACCGTGCAATCGAGCGCTGCGGTCAAGGTCATCACCGTGCGTACCACCGGTTTCGACCCGGTCGCTGCCGAAGGTGGTTCGGCTGCCGTTGAAGCTGTTGGCGCTGCCCACAACGCCGGCATTTCGGCCTTCGTCGGCGAAGAACTGGCCAAGTCCGACCGCCCAGAGCTGACCGCTGCCAAGATCGTCGTGTCTGGCGGCCGTGGCATGGGCAACGGTGACAACTTCAAGCACCTGTACAGCCTGGCCGACAAGCTCGGTGCTGCCGTGGGTGCCTCGCGTGCCGCCGTCGACGCCGGTTTTGTGCCGAACGACATGCAGGTCGGCCAGACCGGCAAGATCGTTGCGCCACAGCTGTACATCGCCGTCGGTATCTCCGGCGCGATCCAGCACCTGGCCGGCATGAAGGACTCCAAGGTGATCGTTGCGATCAACAAGGACGAAGAAGCGCCGATCTTCCAGGTGGCCGACTACGGTCTGGTCGCTGACCTGTTCGAAGCGGTTCCGGAGCTGGAAAAGCTGGTCTGATCCGGCTGCTTCACTTATAAAGAACCCGGCCCTCGTTTTGAGGGGCGGGTTTTTTTATGGGCTAAGGAGTGAGGAATGACGTTGCACGGAGCGGGCAGGGTGCTGGCATGCATGGCGGCGTTGATGTCACCGCTGGCTACGGCAGCAGGCAAGTGCGAGCGCCTGGTGGCGACCGGCAGCCCGGATGCGCCGCCCTATTCGTGGCAAGACCCAAAAGACCCGAAACACTTGATCGGCGCCAACGTCGACCTGTTGCGCCAGGTGGCTGGGGAGCTGGGCGTAAAGGTTGAGGTGCTGAATGCCGGCCGCCGCGACCAGGCACTGGAAGAAGTGCGCAGCGGGCGCATGGACCTGCTGCTGGACACCCCCATGCAGGTGGAGCAACTGACTGCGCTGGATTACATCCACCCGCCATTGCAGCTCAACGAGTACCTGGTGTGGACCCGCCACGATGCCGAACTGACCTTCGACGGCCCGGCCGATCTGGCCCGCTACCAGGGCAGCTTGTCCGAGCGCGCGCGGTTGACCCCGGCGTTTACCGCTTTCGCCAAGGCCCAGCTCAAGCTGGTGCCGGCGCAAAACCTGACCCAGGCGTTCCAGAAGCTGGTGCTCGGCCAGGTGGATTATGTGCTGGCAGGCCGCTACTCCGGCATGGCCATGGCGCAGAGCCTGGGCATGAGCGATGACCTGATCGCCCGCGGCCTGCCGGTGGATCGCCCGGGGCTGTACCTGGCGCTGTCGCACAATTCCGCCTGCAATGACAGCTGGTTGCGTGGGCAATTGGCGAAAAAACTGACAGAATTGCCGATCTCCGGTGCGTCAGAGGCGGTGCTGCAACGTAATGTCGAGCGCTGGAAATCGCAGTTGCAGGTACCGGCGGACGCCCCCAAACACTAGGAAGATTGCGTGAGAACCCAACCACTAATCCTTGCCCTGGCCGTGCTCGGCCTGGCTGGCTGCGCCAATGACCCGGCCCCTGTCGAGCAGATGCGCATTTCCGAGCAGGCGCTTGAGCAGGCCAGGGCCGTTGGCGCCACCGAGCAGGTCGAAACGCTGAAGCTGGCGGAAGACAAGCTGGCCCGGGCCAAGAGCAACATGCTGACTGAAGACTACCGCGATGCGCGCATGCGCGCCGAGCAGGCCGAGCTGGATGCACGCCTGGCCGAAGCCCAAGTGCTGAACCAGAAGAGCGAAGAGCAATTGCAGTTGCTGCAGTCGCGGGTCAAGCGTTTGCGCAAGCAGCTGGAGGTGCAGCCATGAGCCGCCGTTCGCCATTGGCCGTAATGGCCTTGCTGATGCTGGCGGCGGGCTTGCAAGGTTGCGCCAGCCAGCGCAGCAGCGCTGCACTGGATGATGCCACTGCCGCCTTCCAGAAGGTCAAGGATGATTCTGACGTGTTGCGCAGTGCGCCGCGTGACGTGATTCGTGCGGGTGAGTCGCTGGCCCGCGCCGAGCGCCTGTCCAGCTACATCGGCACCGGCTCCGATGTGCGCCATTACGCTTACCTCAGCCAGCGCTACAGTGAAATTGCCAGCGAGCATGCCAAGCTGGCGCTGAGCCAGGAGCGCCAGGCCAAGCTCGATCTGGAGCGTCAGCGCCTGCAGTTGGCATTGCGCGAGGCCAAGTTGGCCAGCGTGCAGCAGCAGGGCAAGTGGGTCGAGTCGCAGATTGCTGCGCTGGCCTCGGAACAGGCCGACCGTGGCCTGGTAATGACCCTGGGTGACGTGCTGTTCGACACTGGCAGTGCCGACCTTAAGAACTCTGCCAGCCGGACCGTGCTCAAGCTGGTGCAGTTCCTGCAACTGAACCCGCGCCGGGTGGTGCGTATCGAGGGCTATACCGACAGTACCGGCGCCCCCGAGGACAACGTCAAGCTGTCGCGCGATCGGGCCCAGTCCGTGGCCGATATGCTGGTGGACCTGGGCATCGACGAAAAGCGCCTGCAGGTGGAAGGTTATGGCGACCAGTACCCGATCGAGGCCAATGCTTCGGAGCGGGGCAGGGCGCAGAACCGCCGGGTCGAGATTGTGTTTTCCGATGAAAAAGGCAAGCTCGCGCCCGCGCGCTGAGGGTGGGGGCTCGCCTCGACTCCATCAGCGCCTGTGAAATCGAGCGCCGCCAGGTGTTCGCCGAAACATTTTCTGCGCCTATGAGATCGAGCGCCGCCCGCGCGGCGCTTCGCGGCTAAAGCCGCTCCTACGTTTGTTTCGGGCCAATCATTCCTGTGGGATTTGCGCGCGAACGCCTTGGCGCATGCCTCGATATCGCGTCGTACGAACAAGGCGGTCGCGCGCGCCTGGCACAGGCGATACTGGCCAGAAACAAACGTAGGAGCGGCTTTAGCCGCGAAGCGCCGCGCGGACGGCGCTCGATCTCATAGGCGCAGAAAATGTTTCGGCGAACACCCGCGGCGCTCGATCTCACAGGCGCCTAAGATGTTGTGGCGACCCTGCCATCTGTCCCAGTACACTTTGCAACTGTTACGGTATCCTCTACCGTCAGTGAGTCGCACAAGAATAACGAGCCCGTCCGCGCGTCGAGATCCAGCCATGACCAACCTGCTGCTGTACCAGCGTATCGCCCAGCAACTGGCCGATGACATCCGTCGCGGTGTCTACCAGCCAGGCGAGCGGGTACCCTCCGTGCGCAAGATGAGCGCCCAGCTCAATGTCAGCCATGCCACGGTGTTGCAGGCCTATGCCAACCTCGAAGACCAAGGGCTGATCCGGGCGCGACCGCAGTCGGGCTACTACGTACACCAGACCCCGGCCCTGACCGCGCAAACCCCGGACATCGCCAGGGTGGAGCGCCCTGGCCTGGTAACGCGGGCCAGCATCATCCAGCAGGTGTTGACTGAAGCACGCCGCGACGGCGTATTCCCGTTCGGTGCCGCAGTACCGCATGTCGATTACCTGCCAGTGCGCGCCCTGCACCAGCAGATTGCCAAAGTGACGCGCTTCCATAGCCCGCGTGCCTTCAGCTACATGTTTAGCCCAGGCTTCGAGCCGCTACGCCGGCAGATCGCCATTCGCATGCGCGACGCTGGCGTGCTGGTCGACCCGCGTGAAGTGATCGTGACCCATGGCTGTGTCGATGCGCTGCAGATGTCGCTGCGCGTGCTGACCCGCCCCGGCGACCTGATTGCCGCCGAGTCGCCCACCTACTATGGCTTGCTGCAGTTGGCGGACTTGCTGGGCCTGAAAGTGATCGAGATCCCCAGCGACCCGTCCACCGGCATCAGCCTCGAAGCCTTGCAGCTGGCGGCCAACCAGTGGTCGATCAAGGCCCTGGTGCTGACGGCGCGCCTGAGTAATCCGCTGGGAGGCACGGTGCCTGAGGAGCGGCAGAAACAGCTGCTGCGCCTGGCATCGGACTTCGATATCCAGATCATCGAAGACGACATCTACGGCGAGCTGATGTTCGAGCAGGGCAAGACCAAGGCGCTCAAGGCCTTCGACCGGCTCGACCGGGTGATCTACTGCTCGAGCTTCTCCAAGACCCTGTCTCCCGGTGTGCGGGTGGGCTGGATGATTGCCGGTCGATATCAGGACGAGATCCAGCGCCTGCAAACCTTCACTACCCACTCGGCCTGCAGCGTGACGCAGATGGGCGTGGCGGCCTATCTGGAAAACGGCGGCTACGACCGGCACCTGCGCTACATACGCCAGGAGTATCGCAAGAACCTCAGTGCCTATCAGCTGGCGGTGCAGCAACACTTCCCCGAAGGTACCCAGATGACCCGGCCAACCGGCGGTTTCATCCTTTGGGTGAGCCTGCCCGGGCGGGTCAATACGCAAGAGCTGCATGTGCGCGCGTTGGAGCAGGGCATCAGCATTGCACCGGGGCTCATATTCAGTAACACAGAGCAGTTCAACCACTGTATCCGCCTTAATTGCGGCATTCCGTGGAACAAAGAGGCCGAGCGCGCTGTGATTACGCTGGGTTTGCTGGCACAACAGTTGTGCCGGGAGCCTGCACTCACACTTTTGTAAGGCTTGCCAGCAGCCTGTGGAACAGAGAGCATACGCACCTTTCCTGTCAGTCTGTCCATTTGCCATGAATGCCTTACGCCGTATTGTTCTGATCCTGTGCCTTGCGCCGTTCTGCTATGCGGGCGGCGCGGCCTTGGCTGCGCCGCCGGCCAGCCAGGCGCAGCCAGCCCAGGGCAAGCCGGTGCAGAAAAAACCGGCAGCCAAGCCTGTGCAGAAACCGGCGGCAAAGCCGGCCGTCAAGAGCAAGGCCAAGCCTGCGCACAAGCCGGTCAGCAAGGCAGTTGCCAAGCCATTGCCCAAGGCAAAGCTCGACCTCAGCCTGCCAACCGATATGGTCGACAACCTTGAGCCGAATGTAGGTACACCTTCGCCCATCCAGCGTCGCAAACCTTTGCTGCCTCCAATGTTTGCCGATAAGCCAGAGACCAGCGACAGCCCGTTCCAGCTCAATGGTCGGCTTATCAACAACGAAATGCAGCTGCAGTTGCGCAATGATAGCCGTCATGACGTGGAAGGGGCGGCCATCGATTTCGAGTATCGCCAGTAGGCGCAAACTGACTGCAGGGTCACGGCACATTTCATCGTGCCAGCAATTTCAAACGCCTGTTTGAGCGGTTACTATCCAGGGACGTTCGTCCCGTTTTGTTCCAGGGAGTCCTGATTTTGGTGAATAGCCATGAACTGCCGTGAGGGCTGCGGTGCCTGCTGCATTGCCCCGTCCATCACCTCTGCCATGCCGCGCATGCCCAATGGCAAGCCGGCGGGCGAGCGCTGCCTGCACCTGACTGCAGCCAACCTCTGCGACCTGTTCGGCAAGCCTGAGCGGCCGGCAGTGTGTGGCGGGTTCAAGGCGGATGCCGAGGTGTGCGGCAGTGACCGTGACGAGGCGATCAGGATTCTTGGCTGGTGGGAGCAGATGACGGCGGCGTAATCGGCTGGATCTTCGACAACAAGGATAAACATGATGAGATCGTTCAAGCGTATTGCACTGCTGTGTGGCGTGGGTGTTCTGCTGTCGCCTGCGGCCTGGGCCGAAAACTGGCAAGTGGCCAAGGACGAGGAGGGGATCAAGGTATCCCTCAGCGAAGTGGCCGGGTCCAAGTACAAGGCCTATCGCGGTGTGACCGTAATCAAGGCGCCGCTGGCCAAGGTCGAGGCGCTGCAGGAAGACGTATCCGGGGCCTGTGCATGGATTCACGAATGCAAGTCGCAGAAGCTGCTCAAGCATGACGGTGACCAAAGCTGGACCTATACCCAGTTCAATACGCCATGGCCGGTGACGCCGCGTGATTCCGTGCTGCATATCACCACCGTCAAGGAGGCAGATGGCAGCCTGACCCGTAACTTGAAAGAAGAGCCGACTTATCTGCCGGAGGAAAAAGGCTTTGTGCGGGTGGCGAAAGTCGAAGGCTTCTGGAAGCTGGTGCCCAAGGGTGACAGCACTGAAGTGACCTACCAGGTGCACACCGAGCCAGGTGGCAGCGTGCCGGCGATGGTGGCCAACAAGTTTGTGGTGGATGCGCCGTTCAATACTCTGAAAGGGTTGCGGGAGCGAGCCGAAAAAAACTGAGCGTCGCCTGATGGAATGCTGCCCCTGTAGGAGCGGGGGGGGGGGGGGGGGGGGGGGGGGGGGGGGGGGGGGGGGGGGGGGGGGGGGGGGGGGGGGGGGGGGGGGGGGGCGGGGGGGGGGGGGGGGGGG